>JAAUZB010000019.1 GCA_014804775.1 Roseburia sp. | reverse complement strand
TTGGGCAAACGACTTTTGCACCATGGAAATGAGACTCAAAAATCGTGGAAGCCTTTGCTGAACACGATTTTTGCTCTAAGAGGCTCATTGGAATGTCCGGTGCAATGGAGTGCGCACAACTCTTTTTGTGCAATTTGTCGTCAATCACTTTGAAACAAGGCTTTTGACACCCGAATCAGCTTTTATCAAGCCATTGCCCTATTGAACTCCTTTCATAAATGCGATATTCAGTCCCTCTGATATCGTATAGCTCAGGCGCTTCACGGATTCGTCGATATCTTTCGGCGTCACGAACATGGTGTTTAAATTGGGGGAGAGCAGTTCGCGTATCAGCTCATATTTTTCGGCGTCGTTTAGCTTTTCAAGAGAATTCCCCATGGATTCGAATGCTTCGCTCTGCGTCAGCGCTGTGACGAGGTTGTACATGGTGTCATTTACAATGGTTGCAGCATCCACCACGGTGGGGATTCCGATGGAAATGACAGGTACGCCAAGGCTTTTTTCGTTTAATCCGTGTCTGTGATTCCCCACTCCGCTGCCGGGGTTGATTCCGGTATCCGTGACCTGTATGGTCCGGTTTAAGCGTTTGGTGCTTCTGGCAGCCAACGCATCGACTGCGATGATCAGATTGGGTTTTGTCTCTTTTATAACGCCTTTGATGATTTCGAGGCTTTCCATTCCGGTCTGAGCCATGACGCCCGGCACAATGCTGCTGATGCGGTTTACTTTTTCGGAACCGAAAGCATATTTTCCGTATTCATTGATGATATGTCTGGTGATAAAGAGATTGTCTACGACCCTCGGACCGAGCGCATCCGGCGTTACGTCGCGATTTCCCAGACCGACAACCAGAACGGAGATTTCATCTTTTTTGGTGTGCGCCAGTTTTTCGATGACTTTTGCCAGCTGAAGTGAAATCTCGCGGTGATAGTCCTCGTCCTCTTCATCCATATTTCCCGCTTCAATGGTGATATAGGTCCCTTTCGGTTTTCCCATGGTCCGTGCACCGTTTTCCGTTTCAATGACTACTGTACTGATGGTCAGGTTCCTGTCTACTTTCTCTTCCAGAAAACGGACGCCCTTTAAATCCACATGATCTTCCTGCATTTTTTCCTGGGTTTCCAGCGCCAGGTCGGTACGAATCTGATACATAGTCGCCTCCAGTTCTTTTGACATAAGGACAGTCCGCGAAGCGTGCTGTCCGTTGTTTTCACATATATTTTCTCTGAATCAGCGGAAAATATGCGAAAAAGCCATAAAAGAAAATGTGATGATGTTGGGGTCAAAAGCCTTGCATTAACGTGATTGAGAGCAAATTGCACAAAAAGAGTTGTGCAGTTTGCTGATCAATATTTTCTGCAAGGCTTTTGACTCCAACATCATGTGATGGCATAAGCAAAATGGGGAAAGCATAAAGTTAAGTATGCATGTGATTCGATATCAATACGGAAAAAAGAAAAAAAGAAATGTGCTCCCTGCGTTTCTTCTGCTTGGCATGGCGTCGGTTCTATTTCTGTTTGAGGGAAATACGGAAATTTTTGGCAAGCTGAAGAGGGAACTGCGGACCGTATGTTACGAAGAGACAGTGAAATGGTATCTGCCGGGCATGGTTTACAGGGGAAGCGAGGAAATGGGCGGTTCGTTTGCCGAAATTGTGATGGCTCATTTTTTCCCGCTGGGAGAGGCGGATCTGTCTGTAGGGATTTATCCGACGCAGGTCGAGAGCGAGCTGTCCTATGAAGTCATTTTGGCGCGCGAGGCTGCGGATGAGAACTATGTGGACGCCGAAACCGGTGAAGTGGTGATGACTGCAAATACGCAGGATACCGCGGGAATGCCGGATCAGGGGACAGCGGCGGAAGAGACGGGCATCCTGATACAGGACGAAATCAACGCTGCGGCAATGGCAGCTGGTACAGGCTCCCAGAAATTAGTCACGTATCCGCGCGAGAAGTTGAACGATTTTGACTTTTTGATCCAGAATTTTTATCAGGTAGATAACACTACGACGATAAACGGAGAACAGCTCAATGCACAGACTCTGCTGGGGAAGGATATGCGTCTGACGCATGACGCTTCAACACCGCAGATCCTTATTTACCACACGCATTCACAGGAAGGATACGCGGATTCGATCCCCGGAGATGCCGCAACTTCCGTGGTGGGAGTCGCCGACTATCTGACACAGCTTCTGACTGAACAGTATGGGTTTAACGTGATACACCATAAAGGGGAATACGATGTCGGCGACAGGGATCATGCATATTCAAAAGCTGGGCCGGCATTGGAACAGATTCTGGCGGAAAATCCAAGCATAGAGGTCGTCATTGACCTGCACCGGGANGGAGTGGGAGANAACACNCGTCTNGTNACTGACATTAACGGAATGCAGACGGCNCAGATCATGTTTTTCAACGGTTTAAGCAGGACAACGCGTNTGGGGGATATCAGTTANCTGTATAATCCTTATATNGAAGATAATCTTGCNATGTCGCTGCAGATGCAGTTGGCGGCCGCTGAATANTATCCGGGCTTCACCAGACGGATTTACCTNAAGGGCTACCGCTACAATATGCATTACCGNCCNAANNCNCTNCTGATCGAGGTCGGAGCNCAGACCAATACGGTGCAGGAAGCGATGAATGCGATGGTGCCNTTAGCAGATATANTGAACAAGGTGCTGACAGAATAAAANGTATGGNATTCGCATTTAAGGATTATTTAATAATTTCCTTGNTATAATAAAGTNACAAAAGCGAAAGGAGCAGNGCAAATGTACTTGCAAATACTGAAAAAAGACCTGAAACGAAAGAAGACNATGAANNTCATACTGCTTATTTTTGTGATACTGGCGGCGACNTTNATTGCAAGCAGTGCAAATAATATTATCACGGTAAGCAANGCNGTGGACNATTTTTTTGAAAAGGCAGGAGCTCCCGATCATTGGCTTGCAGCAACGCGTGAAGCCGACGTGAAAAGATTTGAGGAACTTGCCGCAGAAAACGGATACGATTATCATGTATCGCGGCTTATTCAGATAGAGCCTAAAAATGTCACTGTGGACGGTGAAAAAATGGGATATTCCAACACTCTGACAATTTCGGGACTCGGCGGAATAAAAATTTTTGACAAGAACAACGAGGAAATAACAAAGGTAAACGACGGTGAGATATACGTTCCGTCCATATTCTTTCAATCGACAGAAAATGATTATCATGAGGGCGGAAAGATATATATAAATCAAGGCGGGATCGAGAAAGAATTCACAATAAAGGGTTATACAAAAGACGCTCTTTTTGGTACGGCAATGACGCAAATGACCAGATTCCTTGTCAGTGAAAATGATCTGAAACTGTTTGAGAGCGAGGGCGTGGTTCTCAGCTCTGTAGAGATATACACAAAGGACGAGGATTTTAAGGATAAGTTAAATTCGCTGGACTTAAATATAACTTTTTTGGTGGACTATCCTATGATCAAAATGATGTACTTTATGGATATGCTTATAGCTGCGATCCTGCTTGTTGTAAGTGTATGCCTGATACTCATCTCAATGGTCATATTGCGGTTCATCATCAATTTCACCATAACCGAGGAATTCCGTGAGATCGGTGTTATGAAAGCGATAGGGATTAAAAACAGTGCGATACGCGGACTTTACATAGTGAAATATCTTGCCATTTCCATTGTAGGTACGGCAATAGGTCTGGGATTGAGTATCCCCTTTGGCAGGGTGATGATAAGCGGCGTATCTCAAAAAATAATAATCTCGGGCGAAGATAATTTCTTTGTGAATATAGCCGCTGCGGTAATAGCGGGGGCTGCGGTGGTATTGTTCAGCTATTTCTGCACACGGAAGGTACGCAGATTTTCCCCCATAGACGCTATACGCAGCGGGGAAACAGGCGAACGCTTTAAGAAAAAAGGGATTTTACGTCTTGGCAGCTCGCATATGCCGACAATACTGTTTATGGCTCTCAACGACATTTTTGGAGGAATAAAAAGCTACGTTTCCATGATAATCATCTTTATCCTCGGCACACTGCTTGTTATCATTCCAGTAAACACCATAAACACCCTGCGTTCCGACAATCTGATAACGCTGTTCAATATGGCAAAAAGCGACCACATTATTTCAATGGAGCTGCTGTTTGATCCCGACGAGGACAACAAGGCAAATGTGGAGCGGAAATTTTCCGAGATACGGGATATGTTTGCACAAAACGGTATTGAAGTTGACGTTTTTCAGGAGATAATGTTCCGAAGCAACGTCAAAAAGGGCGACAAGATGACAAATTCCCTCACGTTTATAGGCATGGGACAAGTTAAGACAGACGACTATGTTTACATTGACGGCACCGCTCCGCAGAACGTTCACGAGGTTGCGCTGACGTATATTACCGCGGATCAGATAGATGCCAGGATAGGCGACGATGTGGAAATAAATGTCGGCGAGGACACGAAAACCTACACCGTTACAGGAGTCACCCAGAGTATGAACAATATGGGCGAGGGGGTTCGCTTTTATCAGGACGAGCAGCTTGATTTCCGTTATGCGGGAGGCAGCTTCGGCATACAGGTAAACTACAGAGATAACCCAGATAAAACGGCTCTCGCAGAGCGGAAAGAGCTGCTTGAAGAGTTGTATCCCGACGGGAAAATATACACTCCCGGCGAGTATATCAGCTATATGATCGGCGACGTTGCCGCACAGCTTGACAGTATGAAAATGCTGATACTGGGGGTCGTTCTCGGTATCAATATGCTTGTGGCGGTGCTCATGGTAAAAAGCTTTATCACCAGAGAAAAAAGCGAGATAGCTCTGCTTAAAGCGATCGGTTTTAAGAATATCTCTCTTACGCTGTGGCAGACTATGCGTATCGGCATAGTGCTTCTTGTGTCGGTAATTACCGGCGCGCTGCTTTCCTCACCGCTTTCACCGCTGATAATAACGCCCATATTCAGGATGATGGGCGCGTACAGAATTGAATTTGAGATACGCCCATTAGAGGTTTATGGGATATTTCCGCTTATAGTTCTGTCGCTGACCGCATTGGCGGCATTTTTCTCGGCGCAGGGACTTAGAAAAATATCCTCCGCTGAAATTTCCAACAACGAATAAAGGAGAATCATCATGACAAATATATTAGAGGTAAAGGATCTTTGCAAAACATATATAGTAAACAAGCGTCAGAACAACGTTCTGAAAAACGTGAATTTCACCGTGGGCGAGGGAGAAATGGTCGCCGTTATGGGTCCCTCAGGATCGGGGAAATCCACCCTGCTTTACGCTGTTTCGGGCATGGACGGCATTACCGCGGGGGAGGCTCTGTTCTGCGGTAAAAATATTGCCACAATGGGCGAAAAGGAGCTTGCCGAGCTGCGCCTTGATGAAATGGGATTTATTTTCCAGCAGATGTATATGCTGAAAAATCTTACCGTTTTGGACAATATCATACTCCCCGCGGCGCAGTCGAAAAAGAACAGCGAAACGCGCAGGGAAACGGTACAGCGCGGACGGGAGCTTATGCGTAAGCTGGGGATAACAGATATTTCCGACAACGACATAAACGAGGTCTCGGGAGGACAGCTCCAGCGNGCCTGTATCTGCCGNAGNATGATAAACAAGCCGAAGATGATATTNGCNGACGAGCCTACCGGTGCGNTGAACCGNACCTCCTCCGACGAGGTAATGGANGANCTTGCAAAGCTTAACAGNGAGGGNACTACGGTCATGCTTGTCACCCACGACGTTAAGGTNGCCGCAAAATGCACNAGAGTGCTGTACATAGTTGACGGCAANATAAAAGGNGAATATAATTTNGNCAAGTACGAGAACGCTTCGCAGATGAGAGAGCGGGAGCGTTCGCTGAACAACTGGCTCNTGGAGCTTGGATGGTAATATGGATATTCTTATTATTGANGACAANAAGGAANTGNCGGGNCTGNTGTGCGATTTTCTCCGCAGGGAGAATTACACGGTTTCTGTGGCGGAATCGGGAGAAAAAGCCTTGTCGCTGTACGAAAGGTACGGCGCAAGGCTTATCGTGNTNGATATCATGCTGCCGGGTATGGACGGCTTNGGAATATGCAAAAAAATNCGGGAGGAAAGCAACGTTCCCATACTTATCGTAAGCGCGAAAACTGCCAAGGAGGACAAGCTGAACGGACTTGACCTCGGCGCGGACGATTACATCGAGAAGCCATACGATATTGACATAATGCTTGCGAAAATAAGCGGTATCTTCAAGCGGCGNTACGCTGTTGANGAAATCGTNANCGGCGATATNTGNATAAANAAGGTCAGNCGNACGGTTTANAAAAACGGNGTACAGCTTGAAGTGACNGCAAANGAATTTGATCTGCTCCTGCTTTTAGTGGAAAACAAGGGCAGGACTTTNAGCAAGGAATATCTTTTCGGGCAGGTCTGGGGCAGCGACAGCTTTTCCGAGCAGCAGACCCTGACNGTACACATAAAATGGCTGCGGCAAAAGATCGAGGACGANCCGAAAANTCCGAAAAGAATACTGACCGTNTGGGGAGTAGGCTATANGTATGAAAGCGTTTAACAAAATTTTNGCGGCGGTANTTGGNGCACTGGCAGTCCTGTTTGCCGCGGCNAATATNATATTTGNGGCAGCCGACGATTCAGGNGGCGGCAGACCCTACCGCGTGGAGATNAACCGTCTTGCCCGNCAAATTGAANCGGACGGTCACGCTGACATTTCCGACTGCAAATATGTGACCGGTATTGAAAAGTACGGCGNAGATTTTTTTGCTGCGGACAGCGACTNTGCAGTACGTGAAATAAACGGGGAGNTGTACCGATTTGATTACAGAACTGACGGCGGCAGCGACAGGATNNGGNNTATCGTTACCGTAAANGTTATNNTNGGCNTTATGGCTGTATTGATGATTTCCGTTATGCTGTATATAAAATTCAGTATACTNGAACCCTTNGAGCGGCTTGTGGANGTACCCTACGAGCTTNCCAAAGGCAACCTTACCGTGCCNGTNAAGGAAACCAAAAACCGCTTTTTCGGGCGNTTNATCTGGGGNGTGGATATGCTCCGCGAAAACATNGAGCAGCAAAAAAAGCGGGAGCTTGATNTGCAGAGGGACAAAAAAATGCTGCTNTTATCTCTGTCCCACGANATAAAAACTCCGCTGTCGGCGATAAAGCTTTATGCAAAGGCACTGTCAAAGGGACTTTACGAAAGCCGCGAAAAACAGCTTGAAATNGCGGAAAGCATTAANGNCAAAGCNGACGAGATAGAGGNNTANGTTTCGCAGATCGTTACCGCGTCNAGNGAGGATTTTCTGAGNTTCGATGTGNATATGGGNGAGTTTTATCTTTCGGAGCTTGTGGCAAAAATAAAGGGGTACTACACGGAAAAGCTGTCCCTTATCGGGACGGATTTTTTGGNATTCGATTACAGCGACTGTCTTTTGAACGGNGATTTNGACCGCAGCATTGAGGTCTTACAGAACATCATGGAAAANGCCGTAAAATACGGTGACGGAAAGAGTATAGCNTTGAATTTTTCCGAGGAGGAAGGCTGNATTCTTATAACNGTCNGCAACAGTGGCTGTACCCTTGCGGACNCGGACCTGCCCCATGTTTTTGACAGCTTCTGGCGCGGNGCGAACGCCNAAAACATANCGGGCAGCGGCTTGGGNCTTTACATTGGCCGNAAGCTTATGCGGAAAATGAACGGAGATATTTTTGCNGAGATAATGGACGGGGTTATGCGCGTTACAGCAGTATTTACAAAAGTATGATCAGGAGGAAGTTATGTGGGACGCAATTACAAATCTGGATGGGGCAATCCTGCTGTGGATACAGCAGTACATAAGAAATGATTATCTGACGCCGGTGATGAAATTTATCACGCATCTCGGAGATGGCGGGCAGATCTGGATTTTGCTCACGCTGTTGTTTCTGGTGATAGCCCGCACGAGGAAAACGGGGATCATGATGGTATTTTCTCTGCTGGGATCACTTCTGATAAATAATATCATTTTAAAAAATCTTGTGGCACGGATTCGTCCGTACGAAGTGGTGGATGGATTGGAGCGGATCATAGAAGCCCAGAGGGATTTGTCTTTTCCCTCCGGGCATACGGGAAGTTCGTTTGCGGCGGCAGTGGTCATTTACTGNACCTGCCCGAAAAAGATCGGTNTTCCNGCCATGATACTTGCATTTCTGATCGCATTCTCGAGACTCTATGTGGGAGTACATTATCCGACCGACGTGNTGGNNGGGGCACTGACCGGAACNGCAGTTGCGNTGATNGTNCANAGGATCATACCGATAAATGNTATTTCTTCATCCAGTAATTGATCTGTACGAAATATGCCATCAGCTGCGGNCCTGCCATGAGCTGTCCGAACCACGGCTTGCCNAGTTCTTTGTGAGACGCCATAAACTGTCTTGCCTTTGNCTTGTCGATCAGCGGNGCAATGGGNGCNTTGGNNTCTTCTATGATATCTGACAGCCGCTCGATCAGAAGTTTTTCNTAGCCCGGATGNTAGGTCTTCGGATAGGGACTTTTTTTNCGGTGCAAAAGCTCGGNCGGCAGCAGGTCNGCACATGCATCCCGCAGNAGNGTTTTTTCCACACNGTTCTGGTATTTCATTTCCCANGGTACGTTAAATACATATTCCATGATCCGATGGTCNGCAAANGGCACNCTTGCCTCAAGACTGCTGTACATGCTGGTGCGGTCCATGCGGTCNAGCAGNGTCTGCATGAACCATTTGATATTCAGATAGGCGACGGCACGGCGTTNCTGTTCTTCGGGGGACTCTCCGTCAAGTGNGGGAACCTTNGCCAGAGTCTCCTGATAGCGNGCATAGGAGTANTCCTGCAATTGCAGTCTGNGGCACAATTCTCCATCCAGAAAAACGGTNCGGGCNCTCATATCGGCGGACCACGGAAANCCGTCCCTGTTTAAGAGTTCCTGTCTGTAGAACCACGGGTAGCCGCCGAAAATNTCGTCAGCGCANTCNCCGGTCAGTACGACTTTGTTGTGTTTTGCCACAAGGGAGCAGAAGTAGAGAAGGGAGGCGTCCACATCTGTCATGCCGGGCAGATCTTTTGNNTCTACNGCNGTATAGAGCATATCCACCAGNGTTTCCGGATCGCACTCCAGATAGATGTGGTGAGTGCGGCAGCGTTTTAACATGATGTTGACGTAAGGAAGATCACGCTCCGGCTGNAAGGAATTGGACTGAAAATATTTTTCGTTTTCCGTAAANTCNAAGGAAAATGTNTTCAGNGTCTCNCCCTTTTTTTCCATATAAGCGGATGCGACCGCAGTCACAATGGAGGAGTCGATCCCGCCGGAGAGAAACGTGCAGACCGGCACATCGGAAATCATTTGGCGTNTGACGGCATCGCGTACCAGAAAAGATACTTTTTCCACGGTATCAGCGTAGGAGTCTTTGTGTTCTTCGCNGGTCAGATCCCAGTAGGGGTGAAGCGACGGACCGTTTTTGGAGAATTCGAGGTAGGAGCCCGGCAGGATTTCTTTCATATCGCAGAAAACACCGCAGCCTGCTGTTCTTGCCGGACCGACAGAGAGAAGCTCTCTAAGACCGTCGAGATTGATGCGAGGCTCGATGTCGGGATGACAGAATAGTGCTTTCGGCTCTGAGCCAAAGACGATCGTATTTTCCTTTACCGTGTAAAAATGAGGTTTGATGCCGGCACGGTCGCGGTACAGGAATAAAGTTTCCTTGACACTGTCCCAGATGGCAAAGGCGAAAATGCCGTTTAAGAGAGACACGAAGTCTGGACCGTAGTGAATGTAGGCGTACAGAATGACTTCTGTATCCGACGTGGTTGAAAAGTGATAGCCGGCATGTTTNAGNGGGGGGATCAACTCATCCGTATTGTAAATTTCCCCATTATAGACGATAGTGTATTCGCGGCTGTCTATCACTCTTGTCATTGGCTGGGCGCCTCCCGCAATATCCCGGATGGANAGTCTTGCGTGAGAAAGTCCGACCTGCTTTTGCAGATAGGTGCCAAAGGCATCGCGTCCCCGGTGCGAAAGGCTTTGGTGCATATCAGTCAGTATCTTTTCCCAGTAGGGCTTTTTCGCGAGATAATCCTGCTTGAGATTACAAAAACCGGAAATTCCACACATCTTGCTAAAACTCCTTTAAAAAAAATGCTATAAAAGTATATGCAATTTCCGGCGTTATGATGTCNGGTTATGTGTGTGGAACACGGCAATTTACAAANACGGACCGTATATGATATAATAAAGAAACATTGACCAACAGGTCAGGAGAAAGGTATGGATATAATATGAGTATGAATGATGATTTGCGTATGCAGCTGATCAGGCAGTTCCCGGCAGAGGTGGTTGAGATGACGGAACCGACGGGAGANCATTATTACGCGTGTTCGACTTGTAAGAGACCGGTGACGGTGGGAGCGGAGAAGTGCACGCATTGCGGTCAGGCGNTNGGATGGGAGCATGTACATAAGGAAGCGCAGGAGAGGGGAATAACAAAGGCGACTCTGGAATTTGAGGTTCCNCCTGATTTTATCGCGGGNGACTGCAGAAGATGTCCGCTTTCTTATATCACAAAGGAGAACAAGGAAAACATCTATGAGTGCCCGCTTCATCTGCGGACACACTGCACATTAAAATTGTCATAAAAATTNATTTAGAAACGGAAATGCAGTTGGAAGGAGATATGGAATGAACAGGCATCAGATCGCCTGCATTGCGGTGGGANGCATATTTTTACTNTGGTTTGCTGCACCGCTTTTCGCGAGAGGAATGTTCAATATTGGCAATGCTACGGGATTTGCCGTGTTTGGTGCGCTGATTTTGTACGGTATATTTTANNCCAGNATAAATGTTTTTTTGNANGNNACATGGCAAAAAAGAGGTGGCCGCTTTGTTCTTCTCCTTGCAGGNATCATTNNGGCNGCAGTCTTTATCACNGCGGCAGTGGAAACGGTTTTNATGGTGCGGGCNGCAACAANGAGACCGCCTGAAAACACGACNGCCGTGGTNTTAGGATGNAGCGTAAAAGGGACGCGNCCGAGTACAATTTTAAAGGAGCGGATGGANGCGGCATACCGCTATCTGACCGAAAACGAAGAGGCATACTGTATNCTCTCCGGCGGNCAGGGAATGGGTGAGGANATCTCTGAGGCAGAGTGCATGTACCGTTATCTGACNGAGAAGGGAATCNATCCCAAACGGCTGATCAAAGAGGATAAGTCNTCCAATACGGAGGANAANCTGACAGAGGNANGGCGGCTTTTNCAGGAGTACGGATTGGGAAATGAGATNACGATCGTGACCAGTGAGTTTCATGAGTACCGTGCAAANGCNGTGGCAAAAAAGCTGGNACTNGTGAGNTACAGCACACCGAGNANCACGTTCTTTGCGTTTCTTCCGACCTATTATGTGAGAGAACTGTACGGAATTTTATACTATGCAATCGGAAAGTGAGACGAAATGGATGGCACAAAAATATTATGCNGTGAAAATCGGAAAGACGCCTGGAATTTACCGAACGTGGGAAGAATGTAAGGCGATGGTGCACGGATTTCCCGGTGCAGTATACAAAAGCTTTCCGACAGAGNAGGAAGCANTCTCNTTTTTGCAGGGGGGAACNCCTTTGNCNGGACAGGCTGACANGCCGGANGTTTATGCGTTTGTTGANGGCTCCTNTAATNNACNGACAAAGNTATACGGNTACGGAGGCTTTTTGNTGCATGGCGGCNAAAAGGAACTTNTGCAGGGTTNTGGCTCGGATGAGGAGATGGCATCTATGCGCAATGTTGCCGGTGANATCCTTGGGAGNATGGCNGCGATNGAGAGNGCATTGGAGCTTGGACTGACGGAGNTTACCGTCTATTACGATTATGCGGGAATCGAGATGTGGGCAGACGGAAGCTGGAANCGCAACAAAAAGGGGACNGCNGCNTACTACGACTATATTTGTTCCGTGAAGGACCGGATCAGCATCCGTTTTGTGAAGGTAAAAGGNCATTCCGGNGTTGANGGAAATGAAGAGGCAGANCGGCTTGCNAAGGAGGCAGTGGGAAATCTTCCGTGAAAGAAAAATCCCGGACGCAGTGAANAACTGCTGTCCGGGATTTCATTGTTTTGACATCAGGCCTGTAAATCAAATCCGTTTGATTCNTCCNTTNCAGTTGATTTAACCATGGAACCGAACAGTGNGGCGAAAGAGCTTTCTTCCTGCCGGGAACGGCGNGATTCGCGTTCCTGNTTGGAAAGTCTTTCCACNCGGCTGACCGGGGTTACCGTTGACCATAATGCGATACTGTTTACGTAAGCTGCGACAATCATCCTCCTTGACAAAAGCACGTTTATTAGTTACGTTTATTTCTTATTCTGTTTATCGGCAGANAATNGAAAAATTATTAGTNAAAAATGAGAATNATCTAAAGTAAAAATATTGTTGTCAGAATTTTGNAAACAAANCTGAAAATTCACACAATATTTTTTGCAAAAAAGGCTTGTGAAGCGGAGCGGATACGTTATATGCTNTAAGAAAGTANCTATTNANAANNNTTGNGAATNTATGNGGNNGANGGGGTGAANAGTTANNCAAGNAAGGGGAAGAGNNACTATGGGGAATGTGAAAGANACGNTTGCGANGGGNAAGGCAGTGCTTGGCATTGAATTTGGGTCTACGAGNATTAAGGCGGTGTTGATCGATGAAGATCATCAGGNGATCGCATCCGGGGTGCACGACTGGGAAAATCAGTTAGTGGACGGAATNTGGACNTACAGCCTTGACGATGTCTGGAGCGGNTTNCAGGACTGCTANGGCAGGATGGCGGAAGAAGTGANNNCNAAATACGGGGTGACGGTGACATCGCTTGCNGCNATNGGATTTTCCGGCATGATGCACGGATANCTGGCATTTGACGNANACGGAGAACTTTTAGTGCCGTTCCGCACATGGAGNAACACGATGACGGGAGAAGCGGCGGCANCGCTCACAAANGAGTTTGCGGTGAATATTCCGCAGCGCTGGAGCATTGCGCATCTGTATCAGGCAGTNTTAAACGGAGAAGAGCATGTGAGCCGNATCCGTCATCTGACAACGCTNGCAGGCTATATTCATTGGAANNTGACCGGAGAGAAGGNGTTNGGTGTCGGAGAGGCATCCGGGATGTTTCCNATTGACGCGAAGACGGGAACNTACAATGGCAGGATGGCAGAACGNTTNGACGAACTGGTGGANTCAAAAAANTATCCNTGGAAGCTGACGGAGATACTGCCGGGAGTACTNATGGCAGGCGAGGANGCGGGAAGACTGACTGCCGAAGGGGCAAAGCTTTTGGATGTGAGCGGGAATCTTGAGGCAGGAATACCGGTATGTCCGCCGGAGGGGGATGCNGGCACNGGCATGACNGCAACCAATTCCGTGGCGGTCCGCACCGGAAATGTTTCNGCGGGAACATCGGTTTTTGCGATGGTCGTTCTGGAGGAGGACNTAAAAGCAGTNCATGAGGAGCTTGATATGGTGACNACNCCGTCCGGAGATCCGGTGGCAATGGTGCACTGNAATAACGGAACNTCCGATCTGAANGCATGGGTCGGTCTGTTCCGGGAATTTGCGGAGAGCCTTGGNACNTCCGTGGATACCGACCGGCTNTTNGGTCTCCTTTACGGACAGGCGCTGAAGGGAGANAANAACTGCGGCGGTCTGGTCGCATATAATTATTTTTCCGGTGAGCCTGTNGTGGGNCNNGNCGAGGGNAGNCCGCTGTTTGTGCGNAGACCGGACGCACNGTTTACGCTGGCGAANTTTATGCGGACNCATCTGTATGCATCTTTGGCGGCNNTNAAGATCGGTCTTGANATTCTGNTGAAGGAAGAGGGCGTGAAAGTGGAACAGATCTACGGNCACGGAGGATTTTTCAAGACNAAAGGAGTCGGACAGAGNATCCTTGCGGCGGCGATGGATGTTCCCGTTGCAGTGATGGANACGGCGGGAGANGGCGGTCCGTGGGGNATGGCGCTNTTGGCGTCCTACATGGTCAAAAAAGAGNCGGACGAGACGTTAACGCATTATCTGGATGAAAAGGTATTCCGNGGGGAGAGAGGCATGATCATGCAGCCCGACGCGGAGGATGTCANGGGATTTGAGGAATATATGGAAGGCTACCGGAGACTGCTTGCNGCNGAAAAGTGNGCTGCAGAAAATATGCCGCTTGAGTGAAAAGNTATGGAAAGGTATGGTCATTANTATGTTAGAACAGTTAAAACAGCAGGTGTACGAGGCAAACATGGAACTTCCGCGGCGTGGACTGATNACATATACATGGGGAAATGTCAGCGGCATTGACAGAGAGAGNGGATATTTTGTCATCAAGCCGAGCGGNGTNGACTATGATGTGCTCTCGCCGGATGACATGGTTGTCATGGATTTAAACGGGAACAAAATNGAAGGAAGGTATAAGCCGTCCTCCGATACGCCCACTCATGCGGAACTGTACCGAAAATACGGGGATATCGGAGGAGTGGTCCACACNCATTCTCCGGAAGCGGTTGCATGGGCTCAGGCGGGAAGGGATATTCCNCTGTATGGGACGACCCATGCGGATTATTTNTTTGGACCGATTCCGTGTACCAGAAGNCTGACNCCGGAGGAGATCGAAGGCGCNTATGAGAAGAATACCGGTCTTGTTATCATTGAGACATTTGAGAAGAGAGGAATCNGCCCTGCCTATACACCGGCAGTGCTCTGNGCAAATCACGGNCCGTTTACCTGGGGACGGNATGCATCGGAGGCGGTGCACAATGCGGTCGTGCTCGAGGAGGTTGCCCGGATGGCAAGGAACACAGAGCAGATCAACCCGCAGGTACTTCCGGCGCCGGACTGTATCAAAGAAAAACATTTTTACCGCAAGCACGGTGCGAACGCTTACTATGGACAGGATCAGTAATCTAAGAACTATCCCATTTTAAAGTTTTACGCAAATATATTGTAAAAATATGGCGGATTGGTCTATAATAGAAGATGGCATTCTCTCTTGANAAGGGAGAGCGNAAGAATGATACGAAGGAAAAGGAAAGAATACAATGGGAGTTCAGATGATATTGACACTGCTCAGCGGTGTGGCGCTTTTTCTTTTCGGCATGTCCCTGATGGGCGACGGTCTCAAGAAAGTGGCGGGAAATAAGCTGGAGCTGATCTTATACCGNTTGACGANNACNCCGATNAAGGGNGTNCTGCTNGGAGCTGCG
Source organism: Roseburia sp. (assembly GCA_014804775.1). Taxonomy (GTDB): domain Bacteria; phylum Bacillota; class Clostridia; order Lachnospirales; family Lachnospiraceae; genus Roseburia. The sequence continues at coordinate 189,034 of JAAUZB010000019.1, read as the reverse complement.
GTNACNGCGGTGATACAGTCNTCCTCGGCGACGACAGTGATGGTGGTAGGCTTTGTAAACTCCGGNATGATGAAGGTANCNCAGTCTATCGGAATCATTATGGGAGCAAATATCGGCACGAGNATTACGGGATGGATNCTGTGTCTGTCCTATATTGACGGGTCTGAGGGAGTCGCACAGCTTTTGTCCACTGCGACGATCTCGGCGGTAGTGGCGATCGTGGGAATCGTGTTTAANCTTTTTCTGAAAAAAGTGGTCTANCGCAATATAGGAGATATCATGCTTGGGTTTTCCGTTCTGATGNTNGGNATGCAGNNNATGAGNNGNGCNGTAGNANNGTTGNGTGAAANNGAGCANTTTACNGNNGNGCTNACNATGTTTTCCAATCCGTTTATCGGAATCCTGATCGGAATCCTGATCACGGCAGTGCTGCAGAGTGCGTCTGCCTCTGTNGGTATCCTGCAGGCGTTGTCAGTGACGGGAAGCATCAGNTTTGCGACGGCGCTGCCGATCATCATGGGAATCGGNGTGGGCGCNGCATGTCCGGTTCTGCTGTCCTCCATCGGTACAAACAAGAACGGTAAGCGGACGGCNCTCATATATCTGATCAACGACNTGTTCGGTATGGTGATCTGGTCGGTGATCTTTTACTCGGCGAATGCCATNGTNCATTTTGATTTTATGGATGCNACGATGTCACCGGTGCGGATCGCTCTGNTGAATACCGTTTTCCGTACGGCGACAATCCTGCTGCTTCTGCCTTTTGTCAAATATATTGAGAAGCTGGTATTCTTTGTGGTGCGTGANACTGCAGAGGACAGAGAGGACACNGCAGATTTNGACCTTCTNGAGGCACGTTTTCTTGCATATCCTCCATTGGCGATCACACAGAGCCATATGGCGATGAACGGTATGGCGAAAAAAGCGCGGAAAAATATTGTCCGTGCNTTCAATCTGCTNGATGATTTTACNGTTGAAAAATATAAAAAGGTGCAGGAAAAGGAAAACCTGATCGACAAATACGAAGATAAGGTGGGAACCTATCTNCTGCANCTCACCGGAAAGGAAATGACCGGAAGCCAGTCCAGGCAGGTGTCGAAATTTTTGCATACACTCAGCGATTTTGAGCGANTGGGAGATCACGCGGTGAATATCTCTGAGGTGGCGAANGAACTGAATGAAAAGAAGATATCGTTCTCNCCCGAAGGNCATTATGAGCTGAATGTCCTGCGCGGAGCCGTGATNGAAATCGTGACGATCACTGTGATCGCCTTTCAGGGAGATAACTCGGTGGAGGCGAGACGGGTGGAGCCGCTGCGGGAGCTGNTCGGNATTCTCTGNGANGAGATNAAGNTGCGNCATATTGCGAGGCTCCGTGCCGGNTCCTGTGACCTGAAACAGGGATTTNCATTNAANGACCTTTTGAACAATATGGAGCGTATNGCGGATCACTGTTCGAATGTGGCNGTAGCCATGATCGAGCTGGANGCGAGAANCTTTGACCCACATGAATACATNAAGCGTCTGCGTGAGATGAAAAATGATGATTACAAGAAGTACTTTGACGAGTACGAGGCAAAGTATGATATTAACGGCTATCGGAAGAACAAAAAGGCAAAAAAAGAGGGTGTAAAGTAACNCATGTCANTGCAGTTTATTATCGGAAATGCCGGCAGCGGAAAGTCGGAGTATCTTTANGAGCATATTTTGGANCAGGCNAGACAAAATCCGGANCANAATTTTTTGATCCTTGTGCCGGAGCAGTTNACNATGCAGACACAGAGGGAGCTGGTAGGACGGCAGAAGAACCGGGCGATCATGAATGTGGATGTCNTAAGCTTTGCCCGCCTTGCCTANCGTGTNTTTGATGAGCTNGGAATGCAGGATACCGTNGTGNTGGANGAGACGGGAAAGAATCTGGTGCTGCGGAAGGTCGCGGANCAAAAGAAGACAAAGCTTCGGGTGCTCGGTGGAAATATGAATAAAATGGGATANGTGGACGAGGTCAAATCCCTGATTTCCGAGCTGACCCAATACAATATTTCACCGGAGGATTTAAGGACATTTCTTGAGACGGAAACGGTNGGCGAGGCACTGAAACTGAAGCTTTTGGANGTTNTGACGCTGTACGANGGNTTTCGGGAATATCTGGAGGGGAAATACATTACTTCGGAGGAGGTATTAAAGCTGCTCTGCGACGTTGCAGACCAATCGGTCATGCTGCGCGACTGTGTGATCGTGTTTGATGAGTTCACCGGTTTTACACCGGTACAGAACAGCCTGATCAAAAAACTGCTGACAATAGCGGAACGGATGCTNGTGTCGGTTACGCTGGATATCAGGGAGGATTTTTACCACAGCAGAGGCATTCATGAACTGTTTGCCATGAGTAAGAAGACAGTGGAGGTACTGACACGGATGGCGGTCTGCCTGCCGGCGGAGATTTTGGAGCCTGTGATTTTAAAGCCGGGGCAGAAAAANCGCTACCGGAATGCACCTGCGCTGTTTTTTATGGAGCAGAATTTGTTCCGTCCNGNCTGTCNAAAGTGGAAAAATGCGCCTNAAAATATCAGTATAACCGGATTGAAAAATCCCAGAGANGAGCTTTCCTTTGCGGCGNGAGAGATTGCCCGGCTGATAAGGGAATCGGGATACTGNTACAGGGACATTGCGCTGGTCACAGGGGATGTGCCTTTGTACGCNAACTATGTGCCGGAGATTTTTGAGCAGTACGGTATCCCTTATTTTATCGACCAGACGAGAAATATNCTGTTTCATCCGTTTATTGAGTTTGTNCGCGCGGCTCTCGAGGTCGTAGAGNGGGATTTTTCCTATGAGAGCATCTTCCGCTTTNTGCGCAGCGGANTNGCAGGTCCGGTTTTGTCNCTGNCNGCAGAGGGAGAGNTGNTAACGGANGAAGANATCGACCGTCTTGANAATTATGTTCTCGCNAGAGGNATACGGGGNAGAAAACGGTGGGGACAGCCNTGGACCTTTGTCATGCCTTCTGCGNNAGGAACNCAGGATTCGGGAGCAGAAGAGTNTCANANGGAGGAGNTNNTGCANATGAACCGTGTGCGGGANAGNNTCTTNCTGGCATTTGAACCGCTGTANGGNGTNTTTNGNAAAAANGAGCACAGTGTTGCNGAGCAGACCTATGCNCTCTATCNNTTTNTCTGNTCTNTGAGAGCNGAAGAGCAGTTGAAGGCNAGNGAACTNTTTTNNGAGGANGCAGGGCGATCNGGCAAAGGCGAAGGAGTANGCNCAGATTTANAGGATNGTNATGGATCTNCTTGACAANGTATGCGCTCTTTTGGGNGAAGAAAAGATTTCNATCCGTGAGTANGGAGATATTCTGGATGCGGGATTTTCGGCGGCAAAGGTCGGGATCATNCCGCCGGGNGTTGACNGAGTGACGGTCGGCGATATTGAGCGTACCAGATTGGGACATGTCAAAATTCTCTTTTTTGTGGGNGTNAATGACGGCGTGGTGCCAAAGAGNGGAANCNGCGGNAGCATTCTTTCNCAGTTTGAGCGGGAGAAACTGACCGAGCACCGCATGGAGCTGGCGCCGGGAGCCAGGGAGAAGGTATTTATCCAGAAGTTTTATCTGTATCTGAATATGACAAAGCCTTCGGACATGCTGTANCTGACTTTTTCNGCNGTGGGATCGGACGGAAAGGCGAGGCGGCGTTCCTATCTGATCGGAACGCTGCAAAAAATGTTNCCGAAGCTTGAAGTACAGGAAATGGGAGAGTCNCNTGATGCACTGTTGACGCCAGAGAGCGGAATCCGGTTTTTGGTGGACGGATTGCAGACCAGACAGCAGGGGACACAGTGGAAGGCGTTGGCGCACTGGTATCTGTCCAGTGAGGAATATGAGGAGAGGGTCCGCCGTCTTTTACAGGCGTCATTTCTGACTCATGCGGACGAGCCGATTGCAAAGGCCGTGACGAAAGCATTGTACGGCAATGTGCTGGAGAACAGTGTGACAAGGCTGGAGCGTTTTGCAGCGTGTGCGTTTTCNCANTATCTCAGTTACGGACTCNGCCTGCAGGAGAGACAGCTGCAGCAGTTCGCAAGNGTTGATATGGGAAATATCTATCACGATGCACTGGAACATTTTGCAAAGCGCGTGGAGGCTTCGGAGTATACATGGTTTGANCTTCCAAAAGAAGTGCAGGCNGAATGGGTGGAGCAGAGCATGGAGGANGCCGTTTTGGGATGCAGCAATGCGGGCGTGTTTGAGGATGCGAGNAACCGGTATCTGCTGGAACGGATGAAAGGNACAATCCGNAAAACGGTGTGGGCGTTGATCGTNCAGATCCAGAAAGGNCGCTTTGTGCCCAGCGATTTNGANGTGTCTTTTTCACGGGCGGACCGNCTTGGCGCATTGAACTTTACTTTGAGNGACGANGAGAAGATGCGTCTGCGGGGGCGGATTGACCGCGTGGACACTTATGAGACAGAGGATACGGTCTATGTCAAGATCATTGACTATAAATCGGGAAATACCGCCTTTTCCCTGCTTAATATTTATCACGGNCTGCAATTGCAGCTGGTGGTATATTTAAGCGCCGCTATGGANCTGACGCAGCAAAAACATCCGGGNAAAAACGTGGAACCGGCGGGAATATTTTATTACCATGTCAAGAATCCGATGATAGAGGGAACCGGNACGGAATCNGAGGAGGAGATCGGACAGAAGGTCTTAGAGCAGTTGAAGCTCAACGGTCTNGTCAANGAAGAGCCGGANGTTTANCGGGCGATGGATACCGACTTTGCGGGGAGCTCCTCGGTGATCCCGGTGGCGCTNAANACAGACGGCTCCCTGAAAGCAAACTCCAAGACGGCNAGCACGCAGCAGTTTCAGACGGTGTCAGCTTATGTCAATCATATTCTGGAGGAGACAGGGCGCGGGATNTTAAACGGAAANGTGGATGTNACGCCATATCAGCTGGATGACAAAAAGGGATGTGANTACTGTCCTTATCATNCGGTGTGCGGCTTTGANCCGGGNATNCCGGGNTTTTCCTACCGTNCGCTGGAGAANTTTGACGGGGAGGATGCGATCNTGGAGCAAATGAACCGTGCTACGGACTGAGAAAAGGGGAATACGGCAATGGGTGTTTCGTGGACGAAGGAACAGCAGCAGGTCATTGACCTGCGGGATCGGAATATATTAGTCTCTGCGGCNGCAGGGTCGGGAAAAACAGCGGTGCTTGTAGAGCGCATCATAAAAATGATCGCGGATGAGGACCGCCCTGTGGACATCGACCGTCTGCTGATCGTGACNTTCACCAANGCGGCTGCGGCAGAGATGCGGGAGAGGATCGGAANCGCCATCGAAAGAGTGTTGGAGGAGAANCCCGAAAATGAGCANCTGCAGCGGCAGCTGACGCTGATCCACAANGCACAGATCACNACGATCGACAGNTTCTGTCTNTATGTGATACGGAATCACTTTCATGAGATCGANCTGGAACCCAATTTNAGGATCGGGGATGAGGGGGAACTGAAGCTTTTGCGGGAAGATGTGCTCTCNGCCGTGCTNTTACGCCATTATGAGACTCCGGAACCGGAATTTACCGCTTTTGCAGAGGGGTATGCATCGGGCAGGTCGGATTCGGCGCTGGGGGAGATGATNCTCTCTCTCTATGAATTTTCCAGAAGCTATCCGTGGCCGAAGGAGTGGCTGGACGGCTGCGTGAGGGAATANGAGATATCCGATGCGGGCAGACTGGATGATGTGNNATGGATACAGCCGCTGACATCAAATATCCGATATATNGCAGNGGATNTTGTGCGNATGCTNAAGGAAGCGCTTTCNCTTACTTTGGAGAGTGACGGACCGNNNATGTATGAGNGTGTGATCCGCNGTGATCTGGAGAAGTTTGAACGNATTGCNGCATGTGAAGGATTCTGTGCATTGGGGGAGGCNTTTNCGGCGATTACNTATGACAGGCTTCCATCCAGCCGCGGNTTTGAGGGNGACACNGAAAAGCTGGAAAAGGTGAAGGNNCTGCGGGATGCGGTCAAGGACACGGTAAAAAAGCTGAACCGCCAGTATTTTTTCTGTTCCCCCGCGGTGATGGCAGAACAGCTTTGTGAGACTGCCCCCATGGCGGCAGAGCTGGTGAGGCTGACGGAGGAATTTGCTGAGGCGTTTGCNGCAGAAAANCGCCGCAAGAATATGGTGGACTTTCATGATCTGGAACATTNTGCACTGGAAATCCTTGTGGACCGGGAGACAAAGCAGGCAAGGGCNACGGCAGAGGAATTCCGTGACACCTTTGCGGAGATCATGATCGACGAGTATCAGGACAGCAATTATGTGCAGGAGACGATCCTGCGCGCGGTTTCNANGGAAGAGCGCGGTGAGAACAATATTTTTATGGTNGGGGATGTCAAGCAGAGCATTTACCGGTTCAGGCTGGCAAGACCGGAGCTGTTTATGGAAAAGTATGATACTTACAGTACNAAAGAGAGTGCCGCGCAGCGTATTGACCTGCACAAAAATTTCAGGAGCCGCACGGAGGTGATCTCNTGNGTGAATGATATCTTTTATAANATCATGGNGAGAGATNTGGGCAACGTGGAGTANGATGCNGANGCCGCGCTGTATCCGGGNGCGGAGTANCNNNNGGCAGAGCANTCNGNCATGTTTGCACCGGANATTTTGATCGCGGACAGCAATGATGAGCTTCTTGCAGACGGAGATTACAGTGACAAGAAGTTGTTGGAGGCGAAGGCGGTTGCNGTCAGNATCGGCAGACTGATGAAAGAGCAGTTGGTGACCGACANNNAGACCGGTGAACTTCGGCCTGTGAGGTATTCCGATATTGTCATTTTACTGCGGAGTTTNAGCGGCTGGGCAGACNGNTTTGCCTCNGTGTTAGAGGANGCCGGAATACCNGCACATACGCTGTCGGCGACCGGATATTTNTCAACAATTGANGTGCAGACNGTGCTTGCCATGCTGCGGATATTGGACAACCCGAGACAGGATATTCCGCTTGCCGCCGTGCTTCGCTCNCCGATCGTCGGGATGACAGANGAGGAGCTGGCAAGGCTTCGGNTGCTTGACACAGANAAAAGCTTTCATGAAGCCGTGCTGGAACGGTGTGACGCATTTGGNGCAGCAGGAGATGAGAAAGGGCAGGAAGAGGATTATGAGCAAAAGCTGAGACGGTTTTATGCGGTATATCAAAAGNTGAGGGCGCTNGTGCCNGATACGCCGATNCATGAACTGATCGAGNTTTTGCTGAANGAGACGGGGTACGGTGAATATGTNGCCGCTATGCCGGCAGGNAACCGCAGACATGCGAATCTGCTGATGCTTGTGGAGAANGCGATNGCATACGAAAATACCAGCTATAAAGGNNTGTTTCACTTTGTGCGGTATATCGATGAACTTCGNAAATATGATGTGGATTTCGGGGAGGCAGACACGGTCAGTGAGAANGAGGATGTGGTNCGCATTATGAGTATCCACAAGAGCAAAGGATTGGAGTTNCCGGTTGTTTTCGTCTNNGGATTGGGAAAAAATTTTAACCGGCAGGATGTCAGAAGCCATATGGTGCTGCATCCTGAACTCGGTCTGGGACTTGACCGAATGGACGGCATCCGGCGCATCAAGGTGCCGACCATTGCAAAAAAGGCNATTGCAAAACAGATCGATCTGGAAAATCTGGGGGAGGAGCTGCGCGTACTCTATGTTGCNNTGACGCGCGCGAAAGAAAAGCTGATNCTGACAGGAAGCAGGAAAGACGCAGCCGAATATATAGAACGNNATCAGGGATTGNNNGAGAAGACGAAAAAGCCGCTNTCTTANCTGAGCAGGGAGCAGGCNNCNGGNTATCTGGACTGGCTGATACCGGCNCTGCTCTCTTATGGGGAGANCTATGAGATACATGTAAGCTCTGCGGCGGAGCTGGTGACAGAAGAAGTGGAGAAACAGGTGGANGCTGCACTGGACCGGCAGGTANTGNTTNNGCAGATTNNGANTGCAGACAGCAGACAGGTGCNGGAATTNGACCGGCGGTTTTCGTTCCGNTATCCGTATGAGTCCGAGCTNTTGCGNAAAAATAAATATTCGGTTTCGGAGCTGAAGCACCGCGCCATGCGGGAGCATTTTGAGGCGGAGCAGGAGGAGACGGCGCCTGCGTTTTTGAAAGAAGAGATCATTCCGTATATTCCGTCATTTGCACAGCAGGCACAGGATTCGCAGGAAGAGGTAAATCAGGGGGCACTCCGCGGGACTGCAGTGCATCGTGTGATGGAATGCTACCGGTTTTCTTCCGTGACAGGAGCGGGAGAGCAGATTGAGCAGATGCTTGCAGAGGGNAAAATTACGGACAATATGAAAGCGTTGGTCAAGGTTTCTCTGGTGGAAGAATTTGTAAAAGGGGAGATCGGAGCGCGGATGGCTGCTGCGGAAGCGGCAGCAAAGCTGTATCGGGAAAAACCGTTTGTGATGGGGCTGACGGAAAGTGAACTCACGCAGTTTGGATTTGGTGAGATGCTCCCGCAAAATCAGGAGACGGAAGAAAGTGCGCGCGGGGAGGGGATCACCCTGATACAGGGGATCATCGATGTCTTCTGGATCGAGGAGGACGGNATTGTTCTTNTGGATTACAAGACGGACCGCGTGGACACGGANCAGCAGCTGAGGGACCGGTATGAAGCCCAGTTGAAGCTGTATGCGGAGGCGCTGGAGCGGATTTACAATGCCGNTGAAGAGCGGACTTGCAGAGTGAAGGAAAGACTGCTGTATTCTTTCNGGCTTGGAAAAGTGATCCCGGTTTGAACAGTTACCAAAAAAGAAAGGAAATATGACAATGGGACAGCTGATATTGGCTTCCGCTTCACCGAGAAGAAGGGAGCTTTTGGAACAGATTGGNCTGACTTTCGAGGTGTGCCCTGCCAAGGGAGANGAGAAGATNACGAAAGAGACGCCGGAGGAGATCGTGGCGGANCTTGCCGAACAGAAGGCGAAAGAAGTGGCATCCATGGTAAAAATCTACGCGGAAACGCATGCTAAGCTTATGACTCCGCAGGATATCATGGTCATCGGGGCGGATACTGTTGTGGCATGTCCCGAAAAAGAGGGATACCGGATTCTCGGCAAGCCGAAGGATGAGAAGGATGCATTTGACATGCTGACCATGCTTTCAGGGAAGACGCACTCTGTCTATACCGGTGTTTCCATTGTCTTTCTGGATGCTTCCGGAAAGGCGGGCGCACATACTTTTTATGAAAAAACCGATGTGACGATGCGCGAGATGGAGGAGGAGGAGATCCGGCGCTATATCGCGACCGGAGAGCCGATGGATAAGGCCGGTGCATATGGAATTCAAGGGAAATGTGCGATTTATGTTGACAAAATTGACGGTGACTATAATAATGTTGTTGGGCTTCCCGTGGCAGCGATTTATCGGGAGCTGAAGAAGCTTGGAATCAATTTGTATTTATGGTAAAAATCGGAGGTTGACTGATGTACGATGAAATGTGTCTGAATACTTTTNTAGAACAGCAGGGAAAGTTGTTTCGCGAGCCCGTAGCAGAGACATTGGAGGAGGCAGATCAGTTTCTGGAGGACTGTATGGCAGTCGTCTGTGAAAATATCAAAGAGGTACGTGAGTATTTTGAGGAAGAAGGAATGGATATCGCAGAGATGGGCAGGAAAGAANTGGAAGATGCCGATGAAGTGTTTGAACTGCCGGANGGAAGATATCTNGTAGTTTTNTGAATNACGGAGGGTTGATTATATGAAAAAATATGATGTGATCATCATCGGAGCCGGTCCGTCCGGTATTTTCTGTGCATATGAGCTTGCAAAAAAGGCACTGAAAGTTCTGATGATTGAGAAAGGGCGCAGGATTGAGAAGAGGGAATGTCCGAAAAGGAAGACTAAGGTGTGCGTAGGATGTCAGCCATGTTCGATTACCACCGGGTTTGCCGGTGCAGGGGCATTTTCTGACGGAAAACTTTCTCTGTCTCCGGATGTGGGTGGAAATCTTCCGGATATTCTGGGCTATGACAAGACCGTGGAGCTGTTGAAGGAGTCGGATGACATTTACCTGAAATTCGGTGCGGANACCAGAGTCTACGGTGTGGATAAGGAGAAAGAGATTCGCGAGATTCGAAGAAAAGCNATCAATGCCAATCTAAAGCTGATCGAATGTCCGATCCGTCATCTGGGTACGGAGGAAGGGTATAAGATCTACTCCAGACTGCAGGAGCACCTGCTTGGGGAAGGCGTGGAGATGGAATTTAATACCATGGTCAAAGACATCCTGATTGAAGAAAACAGGGTGAAGGGGGTCATCACGGACAAGGATGAGACGTATCTGGCAGACGAGGTGATCTCTGCTGTGGGCAGGGAGGGAGCCGATTGGTTTTCTCATATCTGCGACAGGCATGGGATTGAAACAAAGGTCGGCACGGTGGATATCGGCGTCCGCGTGGAGGTCCGCGATGAGGTCATGGAGTTTTTAAACGAGAATCTGTATGAGGCAAAGCTGGTGTATCACACACCAACCTTTGACGATAAGGTGCGCACTTTCTGTACGAACCCGTCCGGAGAGGTGGCGACGGAGTACTATGACAACGGTCTGGCGGTGGTCAACGGACACGCATATAAATCCAAAGATTTAAAGACGAACAATACTAATTTTGCGATTCTGGTGTCCAAGAATTTTACCAAGCCGTTTAAGACGCCGATCGAGTATGGCAAGCAGATCGCACAGCTCTCGAATATGCTCTGTGACGGCAGGATCCTTGTGCAGACCTTCGGCGATTTCAGACGCGGCAGGAGNACAACGGAGGAGCGTCTTTGCAGGAACAATCTGATTCCCACGCTAAAGGATGCGGTGCCGGGGGACCTCTCATTGGTGTTCCCGCACAGGATCATGGTAGATATAGAGGAAATGATTTTTGCGCTCGACAAGGTGACGCCGGGAATTGCCAGTGACGAGACGCTGCTTTACGGGGTTGAGGTCAAGTTTTATTCCAATAAGGTGGTAGTGAACTCTGATTTTGAGACAAGCGTGAAGGGATTGCGCGCAATCGGTGACGGTGCGTCGGTGACACGCGGGTTGCAGCAGGCNTCCGCGAACGGAATTTCCGTGGCGAGAAGTATCCTGCAGAACAGATGAGGAATTTTTATGAAGAAAAANGGGTTTGCACTTTTTTTTGCGGGCACGCTTTTTTTGATGATGCTGCTCGCAGGATGTCAGGTAGGAAATAAAAATATCGTAGTGTCAGGTCCGATGAGCAGCCGGAATGTATTTCAGATGAACGGNACATCGTGCAGNCTGAAAGAGGCAAAGGTATATCTTGCCAATTATCAGAATATCTACGGAACNGCGTACGGGATGGATCTGTGGCAGCATGATTTCGGAGACGACTCTCTGGTCGGTTATATCAAGGATGTGACGATGCAGGAGCTGACACGTGTTTACTGTATGAATCTTTTAGCAGAGTCACNGGAAATGACGCTGTCTGAGGAAGAACAGCAGAAGGTGGCGGATGCGGCAAAGGANTATTTTGCATCTCTTTCAAAGGAAGAGNTTGCGTATCTCGGGGTGTCNGAGAGTGATATTCAGAAATANTATGNCCGNTATGCAACAGCGCAGAAGCTTTATCACTCGCTGACGGAAGGAGTAAATGCCGAGGTGAGNGATGATGAGGCGCGTGTGATGGAGATCATGCAGATATTTGTGACTGATGCGGCGAAGGCATCGAATGTTCTTGCCAAGTTAAACGGTGGGGAGGATTTTGCTTCGGTTGCAAATAATTATAACGAACTGTCTGTGATCCAGGTGCACGTTTCCAGGGACGATGTGCCGAAGGAAGTGGAAGATGTGATATTTGGCATGGACAATAATGAGATTTCCGGAATGATAACGGCAGGTAACGGATATTATTTTATTAAGTGTCTGAATAAATACGATGAGGATCTGACAGAAGCAAANAAATCCAATATTGTNGAGAAGCGCGAAAAAGAGGCATTTGACGATGTCTACAATGAGTTTGTGGCATCACTGAATTCCAGTATCAATGCGGGACTATGGGAAGGTCTGGAATTAAATACCGACGAGACGATCCGTACGGCCGATTTCTTTTCAGTTTTTGAAAAATATTGCAGTGATATCTGACAGATGAATGGAGGATTTTATGACAAAAGATATGACGAGCGGATCTCCGATGAAGCTGATCTTAGGNTTTTCCCTTCCGCTTTTGTTCGGTCTGCTCTTTCAGCAATTCTATAATATGGTTGATACNCTGATCGTGGGGAGAATNCTGGGGATTAAAGCGTTGGCTGCAGTCGGCGCTACANGCTCGCTGAACTTTATGATCATTGGGTTCTGCATGGGTGTGTGCAGCGGTTTTTCCATTCCGCTGGCACATAAATTCGGAGCGGGGGACTATCGCGGACTGCGGGCGTTTATGATGAATGCAGCGTACCTTTCTGTTATTTTTTCGGTGGTAATGACAGTATTCACGGTTGTGTTCTGCCGCCCGATTTTGCAACTGATGCGTACGCCGGACGATATCATCGATCAGGCATATATCTATATTGTNATCATTTTTGCGGGAATTCCGATGACGTATCTGTATAACATGGTTGCCGGTGTGATCCGTTCGATGGGGGACAGCAAGACACCNGTGGTATTTCTCACCATTGCATCTGTTCTCAATATCATTCTGGATCTTGTGCTCATCCTTGCATTTGGGATGGGAGTGGCGGGAGCGTCTCTCGCTACCGTGATCTCGCAGGGAGTTGCNGGTGTGGGATGTCTGATCTACAGCATAAAGAAGTTTGAGATACTGCATCCCGATGAGGAGGAGCGCAGGATCAATGCATCTTACATGAAGACTCTNTGCGGCATGGGTGTGCCGATGGGGCTGCAGTATTCCATCACAGCGATCGGAAGCGTGATCTTACAGAGTGCGGTCAACACGCTTGGCTCCGAAGCAGTGGCGGCTATGACGGCGGGAAGCAAGATTGGACTGTTTTTCACCTGTCCGTTTGACGCGCTCGGTTCTACGATGGCCACATACGGGGGACAGAATGTAGGTGCAAAAAAAATGGACCGTATCACACAGGGACTGAAGGCAAGCGCCATCCTTGGAATTGCGTATTCAATCCTTGCCTATGCGGTTCTTTTCTTTGCAGGGGAGACGCTTGCAAGGTTCTTTGTGGAGAGCGGTCAGGAAGCAGTTATCGCAAATGTCCAACTGTTTTTGAGAATCTCAGGTGCGTTTTATATCCCGTTGGCGTTTGTCAATATCGTGCGTTTCCTGATCCAGGGAATGGGTTACAGCAAGTTTGCCGTTCTCGCAGGCGTATTTGAGATGGCGGCAAGGGCGCTGGTAGGCTTTGCGCTTGTACCGGTATTTAAGTTTCCGGCGTCATGCTTTGCAAGTCCGGTGGCATGGATTTTTGCGGATTGCTTTTTATTCCCTGCCTATTTTCACGTATTTAAAAAGACGAAAGAAATGTTGGCGGGAGAAAAAGTTATGCTTGAGAAAGGAGTACAGTGACGGTCGTGATTGAAATTTTGAAGGCAATTGTGTTTGGCATTGTTGAGGGGATCACCGAATGGCTGCCGATCAGCAGTACCGGCCATATGATTCTGCTGAATGAGTTTTTGACGCTTAATGTGACAAAAGAATTCTGGGATATGTTTCTGGTCGTGATCCAGCTTGGCGCGATCCTGGCAGTGATCGTGCTGTTTTGGGATAAGATATGGCCGTTTGCCATGAAAGCGCATGTGGAAGAAGAGGCTTTTACGGTAGGCGGTGTGGCGGTGAAGAAAGAGATTATGGTCAATTGGATCAAGATCGTTGTGTCATGTCTCCCGGCCGTTTTATTTGTAGTGCTTGGTCTGGATGACATCTGCGATGAAATGTTTTACAATCCAATCTGCGTTTCGCTCGCGCTGATCGTATTCGGCGTTGCGTTTATTGTGATCGAGAGAAAGAACAGAGAAAAGCAGGCGACGGTCTGTGATATGTACGGTATTACATGGAAGATGGCGGTGTGGATCGGTGTATTTCAGCTTCTTGCCGCTGCATTTCCCGGAACCTCGCGTTCGGGTGCGACGATTGTTGGAGCGCTTCTGATCGGCATTTCCAGAAAGGCGGCAAGCGAGTACACGTTCATTCTCGCAATTCCGGTGATGTTGGGCGCAAGTCTGCTGGAGGTACTGGATTTTGGATTTGCTCTGACGGGAAGTCAGGCGGCGATTCTGGTAAGCGGAATGGTCAGCGCGTTTCTTGTTTCTGTTGTTGTGATCAAGTTTCTGCTCAGCTACATCAGAAAACATGATTTCACGGTGTTTGGATGGTATCGGATTGTATTGGGTGCAGCGGTACTGGGGTATTTTATGCTATAAAAGGAGTTGGCTAGTTGCTATGCTATACAAAGCTATTGTATCACAAACACGTTTCTTGTTTAAGGGAAAAGGGTCAGTCTGTGTTTTTCTCGCTTTATTTGCCATGGTAATCATTAATTTTACCGAAAATGTTTTGCTTTTTTGCGGCATAGACGTGATAAAAATGTATCATCCCATGAAGCTGCTTTTATTGAGCTATAACCGGACGAATCTGAATGCGACCAATACACTGTTGCTGATACAGCTATATCCGCTGCTAGTCGTGTGTCCGGCAGGATTTGCGCTGGCAAAAGAATATCAGCTTGGAAGCAATTTGTATCTGGTTTCGAGATTGGGTAATTTTAAATATCTGCTCAGCAAGTACATATCGGTATTTCTGGCAACGGCGGTTGTTTTTACGGTGCCGTTTTTGNTGGANATCATANTGAACTGCGCATCGTTTCCGNTGTCTGCNNCAGGGGATCTGCTGAATGNTTCGNTCTATGACAGTANATACAGGGACAGCGTCNATCACTATTTTATGAAAAANATATATNTGTTTTCCCCNTATCTGTATGCANTGNTCGGGACATTTCTNTTCGGNACGGTATCAGGTCTGCTTGGNGTCTTTACCGCTGTGGTTTCCACATTTTGGAGAGTGAAATATAACGTAGTTNTGTTCNTNCCTGTCTTTGCCGTTNTGAATCTCTTGCCTGTATTTTTCGACAGTAAGTCTCCGGATGCATTAAGTGTACGATGGTATGATTATGTTCTGATCTTTAATGATGAGGCGAAAAACGCAGAAATTTTTGTCATGGGTATGCTGGGACTTGTGTTCATTGCGACAGGAGCCGCATGGATGTACAGAAGAAAGGATTGTTTGTAATGAAGTATAGAGTTCGGCTGCTTTTGGTGATAGCAATAGCGGGCGGGGTGTATCTTTCCGTGATGTATATCAATCCGTATGGCGGAATAATTGCTCTTTCAGAAGCAGTTTTACAACTCAGCGGTTCACGGGGACATTTTGCGATGGAATTTGCCTATACGGAACTGGCGGCGTTTACGATGCGGCTGTTTCCGGCATTTTTATTTGAAATGTATGCGGGAATTATGCTGTACCGGCATTTCTGCACGGCGAGCAGTTATGTCTTTTCGCGCTATCCGCACCGTGTGAGGTGGTATCTTAGGGAAGCCGCCTGGCTGGGCGGTGCAGCGGGCATGTTTCATATATTTTTACTTGCGGCAGCAGTGCTTGTGACGGTCTGCCGATATGAACTGCAGATAGACCGGGCAGGAATAGAATTGTTAATATATCACTTTTTACTGCAGACACTGTGGGTATACATTATGGCGATGTCGGTCAATCTGCTTGCTGTGTATTTTGGGAGCAGCGCGGCATATACGGTCGCCATTTCCGTACAGACGGTCTGTATCGTACTGCTGCTTGCCGTAGATGTGCTGGCGCGGTCGCGGGACGATATGACGGTCTATGGGAAATTATTGATCTGGAACCCCATTGCCCGNCTGATTTTNGGATGGTATGGCGGTTATCTGNAGGAAGCGGANTTATACCGTTCTGTGGCGGTNTTTCTTTTGCTTGGCATAGTTGTCACAGCGGTGGGAGCGGTTGCGGTAAAAAANCGTGATNTGCTNNTTTCAAACATGGAGACAGGNGAATAATGGAGCTGATTGCAGAGAAAATCAACAAAACGATACGGAAAAAAGTNATCCTTTCCGATGTNAGTCTNAACTTANANAGCGGAAANATCTACGGATTTGCCGGCAGAAACGGTTCNGGAAAAACAATGCTGTTCCGNGCGCTGTCNGGATTGATGGGAATAGATTCGGGNAGTNTNGTCTGGNACAANAAAACATTACATAAGGATTTTTCGGTATTGCCGAGTCTNGGGATCGTCATAGAAAATGCAGGTCTGTATCCNAATCTCACCGGCGTGCAGAATCTGACCTATCTTGCAAATCTGACNAAAAGAATNGNGCAGGANGAGATNGTNCGTGCNATTTCCCGNGTNGGNCTTGANCCGCAGGATAANAGACGGTACGGCAAATATTCNCTTGGCATGAAGCAGAGANTGGTCATTGCACAGGCGATTATGGAAAAACCNGATGTGATNATGCTGGACGAGCCNACAAATGCCCTTGACGAATNGGGTGTAGAAGAAATNCGNCNGGTGATCCTAGAGGAGAAAGAGAGAGGGGCANTGATNCTTCTGGCAAGNCATAATAAAGAGGATATCAGGATTCTGGCNGATGAACTGTATCGGGTGGAAAACGGTCAGGTGATGCGNCAGGAGGAGAGCGTATGAGACGGTATCTGGTNTGGATTGCCGTTGGGGGTATGTTTTTTGCAGCNCTGGCATTTGGCATTGCAAAGAGGCAGACCTATACGGACTTGACAAAACAGGAAGATTATTTGGACAGACTTATGGTTGCCGAGTTGCCAGAGAGCATCGCGGTAAGTACATGCGAGGACATGATGAAAGGGTTACCTGATGCACCGGTCATTTTAAGGGTAGAGGTGACAGGGGAAATTGAACAGTTATTTATGGCGAGCAGGCAAAAGGCAATTGTCAGAGAAATATATGCGGGAGACGGAATCGAAAAGGACGAGGAAGTGTATCTNTTTTCCGACTGNTGGGGANTGAGTNTGGNCGGCGNCTTCAATTCGATCGAGAGGAGATTTGTAAATATTTTGGATGTGGGAACGGAATATCTCGTTTTTGCNGGGGAAGTGGNTGAGATTCCGGAAACAGATCTTAAGTCGGTTAAGCTGTATGATGAAGATTTTTTGATTTCATCGNTATTCTGCTATGAGGAGCGTCAGAATACGATTCTGCCCACCTCGGGTGATACAACATATGTTCCTTACAAAGACGTAAGGGAGAATGAATTTTTTGTGACGACTGAAAAAGCGTTGCAGTCNGTGGAAGAATTGAAAAGTGAAATGCTGCGACTGTACCCGGCTGACAGCCCTGTTTACAGGANGTGGCAGAAGGAATCNGTTCTGGATTTTNGNGANCNGAAAAANGAGATGGTAAGTTATGAGGAGACAGACTCCTTGGGGGAACGTATCAGAGTGGATTTTATAGANNTTCCAAGACCGGAANATTCGTNTGTTTCTGCGTGGACNATATGGGANGATACTGTATANTTTGGGATGGAGTATGAGGAAAGACAGGGTGAGATGGGACCGCTNTTGGAGCANTATGCGAAAGTTATGTCATATNATATGGGGTCNGGCGAGACAAATACTTTGTATCAGTCAGACTGTGTTACTGCGATTAATGATATCTGNACAGACGGCGAGAAGCTGATCTGGGAAGAATCACCGTGGGNATCATCGGGGACAGNTAATGAAGATATGTCNTGGTATGTCAGAATGCTGTCATTAAAAGAAGAGGACAGTNAAGCGGAAATTATTTTTAAGGACGGTGATACGGAGGGGGANCTGTGGGATGCNATACTTACTCTGACAGAAGANAANGTNTATTGGTATGANCAGNANGATGNNACTGACAATGAACATCCTATNAATCTTTTTAGCTATGNTTTTAAAGAGAAAAAGATAGCAGTTGAAAGAGAGGAATTGGATCTGTCATCGCCGTATGAACATGTATCTGTCAAGGATGNNCAAATNTGNACATATGCGATGTATCCNNANGGNNANNGNANNNNTNTTAANACNGGNAGCATACATATTNAGGATNTGNNNGGNNNTNAAAANACNNCNNTNTTTGTNCCNACNNNAATNAANAANCCGATTTCNAATCAAAAGCTTTGTATCTGGGGNGANANATATNATGNANNNTCTGANGAATTNTGGGTNTATGATNACANNTCAGAACAGTTNGAGTGNATTTCNCTTNAGGANATTGNNGGNATGTTTTCTTANGAANTGNTGGACGNTTTAATCATCATNTCNACNTATAGCGGTTTATGGTGTCTGGAANCGGAAACGCAGACNTATACAAATTTGCTGATGTACGGAGAAGAGGATTTTCNCGGATTTATAAGGTATAATTTAGACGGTACGCTCTGTGTGCAAATTGGCGGNAATGAGGAAAAAATNCGNCTTGNGANNATCAGCTTAATGTAATTGGATGCGGGAAAAGAGTAACAGGGACAATTTCTTGTCCCTGTTACTTATTTTACCATATTATTTTTTACTGCATATTCGGATTTGCAAGCAACAGCATGATCTTATTGCTGCGNTCCACNAATTTTGTCATGGCATCTACNGAAAGCGGCTGGTTGGAGATTCTTGCNAGGTCATAGAGCTGNTCGCAGAACATCGGAACATGCTCGGAATCTTTGTGCTCGAAAATATATTTCACCAGTGCGTTTCCTGCATTCAACGTTAATGTCTGGTCAGCGGCAAACATATTCGGGTCCATGCCGCCCATACCGCCCATGGAATACATCTTCATCATATCCTGCATACGCCTTCCTTCTTCGGAGAGGGTGAGGATAGAGGAAATGTTCTCGTTTTTGAGCTTCTCCACTTTGACGGTAAGCTTATCGTTGCCGAGGGCTTTCTTGAACAGCTCGGTGAGTGTATCGGTCTGCTCTTTTAAATCTTCCCCGTCGTTCGATTCTTTTAATGACTCAGTCAGGTCAGCGTCGATGCGCATGAACTTGTAGTGCTCGTTGCGCTGCTCAAGCTGGGAGATGAAAGAGGTATCAATGTTGTGGTCCAAAATGACCGCATCCATATTCTGCTCTTTAAAAAGCTTGATGTACTGTCCCTGCTGAACCTTGTCAGTGACATAGTAGACTACCTTGCGCTCATCCTTTTCGCTGTCGGAAGAGTCATCACCGTCACTTTCCGATGCTTCAACCGGATCACCGTTTGCATCCACGACATCGGCTGCATCTTCAGCGGNTTTTTCCTCCTCTTTGACCAACAGTTCCGGCAGTGTAAGATACTTGTCATCCAGATTCTTGAACAGGATATAGTCATTGATCTTGTCACAGAACTTGGTATCCTTCAGGCAGCCGAATTTGATGAACGGGCTGATATCATCCCAGTATTTTTCGTAGTTCTCCTTGTCGGTCTTGCACATACCGATGAGCTTGTCAGCCACCTTTTTGGTGATGTATTCTGAAATCTTGTGTACAAATCCGTCATTCTGAAGCGCGGAGCGGGAGACATTCAGAGGCAGATCCGGGCAGTCGATGACGCCCTTTAACAGCATCAAAAATTCAGGGATTACTTCTTTGATGTTGTCCGCGATAAATACCTGATTGTTGTACAGCTTGATCGTTCCCTCAATAGAATCGTACTCAGTGTTGATCTTCGGGAAATAGAGAATACCCTTTAAGTTGAACGGATAGTCCATATTCAGGTGGATCCAGAACAGCGGCTCCTTGTAATCGAGGAATACCTTGCGGTAAAATTCTTTATATTCCTCATCGGTGCAGTCATTCGGATTCTTNAGCCACAGTGGTGTGGTGTCATTTAACGGAACAGGTCGTTTTACGATTTTCAGCTTATCCTTAGCCGGGGATACCTCAACCATTTCCTTTTCGCCGTTCTCGTTTTCTTTCTCTTCCAGTTTGGCTTCCTCATGGATGGTCTCTACGACAGTGTCGGTGTCCAGTTTGTCTGCGGCATCGATCGTCTCATATTCCGTATCAGCGTTTGCTTTGGAGAGATAGATCTCAGTCGGCATGAAAGAGCAGTACTTGCCGATGACTTCCTTTGCACGGTATTCATTGGAAAATTCCAGACAGTCTTCATTCAGGTGCAGTGTGATCTCTGTGCCGACGGTGTCCTTTGTGCCGTCTGTCAGCTCATAATCCGTACCGCCGTCGCAGGTCCAGTGAACAGGAGTGGAATCTTCCCGATAGGACAGCGTATCGATTTCTACTTCATCCGCAACCATAAATGCCGAGTAGAAGCCGAGACCGAAATGTCCGATGATCTGGTCATCAGTAGATTTATCCTTGTATTTCTCGATGAAATCTGTTGCGCCGGAAAATGCGATCTGGCAGATATATTCTTCCACTTCATCCGCGGTCATTCCAAGACCGTTGTCGATGAATTTTAATGTCTTCTCCTCCGGATTTACAATAACCTGGATTTTTGCTTTATAGTCGGCCGGAAGGCTGTATTCGCCCATCATGTCCAGCTTTTTTAATTTGGTAATGGCATCGCAGCCATTGCTGATCAATTCGCGGTAAAAAATGTCATGGTCGGAATATAACCATTTTTTGATAATAGGAAACAGGTTATCGCTGTCAATTGAAAGACTTCCATGCTTGTTTGCCATAGTGAAACACTCCTTTTACTGTTCTATTTGTAATTTGCCAATACAAAGCGTCATTGACGCTTTCCTCATAAGTAAGATATTATATCCGAAAAATGAAAAAGTCAATAGAAAATTAGCACTCTTTTTGAATGAGTGCTAACAAAGGGAGCGGAAACGGCAGAAAAAGCGGTGTTGCAGGGATTCTAAAAAAATTATAAAGTCGCGGTACGGATGTGNGAAAGCTTCTTGCCGAAGCGAAAAATTAGTATTATACTGATAACAATAAGGCAAAAAGGACGAAATGGAGATTACTATGATACTACTTCGGACAAACCGTGAACTTCGGGAGACATTTGAAAAGCTGATCAAGACCATGAAGGTGCAGGTGAAATGGACCGGGGTCTTTGCAGTGATTGATAATTGTATTATTTTGCAGGGAGAAGTAAGATCCCTGTTTTTTCATTTTGACAGCAGGAAGGTAGTCACAAACATTATCGATATTCCGGTGAAGGAGGATGAGGTACGGGCGGCCGAAGGAAATACATATGTGCGCAACAGTATCAATATGATCCTGTATGTGTTCGGCAAATGGGGTGCGATCGAGGGACTGCGGGTGGAGAAGAACTATTCGCAGCTGAATCAGCTGTTTACACAGATCATGCGGGAGATGCAGGTTGAGCCGGAATACACCAGAGACCATTTTCGNTTTTATAAGAACGGTATCCGAATTACTTACGAGGATGTGATGTGGACGGCGTTAGAGATGGCGGAAAAACCGCAGGAGGTGAAGACGGAGCCGNGCAGCCAGGGGCTTTGGCATAATATTGTATGGAGACGGATTTCGGCACCTTTCGAGCATGTGGATACTACATGGGCGGAGAGAAGGAAGACGCGTCTGGGGAACAACTTTTATATGGTAGGATACCTCTGTCCGGTCTGCCGGGAAAAGATGCATATGGCAGTCTATNCTATGGATAAAGAGTTTCGGATTGAGACGGAGGAAGGAGGAGTGCTTCTTGCGCGGACTGCTACCTGTGCGCACTGCAACAGCTTCTANACGCCGCGTCCGAGAAAAATGCTCTCCGAAGGCGATGCCTATACCATGCAGTTCGGGGAGGACCGGAAGGCATACGAGGACTATCTGGAGCTTTTGGGGCGNGGNGCAGAGCGGGTGTCNAACTGTCGNTGCAANGAATATGCGGACGGNCATACNCCTGAGCCGGAGACAGANGTTTCNCTCGAAGANTTCTGNNAANATNTNTCGGAACNCTCNGAGGATGAGNTGCGGAGAATGGAAGAACTGATGGANGANGGGTTCTATCCGGATGAGAGTATCCGCAGGNTNGAGCGCAAGATNAAAGAACAGATCANACGNGANCGNNCGGGCAAAAAACAGCAGAAAAAAGANCAGAAGCAGCNGATATCAAAGAAAGAAGCAGAGGAAGAAGAGAAGAAAGGANCGGGNTCGGGACGCAGCAGAGATGCNGTCNGGACNNANGAGAGAGAAGGAAGNGCGGAAAAGAGNGAAAGAAGANCAGNAAAAAGNGAGGAAAGACNGGAAAANACANNNAAGANGGANCAGNNGTCGAAAGANGTGNGGNNNGNNCANCCAAAAGNGACGGAANNNAAGGNNNGACGCGAAGATACAGGCAGACAAAANGAGNCTGACACTGAGCTTCCGATGACANAACAGAGTAAGCTGCGTAAAAAATANGAGGCGAAGGTCAAAATCAGCGACCGTCTCTCGGANCGNCAACTGCGGGAATTTCGCAATGAAGTCAGCAANGATTCCGNACTTNCCNCCGAGAGCAGGAAANANATTTTAGATCAGATCGACCGCAGTATTTTTGACGGACGNGTGAAAAAACTTACGGAAAAAGTAAATGCCGGTGAGGGCAAACCNTATGCNGTGATCCGAAAGATATATGATGANGTAGAGNATGAGGATATTCCGTGGGAGCACAAGGAACCTNTGTTGGAAAGGCTTCGCAGATGGCTGCAGGAGAANGGNACNGATGAAGTGAGCCGTCTGATGGCNAATATGCCGGCCACGATGAACAGNGCAGAATACAAAAAATTCCGCGAAAAGATTGATTCTTATGAGGAGACAGACCTCNCACCTTACAGAGAAAAACTGCACGAGAGCAGAGAAAGGGCGGAGCGGCAGGAGNTNGAGGAGATGGTGCGCCGGGCAAGAAAAGTCAGCAGAGAGGANTANCGGGAATTGGCAAAGCGTCTCCGNGACGGTGNTTTNCTGCCGGAACTGATTCTGCCTTATCAGGAAAAGATTGATGTCAAAATAAGGCAGATGGACGAAGAAGCCATAGCAGAGATATGTCCTGATCCGATGGTGCTGTCTTTTGATGAGGGGATGGAGGCATACCGTAAGATAGAAGACGGCGACTTTTTGCCNGAACTAAAGGAGGANGCNTTAAGNCTTCTGGCAAAACGGCTTTCCGGGCTAAAGACNGATGAGTGCGAGCTTCTTGTGGCAAAGCTGAAATCGGAACTGCAGGAAGCNGGGATTGCGGAAAANGAAAAACACTATTTTTATCCTGCCCGTAGAGTATTGCTGGCGGAGGCGCTTCCGGAGGAGACGGAGGTCATTGATTATGCGATGGCATCCTACGCGGCAGGCAGGGGACCGTTCGAATATCCGATCCTCGTCGTGGATGCCACGAGGAGCGGCACCGGAAAGGAAGGCATTATACTGACACCGGACCATTTGTACTACAGNACNCTGTTCAGCGCTTACGGGATCAGCATTCCAAATATTGANCGGATTTCGGCATCTACNGGGCTNTTAAACCGGGGNGTNTATGTCCGCCAGAAAAANGGAACNAAGATCAAGATTCCCTGTGNGGTGGAGACNAAAGAACTGCCGGCTTTNGCGGGAGTGCTCGATGAGTTTATCCGGTATCTGCAGGAAAANCCGGAATCCAGGGAATTGGANTATCTTGCGAGNGAGAAGCATGAGACAATCTGCTGTTTCCGNTGCGGGTATCAGTATGTCGGAGGNGGCGACTGTCCGAAATGTGGNTATCACAATAACAGTTAAAAGAAATAAGGGGGGGGAACTGATATGACACATAAAGAAAAAGCAGATCAGCTTTTNCATCAGCAGTATCACTGNTCACAGGCACTGTTNGGGGCGTTTGCNGGCGATGTTGGACTGGATCTTAAAACAGCATTTAAGATCAGTACATGCTTTGGTGGAGGAATGCGTCAAGGCGGAGTCTGNGGATGCATCACCGCATCCNTGCTGGTNCTNGGCATGACGCTGGGATTTTATGACGCACAGGACAGGGAGATGGAGGTGTACGGCAATAAAAAGACGGAGGAGTTCATCCGGCTTTTTACGGAGAGGATGAACGGATGCACGCAGTGCAGGGAAATTCTCGGAAAAGATATCTCAAAGCCTGAGGAGATGGCGGTGATTCGCAAGGAAGGACTGATTCTTCAGAAATGTCCGGGTGCGATCAATGCCAGTATCGAGATATTGGAGGAAATGCTGGCGGAATACCTGAGGGATATCACAGAGAGCAGTATCGGGCTCGAGGATATTCCGGAGAATGACGAGATGGAGAAGGTGCTCAAGAGCTTTGGTAAACTCAGCCGTTTCAGAAGAAATATAAACCAGCTTTTATTTTCGACGACGGGCAATATTGCCTTTATTCAGTTTGATATCCGCAAGTTTAAGATCATCAATGATCTGTATGGAGAAAAGTTCGGAGATGAGATTTTAGCGTTTGTGATAAGTCAGTTGAANGAAGTTTGCAACGATGANCAGTTTTTTGTCAATCTGCGCAGCGATGTGTTTATGGTGGTGACGGAATACGGTGAGGAGGAAGAGCTNCTNACACTGATACAGAAGCTGGATGNCAGACTCAGCCGCTTTAAAAACGTAAAGCTTCAGCTGTCCTACGGAATTTATACNGTAGAGGACAGGAAGATGGAGCTGCGCCAGATGGAAGACCGGGCNGCGATGGCGAGAAAGGCNGCNAAAAACAATATACTGACCAATATNGTGTTCTACAGAGAACAGTTTAAAGAATTTTTGTATAACAGAAAATTTATCGAAGAAAATATGCAGACTGCGATCACGGAACGGCAGTTCATGATGTATCTTCAGCCGAAGTACAGCATTGCCCAAAACGAGATCATAGGGGCAGAGGCGTTGGTAAGATGGCGGCATCCGGAACGNGGAATGATNTATCCGAATCAGTTTATACCGATCATCGAGGAAAACGGTTTCATNAAAAAAGTTGACTANTACATATGGGAAGAAGCCTGTCGGTTTATCAGGAAATGNGAAGATGCAGGGATTAATTCATGCCCGATTTCCGTGAATGTGTCAAGAATCCATCTGCGTGGAAATGAATGNNTTCAGNTTCTGTCNGANATGATNGCAGATAANGGTATCACCAAGGCNCTGCTGGAGTTGGAGATNACGGAGACAGCAGATGATCAGCAGGTCAGCGCNAAGGCATTGGAGTTGAAAGAGGAGGGNTTTACGCTGCTGATGGACGATTTCGGAAGCGGNTATTCTTCACTGAACATTNTGCTTGAGACNCCTTTTGACGTGATCAAGCTGGACAAAAAGTTTATGGAGAACATGATGGTCTCGGACAAGGGAAAACTGATCTTAGAGCAGGTGGTNTCGATGGCGAACAAGCTGGAACTGGGACTTTTGGCAGAGGGAGTGGAGACAAAAGANCAGGTGGANCTGNTGCAGAGTATCGGCTGNGATCAGGTGCAGGGATATTATTATGCGAAACCTATGCCGGAGGAAGAGTTCTTTGAGCTTTTGCGAAAGCAGCAGGAAAAATAGAGGTATGAGACATCCTAAAGGGCGATATATTGGATAATAAAGGATTTTTCGGATGTTNTTATGAGACAATTTATGACACGCAATCTGAAAAAAAGAATCTGTCTGCTCGTTCTGTTTGCGGTTCTGTTTTTTGCCGGCAGGGGAGTTGCAAAGATACAGACAGAAAGAAGTATGGGAGTATTTTCGGTCGCAGCGCAGGCGGATAACTGGGGACTTGGATTTGGAGCGGAAGGGGCGCAGCCGACCGGCAATGCGACTGCAGATGAATTAAAGCAATATGATGCATACTATGTCGGAGATGCGGAGGAGAAGGTCATTTACCTGACTTTTGACTGCGGATATGAGAACGGCTATACGGAGTCCATTTTGGATGCGCTAAAAAAGCATGAGGCGCCTGCCACNTTTTTTGTCGTTGGACATTTTCTGGAGAGTGCGCCGGATATTGCAAAGCGAATNGCAGAAGAGGGGCATGCAGTGGGNAATCANACCTANCATCATCCGGATATGTCAGCAATCTCAGACCTNGCATCNTTCCNGAAAGAAATGGATGATGTATCGGCGCTGTTCAANGAAGTCACAGGGCAGGATATGGCGATGTACTACAGACCGCCGCAGGGNAAATACAGCACGGAAAATCTNCGCATGGCNAAGGAGCTGGGATACAGCACCTTTTTCTGGAGNCTTGCCTATGTAGATTGGAATGTGGATGATCAGCCGACCAAAGAGGAGGCTTTTGACAAANTGCTGACACGCATTCATCCGGGAGCGGTCGTTCTATTGCATAGCACTTCAAAGACAAATGGGGAAATATTAGATGAATTGCTGACCAAATGGGAGGAGATGGGATATGAATTCCGTCCGCTTTCTGATCTTATAGANCAGAATACATAGCGTAATTATTAAAACATAAATTAATTTTAATGATGCGGTGGTCAAAAGCCTTGCAGAAAAATGTTGGTCCTCAATCACTTTAAAGCAAGGCTTCTGCCCCGCATCATTTTAGTGCATCCTGTTGNTTGCGGTNGAGAGCATCAGCTTAATACGGTTGAGCTGGTTGACCTCGCTTGCTCCCGGNTCGTAGTCGATCGCTACGATATTGGACTCCGGATATCTGTGNCGGAGCTCTTTGATCACACCTTTTCCNACTACGTGGTTCGGAAGGCAGGCAAAGGGCTGNGTGCAGACAATGTTCGGTGTTCCGGTGTGTATCAGCTCAAGCATTTCTCCTGTCAGGAACCANCCNTCGCCGGTCTGGTTGCCCTCAGAGACAATGTCTCTGGCGTATTTTGCGAGATCGTCAATGGAGGANGGGGCGGTAAAATGCGCGCTCTTCTCAAATTCGTCTCTCGCCGCGCCTCTTAACCATTCGAAGAATTGNATGCCCATGCGTCCGATTTTTTTTGATTTCTGGCTCATGCCGAGATTATCTGCNTTAAANCCGGTGTTGTAGAAGCAGTAAAGCAGGAAATCCGTCAGATCNGGCACCACNGCTTCNGCTCCTTCAGACTCTAACAGATCAACCAGNTAATTGTTTGCCGCCGGATGGAATTTGACCAGAATCTCCCCGACAATGCCGACNCGGGGCTTTTTCACATCCAGCCGCGGGAGATTGTCAAAGTCGCGGATGATCTCACGGCACATCTGCTTGAACTTCCGATGGGAGAGAATCTTATCCTGNGTTACAAAGCGGATGACTTCGGCTTTCCACTTNTCATGAAGNGCATTGGCAGCNCCGGGAANNGNCTCGTANGGACGGGTCGCATAGAGNCACCGCATGAAGATNTCGCCAAATTCCAGNGCNTAAAGACCGTGCTGTATCAGNGNCGGACTNAGCTTNAATCCNGGATTNTTTTCNAGTCCGCTTAANTTGATGGAAATGACCGGTACATNCGGGTATCCGGATTTTTCCAGTGCGCGCCGGATAAANCCGATATAATTGCTGGCACGGCAGCCNCCGCCGGTCTGCGAGATCAGTATCGCGGTTCTGCTCATGTCGTAATNCCCNGCNAAAATGGCAGCCATCAGNTGTCCGACTACNATGAGGGACGGATAGCATGCGTCGTTGTTGACATATTTTAATCCCACGTCAACACATTCACGCGCGGGAATGTCCGGCACGACNAGATTATAGCCGGCNGAACAGAACGCTGGCTCAAGCAGATCAAAATGAATNGGNGACATCTGCGGGCACAGGATCGTATAATTTTTGCGCATTTCCTCGGTAAATACAACACGCTCATAGTTTGCAGGAACAATCGTGCGCTCAGTCTGCTTTTTCTCACGAACGCGGATAGCGGCAAGCAGAGAGCGGATGCGGATTCTCGCGGCGCCGAGGTTGTTTACTTCGTCGATTTTTAAACAGGTATAGATTTTGCCGGAGTGCGAGAGTATATCGTTCACGGCATCCGTTGTCACGGCATCCAGACCGCAGCCGAAGGAATTCAGCTGGATCAGGTCAAGATCTTCTCTGGTCTTGACAAAGTTTGCAGCCGCATACAGGCGGGAATGGTACATCCACTGNTCCATGACGATCAGGGGACGCTCCACCTGATGCAGATGGGAGACAGAGTCTTCTGTCANTACAGCGATCCCGTAAGAGGTGATCAGCTCCGGGATTCCGTGATTGATTTCCGGGTCCACATGGTAGGGACGTCCCGCGAGCACGATGCCGCGTTTTCCCGTNTCCTCNAGGTATCTTAAAACNTCTTCNCCTTTTTGCTGCATTTCCATGCGGACAACGGCGAGTTCTTTCCANCCNTCNGANACAGCNTCGCGGATCTCGGATTCCGNAATNCGNAATTCGGGAGTGNCGAATACTTTGATCAGCTGNGAGGATAAGGTGTCTTCACTGGCAAAGGACATGAACGGATTCAGGAATTTGANCTGACCGGACGTGATCTCATCCACATTGTTCTTGATGTTCTCCGCATAGGAGGTAACGATCGGGCAGTTGTAATGNTTGTTGGAATCCGGAAATTCATTTCTCTCGTAAGGAATACACGGATAGAAAATGAAATCCACATTCTGGTGGATCAGCCATGTCACATGTCCGTGGGCAAGCTTGGCAGGATAGCATTCGGATTCCGACGGAATGGAATCAATGCCGAGCTCATAAATTTTGCGCGTGGAGGACGGAGAAAGCACCACGGAAAAGCCGAGCTTTGCAAAAAAGACAGCCCAGAACGGGTAATTCTCGTACATATTGAGCACGCGNGGTATGCCTACAGTTCCGCGTTTTGCCTCTGTGATGGGNAGAGGAGGATACTGAAACAGGCGTGTGTTCTTATATTCATACAGNTTNGGTATATTTTCTTTGTTTTTCTCCTGACCNAGNCCGCGTTCACAGCGGTTGCCGGTAATGTAGCGGCGGTTGTCNGAAAAGAGGTTGATCGTGAGCAGGCAGTGATTGGTACAGCCNTGNCATCTTGCCANNTTNCTNTCGAAGGTNANGTCGTTGATCTCTTCGATGGAGAGCATNGAGGTCTGATATCCCTGNTCATGACGTTCTCTTGCNATCAGGGCAGCNCCGAATGCNCCCATGATNCCGGCAATGTCCGGTCTGACACATTCACAGCCGGAAATTTTCTCAAAGCTTCTGAGTACGGCGTCGTTGTAGAACGTNCCGCCCTGNACGACGATATTGGNTCCGAGCTCGCTTGCATCGGAGAGCTTGATNACCTTAAATAATGCATTTTTGATAACGGAATATGCCAGCCCGGAAGATATATCCGCAACNGAGGCGCCTTCCTTNTGNGCNTGTTTTACCTTGGAATTCATGAATACGGTACATCTGGTTCCCAGATCAATAGGATTCTGGGCAAACAGAGCNTCTTTTGCAAAATCCTGCACGGAATAGTTCAAAGATTTTGCAAACGTCTCGATGAAAGAGCCGCAGCCTGAGGAGCATGCTTCGTTTANCTGNACNCTGTCGACGGTCTGATTCTTGATCTTAATGCATTTCATATCCTGTCCGCCAATGTCAAGGATGCAGTCNACATCAGGGTTGAAGAATGCCGCGGCGTAGTAGTGCGCAACNGTCTCGACTTCCCCGTCGTCCAGCTTCAGGGCAGCNTTNANNAGTGCTTCCCCGTATCCGGTGGAGCAGGAGTGTACGATATGCGCTTTNTCCGGCAGGAGCCGGTAGATTTCCTGAATCGAGCGGATTGCCGTTTTAAGCGGACTTCCGCTGTTGTTGCTGTAGAAGGAGTAGAGCAGAGAACCGTCNTCNCCGACCANCGCGATTTTGGTTGTGGTGGAGCCGGCNTCGATCCCCAGNTAACANTTTCCCTCATAGGAAGACAANTCGGCAGTTTTTACATGATGNCCNTCGTGCCGNGCACANAATNCNTCGTACTGTGCCTGATCGGTAAAGAGAGGCTCCATGCGTGCAACCTCAAATTCCATATGAATATCGGACTGCAGTTTTTTGNTAAGCGCAGCAAGCGCCGTGGTATGGTCTTCCTTGTAATTGAGTGCAGATCCGATCGCGGCNAACAAATGTGAGTGCNGNGGAGTGATCGCATGNTCGTCATCCAGATTCAGCGTGCGGATAAATGCAGCTTTTAATTCGGATAAGAANTGAAGCGGACCGCCTAAGAATGCCACATGCCCGCGGATCGGTTTGCCGCAGGCGAGTCCGCTGATGGTCTGGTTGACAACCGCCTGAAAAATGGAGGCGGCAAGATCTTCTTTGGTCGCGCCCTCGTTGATCANAGGCTGAATGTCTGATTTTGCAAAAACGCCGCAGCGNGCGGCAATCGGGTAGATGGCTTTATAATCTTTGGCATATTCGTTTAAACCCGTGGCATCGGTCTGNATCAGGGACGCCATCTGGTCAACGAAAGAGCCGGTGCCGCCGGCGCAGATCCCGTTCATGCGCTGTTCCACATTGCCGCCCTCGAAATAGATGATCTTGGCATCCTCCCCGCCAAGCTCGATGGCTACGTCGGTCTGCGGAGCGTAGTGCTGCAGAGCGGTGGACACAGAGATGACCTCCTGTACAAACGGAATATCGAGATGTCTCGCAAGGGTAAGCCCCCCTGACCCGGTGATCATCGGTGCAATTTCGATATCGCCGAGCAGCTCTAATGCCTGATCGATCAGAGAGGAAAGTGTTTCCCTGATGTTGGCAAAATGNCTCTTATAATCGGAAAAGAGCAGATTGTCTTCTGCGTCCAAAACAGCAACCTTTACAGTCGTGGAGCCGATATCGATCCCTAATTTATGAAGTGATTTATTTTCCATAGCAGTAACCGCGCCTTTCTCTTATATATTATACTGAGAATGTTTGTCTGTTTCTTAAGCATTGTACATTATACGACAGGATTTTACAAAAAACAATGTGCAAATCTTGTAAAAATTATAAAGCGTTTATAAACTAAATCCTGCCATGATTGACAAAGACTGCATGTGCAGATATACTAAAAAATGATCTTTTTTGTGAAAGGACAGGGTTTATTCTGTATGAACTGGTTAAATAAGCTGGAACGTAAACTTGGAAGATTTGCAATANCGAATCTGATGCTGTGGGTGGTGGGGGCGTATGCGGTCGGATTTGTGCTCTATATGGTCAATCCCNNCATCATGGGTNTGCTGGTGCTCAGTCCNTACCATGTGCTTAAGGGGCAGGTATGGCGGCTTGTCACATGGGTTTTAATGCCGTCAAGTACGGGTGTCCTGTCTCTGCTCATCATGGCGCTGCTGTACTATCAGCTNGGNATGGCNTTGGAACGNGCCTGGGGAGTGTTCCGGTTTAANGTCTATATTTTCAGCGGACTGCTTTTTACTGTGATNGGTGCATTCATCCTGTATGGNATNTNTTATGCGNTCGGCGGTCCGACNATGGCAGCAATCTCGAGTGAATCGATCGCACGGAGCATCAGCACGCAATATATCAACATGTCCATTTTCCTTGCTTTTGCGCTGATGTATCCAAATATGCAGCTGATGTTATATTTTATTATCCCGATCAAGATGAAATGGATGGCGGCGGTCTACGCAGTGCTGACTGTTTATGAGTTTATCATCAGCGGATGGGGCGGCAGGATATCTATTTTTATGTCGCTGCTGAACTTTATCATATTCTTTTTGTCCACGAGAGATTTCAAACGGTATTCTCCGCAGGAGGTTCACCGGCGGCAGAAGTTTCAGGCGCAGATGCGGCAGTCNCGNCCGAGGGCAGGNGTGACGAAACACAAATGTGCTGTCTGCGGCAGGACGGAGCAGGATGATCCGACGCTTGANTTCCGGTTCTGTTCCAAATGNGANGGNAATTATGAATACTGTCAGGATCACTTGTTTACACATCAACATATTAGACGAAGCTAGAAAATATGCAAGGGACTGTGACGCCGGTTCAATTGGNCGGTGTCACAGTCCCTTTTCTATTGTACTTTCAGCGGTAGAAACGTTCTAACGAATCCATGCGGGCGCTCATATTGGCAAATAACGCGTCCACAATNGTNANGGCTGTCATGGACTCCACTACNACCACNGCCCTTGGCACGATGATCGGATCGTGNCGTCCTTTGATGCTGACTTCGATNTCCTCTCCGGACCGGGTCACGGTCTGCTGGGGGGAGGCAATGGACGGTGTCGGCTTGAATGNNGCGCGCAGAANGATNTCNCTNCCGTCNCTCATGCCGCCCAAGATTCCNCCTGCNTGGTTGGANGCTTTNTCNACCGNACCTTCCTGNGAGAGGCGGAANGNGTCGTTATTGCNTTTTCCGGTTGCCCGTGCAGCCTGAAAGCCGTCGCCAATCTCNAAACCTTTGACAGCGCCGATNGACANNATGGCTTTTGCTAAATTTGCATTTAATTTTTCGAANACAGGATCTCCNATCCCGGCAGGCATGCCGTGNACGATGCATTCCACCACNCCGCCGGANGAATCGNGGTCTGCCATGCAGGCATCCAGATATGCCTGAGCATTCTGGGCNGCCTCGGCGTCTGGCATGTANAGCGGNTTCTGTNCAATCTGTGCNGGATCAAAGTTCTGTATCTTCACCGGACCGATGGAAGAGGTGTAGGANGTCAGNGTGATNCCGAGCTGGTTTAATATTTTAACGGCGACTGCCCCGGCAGCCACACGGCCGATCGTCTCNCGNCCGGAAGAGCGNCCGCCGCCACGGTAATCGCGAAAACCGTATTTCATGTCNAAGGTATAATCTGCATGTCCGGGACGGTAGTAGGAGGCAATTTCACTGTAATCNTTGGANCGCTGGTTTCTGTTGAAGACGGCAAGTGAAATCGGTGTTCCNGTTGTTTTTCCNTCAAAGACGCCGGAAAGGATTTCAACNGCATCCTCCTCTTTNCGNGGGGTGGAGTATTTGGACTGCCCGGGTTTTCTGCGGTCCAAAAATTTCTGGATGTCCTCTTCNCACAGCAAAAGTCCTGCCGGACANCCGTCGATAATGACNCCTACGCCTGTTCCGTGGGACTCTCCCCAGGTAGTAATTTTAAAAATCGTTCCGTATGTAGATCCTGCCATAATGATAACCATGCCTTTCTTTTAAATCTTGATGTGGGTGTCAAAAACGCTAGCTCAAAGCAATGAGTGATAAATTGCACAAAAGAATTTGGTCGCACTCCGTTGCACCGGACATTCCAATGAGNCTCTTAGGGCGAAAATCGTGTTCAGCAAAGGCTTCCACGATTTTTGAGTCTCATTTCCATGGTGCAAAAGTCGTTTGCCCAATTTTCTTTTGTACAATTTTATATACATTTTTTGTGATAAGTCTTTTTGATATTTGAATCACATGATAGATTATAAAAGATTTTGTCTTGCCTTACAACAAAAAATGGACTCTTTTTAGGGCAATCACTTATATAGAAGTTACTTTTTACAGATTAGCCGATAAACAGCGAATCAAATCAGAAGATATCTCTAAGCAGACAATTCAGGGGCGCTTTTTATGAAGATAAAATCCACTGCTTACGGAATCTTAGGCACAAAGGTTCTCCTGCGTGCCTTAGATTCCGTTAGCAGTTAGTTTATCGGAATATTGCCCCGTCTGCGCGAGATGTTTTCTGATCTGATTCGCGTGTAATGACAAGCGTATAAAAAATAACTTTTTATCAAGCGATTGTCCTAAACTCTTTTCCTTCCGAAGAGAATGTGCTAATATATTACTGATTTTTTTGTAACTATTCAGAACCCCCCGAAAATTGGATAAACTGATTCGTCATG
Source organism: Roseburia sp. (assembly GCA_014804775.1). Classification (GTDB taxonomy): domain Bacteria; phylum Bacillota; class Clostridia; order Lachnospirales; family Lachnospiraceae; genus Roseburia. The sequence continues at coordinate 155,362 of JAAUZB010000019.1, read as the reverse complement.
TTTACATGTAAGAAGCTGTTTATCCGATTTTCGAGGCGGCTCGAATAGAGCCACCACCCCATATATGAGCAAAAGGGGAAGCTTCGAAGAAGCGGCATACAGCTTTGCTGGATGTTTTTGCGAATATATGCGGTGGGGTTCTGAACAGTTACATTTTTCAAAGACAGGAGGATTCCAATGAGAGAGCGGTATGAGGTTCCGTGTTCGGACGGACCGGTCGACTGGACGGTGGAGGTGCCGGGGTCGAAAAGCATGACAAACCGGGCGCTGCTGATGGCAGCGCTGACAGACGGTGAGGTAGAACTGGAGGGAGTTCTATTCTCGGATGATTCGAGATATTTTCTCGCATCCCTGCAGTCACTGGGATTTTCTGTAGATATCAATGAAGCAGATCGGAAAGTGACAGTCTGTGGGNAGGGAGGCAGGATTCCGCGAAAGGAAGCAGAGATTTATGTGGGAAGCGCCGGAACGGCGGCCCGCTTTCTGACTGCGATGCTGGGGTTCTCGGACGGAATATACACCGTGCAGGCATCGGAACAGATGAAAAAGAGACCGATGGATACGCTGTTTGAGNTTCTTGGCGATGCCGGCGCTCGGATTACCTATCTGGAAAAGGAAGGATGTCTGCCGGTGCGCATCCGCGGNTGCAGATACAANACGCAGGGGGCGGTNGAGGGCTGCAGACTGCCGATGGATCTGGAACTTGACATCAGNCGGAGTACCCAGTTTTTAAGCGCCCTGCTTTTGACNGCNCCGATGATCGGGCAGGGGCTTCATATTCATATCACGAGTGAGAAGACGGACGGCTCCTATATCCGTATCACNAGNGCAATGCTCCGTGATGCCGGAGTAGAGACCGCTTTTGACGGAAGGGATTACGATATTGCTCCGGGAGCTTCCTATCATAAAAAACATTATCAGATTGAGCCGGATGTNTCTGCGGCATGTTATTTTTACGCGGCGGCGGCAGTCACCGGNGGGCGTGCGCTGGTCAGAAATGTCCGCCGGGACAACAGTCAGGGCGATATGAAATTTNTNCATGTGTTGGAGCAGATGGGCTGTAAGGTGACGGACCGGGAAGCNGGGATCGAAGTGCAGGGACCGGCAGACGGAAAGCTTTGCGGGATTGCCGTAAACATGAATGATTTTTCCGATCAGGCGCTGACGCTTGCAGCTATCGCGCCTTATGCATCAGATAAGGTCAGAATTAAGGGCATCGGTCATATCCGCCTGCAGGAATGNGACAGNCTGCANGCCATGGCGGCGGAACTGTCAAAGAGGGGAATCCTNTGTGCCGANGAAANATCGGCGATCACGATTTATCCGGGCATTATCCGTCCCGGTATTGTGNANACCTATGACGANCACCGTGTGGCTATGGCATTTTCCCTGTTGGGACTTCGCACGGCGGGCATNGTGATNAANCANCCGGATTGCTGTAAAAAAACGTTTGAAGANTATTTCGATATTCTGGACTGTCTGCTGCTTCGCAAAANAATGGAGAANTAAATGGAGGATTAAATGTACGAATTGATCAAACAGGAGGGACGTGCCAAGAGGGGCGTGTTCCACACCGTTCACGGCGATATACAGACGCCGGTTTTTATGAATGTCGGCACGGTTGCCGCNATCAAGGGNGCTGTCTCAACAGAAGATTTNGAGCAGATCAAATGNCAGGTGCAGCTGTCAAACACGTATCATCTGCATGTGCGGCCGGGCGATAAGCTGATNCGNGAAATGGGCGGNCTGCACAGNTTTATGTCGTGGAAACGGCCGATCCTNACGGATTCCGGAGGATTTCAGGTGTTTTCTCTGGCGGGNCTNCGCAAAATTAAGGAGGAGGGCGTCTATTTCCACTCTCACATTGACGGGGCAAAGATTTTCATGGGACCGGAGGAGAGCATGCAGATCCAGTCCAATCTNGGNTCTACGATCGCGATGNCGTTTGACGAGTGCGCACCTGCGCTGGCGGATNGGGACTATGTGAGGGCGTCCGTAGAGCGGACCACGCGCTGGCTCGTGCGNTGCAAAGATGAAATGGCGCGTCTCAATGCGAAAGAAGATACAGTAAACCGCCATCAGCTGTTGTTTGGCATCAATCAGGGAGCGGTCTATGAGGATATTAGGATNGACCACGCCAAGAGGATTTCCGAGCTGGAACTGGACGGCTATGCGGTCGGAGGACTTGCAGTCGGGGAGAGCCATGAGGAAATGTACCGTATTTTAGACGAGACGGTCCCGCATCTTCCCGTTGATAAGCCGACCTATCTGATGGGAGTGGGGACGCCGGCAAATATTTTAGAGGGCGTAGCGCGCGGGATTGATTTTTTTGACTGTGTGTACCCCAGCAGAAACGGACGCCACGGTCATGTCTACACGAATCAGGGCAAGATCAATCTGTTTAACCGCCAATACGAAAAAGATGCGCGTCCCATTGAGGAGNGCTGCCAGTGCCCGACATGCCGCCGCTACAGCAGGGCATATATACGCCATTTGCTCAAAGCAAAGGAAATGCTCGGCATGCGTCTGTGTGTGCTCCACAATCTTTATTTTTACAACACGATGATGGAGGAGATACGTGATGCCTTAGATGCCGGAAANTTCCACAAATATAAGGAAGAAAANCTCTACGGCATGCAGCAGATTTCACCCTGATTTTACTCATGGTATGTTTTTTTCGGGAAAAGCTTGCTGAAATCATCTGTTTTGTGTACAATGTCTTATAGTGTCTTTGCAGACATGGAAGAGAAAGCAAAACAAACAGGAGGAAAATCCTCTCCTCGCTCATGGGAACTCGGATTTTGCTTCGCAAAACAAGGAGGATTAATAGTATGTTTGAAATTTTAGCAGATGCTGCTTCAGCCGGTGCGACAGCCGGTTTAGGNGGAGGAATGATTATNTGGATCGTCGTTCTTTTTGTGTTTATGTATTTCTTTATGATCCGTCCNCAGAAGAAAGAGACGGAAAAGAAAAATGCGATGATGTCCAGTCTCGAAGTCGGAGATACCGTTTTGACGACAAGCGGTTTTTACGGAACGGTCATTGACATTGACGATGATACNATTATCGTGGAATTCGGAAGCAATAAGAACTGCCGTATTCCGATGCAGAAATCTGCAATCTCTGAAGTGGAGAAACCGGAAGAGGCAGCAGAGCAGCAGGGCAAGACACAGAAATAAGCTCTGGTAAAACAGGATTACAGAAAAGTAGGGAGATAATCATGGAATGTAAGATAGGTGTCATTTCCGGTGACGGGATCGGACCGGAGATTGTGGCAGAGGCAAGAAAGGTATTNGATAAGATCGGAGAGAAATACGGACATACCTTTTTATATGAAGACATTTTAATGGGAGGCTGTTCTATCGANGCTACNGGNGAACCGCTGACAGACGAAGCGATCGCNGCNGCCAAAGCATCTGATGCGGTGCTGATGGGTTCCATCGGAGGCAATACTTCCACTTCACCGTGGTATAAGCTTCCNCCGGAGAAACGCCCGGAGGCGGGATTGCTGAAACTGCGCAAGTCTTTGAATCTGTTTGCAAATTTAAGACCGGCGTACCTTTATGAGGAGCTCAAGGAGGCGTGTCCGCTTCGCGACGATATCATCGGCGACGGATTTGATATGATGATCATGCGTGAGCTGACCGGTGGGTTGTATTTTGGAGCGAGAGAGACGAAAGAGGTGGACGGTGTGATGACCGCCACTGACACGCTTACATACAATGAGCAGGAGATCCGCAGGATTGCAAAGAGAGGATTTGATATTGCCGCAAAGCGCAGGAAGAAAGTGACGAGTGTCGACAAGGCGAATGTGCTTGATTCCTCCAGACTTTGGCGCAAAATAGTGGATGAGGTGGCAAAGGATTATCCTGAGGTGTCATATGAGCATATGCTGGTGGACAATTGTGCAATGCAGTTAGTGAAAGACCCGAAGCAGTTTGACGTNATCCTGACAGAGAATATGTTTGGCGATATTTTGTCTGATGAGGCGAGTATGGTGACAGGTTCTATCGGAATGCTTTCGAGCGCAAGCTTAAATGATACTAAATTCGGTCTTTATGAGCCGAGCGGCGGATCAGCGCCGGATATCGCGGGAAAAGGAATCGCGAATCCGATCGCCACTGTTTTAAGCGCGGCGATGATGCTTCGCTATACATTTGATCTTGACAGGGAAGCGGATGCTGTGGAGCATGCGGTGAAGCAGGTNTTNAAGGANGGCTACCGNACGATTGATATCATGCCGAGTTTCGGCGTGACGAGNTTCGGCACGCCAAATCTTGGCGTTGCGCAGGACGGTCAGACGGGAGTAAANATCAGGCAGGTCNGTACTGCACAGATGGGAGATTTGATCTGCGAGCGCATCTGAAGNTCTGTTTGANGNAGNGNTGCAGCAGCTTTGGAATGGAGGATCGNCATGGTAACNANNACAGGNAAANTNTTGNTCATNGCAGNGATAGGAGTNGTNNTATTGCTGGTTGGTCTGNTNAANAAAATAAAATNCATCATAAAATTGGGAATTGTCATNGCAGCTATNGNNTTTNTCGCGACNGGGGGACTTACNATGNTTCTCCCTATGCTGCAATAACAGTNCGGNATGAAAACGAGGTAGTGTGAAAATGAAAAGTGATAATGTGAAAAAAGGAATGCAGCAGGCGCCTCACAGAAGTCTTTTTAATGCATTGGGCTTCACAGAGGAAGAAATGAATAANCCGATGGTCGGTATCGTAAGTTCTTACAATGAGATCGTGCCGGGGCATATGAATCTTGATAAGATCGTGAACGCNGTAAAGCTCGGNGTGGCTGAGGCGGGCGGTGTGCCTGTGGTGTTTCCGGCAATNGCGGTCTGTGACGGAATCGCCATGGGGCATATCGGCATGAAATATTCTCTGGTGACNAGAGATCTGATCGCAGACTCTACGGAGTGTATGGCGTTGGCNCACCAGTTCGACGCGCTTGTTATGGTGCCGAACTGTGACAAAAATGTGCCGGGTCTTTTGATGGCGGCTGCGCGTATCAATGTACCGACTGTATTTGTGTCCGGCGGACCGATGCTTGCCGGNCGTGTGAAAGGAGCAAAGACAAGCCTTTCTTCTATGTTCGAGGCGGTAGGTTCCTATGCGGCGGGAAGTATGACGGAAGAGGATGTGCGTGAGTATGAGCAGAAGGCATGCCCGACCTGCGGCTCCTGCTCCGGTATGTANACTGCNAACTCGATGAACTGCCTCACGGAGGCNCTTGGAATGGGACTTCGNGGAAACGGAACAATCCCGGCAGTNTATTCCGAGAGGATCAAACTCGCAAAGCATGCGGGAATGGCAGTGATGGAGATGTACCGAAAGAACATCCGNCCGAGAGANATCATGACAAAAGAGGCGATCATCAATGCNTTGACGGTAGATATGGCANTGGGNTGCTCAACGAACAGTATGCTTCATCTTCCGGCGATCGCACATGAGATNGGCTTTGACTTCGATATTTCCTATGCNAATCCGATCAGCGAGAAGACCCCGAANCTCTGCCATCTTGCACCGGCAGGTCCGACCTATATGGAAGATCTGAACGAAGCGGGCGGCGTCTATGCNGTNATGAAAGAATTGGCAGATATCGGTTTNTTAAATACAGATTGTATTACTGTGACGGGTAANACCGTCGGTGAGAANATCAAAGATGCAGTCAACCGGAATCCGGAGGTCATCCGTCCGCTCGACAATCCGTACAGCAAGACCGGAGGACTTGCCGTGTTGAAGGGAAATCTTGCNCCNGACGGCAGNGTNGTGAANCGTTCTGCTGTCTGTGACGAGATGATGGTGCACGAAGGACCTGCAAGAGTTTTTGACTGTGAAGAGGATGCGATCGCAGCCATCAAAGGCGGAAAGATCGTATCGGGAGANGTAGTTGTGATCCGCTATGAGGGACCGAAGGGCGGTCCCGGTATGCGTGAAATGTTGAATCCGACTTCGGCGATTGCCGGCATGGGTCTGGGTTCNTCGGTTGCGCTGATCACGGACGGACGTTTTTCCGGCGCGAGCCGCGGAGCTTCCATNGGACATGTGTCACCGGAGGCGGCAGTGGGCGGACCGATCGCTCTGGTGGAAGAAGGAGACATNATNANNATCAACATTCCGGAAATGACATTGGATCTTGCNGTTTCTGANGAAGANCTGGCGGNAAGAAAAGCCAAATGGCAGCCNAGAGANCCNAAGGTTACCGANGGGTATCTGAANCGCTATGCATCGTTTGTGACNTCGGGCAACCGCGGAGCGATTTTAGAGATTCCGAAAANGGAATAAGGATATAGAGACGAAAGGGGATATTTGATCATGCAGTTAACNGGNGCGCAAATCGTCATTGAATGCCTGAAGGAACAGGGCGTGGATACCATATTCGGCTATCCTGGCGGTGCCATCTTAAATGTATATGACGAATTGTATCANCATAAGGACGAGATACGTCATGTCCTGACTTCCCATGAGCAGGGGGCGTCCCANGCCGCAGACGGCTACGCAAGGAGNACGGGCAAGGTCGGCGTTTGCTTTGCTACATCGGGACCCGGTGCAACAAATCTTGTGACGGGGATNGCGACAGCATATATGGATTCCGTNCCGATGGTGGCGATCACATGTAACGTGACAGTGCCGCTTCTCGGGAANGACAGNTTTCAGGAGATTGACATTACCGGAATCACGATGCCGATCACAAAGCATAACTTTATTGTAAAGGATATTACCAGACTTGCGGATACGATNCGAAGGGCATTTGCCATTGCACAGAAGGGNAGACCGGGTCCGGTGCTGGTAGATATCCCGAAGGACATTACAGGGGATAAAACCGAATATACATTCCGAAAAGCGGGCGAGATACCGAGAGTTACAGATACGATTGAAGAGAGTGACGTTGAAAGAGCTCTTGCCATGATAAAAGAGGCGAAAAAGCCGTACATTTTTGTCGGAGGCGGAGCGGTTCTCTCCGGCGTGAGCGAAGAACTGAGAGAATTTGTACATAAGGTGGATGCACCTGTCTGCGACAGNCTGATGGGAAAAGGAGCTTTTGACGGAACGGACGATGAGTATACCGGCATGCTGGGTATGCACGGAACCAAAACGTCAAATCTTGGAGTCAGTGAGTGTGATCTTTTGATCGCNGCGGGCGTGCGTTTTTCAGACCGTGTGCTTGGCAACGCGCAAAAGTTTGCAAGCAATGCCAAAATTCTTCAGTTTGATGTGGATGCGGCGGAGATCAACAAGAACATTTNTGTGGATGCCTGNGTGATCGGCGACTTAAAAGAGATATTAACCTGTATCAACNGGCGGCTGAGTCANCAGGANCATGCCGAATGGAAGGGGCATATTGCGGAACTTAANGAAAAATATCCGCTCAAATATCCCGAAACGGGTCTGAGNGGACCGTATCTGATGGAAGAAGTCTACCGCGCAACGGGTGGANATGCCATTATTGTGACTGAGGTTGGACAGCATCAGATGTGGGCGGCACAGTATTANAAATACAAGAAACCGAGATCTTTCCTGTCTTCCGGAGGGCTTGGGACAATGGGATACGGACTGGGTGCCGCAATCGGCGCACAGATNGCCAATCCTGACAGNCAGGTCNTCAATATTGCGGGAGACGGATGCTTTCGGATGAACATGAACGAGATCGCCACGGCAGTGAGAGAGAAGCTGCCTTTGATCGAGATCATCGTAAATAATCATGTGCTTGGCATGGTGAGACAGTGGCAGGATCTGTTCTACGGGAAGCGTTATTCCGCAACAGTATTGGATGACGGCGTAGATTTCGTGAAACTTGCAGAAGCCATGGGTGCAACGGGATACCGTGCGACGACGAGGGAAGAATTCAATGAGGCATTGCAGGCAGCGCTTGCATCTAAGACACNGGTTGTCATAGACTGTATCATAGACTGTGACGACAAAGTATGGCCGATGGTGGCGCCGGGAGCGGCGATCAGCACGGCATTTACAGACGAAGACTTAAAGGAGGATTAAATTAATGCAAAGAGTATATAACTTTTCTGCAGGACCGGCGGTGCTGCCGGAGGAAGTCCTGAAGGAAGCAGCAGAAGAAATGTTTGATTATAAGGGGAGCGGCATGTCCGTTATGGAGATGAGCCACCGTTCCAAAGTATATGACACGATCATCAAAGAGGCAGAGCAGGATCTGCGTGATCTGATGAATATTCCTGACAATTACAAAGTACTTTTCCTGCAGGGAGGAGCATCCCAGCAGTTTGCCATGATCCCGATGAACCTGATGAAAAACAAAAAAGCAGGTTATATCGTGACAGGACAGTGGGCAAAGAAGGCATATCAGGAGGCACAGATCTACGGCGAGGCAGTAAAGCTTGCATCGTCCGAGGACCAGACATTTTCCTATATCCCGGACTGCTCCGATCTGGATATCCCGGAGGATCTGGACTATGTATATATCTGTGAGAACAACACTATCTACGGAACCAAATACAAAACACTTCCAAATACCAAAGGACATACGCTGGTTGCCGACGTATCTTCCTGCTTCTTGTCGGAGCCGGTGGATGTGAGCAAATACGGTGTCATTTACGGAGGTGTGCAGAAAAACATCGGACCGGCGGGAGTGGTGATCGTGATCATCCGTGAGGACCTGATCACAGAGGATACGCTTCCGGGAACGCCCACCATGTTAAAATATAAGATCCATGCGGATGCCGAATCCCTTTACAATACACCGCCATGCTATGGCATTTATATCTGCGGTAAGGTATTCAAATGGCTCAAAAAGATGGGCGGTCTTTCTGTGATGAAAGAGAAAAACGAGGAGAAAGCCGCAATTCTTTATGATTTCTTAGACCAGAGTAAGATGTTCCGCGGAACTGTTGCCCCGGAGGACCGTTCTCTGATGAATGTTCCGTTCGTGACAGGCAGTGATGAGTTGGATGCTAAATTTGTCAAAGAGGCGTCTGCAGCGGGATTTGTGAATCTGAAAGGTCATCGCAGCGTAGGCGGTATGCGTGCCTCCATCTACAATGCAATGCCAAAAGAGGGCGTGGAGAAGCTCGTTGCATTCATGAAGAAATTTGAGGAGGAAAATGCGTAAATGTTTAAGTACAACTGTTTAAATCCAATCGCATCGGTCGGTTTGGAACTTTTTTCGGGCGATTATGTCAAGACAAATGATATGAATGACGCGGATGCGGTTCTTGTAAGAAGCGCATCCATGCATGATCTGGATTTGCCGGACGGGTTGCTGGCAGTGGCGCGTGCCGGCGCCGGCGTCAACAACATCCCGTTAGATAAATGTGCTGAGAAGGGAATTGTGGTATTCAACACGCCGGGAGCTAATGCCAACGGTGTGAAAGAGCTGGTATTTGCAGGAATGTTTTATGCTTCCCGTGATATTGTAGGCGGAATCGACTGGTGCTTAGAAAATCAGAACGATGAAAATATTGCAAAGACAGCGGAGAAGCAGAAAAAGAATTTTGCGGGAACCGAAATTGCGGGAAAGAAGCTTGGAGTGATCGGACTCGGTGCGATCGGTGTTCTTGTTGCAAATGCAGCTACCCATATGGGCATGGAGGTTTATGGATATGATCCGTATATCTCGGTCAGCGCAGCATGGAATCTGTCCCGCAGCGTAAAACATATCAGCAACGTGGATGATATTTACCGTGAATGTGACTATATCACGATCCATGTGCCACTTTTGGATTCCACGAAAAAGATGATAAATGCGGAGGCAATCGCGCTGATGAAACCGACCGCCATCGTGCTGAACTTCGCAAGAGATCTTCTTGTGGACGAGGAGGCAATGGTGGATGCGCTTGCTGCCGGCAAGATAAAAAGATATGTTTCCGACTTCCCGAATTCGACTACTGTCGGCGCGAAAGGATGCATCGTGACACCGCATCTGGGAGCTTCCACGGCGGAGTCTGAGGATAACTGTGCCATTATGGCGGTTCGTGAGATCAGGGATTTCCTGGAAAACGGAAACATCGTACACTCGGTAAACTTCCCTGACTGCAGCATGGCGGCATGTATGACGGCAGGAAGGATCGGAATCCAGCATCGCAATGCAAGCGGTATGCTCAGCCGGTTTACCACAATCTTCGGTGATGCGGGCATCAACATTGACGGTATGGCAAACAAATCCAAAGGGGATTATGCATATGCATTGTTTGATGTGGACAGCAGCGTGCCTGAGGAAGTGATCGAGCGTCTGCGTTCCGTTCAGGGAGTTTTAAAAGTACGCAAAATAAAATAGTGGGGTGCAAAAGAAGATGGCAGTGATCAGACCATTTATAGGCATCAGACCATGTAAGGGGAAGGCAGCGGAGATTGCTGCCCTCCCTTATGATGTTTATAACAGAGAAGAAGCGACAAGAGAAGTCGAAAAAAATCCAAACTCGTTTCTGCGGATTGACCGTGCGGAGACTCAGTTCCCGGTTTCCGTGGACACGTACGATGATAAAGTATATCAGAAGGCACATGACCTGTTGTGGGAGATGGTGGAGGACGGTTCTTTCTGCCGGGAAGACAAAAACTGTTACTATATTTACGAACTGACGATGCAGGGGCGGACACAGACTGGAATCGTGGCGTGCGCTTCTATCGACGACTATCTTTCGGGCGTCATCAAAAAGCATGAGAATACCAGAGAGGAAAAGGAAATCGACCGCATCCGCCATGTGGATGCCTGTAGTGCACAGACCGGACCGATCTTTCTGGCATACCGGACCAACGATGTGATCAATAAGGTTGTGGAGGATACCAAAAAGCAACAGGCAGAGTACGATTTTACCACAGAGGACGGGATCAGACACCGCGTCTTTGTGATTTCGGAGGAAGAGGCGATCCGTGCGGTCAGCGAGGCGTTTGACCGGATCGGAAATATTTATATCGCCGACGGACATCATCGGGCGGCATCTGCCGTAAAGGTGGGGCAGAAGCGGCGCAATGAGCATCCCGGATATACGGGCGAGGAGGAATTTAATTATTTTCTGTCCGTGCTGTTTCCGGATGACCAGCTGATGATCATGGATTATAACAGGGTTGTGAAGGATTTAAACGGTCATTCCACGCAGGAATTTTACAGAGAACTCACAGAACGTTTTGATGTGACAGAAATGGCGGACAGTAAACCGAAGGAGCGGGGCTCCTTTACGGTGTATTTGGAGGGACGCTGGTTCCTCTGCAGGATCAGACCTGAGGATCGCAGACCGGAGAATCCGGTGGAGGATCTGGATGTCTCAATCTTACAGAACAGACTGCTTCATCCGGTGCTTGGGATCAATGATCCGAAGACAGATGCACGCATTGACTTTGTCGGCGGAATCCGCGGAATCGCGGAGCTCGAGAGACGGTGCAGCGAGGACTGTGCCGTTGCATTTGCCATGTATCCGACGTCCATTGAGGAGCTTTTTGCAGTGGCGGATGCAGGACTTTTGATGCCGCCGAAATCTACCTGGTTTGAGCCGAAGCTGCGCAGCGGGCTGTTTATCCATGAAATCTGATGATCATGATACGGAACTCAAAAGCTCTGATTCAAATTGTATGGCGGTAAATTGCACATAAGAAGTTGTGCGCACTCCGTTGCACCGGACATTTCAATGAGCCTCTTAGAACGAAAATCGTGTTCAGCAAGGGCTTCCACGATTTTTGAGTCTCATTTTCATGGTGCAAAAGTCGTTTACACAATCTTCTTTTGTGCAATTTACCGATCTACATTTGGTTCGGAACTTTTGATATCCGAATCCATGGATGTGATTGTGAAATTCTGTGATGTCAATATCAGGCAGGACAATTCAGACGCTATCGCAAGCAGGGTACTGGGGAGCCACCGGTACTTAGGCACCGTATTTTGGTGCCTTATGTACCGCTGCGAGCGACACGTAGCGGGAGCGTGCCCTGCGGTGATAACGTCTGAATTGTCTGACTTGACATTGGTAATATCGAATTTCACAATTATATCCATAGAATCGCTGGTTAAAAGTTACGGACAGGATGCTGATTGGTAAATTTACCACCAATCACTTTGATGTAGAATTTTTGATACAGGGAAAGGGGAGAACCTATGCAGTGGAACATATTCGCAACAACAGACGGATTTCCGAGTGCAACGGAAACACTGGAGATATTAAGCAATACACAGGAGAATCTGCAGGAGGTTGCCAAGAATCCGGGGATGATCCGCACATGGCTGGAAGGTTTGGTGCCGGAAGTACTGAATTTTGCGCTTCAGATTGTAATTGCCATTGTAATCTACATCATCGGAGGAAAGATCATCCGTATTATCGTCAAGATGGTACGGCGTTCCATGGATCGGGCGGACGCAGACGAGGGCGTCAGACAGTTTGTGCTCCCCGTGCTTAAATATGCACTGTATGTGCTCCTGATCTTTGCAATCTTGGGCCTCTTTGGAATTGCGACGACATCGGCAGTGGCAGTCTTAGGCTCTGCGGGTGTGGCGATCGGTCTGGCATGGCAGGGAAGTCTGGCAAATTTTGCAGGAGGTGTTCTGATCCTGCTGCTAAAACCGTTCAAAGTGGGAGACTATATCGTTGAGGACGCCGGTAAGAACGAGGGAACCGTGAAGGAGATTACCATCTGTTATACGAAACTGGTGAGCGCCGATAATAAAGTGATCGTAATTCCGAACGGAACTCTTTCTAACAGCAGCCTGACAAATGTCACGGCAATGGACAAAAGAAGAATAGATATTGCGGTGGGGATTTCTTACGAAGCAGACCTTCGCAAGGCGAAAGAGGTTCTGCGTCATACGGCAGAGAGTGACCCCGCCAGACTGCCGGAAGAGGAGACGGTCGTGTTTGTGGATAAGCTTGACGAATCGTCTGTCAATATGGGAATCCGCATCTGGGTCAGAACGGAAGACTACTGGACGGCAAAGTGGAGGTTGACGGAATCCGTCAAATACGCTCTGGACGAGAACGGCATTGTCATTCCGTATCCGCAGCTTGAGGTGCAGGTGAAACAGAATATGTAACTGTTTTACGGGTTTTGGGATTATTCTTTTAATTCCGTGGAAAAGATATACAAAAAGCCAGAATATATCTGGTTTAGGAGGAACGAAATGAAACTATCAGAACTGACGGCATACGAACTTTTAGAGACAAAGGAATTAAAGGATATCAATTCTACCGGACACATCCTGCGTCACAAAAAGAGCGGGGCGAAGATCGCAGTGATCTCGAATGAGGATGACAACAAGGTATTTTATATCGGATTTAGGACGCCACCGGAAAACTCCACCGGAGTACCGCATATTGTGGAGCATACGGTGCTCTGCGGCTCGGAAAAATATCCGGTCAAGGACCCGTTTGTGGAACTGGTCAAGGGTTCCCTGAATACATTTTTGAACGCGATCACTTACCCGGAAAAAACGATCTACCCGGTGGCAAGCTGCAATGAGACGGACTTTCAGAACCTTATGAGCGTCTATCTGGATGCAGTATTCCACCCGAATATTTATAAATATCAGGAGATATTCCGGCAGGAGGGATGGCATTATGAGTTGGAGAGTGAGGATGCGCCGATCACCGTCAACGGTGTGGTCTATAACGAGATGAAAGGAGCCTATTCCTCGCCGGACGATGTGACCCAGCGGGAAATCCTCCGTTCTCTGTTTCCGGATACATCCTATGCCAACGATTCCGGCGGTGAACCGGAGCATATACTGGAATTGAGCTATGAGGAATATCTGGACTTTCACAGAAAATTCTATCATCCGTGCAATTCCTATATTTATCTGTACGGAGATATGGATGTGGCGGAAAAACTGCAATGGATGGATAAAGAGTATCTTGGAAAATATGAGAGCATCCCGTTGGATTCGGCCATAAAATTCCAGCAGCCCTTTGATGCCCCGATAGAGGTCCGTAAGAAATATCCGATCGCATCCACGGAGCCGGAGGAGCATAATACATGTCTCTCTTATAATTTTGTGGTGGGAACGTCGATGGACGAACAGTTGTATCTGGCGTTTGATATTCTTGATTATGCGCTGCTGGCAGCTCCGGGAGCCCCGGTCAGACAGGCATTGCTGGACGCCGGGATCGGCAAGGACATCGCAGGCGGTTTTGATGCCAGTACAATGCAGCCGGTATTCTCATTTATTGCGAGAAATACCGACACAGAGGAGAAGGAGCATTTCATTTCTGTCATCCGGGAGACTCTGGAGCAGCAGGTAAAAGACGGGATCAATAAAAAGGCATTGCTGGCAGGAATCAGCAGCTCTGAATTCCGGTTCCGGGAGGCGGATTACGGGCAGTTCCCGAAAGGACTTCTCTATGGCATCCAGTGCTTAGACAGCTGGCTTTATGACGATGAAAAGCCGTTCATTCATCTGGAGGCAATTGATACTTACCGTTTTTTGAAGGAGCAGGTGGATACCGGTTACTTTGAACAGCTGGTGCAGAAATATCTGCTGGACAACACACATGCATCTGTGGTCATCATAGAGCCCGAGCACGGTCTGGTCGCAAAAAGGGATGCCGAGCTGGCACAGAAGCTTTCAGAGTATAAGGACAGCCTGACAGAACAGGAGATCGGGCAGCTCATTGAAGATACCAGACGTTTGAAGGAATATCAGGAGGAGCCGTCGCCGCGGGAGGAATTGGACAAAATACCGATGCTTGCGCGGGGCGATCTCAAAAAAGAGGCGGCGCCGCTGTACAATCATGTGATACAGGAAGACGGGACCACATTGGTCCATCATGAGATGTTTTCCGGCGGGATCGACTACCTGACGCTGCTGTTTGACGCGAACGACATTCCACAGGCACAGCTGCCGTATCTTGGGATTTTAAAAGCGGTACTCGGCTATGTGGATACGGAAAGCTACAGTTATGCGGAGCTTGCAAATGAGATCAATATTCACACCGGCGGGATCAGCAGTAATATAGGCGTATATCCCAACATCAAAAAGCCGGATGTTTTGGAAATAAAGTATGAAGTACACGCGAAAGCTCTGGCAGAAAAGCTGCCGGATGCCATGCATCTGATCCGGGAAATCCTGCTGACATCCCGGATTTCCGATGAAAAGCGTCTGTATGAGATTGTGGCGCAGCTGAAATCCAGACTGCAGGTGGGCTTAAGCTCTTACGGAAATTCGGTGGCTGCGATCCGCGCCATGTCCTATTTTTCCAGAGCGGCAGAATGTCAGGATGCGGTTGGAGGAATTGCATGCTACCGTGTCATAGCAGATTACGAAGAGCACTTTGAGGAAAAGAAAGCAGAGCTCATCGAAAAACTGACAAAGCTGACGGAACAGCTTTTTGCGGCAGAGCGCCTGACGGTGAGTATTACCTGTGAAAAGAAGGATCTCGCCACGGTGAGGGAAGAGATCGAAAATCTGAAAAAAGCACTGTATCCGGCCGTGAAAGGAGGGCATGCAGGCTCTCCTGCGGCGGAATGGAAACCGCTACAGAAGAATGAGGGATTTATGGATGCCTCACAGGTGCAGTATGTTGCGAGAGCAGGTAATTTTGCCGCCCACGGATATAGGTATCACGGTGCGCTTAAGATATTGAAGGTGATTCTCTCTTACGATTATCTGTGGACGAATATCCGCGTCAAGGGAGGGGCGTACGGCTGCATGAACGGCTACACACGCAACGGAGATACCTATTTTGTTTCCTACCGGGACCCGAATTTGAAGAGCACCAATGAAGTTTATGACGGAATTCCGCAATATCTCGAGCATTTTGAAGCAGACGAGCGCGATATGACGAAGTATATTATCGGAACAATCAGCAGTATGGACACACCGCTCAACCCCAGTGCCAAGGGAGCACGCTCGATGGCCGCATATCTGCAGGAAATGACCTTTGAGGACATTCAGGAGGAACGGGATCAGGTGATAAANGCNACGGCGGAAGATATCCGTGCGTTGAAGGATATGATCGCAGCNGTCTTANGCGATGGGAATCTCTGNGTGATCGGTAACGAGGANGCNATAAAGGACGAGCAGGGNATGTTCGGNACAATAGAACAGCTCTGCTAAATNGGGAGATTAACATGAACGATACGTTAAAAACNGGATTTGTCACGATCATCGGCAGACCGAATGTNGGCAAATCCACNTTGATGAACCATTTGATCGGTCAGAAGATTGCGATCACATCGAACAAGCCGCAGACGACCAGAAACCGGATTCAGACCGTTTATACCGATCCTGACCGCGGGCAGATCGTATTTCTTGACACCCCCGGCATCCATCAGGCAAAGAACAAGCTGGGAAAATATATGGTCAATGTGGCAGAGCGAAGCTTAAATGAGGTGGATGTGGTTTTGTGGCTGGTAGAACCGTCTACCTTTATCGGGGCGGGAGAGCGGCATATCATTGAACAGTTGAAAAAAGTGAAACAGCCGGTGATCCTCATTATCAATAAGGTTGATACCGTGGAGAGGGAGAAAATACTGACCTTTATCGATGCATACCGAAAGGTCTANGANTTTGCGGAGATCATTCCNGCNTCNGCGCTGCGGGAGCAGAATCTGGANACNGTGGTTGACATGATTTTTNAATATCTGCCTTACGGNCCGATGTTTTATGACGAGGATACGNTCACAGATCAGCCGGAGCGTGCCATNGTGGCGGAGATCATCCGCGAAAAGGCGCTGCACGCGCTGGATGATGAAATCCCGCATGGNATNGCNGTNTGNATTGACCGGATGAAACAGCGGAAGGGGCAGGACATCACTGANATNGAAGCTTCTATTATCTGTGAGCGGGAATCCCACAAAGGNATCATCATCGGAAAGGGCGGTGCGATGTTAAAGAAGATCGGTTCCAATGCNAGATATGAGATAGAACGNNTNCTTGAGACAAAGGTNAACTTAAAGCTTTGGGTGAAGGTGAAGCGGGACTGGAGAGACAGCGACTTTTTGATGAAGAATTTTGGATACCNGAATGACGAGAAGTAATACCAAATTTTTACCGGTATAGGAGACAGGCTTTGGGGCAACCTAATGTAGTCAGGAGGGATGCCTATGGATGAAGCCTGGAGAACATTTGAAATATCAGGAAAAATCACTGATTACCTGAAGTTCAAGCAGTCAGAATCAAAAGANGCGCTGACTGCCGCTTNCGGTGANCAGCAGGAAGAGAGACCGGATGGGACAGAATACCGTAGTGACCGGAATGGTCTTAAATGTAATGCCGATTGGCGATTATGACAAAAGAATCACACTGCTCACNAAAGAAAGAGGAAAGATTACAGCATTTGCAAGAGGNGCAAGACGGCAGGGGAGCCAGCTTNTNGCTGCAACCAATCCTTTTTCTTTTGGCGAATTTGAGCTTTATGAGGGCAGAAGCTCCTACACCGTGGCAAAGGCTTCCATACAGAACTATTTTCGGGAGCTTGCCGCGGATATCGATGCTACATATTACGGATTTTATTTTCTTGAATTTGCGGATTATTACTGTCAGGAGAANAACGATGAGAGGGAGATGCTAAAGCTTCTTTANCAGACGCTCAGAGCTTTGGAGAGTCCGGCGTTNGATAACCGGCTGGTCCGCATCGTCTATGAACTCAAAGCGATGGCGGTCAANGGNGTGGGACCGAATGTTTTTTCCTGTGTGAAATGCGGAAAAAAAGAAGCGATCAGCAGTTTTTCCGTAAAACGGGGCGGTGTGCTGTGCGAGTCATGTACTGATATTCAAGATGTGATCCGTGTGGAGGAATCTACATTGTATACGATGCAGTATGTGATCTCCAGCACGGTTGAGAAGCTATATACCTTTACAGTCAGCACAAAGGTGCTGCAGGAACTGCAGCAGGTGATGCGGGAATATCTGCACCGATATTTGGGGCACAGTTTTCAATCAATAAAAATTCTTGAGGAAATGGACAGTCTTGCAGTTGAAATCACAAATCTAAAATAGTATAATATCAAAGATTCAATACATTTTTCTGGAAAGAAACGGAGATTAGCTTATGAAAAAATTCGTGTATGCTGTTTGGTNCACCGTTCTTGCGGCGATGCTGCTTGGCGGTTGCGGGACGAAGCTGGATTCAGATTCCAATCTTGTATATGTTGATAAAAAAGGCGTTGTGACTGCGGTCCACATTGAGCAGATGAATCAGGATTACTACGACGGAACAGAGCTTGAGGATTTTGTGAANGAGGCGGTGGACGCCTATNCGGAGGAATANGGCAGAGGTTCAGTGAAAGTAGAAGATTTTGCGATAGAAGGTGAAAATGCAAAATATACGATGAGTTATGAGTCNGCCGAGCACTATGCAAANTTTAACGGAATTGAGATCTTTGCNGGAACGGTAGTAGATTCNCTTGCCGCCGGATANGTCTATGAAGGCAGCTTTGTGAAGGTTGAGAACGGAAGCAAGACAGAAACGGCGACGAAACAGGACATCTATGCGGAGAAGGATCTGAATGTGATNATTATCCGTGAGAACACGGAGATAAAAGTACCTGGAACGATCTGCTATGTTTCATCAGAGTATACAGAACTGACCGGAGCAGACAGTGTTGTCATTTGCGGAAGTGGAGACAGCGTTCAAACGGATGAATGTATCTATATTGTATATAAATAGAAGTCGGAAGGAGAAATAAAGATGGAAAAATCAATGGAGAAAATTGTTGCACTGGCAAAATCAAGAG
This sequence comes from Roseburia sp., assembly GCA_014804775.1. Taxonomy (GTDB): domain Bacteria; phylum Bacillota; class Clostridia; order Lachnospirales; family Lachnospiraceae; genus Roseburia. Next base: position 136,733 of record JAAUZB010000019.1, on the reverse strand, counting down.
GATTTGTCTATCCGGGCTCCGAGATCTACGGAGGTCTTGCAAATACATGGGATTACGGAAATCTCGGCGTGGAGCTTAAGAACAACGTTAAGAGAGCCTGGTGGCAGAAATTTATTCAGGAGAATCCGTACAATGTCGGTGTGGACTGCGCGATCTTAATGAATCCGCAGACATGGGTGGCATCCGGACATCTCGGCGGCTTTTCCGACCCTTTGATGGACTGCAGGGAGTGTCATGAGCGTTTCCGTGCAGATAAACTGATCGAAGATTTTGCAGAGGAGAAGAATATCGAACTGAAGGATTCTGTGGACGGATGGTCACAGGAGGATATGAAGAATTTTATTGAGGAGCATCAGATCCCGTGTCCGACCTGCGGCAAGCATAACTTTACGGATATCCGTCAGTTTAACCTGATGTTTAAGACTTTCCAGGGNGTGACCGAGGACGCGAAGAATACCGTATATCTGCGTCCGGAGACGGCGCAGGGAATCTTTGTCAATTTCAAAAATGTACAGAGAACCTCCCGCAAGAAGATACCGTTNGGNATCGGACAGATCGGTAAATCTTTCCGAAATGAGATCACACCGGGAAATTTCACATTCCGTACCAGAGAATTNGANCAGATGGAGNTGGAGTTTTTCTGTGAGCCNGGAACAGATCTGGAATGGTTCCANTATTGGAGAGGATTCTGCCGTGACTGGCTGATCTCTCTNGGAATCANNGAAGATGAGATGCGTCTCCGCGATCACGATCCGGCGGAACTGGCATTTTACAGTAAAGGAACTACGGATATTGAGTTTCTGTTTCCGTTCGGATGGGGNGAACTGTGGGGAATTGCGGACAGGACGGATTACGATCTTGGACGGCATCAGGAGACATCAGGGCAGGATCTTACATATTTTGANGACGAGAAAAATGAGAGATATATTCCGTATGTCATTGAGCCTTCCCTTGGCGCAGACCGTGTAGTGCTTGCATTCCTCTGNGCAGCTTACGATGAGGAAAATATCGGAACGGAAGAAAAACCTGANATGAGAACAGTGCTTCATTTCCACCCGGCTCTGGCGCCGGTTAAAATCGGTGTGCTTCCGCTTTCTAAAAAGCTCAGTGAAGGCGCGGAAAAGGTTTTTGCACAGCTCTCCCGCACTTATAACTGCGAGTTTGACGACAGGGGCAACATAGGAAAGCGCTACCGCAGACAGGATGAGATCGGTACACCGTTCTGCGTGACATATGATTTTGACTCAGAGACGGATCATGCGGTGACGGTGCGTGACAGGGATACCATGGAGCAGGAAAGAATTAAGATTGATGAGCTAAATGCATATTTTGCAGAGAAATTTGCTTTTTAAAAGTAAACGTTTTGGAATTTTTTGTTAATGGAAGAAATAATNAAATTTCTTCCATTATTTCTTTGTAATTTTACTAAAAAACAATAATGAATGACTTTATTTTTGGACGAAGCGACAAAATACGTGAACGGTGGACGGTTACAGGTTGACACTCATTATTTCTTGGATTAAAATGTTTGATGAATACGAGAGAAAAGGTGGGGAAAGTGTGTACATAGATATCCACAATCATTGCCTGCCCGGCATTGATGACGGCTCTTCCGGNTTGGAGGAATCTTTGTCGATGCTTCGGATNTCGGCAGAGAATGGGGTGCATCAGATCATAGCGACACCGCACTGCCATTACAGAAGAGGACACGCTCCGGCGGAAACGATCCGTGAGAAAGTAGAGCTTCTGAACAGGAGCGCCGCAGAGCAGAATATTGATATTGAATTATACAGCGGCAATGAAATTTATTATAGCCATGATGTGCCGGAACTTTTGGAGAGCGGACAGATTTTAACATTGGCAGACTCCGAATACGCGTTGATCGAGTTTTCACCATCAGCTGAATATGACAAGGTCAGAAGAGGATTATATAATGTCATGACGGCAGGTTTTGCTCCGATTCTCGCTCATGCAGAGAGAGTTGAGGCGTTGGTTGAGGATATTTCGCTGGTAGATGAATTGATTGAAATGGGTTCATATATTCAAATGAACATCACAAGCGTCCGCACGAATTCGTCGCGTAATGTGAGAAAGTTCGTGAAGACGGCGATCAAGAATGATATGGTTCATTTTTTCGCCACGGATGCGCATAGGTCTACAGGAAGAACACCGGATATGCAGGAAGATCTGAGATATCTGCTGCGTAAATTCGGGGAGGGGTTTGTAACCAGAGTCCTCAGTGAAAATCCGAGGAAGATCATTGATAATGAAACAATATAAGGATGGAAATAATGGAACCGAAGAGAGAGAATGACGAAATAGAAATTGACTTAGGGGAACTGATCGGACTCCTGCTGTCGAGAGCACCGCTGATNATTATCACGGCGATTTTGTTTGGNGTATTGGCATTTTCCTATGCAAAGCTTATGATTACTCCGCAGTACAGGTCGACCACCAGTATTTACGTCATCAATCAGCAGGCGTCGGATTCAGTGAACACTTCCGACCTGCAGGCAGGACTTTTGCTGACGAACGATTATGTCAATATGATCACGAGCCGTTCCGTGTTAGAAAAAGTGGTCAACTCCATGAATCTGGATTACAGCTATGGAACGCTTCGAGGCAAGCTGAGCGTATCTTCTACCTCAAATACACGTATCATTGATATCACGGTGGAAGATCCGGACCCTTATGAGGCGAAGAGGCTGGCGGATGCGATCCGGGAGGCGGCAACGGAAAAGATTTTGTCTGTTATGGCAATTGACGCGATCAATGTTTTCGAAGAAGGAAATATTGCACAGTCGCCTTCAAGCCCAAATGTCAAGAAAATAACACTGATCGGATTTGCGGCGGGATTTCTTTTGGCTGCAGCGCTGGTCATTTTGAATTATCTGCTGAACGACAGCGTTCGTACACCGGACGATGTCGAGAAATATCTTGGCTTAAGTACACTGGGATCTATTCCGCTTGACGAGGTAAAGGATGAGCAGAACAGAAAGAACCAGAAGCTGAAGGCGAAGGCAGAAAGACAGAAAAAAAGAAATCAGAAGGCAAAAACTTTGTCGGGCAGCAGCAGCGCCGGAAGCGGTCGCAGCAGCAGCACCGGAAGCAGCCGCAGCAGCAGTGCCGGCAGCTCCCGCAACAGCGGCAGCGTGCAGCATAGCAGCAGTTCCAGAACAGCGGCAAGACCGGCAGCGGCCAAAACTGATACAGTAAAAACTGACTCTGTAAAAACGGGCGGGAGAACAGACGCAACGCCAAAAGTTGATACGTCAGATGTCTGGATTGAGAAGCTGAAGACAGTGAGCACAGATGACAGGAGTACAGAGAAAAAGAGGTAGCAGGCAATGCAGACGATAGAAATCAAAAGAGCCGACAAACTCAATTATCAGGAAAGTGAAGCATACAAATCACTCCGTACAAATATACAGTTTGCCGGAGAGGATATCAAGGTGATCGCGCTGACAAGCTGTACACCGAACGAAGGAAAGACGAGTGTCTCTTTCAATCTGGCACGTTCACTGGCGGAAATTGATAAGAAGGTGCTGTACATCGACACGGACATGAGAAAGTCGGTCGTTGTCGGCCGTTACCGTATGATGCACGCAACCTTTGGATTGTCACATTATCTGTCAGGACAGAGAAAGTTAGAGGACGTGTTGGCAGAAACCAATATTGACGGACTTCATGTTATTATCGCGGGACCGGTTCCCCCCAATCCGGCAGAGCTGTTGGAAGGAAAGCGGTTTGCAAAACTGATGGAAACTGCGCGTGAAGATTATGATTATATCATTGTAGATACGCCGCCGTTGGGAAGCGTGATCGACAGCGTGATCGTTGCAAAGCAGTGCGACGGCATAGCGATGGTTATCGCTGCGGATGANATCAGTTATAAATTTGCACAGAGAGTCAAGGCACAGCTTGAGATGTCTGAGTGCAAAATTCTTGGCGTGATCTTAAATAAAGTTGACATGCGCCAGAAAACCGGATACGGAAATAAATATTACGGTAAATACTATAGCAAATATTACGGTAAATATTACGGAAACTATTACGGTTCTGACTATTACGGGAAAGAGGAAGAGTAATATTTATGAATGAGAAAAGCGTGGTAGTGTTTCTGGCAGCGTTATGTGCCGTGATATTCGGTTTCACTTTTGTCGCTGTAAAAGGAAAAGATCATACCGCACCGGTGATCATAATGGAAAAGAAGGCAATTTACTATAATGGAAGGGATACTTCCACATTGCTCGATGGAGTCACGGCAGTGGATGACCGGGACGGAGATGTGACGGACAGTCTGATCATATCCAGCGTATATCCGTCTGCGGAGGGAACCGGGATCGTCACCTATGCGGCAAAGGATGCCGCCAACAATGTGACGACGGCGACCAGAGGTTTTTTCTATGAAGGATTTGATCCTGCCGAAGTGACGGGGGTAGGCAATATAAAAAGTCCTGATCTTGTGGGAGATGCGCAGGATACGGAGTCGGTAGAAGGAGATACGCAGAACGCAGAGGGGAATGCGGAAGAAGGCACAGCAGCACCAGATGGAACGCCGGATGGTACATCTGGCGTGATAGATTACGATCAGCTGCGGGAAGCAAATTTTGCAGCAGGGATTCCTTTTGTGAAGCTGGTACAGTATGAAGCTACAATAGAACGGGGCAGCGATTTTAATTTGTTNCGGTATATCGAAGAAGCGATAGATGATGTTGATAATATCAGCACGATGCTTCGTGTGGACGGATCGGTCGATACAACGACTGCCGGAGAGTATGAACTGCAGATTTATGCGGTAGATTCTGACGGTAACAGATCTAATACAGAGATTTTGAAGATTACAGTGGTGTAAACGCCAAGGCGGGGAGAAAGATATGACAGAGCGCAAGGGAACGAGACAGCATAGAAATAAGATGATCATGACGACAGTTCTGACGGTCATCATGGTCGTGTGCATCGTAATTGTTGTTGTCTATTTCATCAAAGGAAAACGTGCGGAGAATACTTATCAGGATATTCAGCAGAGCGCAAAGGTAGACCAGCAGGAGAACGATGATACGGAGCAGGAACCTCATGGCGACTATGACGGTATGCCCGTGATTGATTTTGAGACTCTCTGGGAGACCAATACAGATATCTGTGCATGGATCACAGTTCCGGGAACAGAGGTGGACTATCCGGTACTTCGCAAGACAGACAGCACTGAGCTGCACGATGTATATTACCTGATGCATACGGTAGACAATGTCGAGGGGCTTCCCGGTTCCATTTATATTGAGCCGATCAATGCTCCCGAATTTACAGACGCGAACACTGTGGTATACGGACACAATATGAAAAACGGTTCCATGTTTGGTTCTTTACATAGTTTTGAGGATGATTCATTTTTTGAAGAAAATCAGTATGCCTATGTCGTGACACCGGAGAAGAGCCTGGTCTATCAGATTTTTGCAACGGTTGTCTATGACAACAGACATATCACAGGAACCTATGATTTTACAGACAAAGGACAATATCAGCAGTTTTTGGATTCCCTGACAGATAACCGGAATATGGGGGATCTGTTCCGGGAGGGGATAGATGTGACAACCGATGATCGCATTCTTACCATGTCTACCTGTATCAGCGGGCAGGATGATAAGAGGCTCTTAGTGGAGGCGGTGTTAGTTGATGAGTACGAGAACTAGACGAAAAAAGAAATTGATCATATGGTATGTGACCATAGGTATTTTTATGCTGATCGTGCTTGCTTTTACAGCATTTCTGGCGGTAAAGGCGGCAGGAAAGAACAGCCTGAAAAACAGGGCAGTCACAGCATCTCCGCTCACATCCAGCGCTATGCTGGATACGGAGACAGGCGGTGACGGAGAGGGACTGATCAGCCGGAACGGTGTCAAATACCGGTTCAATGAGAATTTGTATACCATTCTCTGTATGGGCATTGATGCCAAGGGCACGACCATTACGGACAAGGCGGAGTTGGGAGAGGGCAGCCAGTCGGACGCCAATTTCCTGCTTGTGCTTGACAGTGAGAATAAGAAGATCAGCGTGCTTGCGATCCCGAGAGATACGATGACTGACATTGATGTCTGCGATGTGTTCGGACAGTATTATAATACGGTAGAAGCACAGCTGGCGCTGCAATATGCGTATGGAGACGGTGGTACGGGCAGCTGCCAGGAGATGGAAAAAGCGGTGTCTAATCTGCTCTACAATCTCCCGATCCACGCCTATGTATCGGTTGATTTGAATGCGATCCCTGTCGTCAACGACGCGGTAGGCGGAGTGACGGTGGAGGTTCTTGAGGATATTAACGCGGGCGGTTACTCCATGAAAAAGGGAGAGACGGTCACACTTAAGGGGAAGCAGGCGAGAGTCTATGTGCAGGAACGCGATACGAACGTTGACTATAGTGCACATTCACGTCTGATGCGTCAGAAGCAGTATCTGACCGTATTTATGAAACAGGCGATGAGCAAGACAAAGGAGGATATCACACTTCCTCTTACCATATATAATTCACTTACAGAGTATATGATCACCGATATCACAGCAAGTGAGATCACGTATCTTGCTACGGTGGCGATGGGATGCAGCTTTTCGGAGGACAATTTCTATGTGGTTCCGGGAGAGCAGCAGAAGGGCTACATTTATGAAGAGTACCGTGTAGATGAAGACGCCCTGTATGATCTGATGCTGGAAATTTTCTATGTTCCGGTACAGTAATTTATATTGGTATTAACACAGCAATGTGTTGATATAAACCACACAAAAAAAAATATATGAAAGGAGGAAATTGGTCCAATGAAAAAAATTATCACAACAGTAATGGCACTGACACTTGCCCTTGGCATGTCTGTAACAGCTCTTGCAGATACGAATCCGAGTCCTTCACAGGGTGAGGAGCCTGTTGCTAGTGTTGTACTCCCGGTAGACGGTGTGACACTTACTCCGGAAGAGCAGGCTATTGTAGATGCATGGGGCGATACCTGGAATATTACTAACCAACCAATGTCTAACGCAGATGCAGCAGCAGTTGAAGCAGTAGCTTTGACTGGCACTACAGACAAAGAAGCATTCGTAATTGCTTACGGTGATGTTGATCTTTATAATGATGCTATTAAGGCATTAGTTAATGCTGGAAAGGTCACAGTTGCACTTTCATTTTCACTTGAAAGTGTGGCAGCGGGAGACAATATCGTTGCTTTAGTTTTCTATGACGGTGCATGGCATCCAATGGATACGGTTGTTACAGGAGATGGCACCTTTGTTGTTAATGTTACACATCTCTCACCGATGGCAATCGTGAAGGTTCAGGATAAGTCGGCAACGGCACCTGCAGCACCTACAGATCCAGTTACATCTGCAACATATGACGGCTGGGCAGGCGTTGACATGGCTGCTTTATGGGCAGCACAGACACAGGCTGGCGCAACTTCTCCGAAGACCGGAGAGGCTGGTGTATTAGGATTTGCTCTTATTGCAGTAGCTTGCGGCGCAGCTTTAGTAGTTACAAAGAAAAAATTCGCTTAATTATTAAGCAAACCAATTTCGTTTTAAAATTTTAAAATGTAATTTGTGTGGTTTATCCGGGAGGGGGAGTTTCGATTCCCCTGACCGGATAAAAAAATATAAGAGTTATGTTTTGAACTTTGAATATCGGTGAGAAAAAGGTATTTGAAGTTTAGAACATAAAGGATGGTTTTGGGATTTATGTTTTTAAAAAACTAATATGTACTCAATATTCTAAAAAGTGTTAACGGAAGAGGCGTCTCAATGCAGGAGAAGCGGAGGGAAATTCATGAACAGTAGATTTCATGATGTGACGTTGAAGTTAATAAAGATGCTGAATGCAGTGCTTATTACGTTGCCGTTTGCCGTTTGTTGGATGACGTATTATGCCAATCGGACATGGGCACCCTATTATGCGAAAGGTAACTGGGCAGTGATCGCACTTTTTTTAGTTCTGTATACCGTTTACGGGAAAATATATGACGCTCAGCTTTTACAGTTGAGCCGTATTTCTGAGATGGTATACAGTCAGAGCCTTTCAGCGTTGATCGCAGATGCCATTATGTATATTGTGTGTTGGCTTCTGACCAAACATTTGCCTGCCGTGTGGCCATTGTTACTTGCATTGTTCGCTCAGGTGATATTATCGGTGCTGTGGTCTTATCTGGCAAACCGCTGGTATTTTCATACCTTTCCGCCTAAGCGGACAGCGGTGGTCTATGACATGAGAGAGGGCTTGGAGCAGCTGTTGGAGGAATACGGACTTGACCGCAGATTTCACGTGGAAACAGCTGTAAATGTGGAGAAGTGTCTTGAGATGCAGATGGAAGCTCTGCAGGGCATGGAGGCGGTATTCTTATGCGGTATTCACAGTCGTGAGCGGAATATTGTCCTAAAATACTGCGTGACAAACCATATCACTGCGTATGTGATTCCGAGGATTGGAGATATTCTGATGAGCAGCGCAAAACAGATGCATATGCTTCACCTGCCGATTTTACGGGTAAAGAGATATTCGCCTGGATTTGAATATGTGATTGTAAAGCGATTTCTAGATATTGTGTTGTCAGGTGCAGTGCTTTTGATTTTATCGCCATTGATGCTGATCACGGCGGCTGCGATTAAGGCGACGGACGGCGGACCGGTATTTTACAGGCAATGCCGGCTGACAAAGGATAGAAAGAAATTCATGGTCCTGAAATTTCGAAGTATGCGTGTGGATGCGGAGAGGGACGGTGTTGCAAGACTTTCGACCGGAGAAAACGATGACCGGATCACACCGGTGGGACGTGTCATTCGGAAGACGAGGATTGATGAATTGCCACAGCTGTTGAATATCATAGCGGGTGATATGTCGATTGTGGGACCGAGGCCGGAGAGGCCGGAGATTGCCGAACAGTATGAAAAGGAGCTTCCGGAGTTTGCACTGCGACTGCAGGCGAAGGCGGGATTGACCGGATATGCACAGGTGTACGGGAAATACAATACGACACCGTATGATAAATTGCAGATGGACTTGATGTACATAGCTAAGCCGAGTATTCTGGAGGATTTTAGGATAATTTTTGCGACTGTGAAAATACTGTTTATGGCAGAGAGTACGGAAGGGGTACAGGAAGGTCAGACGACGGCGAGTGAGGCGGCGAAGTGATGCAAGGTGAATCAGAATTTAAAATTTCTGTTATTACGGTAACATATAATAGTGAACATACGATTCGAAGAACTATTGAATCAGTGCTGAATCAGACATATCAGGATGTAGAATATTTGCTGATAGATGGAAAATCAGATGACAATACAGTTGAAATTGCCAGAGAATATGAGGATAAGTTTAGAAAAAAAGGATATACATATTGTATTTTTTCGGAATCAGATAATGGAATGTACGATGCATTGAATAAAGGAATTGCACTTGCAACAGGTAGTATTATAGGTCAGATCAATAGTGACGATTGGTATGAACCGATGGCATTACAAAGAGTGGCGGATACTTATCAGAAAAAAAATTTTGATGTTTTTTGGGCAGATCTACGGGTGATAAAAGAATCAGGAAATATGATAAAAAAAGCAAAGCAAAGCTTATTTGCATCTACCCGCTATTGGAACCATCCGACAACGTTTATAAGAGCAGAAGTATATAAAAAGAATCCATATGCATTACTTTCTATGTATGATGATTTTGAATTGATTCTACGACTAAGGAAGAAAGGTTATCGAATGGTTGTATTAAATGAAGTATTAGCAAATTTTAGTTTTGGGGGAATGAGTACACAAAAAAAATGGGAAGACATGCTAAAACGGATACGTTGGCGTTGCCAGAATTATAAACAAAATGGATATGGACCTATCTACTACATGGACAGTGTGTGTGTTGAGGTTGTCAAGTTTCTTTTGGCGTAGGAAGGGGTATACGATATGGCGATATATTTGTTCGATTAGATCAAGTACATTGTCGTACATTAATTGTAAGTCCAAAAGAAAATCCTGTTTGAAAGGGGTAAATTTAGGTATCATTAGCGTTTTCGTAAATGCTCATATAAGTCCAAAGGAGATAACTAAGAATATGAAAATTGCGGTTGTGTGTGATGCACATATTTTCCGAACATCACGAGGAGAATACTGGTGTACAAGTGTATATGGATATCATTATTTTAAAAGATATATGAATGTTTTTGAGGAGGTACGTGTTGTATCGCGTGTGAAAGAGCAGGAATTTCCGGATAATGGAAAATATCTGCGGGTAGACGGTCCAAACTTGGAAATACATCCAGTGTATTTTTTTAGAGGTCCTAAAGAATTTCTTCCTAATATCGGAAAGGTGATATCAACATTGAAGGGATTCGACACAGGATGTGATGTGATTTTATACCGTATACCGTCAACAACGGCGCAGATGGCGTATCTGTTGACCAGAAAAGCAAAGGTCCCAAAAGGAATAGAGGTTGTTTATAATTTATATGACGAATTGGTTGACAAAACATTAAGCATACCGAGAAAAGGGATTAGTTGGCTGAATCATAAATGTGTTAAGATGGCTTGTGCCGATCAGAGAGTAAATGGTGTATCGTATGTCACGAAGGAAACGTTGCAGAGATACTATCCGTCATATTGCCGGATGCATGGTGAGGATAGCCTGCATTTTGAAAATTATTATTCGACGATTCAATATAAATCACGAAATATATCTTCAACAAAATTGTATATGGAGAAAAAAAAGTGGATTTTAATACATGTAGTTGTGAATATAAAAAATAAGGTGAGTGGGCATGAAACAATAATAAGAGCTGTGGATATAGTGCGGAAGAAGGGATATGATGTCGAAGCAGAATTTGTCGGGGATGGACCGATGGTGCCGTATTTTAAGGAAATGGCAACATCTTTAGGAATAGCAGAACACATTCATTTTGCTGGACTTTTTTCATCGCCAGACGATGTATACAGAGAATTGAGGAAAGCGGATTTGTTTGTATATCCTGTGCATTTTGCGGGACTACCAAGGGTATTAATAGAAGCAATGGGATCAGGATTGCCATGTATTTCATCACCTGTAGCAGGGATATCAGAGTTGATTGCTGAAGAGGATCTTGTTGATGCAGATGATGCGGTCGCATTGGCAAAAAGAATTATTGAGGTTGTTTCAAATCCGGAATATCTGGAAGAACAGAGCAAGGCAAATATAGAAAAAGCTAAAGAATACACAGATGACAAACTACAGATACGCAGGGATGACTTTTACCGCAGACTTAGAGAGTGTATTGATCATGTATAGAAGAAAAAATTCAAAAGGATAATTATATAAATGATATGCGAGGGGAAAAGAGAGGATATCCAATGAAGGATTGGGATAGAGACTATATGAGATTTGCAAAGTGTGAGGAGAATCTGCTTAAACAGGGATTCAGGATATGGAAGAATCACGGTCTTAGATATATGTTTCTGTTTAGAAAAAGAGAAAGCGCTAAAGGAAAATTAATGCACACAATATACTCTCTGATGCTCTTAAGATTACAGCATAGATACGGCATTGAAATAAATACACAAAATGTAGCTGGAGGAGTATTACTTATTCATCCATATAATATAACGATTAATGGTAAAGCTATTATTGGGGAGGACTTTACTGTTTTTAAAGGTGCGACAGTTGGAAGCATTAGAAGCGGAAAGAGAGCGGGGAGTCCTACGATTGGAAATAGAGTAACAATATGCCCAAATGCAATGGTTTGTGGAGGTATTTCTATAGGAGATGATGTAATGATATCAGCGAATGCATTCGTTGATTTTGATGTGCCTGCAAATTCCATTGTGCTTGGGAACCCTGCATTTATAAAACATAAAGAAAATGCCTCAAAAGATTATTTATAAGGAAAGAATAAATGAATATTGTTCATGTATGTTTAAATAGTTCTGTTACAGACGGATGGAACTATCAGGAAAATTTATTGACGAAATATCAAAAGAGAAGTGGCCATGAGGTAGCTATTATCACATCCAGATGGATGCACAATGATACAGGTGGACTTGTAATGGATGAGAGAACACGTTATGTAAATGATGATGGTGTTGTCATGATTCGGCTTGATATGAATGGGAAGGAAGATAGTAAAAGGAAATTAAGAACATTTCGAGGATTGGCAAATGAGTTAGATTTGTTAAAACCGAATATTATATTTATCCACAATGTGTGTTCGCGGGATAATGCTGTTTTAGCAAGATATTTAAAAATACATCCGGATGTTATTGCATATGCTGACAGTCATGCAGATTTTTCAAACAGTGCTACAAACTGGGTATCAAAGAACATTCTTCATAAGATTATATGGCGTCACTATGCCCAAATGTTAGTTCCTTAAATTAAAAAATTTTATGGTGTTCTTCCAGCAAGAGTCGATTTCTTAAAAGAGATATATGGATTGCCAGCGGATAAATGTCAGCTGCTTGTGCTGGGGGCAGATGACGATGCCGTTAAAGAGGCGGCCAGACCGGAGATCGTTCAGAAAATTCGAAAGCATCATAATATTCAAAAAGATGATTTTTTGATTGTGACAGGTGGTAAAATCGATATCTGGAAGACACAGACACTTCTTCTTATGGAAGCTGTACGTAATATTGATAATCCGAAAGTGAAATTGATCGTGTTTGGTTCTGTTGTGCCAGAATTAAGGGAAAAAGTTGACAATCTGACAGACGGAAAGAAGATTCAGTATATTGGATGGATTCAAGCGATAGATTCTTATCAATATTTTGCGGCATCTGATTTAGTAGTATTTCCCGGTCGACATTCGGTTTTCTGGGAGCAGGTGGTTGCGCAGGGAGTTCCGATGATATGCAAGGATTGGCCAGGAACAAGGCATATTGATCTTGGTGGAAATGTAAGGTTTTTGAAGGAAGACAGCGAAAAGGAAATTCGGGGAGAAATTAATCGTATTCTAAGCATGCCCAATGCGTATAAGCATATGAAAAAGGTTGCCGCTGATGCAGGTATGAAAATGTTTTCATATAAAGATATTGCAGCGCAGAGTATTGAAATGGTTGGAGAATAAAATGACATTTTATATTGGAATTGCCGTATTTTGTGCTTTTTTGACGTTTTTAAGCATAACAAACCATAAACAGAAGAAAATAATAAGTGCCCTGATGATAGTAACAATCGTTTTGTTTGCAGGATTGAGATATAACTGTTGGACAGATTGGAATGCATATCATTCTTTTTTTTACGGGACAAGTGCTGCAAGAGATTTTGAGTATGGATTTGTAATTTGGAATAGACTAGTTCGAAGATTTACAGATAACTACAATGTATACTTAGTATTAACCTATATGGTAGTGTCATGGTTTTATTATAAGACAGCAAAAAAAAGCGTACCGGGATATGAGAGTTTAGTCCTTTTCGTGTACTTCACTGCAATTTTATCTTCAGGTGGAATGCGGCAGTTCATTGCAACCGGTATCGTACTTTTTGCGACGAAATATTTAGATGAAGATAGAAAGAAATTTTTTGCGTTATGTATCATTGCCTTTTTTTTCCATCGGGCAGCTATTATAAGTATTACTATTCCAGGTTTACTTAAGTTGTTGAAACGCGTTTCTAGTAAGCAAATTATATTTTTTTCAACAATAGGAATTGTATTTTATAGACTGCAGCTACTTAATAGAATTGTACGACGGCTGATTTTATTAACCAGATTTTTTCCATCTATATATTCTCGACTGATTCTATACCTGCCATCATTGAAGGTGACACAGCTGCTAAGCTTAGGATTTGTCAAAAGGATGCTAATTATGGTGATGTTACTGGCTATATGTCAGTACTCACATCGCTACAGAAGAGATGAAAGATATAAAACGACATGCGATATTTACTTTATAATTTATCAAATTGGTTTTTTCCTTTCTTTGTTTGTACAGGGTAAATTTGCAAGGATGAATGGATATTTTTATTGCGTGGAGGGAATTGTAGAAACACTTATAGTGCTTGGATTTAATGATAAACGATACAGAATATGTGCTTTCTTTGGAGTTATCATATTAAATCTTGTAATATTTATGGAGACTTTGATTTCATCATCTTATCAGGAATTGTTTATTCCATATCAACATTGCTTTTGAGCAGTAGGAGACCATAATGAAAACAAAAACATGTTATATGCCGTTTCGGTCCAATAACCTTTATTCAGATAATATTATGCATATCATAAGAAACTCCGGATATGAAGTATTATCAATAAGGCAGTGTATCAAGAATCCTTTGAATTTTATTGGATGCAAAATATTTAATTTAAATTGGTTTGAGAATTTTAACAATCATAGTAGTGCATATTTCCAATATGTGAAAAAAGTTTTGTTTATATATTTCCTGAAACTTTTTAGGAAAAAACTGGTGTATACTCTTCATAATAAGCAGCCGCATAATATGGATAATAACACATATGCAATAAAGATCATGCGTCTTTTGATGAAAAAAGCGGACACCATTGTAGCAATGTGTATGGACACACGTTTAGTCGTTGAAGAGATTTGTCCGGATTGTGTCAATAAAATCTGTTATGTGCCACATCCGAACTATATCAATAATTACACCTCGGATGCTGAAAATTCAAGAGAACAAAGAGAAAAAATGGGGTTTGAACAGGGCGATTGTGTTTTTATGATTCTTGGATTTATTTCACCATACAAAAATGTGGAATTGCTGATCGATACTATTTGTGCGACAAATAATCCTAAGATTAAATTACTGATTGCCGGAAAAGTCAGCGATAATGAATATAAGAGTAAGCTGGAAAATATGATTGTTGGAAAAAATAACATTGTTGCTGATTTTAGATATATCCCTGATTCGGAGGTGGGATTATATTATAGTGTGGCAGATGTAATTGTTCTGCCGTATCAAAAGAAAAGCACATTAAATTCGGGAGCTGCATATTTGAGTTTTTCTTTAAAGAAGACTGTTATTTGTCCCTGCATAGGTACGATTAATGATTTAAAACAGAAGGACTTTGTATATAGCTATAATTACGATTCAGAAGAACAGCATAAAGAATGTCTGAGGGAAACGGTAGACAGGGTATGTAAGGACTTTTCTGATAATGCAGATGCAATCAGGGAAAAGGGAGAGGCTGCATATGAATATGTGAGTATGTACCACAGTGATTTGCTTGTACAGGAGAAATACAGTGAGATTTACAGTGAGCTTACGTAAAGTGGGGAATTTTAGACCAAAGAAAGGTGATTTTACTGTGAAAACAAAAATTATTGCTTATTTTTTACCGCAATATCATAGAATAAGGGAAAATGATGAGTGGTGGGGAGAAGGATTTACGGAATGGACTAACTTAAAAAAGGCTAAGCCCTTATTTGAAGGGCATAATCAGCCATTGATACCATTAAATGATAATTATTACGATTTAATGGATATGGATTCCGTCAGGTGGCAGACTGATTTGTGCCAAAAATATAAAATCTATGGATTTGCATATTATCATTATTGGTTTGAGGGAAAGATGCTTCTTGAAAAACCTGCGGAAAATCTCTTGAGGGATACAGATATTCAACAGAGATTTTTTTTCTTGTGGGCTAATCATACTTGGTATAAAGCAGAAAACGGTAGAAAATCAGTGTTGAGAGAGCAAACATATGGAGATGAAACAGATTGGATCGATCATTATAATTATATGCATAAATTTTTTTTGGATGCGCGATATATCAAAGTAAAAAATTGCCCGGTAATTGGAATTTATATACCTAATGATATTCCAGAGTATGATTGCATGATAGATAAATGGAACGAACTGGCAAGAAGAGACGGCTTTGATGGTTTACATGTCATAGAAAGTATAAATTCAAAAGATAAAAAAACATGTAGTGATAAATCGAACGCAAGCGTTATAAGGCAGCCAAATATTTCAATACAAAAGTATAGGATGCCGCAAAATCCGATTAATAGAATTTTTTTTAACATTATTCGACGCATTAAAGTAAAATTTTTTCATAAAAAAATGTTTTTTAAATACGATTTCCAGAGAATTATGCAGTATGAGGCACAAGAAAGGACAAGCTCTTATAGAAGAGAAAACGAAAAAATATATTATGGAATTTCAACAGGATGGGATAATACGCCGAGGCATGGTAAAAGAGGAGCTGTTATGATCAATAAGTCTGTTGAGACCTTCAAAAAGACTTTTGAGGAATTATATAAAAAGAGTATATTAGAAAATAACGAATTTATTTTTATTAATGCATGGAATGAATGGGCAGAAGGGATGTATCTTGAGCCAGATATGGAAAATGGGTATGCGTATCTGGAGGCAATAAGAGATACGTATAATGCTTATAATGATATGGAAGACAATGATGATTCTATCTAAAAGGGAGAATGCAAAAGTTTTATGAAAGAAACACATTTTTATTTTCCGCTGCATCTTGATGCAGGAAACAGAGGCTGTGAGGCGATAGCTAAAGGGACAATCCAACTGCTGGGTATCAATAAACATGAGTATATTGCACTAAGGAAAAAAGCTGAAAATGACAAAATTGTGGGTTTATCTGGATTAGTTACATATTTTCCCGCAAAGGAAAGTCGTATTTATGAAAGTATCAGAAGACTGCTTTTTCGTGTAAAAAATAAACTTCGAAAAGATGCCGAAAAAAAGAGATATTATTTATACAGATATATATATGATCCGTTTATTAACACTATGGAAAATGGAGCACTTACTTTTATAACGGGTGGTGACATGCTCTGTTATGGAAATAATGAGGTCAATTATATTACTGACAGACTTTTTCAAAAGAATATTAAGACTATTTTGTGGGGATGTTCTGTAGGGGAAGAAAATCTTACGCCAGAAAAAATAGAAGCTTTACAAAAATATTCGCTTATCACTGCAAGGGAATCTTTAACATACGATTTAATGATTCATACATTAAAGCTGAAAAATGTAAAACTGTTTCCAGATCCGGCGTTTATATTGAAGCCCGAGAAGGTGAGTTTGCCCGATTGTTTTAAAAAGGCATGCGTAGGAATTAATCTTAGCGTTTATGTGACCGCAAACGCTGACTTAGATACAATGTGTGGAAGGAATATAGTCAGTCTGATTCAGTATATTATCACAAATACCGATTATAATGTGGTCATGATTCCGCATGTTTTTTGGGATGGACAGGATGACCGGATAATTTGTAAAAGTGTTGAAAAGTATTTTTATAATACACAGAGAGTTTATTATATAGATACAGAAGAATTAAATTACTGTCAGATACGGTATATCATATCAAAGTGCAGGTACTTTTTGGGTGCCAGAACCCATGCAATGATTTCTGCATATTCAACAAAAGTACCTTCAATTGCGCTGGGATATTCCGTTAAGTCAAAAGGCATTGCGAAAGATTTGAACATGCCCGATTTTACAATTTTGGATTATAGGAATTTGGCTGGAGAAAGTGATATAACGGAAAGATTCATTAAACTTGAAGAATATGAGACTGAAATAAGGGAAACCTATGAATCTGTTCTGCCGTCTTATATAAAAGAAATATACGAAGCAAAAAAATGTATAGAAGAACTGCAAGGAAGAATGATGAATGATTAGTATTAATGATAATATGAGTTGTTCAGGATGTTCGGCTTGTAAAAACGCATGTCCTGCAAACGCTATAGTAATGAAAGAGGATAAAGAAGGATTTTTGTATCCTTTTGTAGATGAGAACAAATGTATAGACTGCAGTCTGTGTGACAGGGTATGTCCGTATCATAATAAGATAGAGACTTCTCCAGATTTAGATATGTGCTTTGCATGCTATAACAATAATGAAAACGAGAGATCTATTAGTTCGTCAGGAGGAATTTTTGTCTTGTTGGCTAAGAAGGTCCTAAGCGAAAACGGGGTGGTGTTTGGAGCTGTTTTTGATGAACAGTTTACTGTAATTCACTCATATGCAGAAAAATATGATGAGTTGCTTCCGCTCATAGGATCTAAGTATATGCAAAGTAGAATCGGCGATTCGTTCAAAATGGTGAAGTCGTTTTTAGATGATAAGAGACAGGTATTATTTGCAGGAACAGCCTGTCAAATTGCAGGATTAAAAGGATATCTAAGAAAAGAATATAGCAATCTGATTTGCGTTGACTTTATTTGTCTGGGAGTCCCTTCACCGAAAGTATGGAAAGATTACTTAAATACATTTTTTGAGGGAGAAAAAATTAAAACTATAAACTTTAAAAATAAAAATTTAGGATGGCATACTTTTTCGCTGGAAATAAAAACGGATAAACAACATTTTTGTAAAAATGGAAGAGAAACATATTTTTTTAATGGATATTTTAGGCAGCTATATTCACGTCCTTCATGCAGTAAATGTATTTTTAAAGAAGGGGATAGGGTCAGCGATATAACAATATCGGATTGCTGGGGCTATTCTCACATTGCACCCGAATTAGATGATAATAAAGGTTTATCCAGTGTTGAGTGCCATTCTCAAAAGGGATTAGCTATTTTTAATAATATAAAGGATTCGCTGGTATGGAAAGAAGCACGTTTAGACGATGTAAAAAAATATAACAGTAATTATTGTGTGTCGGCACCATTAGGATCAAGACGAGCCCCCTTTTGGAAAGATTATGACATAATTTCTAAGGAGAAATTATTCAAGAAATACTGCTCTCCTAAGAAAGAGTCAAGAATAAAGAAATTTTTTGTGATAGGACAAAAAAGATTAAGAAAATTAAGGGAATAATTGGGAAAAATATGATTATCATAATTGCCTGCGCGGCTATTTTATTTATTTTATTTTTTATATTATTAAACCAAGCATACAAGAGGACAAACGATTACAACAATTATTGCATTGACATAATGACTTACAGGAAAGGTATTCCGGAAAATTTAAAGTTTGTCAACTTGGGAAGCACGTATTCCAAATATGCATTTGGCGCTTGTAAGGAAATGAATATTGATGCATTTGATTTATCCCTGCAGGCGCAGAGCCTGGAGATGGACAAAGCAATTTTGCAGCAGTACATTGAACGTATGGATACGGGATGCATAGTAGTAGTAGCAGTAGCAGCCGCATGTTTATTGTTGGATAGAGAAGACAGATCAAATCCTTTGTATTGTCAAATATTAAAGAGAAAAAACAATCCGCAGTTTAAATGGAGGGATAAAGTTGAAAGTGAGTTTCCGTTGCTGGTTCATCCAAAGAGGGCGAAGAGAATATTGACGGGTGTAGAAGCATTTGAAAGTATATATGATTCTGTTCCAGCTTGTATGACATTAGAAGAGTCAAATAAAGAATTAGAGAGTTTGGTAAATGTGTGGAGATCATTATTTCATTTGAAGGATTTAAGAAGCATAGATTTTTCGGAGCACAATAATGAAATGATCAGGAAAAATCAGCAATGTCTGTGTGATATTTTAGATATGTGTAAGAATCATAGACTTACTCCAGTTGTCGTTGTACCTCCTTTTTCAGAAAGATTAAATTGTTATTTTTCGGAGGAATTTAAGGATATAGTAATTAATCATACAATATGTGAATCTGTTAAAAAAAGAAATGTGACTGTCTTAAATTATCAGGATGACGCAGAATTTCAGAATAGTCCGGAACTATTTGTTGACGGAGGATTCCGTTTGAATAAACGCGGAAGTATGATTTTTTTACGCAAGTTGATGAAGGATTTGCAGAAATCCGGGATATATTTTTGTAATGATTGAAGAAATATGAAGGGGTGATGAAGAAAATGAGGAGATTAAAATATGAAAGATTAAGACAGATGGTATATAATGAGGAACTCAGAGCGGCATATCTATGCTCAAGTGTTACAGGTGGGGAACTAAAAGGCAGGAATGTGCTTGTAACGGGTGGGAACGGTGGAATTGGTTCAGCCATTGCGATGCGTTTTTTGTGTGAGGGTTGCAATGTTACTATAACAGGAAGAAGTGAGGAAAAGTTAAAAAATACAGTTGAATATATAAAATCAAAAATACAGGATGCTCCAGTGGATTATATTCTTGCTGATCAAGCGAGTGAGGAAAGTATCTATAATTGCATGAATGAATTGGATAAAAGGGGACTTCGTATGGATATTCTCGTAAACAATGCAGGAATATGCTCTGATGTTGACAGAGCCAGAAGATTTAGAACAGTAAACCAGGATGAATTTTACACGGTTTGGAACACAAATTATAATGGGACAGTGAAGATAACTAATGCTATAGCAAAAAGAATGGTTGACAGTGACATTGACGGTGCAATAATTAATATTGCGTCTATATGCGCATATTTTAGGAAATTCCAGTATACACCATACGGGATGTCAAAGGCCGCAGTCATAGCATTTTCAGACGAATTAAGAAAGTTTTATCCCTCACTTAATATAAGCACGATTGCACCCGGTTCGGTTGCCACAACAATGGGAGATATAAATATAAAGTTTGGAGACAATATTGCAAGAAACTGTAACACGCTGCATCATCTGGCTTTGCCGGAAGAGATAGCAGCATTGGCAGCTTTTTTGGCAGGCAGTGTCGGGAAAACAATTAATCAAACCGTTATTGCTTCGGCATGCGAGGTGCTGTAAAGCGAAGGGGGAAAGGTATGGGACGTTTAGTCAGAATCATCAAAAAAATATTTGGAAAACAAGTGGTTATAAATCCGATATATAATCCTTATGTGTATAAAAATAATCAGGAAAGCTTTTGCGGAGGAACGCTAGACGGTGAAAAATTGCTGATTGTTACTAATATAGATGAAAATACTGCGGAATTTAATATGATGCAGCAATCCATACATATAGAACGGGCTTTGTATACGGTCAAGAATGTAAGTTCGGAATCATTTGATATTCAGAATGAAAGCAATATTGAGCCATATAAGCATATAATTAATGTTATTAAATTTACAGATAAAGATAGTTCCGATTCTGTTGAAAAAATATACCAGCTTTTACAAAAAGAGGTGGAGTACATGATTTCTTGTAATGCGAGTGAAGGAAACAGTATTTGTACCGTAGTGATCAGTGATGATACGGTTTTGCTGTGTACATTAAAAACACTAATAAAAGGGCTCGGGTACACATTGGGAAATCACGGAATAATAAATAATGGTATTGTTTCAGAACATAAGGCACCGTTTGAAGGTCTGTTTCATACGGCTATATACATGAGTAGTAAATTTGGTCATATATTGTCTGGAGAGGTAATTGAATTCAGGTGAAAGTAAATGAGTAATTCGAGAACAAAAAATTCAATACTAACCATGGTAACCGGTGAAGCAAGACAGATTTTGAATTTGTTGTTAACATTTGCCAGCCGGACGGTTTTCATCAATGTACTTGGTGCAGAATATCTGGGGTTAAACGGGTTGTTTTCAAATATTTTATCACTCCTTGCACTGTCAGAATTGGGGATTGGTTCGGCTATTTCTTTTTATTTGTATAAACCGTTGGTTACGAAAGATATCGGAAGAATAAAAAGTTTAATGAAGTTATATAAGCTTTGTTATAGAGTGGTGGGAGGTTTCATTATTGTAATAGGAAGCTGCATAATGCCTCTGCTTCCTAGACTCGTTAATTTTGAACAGAATGTACCCGTTAATCTATATCTTGTCTACTTTTTGTATTTGTTAAATACGGCATCGTCATATCTGTTTTTTGCATACAAGCAGGCATTGGTGACGGCAAATCAGGAACAGTATAAAATAGAAAAGGTGAATATCGCCTTTACATTTGTTAATTGTCTTGGCGATATTGTTATTTTACTTATATTTAGAAACTATATTGCATATTTAATACTTAAATTTACCTTTTCATTGATGAAAAATGTTGCGATTGCTGTAAAGATTGACAACGAATATCCATATATAAAAGATAAAAATGCAGATAGGATTGAGAAAAAAGAGATTAAAGTATTTTTTAAAGATGTTTTATCAATTGCTCTGTTTAAGGTCGGAAGCACTCTTTTTAATGCGACAGATAACATTATTATTTCGGTTCTTTTGGGAACGGTTTTTGTGGGATATTACAGTAATTATTTTTTAATTATTTCACAGATAGTTGCCGTCATAAGTATGATTAATAAATCTCTTACTGCGGGGATAGGAAATGTTATGGCAAAAGAAAGCAAGGAGAAGCAGTATCATATTTTTAAGCAGCTTGATTTTGGAGTATTTGCATTTTCACTTATATGTACAGTATGTTTATTTCAGCTGTTAAATTCATTTGTAAAAATATGGATAGGAAATCAGGATGCGGACTATGTTTTAAGTCAGGCTTCAGTACTTTGCTTTTGTATCAGTTTTTATTTTGACAGTACTACTCAGGTTTTAAATTTATTTAGAGAAGGAAGCGGAAACTTTAAGATTGGGAGATCACTTCAGGTGTTGGGAGGAGTACTAAATATTATTCTTTCAGTTGTGTTAGGGAAGCATTTTGGATTAACCGGAATATTTGCAGCGACTGTTATCAGCAAAGCTTTGGTTACAGTTACTCCGTTTGTAGCTAATATAAGTGCAAGGGTATTTGGACTTAGCAAAGTACATTTAGTAAAAGATTATTATTTTAATTTTCTTGTCATGTTAGGTTCGCTTGGAATGATATGGATTTTAGGATCTCCTTTTCATATGAAAGGAATCGGTGCTTTTTGTGTAGAATGTTTAATAGCAGTTATAGTTCCTTGCATTATTATTTATGCAATTTATGGAAGGACACCTGAAATGAAAGCACTTGTAGCGCGTTTCAAAATACTAATGACTAAATTATTTGGAAAGATAGGAAAAAAGAATGAAGATTAAGAAATTCATACTTAATACTGAATACAAAAAAAGAATAGAGTATGATCGAAAATTCAATAAGGCATTTAGGGGATCTTTGTCAAGGGAATTTCTTAAAGGGTATGAATGGAAATATATCTGTTTGTACAGAAAGTACCAGGCAAATATAGATAATATATGGGGAAGGTATTTTTTTAAAAGATTAAAGAAATTGGAAAATAAGACCGGTTTTAGCTTTGAGGGTAATTCATCGATAGGAGATGGGCTTATTATTGGACACTGGGGTAAAATTGTCATTAATGGAAGCGTCAAGTTTGGGTCGCAGCTATTTGTAACGCATGGCGTTACAATAGGAAGGGATATCAGAGGAAAGCGAGCTGGAGTTCCGACTTTTGGTAATCGGGTTTGTGTTAGAGCAAACGCTACGGTGGTCGGAAATATTCGTATAGGGAATGATGTTCTTATTGCACCGAATACATTTGTTAATTTCGATGTTCCTGATCATTCTGTTGTTATTGGGAATCCTGCAACCGTTCATCATAGAGATGATGCGACAGAGGGACATATTCCTGTTGTATAGCATGGGTTAAGGTGCAGCATGATGAAGACAGTTAATACTCTTCTGAAAAGGAAGACTACAGAGCAATAGACAGGACTGCTGTTAATGAAAACGGCAGTCCTGTTTTTGTCTGACATCTTTGCCGGCAGGAATGTGATGTAATTATGCGGGAAACATGATATAATCAACTACATGAACAGACAGAAATGACGAGCAAATGAAGAAAGGACTCCAAAATGGCATACAGACAAAGCAAAATATGGACAAGACTTAAGGATGTGTGTGACGACACAGTTGAATTGGCAAATATAGAAAAAACATGTGATTCGGCCATTGAGCTGTTAAAGACGGTGAGAGATACATTTCCTACATTTACCCTGCATGACGAAAAACATGTTGATAATGTCATCTGGCTGATGGAGCAGATATTGGGTGATTCTGGTGTGGCAAATTTGTCGGCAGGTGAATGTGCAATGCTCATTTTATCGGCATGCTATCATGATGTCGGAATGTGTTATACACAAGAGCAGAGAAAAAGAGAACTCAAGAGTGCACGATTTGCTCAATATCTGGAGAAAAATCCCAGATCATATCTGGAAGTAGAGAGGAGTAAGGAGTCAGGAGGGGAGATCCCTGAGCAGATTCAATCAGATTACTTTAGAAAAATACATCATCTGAGAGTTAATGAGTTTTTGGGCGAAAACTGGAAAAGCAGGTTTGTCCGTAGAGATATGCTGATCGAGATTTGTAAAAGTCATGGGGAGGATATTAAGAATATGATAGACCGGCTGCAATGCCATAGCTTTGCCGAAACGGACTATGTACTATGTGCCGTATTGTTAAGACTTGCAGATATTATGGATTTCGATGCAAGCAGGGCGCCGGAGGTACTGTATCAATTTCAAGGTATTGCTGCGGCCCCGGATATTGTCGCGGATATTGAATGGAAGAAACATAGAAGTTCAGACGGATTTAAATTTATTGAGGGGAAGGAGCGGATATTGGCATATGCTGCGTCCTGTGAGAGTCTGCAGGAAGAGTATGAGATAAAGAAATTTCTAGATTATATTGATGAGGAGTTAGAGACCTGCGGACAGATATTGAAAATATATGTGCAGAAAAAATGGGAAGGAATTCAGATCCCGACCAAAATTGACAGACAGATAGAAAGACGGGGATATCAGNCAGGAGAATATTGTCTGTCGCTTCAGGCNGACANNGTANTAGNTNTATTAGTCGGCGATGACCTNTANCGCTCAGATTCAACTTTTATCAGAGAATTGCTTCAAAATGCAATGGACGCAGTCAGAGCGAGAAGAATGGCTGATCANAGATGGGACGACAGNGAAGATAACCGGATTACGATAAGCAGNTGGTTTGATGNAAAGGGCTTTCAATGGTTTCGGATAGACGATTGCGGNATTGGAATGACAGAACAGATGATCANGGAATANTTTCTTAGAGTNGGAAATTCGTATTATCNGTCTGATGAGTTCAAAAAATTAAAANANGAAAATANAAGGTTTTATGATTTNTCGCCAATCAGCAATTTTGGTATNGGGATNCTCTCCTGTTTTTTGAAAGGGGACAGGATGGAAATCAGTACGAGACACTATGATTCAGGAAAAGGGATCCGCTTTGNGATGAATGGGATGAAAGGCTATTATAGNATAGCGGAAGAAGAGAANGGNGACAGAGGAACACCTATGCCCTGCGCATTTCTTGGAGAAACNGAGAACTTNCGCCANAGGGCAGGCACATCTATCGCAANCAGAATAAAGGAATCTTTNNCNGANAATGTGTTGGATTCANTGANGAAATATGTCTGTTATNCGGATANGNATATTTGTTATAGAAATGGAANTGANACGGNNGAATTTGTGACAGAACAGGAACTNATGGAGTTTGCAAAAAGGGTCAGAAATATAAAGATACCGTTTCCGAAAGAACTGACGGACCNGATNAAGCGGGAGATGCCNNAAATCGAGTGGGAGGAAGANCCNTATATTTTTGTGAACTGNGTTCCGTTGGACGAANTATCAATAGNTCCGGCTGTTTCCGGTGTNGANTTTNANATAAATATTCAGGGNGCANATAGTGAGATTCAACCGGTGGTCATAGATGAAGNTGAGATAAATTGNGAACTTATTTTAAATCTTGCTGTGATGAAAAAGGNNATCACGGTCAGTGCATATTATCAANTTATNTGNTATGANGGNCATNNTCCGACCGCATNGATGGATCTGCAGAGNAGGTATGGTGACNGAGACGAGCTNANAGANCTGGCGAGAATGNATGNAGTCAGAGTNGANGCTGATATACCGTTTNCNATTCANCCGGATTTAAAGATNATNATGGAGAAATTTNTATTGCCAAGGTGTGATTCNGGCAGNCAATATATCGACAACCACAAAACAGAGAAGGTATACGATGGGATCTGTGTTGAAACATCATGGGAGCATTTTAGTACAGTTGAAAACAGAGACTTTCGGTATACCGCCTTGCTCTTATCAAAAGAGTTCCAACCTAAACTGGGAGTCAGCAGAGAATATGTGAAATATTTTCCAATNAGGGCGGCGGCCTGCATAGAACTGCTGGGAAAGAAAATTTATAATGGATCTTTTTCGTGTGAATATCCGTCTTATTATAGAAAAATGGAACTGGAAAAATTTATGGATCTCATGAATGATCCCCAATTTAGACAGGCAGCGGAGGANATTTTGCAGGTAAAATGGAACCTGAGTATAGCGCAGCTCAGGGAGCAGATAAATTGTGCAAAGGGTGGGGTAAATGTTCATTTGACAAGCTTNGANACCATATTTGGAGACAGTTTTGGTGANTGCGAATTTTATTTTTCGCGAATTATGTTGAGNGCTTTGCTGCAAAAGGAATTTGAGATATGCTGGGAGTTCAATGAACATGGAGCAAGNGAATACTTTGTGACAGGAATTCGCAGGGATCAAATTTCAGAAGCAGAAAAGAAGCTTTTGCCGCTGACATTTGTTCATGCATCAGNCAATAATATNNAAATTTTGACGGANTCAAATGCAATTGGAAGATGTGCATTGAATGCAGATCANCCGTTTGCTGTCTGGATAACAAGAAATGCAGCATATTTTGAAGAGAAACACAGGGGACTCTGGAATAGACTNCGGGAAGCTATCTGCATTTTGGAAGCTTCTAAGATGATAACAGAGGTAAATATGCTGCTTGCAGAAATTGGCAGGAGAGAGCAGATTTCTATTCCGGAAGAGGTCAGACTGAAACAAAGTGACTTTTTGGAGTGACGGCGGNTGATNCGGTGCGACTGGTAATTTTAAGAAAAAATTTATTTACCGGAGAAACTTTTCGGAGTATAATGCGAGGAGNATATTTCAAGGAAGGGAAATAACACGATCAATGGAGACAGTATTAATCACNGGAGCAGCCGGTTTTATCGGGGCAAATCTNGCAAAGCAGATNTTNACGGAATCNATGGATGTGANAGTGNTCGGCGTGGACAGCATCACGGATTACTATGACATCAGACTAAAAGAGAGCCGTCTGGAAGAACTGGAGAAGTTTGCAAATTTTACTTTTATCAAGGGAGACATTGCGGACAAGCAGGTGATCCAGAGGCTGTTTGCGGAATATCAGCCGGATATTGTGGTCAATCTTGCGGCGCAGGCGGGTGTCCGCTACTCAATCGACAATCCGGATTCTTATATCCATTCCAATCTGATCGGATTTTATAATATTCTGGAGGCGTGCCGTCACAGTTATGATGCGGTAGAAGCGGATCAGGGGGCATCCTATCGGGGCGTCCGCCATCTGGTCTATGCTTCCTCCTCGTCTGTTTACGGTTCCAACGAGAAGGTTCCGTACTCCACGGAGGATCAGGTGGACAATCCGGTATCGCTCTANGCGGCGACAAAAAAATCAAACGAGCTCATGGCGCACGCTTATTCCAAGCTGTATGGGATTCCTGTGACGGGGCTGAGGTTTTTTACCGTATACGGTCCTGCNGGAAGACCGGATATGGCATATTTTAAGTTTACGGACAAGCTCGTCAAAGGGGAAGCCATTCAGATCTATAATAATGGAGATATGAAACGTGATTTTACTTATATAGATGATATTGTCACGGGAGTAAGNAAGGTGATGGACAAGGCNCCGGAGGAGAATCGGCAGGGAGTTAGATATAAGATTTACAATATCGNAAACAATCAGCCGGAGGATCTGCTTTANTTTGTGGAGACATTGGAAAANTGTCTGATGGAGGAAGGCATCATCGACGGGAAGGTGGAAAAAGAATTTCTGCCGATGCAGCCGGGAGATGTTTACCAGACATATGCAGATGTATCGGAACTGGAAAAGGATTTTGGCTTCCGCCCGCATACTTCGCTGGAGGAAGGACTTCGAAATTTTGCAAAATGGTATAAAGAATGGAGGAAACTATGAAGATCGCAGTAGCAGGAACAGGATACGTGGGATTATCAAATGCAATTTTGCTGGCACAGCACAATGAGGTGTGGGCATTGGATGTCGTGAAGGAGAAGGTGGAGATGATCAGTCAGAGAAAATCTCCGATCATTGATAAGGAGATAGAAGAATATCTTTCCACGAAAGAACTCAATCTTCATGCAACGACTGACCCGAAAGAGGCTTATTCAGACGCGGATTTCATAATTATCTCGACCCCGACCAATTACGATCCGGTCAGGAATTTTTTTGATACTTCTTCGGTGGAGAATGTCATTGAGCTGGTCATGGAGATAAATCCGCAGGCGATCATGGTCATCAAGTCTACCGTTCCGGTTGGCTATACCTGCAGCGTGCGCGAAAAATATCACTGTGAGAATATCATCTTTTCCCCAGAATTTTTAAGGGAGGGACGTGCCCTGTACGATAATCTGTATCCGTCCCGGATTGTTGTGAGCTACCCTAAGGGAGATGAACGTCTGGAGAAGAAGGCGTCACAGTTTGCAGATCTGCTGAAGGAAGGTGCGATCAAGCAGGAAATATCGGTTCTGTTGACAAATTTGACAGAAGCGGAGGCGATCAAGTTATTTGCAAACACATATCTTGCGTTGCGCGTGGCATATTTTAACGAGCTGGATACGTACGCGGAAGTGCGCGGACTGGATACCAGACAGATCATTGACGGGGTTTGCCTGGACCCGAGAATCGGTTCTCACTATAACAATCCTTCTTTTGGCTATGGCGGTTACTGCCTGCCGAAGGATACCAAGCAGCTGCTGGCAAATTATAATGAGGTGCCAAACAACATTATAGGAGCGATCGTGGACGCGAACCGGACAAGAAAGGATTTTATTGCAGACAGGATCATAGCAAGAAATCCGAAGATAGTAGGCGTATACCGCCTTACAATGAAAGCTGATTCCGATAATTTCCGGCAATCTTCCATACAGGGTGTGATGAAGCGGATTAAGGCGAAGGGGATCGAAGTGGTAGTTTACGAGCCCACCCTGAAAGAGGACGAGTTCTTCCGTTCAAGAGTCATTCGCGATCTGGATGAGTTCAAGAAAATTTCAGATGTGATCCTTGTAAACCGAAACAGTGGGGAACTGGCAGATGTAAAGGATAAGATATATACAAGGGATCTGTTTGAGCGGGATTAAAGAGAGATATCTGATGAAAAGAATGTTTTTGGCAATTATAAAGGATATCAGACGTTTCTACGACATGTATTCAATCCCCGCAGCGCAGACGGCGGCTGTTGTCCTGGTATTGGCACTTGTGGCAGGCTGTATTTATGCGCACAGGCGGGGAGGTATCTATCCCCAAAGACGGGCAATCGCTGTGAAAGCTGTACTGACGGCATGTCTGGCAGATTATATCTATATGGTAGTAGGGATCACGATGCTTTCCAGGCGGGAGAGCTATTCGGATATCGTCAATCTGGAGCTGTTCAGTACATTTCAAAAAACATTTTCAGGCATGAAAAATGTTTATGAGAATTTTATACTCCTGATGCCGTGTGCAGTATTGCTTTATGCGCTTGCAGGTGTTTTTCGAAGAGCTCCGGCTGCATTTCTGACAGGTCTTTCTGCAAGCCTTGCCATTGAGACAGTACAGATGCAGACTCATCTGGGGAGATTCGAGTTAGACGATATTTTGATGAATACGGCGGGCTTTATGGTGGGATACTTTCTGTGCGCCATGGTTCACAAGATGACTTCCATTGCACGGAACGCGGTTTCATATCGTGGGAATTGTTAAATTTTTTACAAATTATGGAAGAAAAACTAGTTGCCTTTTAGAGGATTTGTGATATGATAAATGTGTGCGCAAAAAAAGCGTACATGCTTTTGCTGATTATGGAGAGCTTTCGGGCTTTCCCATATTTAGGAGTAAATATATAGTAGGAGGAATTTGTAAAATGGCAAACAAATGGGTGTATTTGTTTACAGAAGGAAACGCTGACATGCGTGAACTTCTCGGCGGTAAAGGTGCAAACCTTGCAGAGATGACAAACATTGGTCTTCCTGTTCCGCAGGGCTTTACGATCACAACGGAAGCCTGCACACAGTATTATGAGGACGGTCGTGAGATCAACGACGAGATTCAGGGACAGATCAATGAGTACATCGTTAAGATGGAAGAGATCACAGGCAAAAAATTCGGTGACAAGGAGAATCCGCTTCTCGTTTCCGTTCGTTCCGGAGCAAGAGCATCTATGCCGGGTATGATGGATACCATTCTGAACCTTGGTCTGAATGAGGATGTTGTGGAAGTCATTGCCGCTAAATCAGGAAACCCGCGTTGGGCATGGGACTGCTATAGAAGATTTATCCAGATGTATTCCGACGTTGTTATGGAAGTGGGTAAAAAGTACTTTGAAGAGCTCATCGATGAGATGAAAGAGAAGAAGGGTGTAACTTACGACGTTGAGCTGACTGCAGACGATCTGAAAGAGCTTGCAGGACAGTTTAAGGCAGAGTACAAGGAAAAGATCGGAGCTGACTTCCCGGATGATCCGAAGGAGCAGCTGATGGGAGCAGTGAAGGCTGTATTCCGTTCATGGGACAACCCAAGAGCAAATGTATACCGTCGTGACAATGATATCCCGTATTCCTGGGGTACAGCTGTCAATGTACAGAGTATGGCATTCGGTAACATGGGTGATGACTGTGGTACCGGTGTTGCATTTACACGTGATCCGGCTACCGGCGAGAAGAAGCTGATGGGTGAGTTCCTCATCAACGCACAGGGCGAGGATGTTGTTGCTGGTGTTCGTACTCCGATGCCGATCGCAAAGATGGCAGAAGAGTTCCCGGAGGCATTTGCACAGTTCCAGGATGTATGCAAGACTCTGGAAGATCATTACAGAGATATGCAGGATATGGAGTTCACCGTTGAGAATAAGAAACTCTACATGCTGCAGACACGTAACGGAAAGAGAACAGCACAGGCTGCATTAAAGATCGCATGTGATCTGGTAGATGAAGGAATGAGAACCGAGGAAGAGGCAGTTGCAATGATCGATCCTCGTAACTTAGACACATTGCTGCATCCGCAGTTTGACGCGGCTGCATTGAAGGCTGCAACTCCGATCGGAAAAGGTCTTGGCGCTTCTCCGGGAGCTGCATGCGGTAAGATCGTATTCTCTGCTGAGGATGCAGAGGCTTGGAATTCAAGAGGAGAGAAAGTCGTACTTGTACGTCTTGAGACATCTCCGGAAGATATCACCGGTATGAAGGCTTCTCAGGGTATCCTGACTGTCCGCGGTGGTATGACCTCTCATGCGGCTGTTGTTGCTCGTGGTATGGGTACCTGCTGTGTATCCGGATGCGGCGATATCGCAATGGATGAGGAGAACAAGAAATTTACTCTGGCTGGAAAAGAGTTCCATGAGGGAGACCCGATCTCTATCGACGGTACAACCGGTAATATTTACGATGGAATCATTCCGACTGTTGATGCAACGATCGCAGGTGAGTTTGGAAGAATCATGGCATGGGCAGATAAATACCGTACCTTAAAGGTTCGTACTAATGCCGATACACCGACAGATGCAAAGAAAGCTCGTGAGCTTGGTGCAGAAGGTATCGGACTTTGCCGTACAGAGCATATGTTCTTTGAGGAGGACAGAATTGCAGCATTCCGTGAGATGATCTGCTCCGATACTGTAGAGGAGAGAGAAGCAGCTCTTGAGAAGATCCTGCCGTATCAGCAGGGCGACTTTGAGGCGCTGTATGAGGCTCTTGAGGGTAATCCTGTTACCATCCGTTTCCTGGATCCGCCTCTTCATGAGTTTGTTCCGACTGAGGAAGAAGATATCAAGAAACTTGCAGACGCACAGGGCAAATCCGTAGAGGATATCAAGACTCTGATCGCTTCCCTGCATGAGTTCAACCCGATGATGGGACACAGAGGATGCCGTCTTGCAGTAACCTATCCGGAAATTGCTAAGATGCAGACCAAAGCTGTTATCCGTGCAGCTATCAATGTTCAGAAGGCACATGCAGACTGGACAGTGAAACCGGAGATCATGATTCCGCTTGTATGCGAGATCAAAGAGTTGAAGAACGTTAAGAAAGTTGTTGTTGAGACAGCAGATGCTGAGATCGCAGCAGCAGGCGTTAAACTTGAATATGAAGTAGGTACGATGATCGAGATCCCGAGAGCAGCGCTCACTGCTGACGAGATCGCAACAGAAGCTGACTTCTTCTGCTTCGGTACGAACGATCTGACCCAGATGACATTCGGATTCTCCCGTGATGATGCCGGTAAGTTCCTGGATGCTTACTATGATGCTAAGATCTTCGAGAACGATCCGTTTGCAAAACTTGACCAGACAGGTGTCGGCAAGTTGATGGAGACTGCAATTAAGCTTGGTAAGCCGGTAAATCCGAAACTTCATGTTGGTATCTGTGGAGAGCACGGCGGAGATCCTTCTTCTGTAGAGTTCTGCCATAAGATCGGTCTGGATTATGTATCCTGCTCACCGTTCCGTGTGCCGATTGCAAGACTTGCCGCAGCGCAGGCAGCAATTGCAAGCAAATAATTGCAAATAAACAGTCAGCATAGACTGGAATTTTCAAACAGTCCGTTTCAGAGTGGTATTCATTTTGAAACGGACTGTTTTGGTTTCAGACAGTTTTTGAATGGTGATAAAGAGGGATGCTATGCAAAGGAAAAATGATATAAAAATTTTTTTGGCTCTGTGTTTATGGATGTTAATGCCGTCTGTCTATTTGCTGGTTCGGATGAATATTGTTTCTGTCAATAATATAGACATAAATATATTGGGGCAAATGGAGTGGTTTGATTTAATGGATGAGATAATTACGACAGCATTTATTACTCCGTTGTATTATCTTCTTAAAAGTAAAGATCCCAAGAAAAATGGGCTTTCATTTATACTGTCATTTGGTGTATATTTTTTGTTTACAGTGATCATTTCATTGTATATAGGCAATATAGCAGCATTTATGAATGCTGAATATGCAAAGGAATATCTTTTAATGCAATCAATATCCATGCTGATTGCCTTTATAGGGGTATTTGTGAATTTGTTATTTATAATATATGAGCGCTATAATTTTATAGTATGGTTTACGGTAATAAAATTACTGTTGCTGTCTTTATTTGATTATATATTGATACCTGTATTTAAGGATTTAGGGGCGGCCTATTCTGAGATCATTGTTAATACGGTTATTGCAATCTTGTCAGTGATTGTTATTCTTAAAAAGAAATATATTTCGTTTGCTGTTTGTGACAAAGAATTTTTATGTTCATGGACCCAAATAGGGTCTTTTTCAGGGTTACAAATTTTTTTAGATAATTTTATCTATGCATTTATTGTATGCCGTATGGTAAATGCGGTTTTTGAGTCAGGAAATTATTGGGTGGCAAATAACTTTATATGGGGTTGGTTATTAGTGCCGATTACTTGTTTGGCACAGATCATACAAAAGAATTCGTTAAAAGGTGTTACATTTCATAATGTTTGGAAGTATGTTTGTGTGATAATATTTGTGTGGGCAATTACCGTACCTTTATGGAGAGTTTTTATACATAACATAATGAGAATCAGTAATGATAAGGATATTTTGAATATACTATATATTTTAGTGCCATATTATGTATGTTACGTCATTGCAGCTATGATAGATGCGTGGTTTGTTTCTAAAGGAAAAACGATATATTTGTTTATTAATTCAGTTGTTGTCAACATTGTATATTATGGAATTATGTATGGATTATTTAAAATAGGTACATTTGTTTTGAATATTCATTTTATTATTCATCTTTTTGGATTGGGTATGGTCGTTCATATGTTTATCTCAATATTATTATATATCAATGAAACTCGTAATAATGCATATCAAAATTGATATTTTTTTGCTATAATGAGAAAAGTGAAGCGGAAAGGACAGAGACAATGGCACAGAAAAAAATGATATCATGGAATGTAAACGGGTTACGGGCCTGTATCAATAAAGGTTTTATGGATTTTTTTGAGGAAGCGGACGCGGATATTTTCTGCCTGCAGGAGACAAAGCTGTCCGAAGGGCAGTTAGAATGGGACCGGCCGGGATATTATGCATATTGGAATTATGCGAAAAAGAAAGGATATTCCGGAACGGCAGTATTTTCCAAAGAGAAACCGCTGAATGTGACTTATGGAATAGGCATAGAGGAACACGATCAGGAAGGTCGTGTGATCACTCTGGAGTTTTCGGAATACTATTTTGTGACTGTGTATACGCCGAATGCTCAGAGAGAACTCACAAGACTTGATTACCGTATGCAGTGGGAGGACGATTTTAGGGCATATCTGGTGGCACTGGATCAGAAAAAACCTGTTATTGTAACGGGTGACATGAATGTGGCGCATAATGAGATCGATCTGAAAAACCCAAAGACGAATCGTAGAAATGCAGGATTCACGGATGAGGAAAGAGGTAAGATGACGGAACTGTTGGCGGCAGGGTTTACAGATACGTTCCGGCATTTTTATCCGGATGTGGAGGGAGTGTATTCGTGGTGGTCCTATCGGTTCCAGGCCAGAGAGAAAAATGCAGGATGGCGTATAGATTACTTTTTGACTTCGAAGTCTTTGGACGGTCAATTAGTAGATGCCCGAATCCATACCGAGATAATGGGTTCCGACCATTGCCCGGTGGAATTGGTTGTGGAGTTGTAAATATAGGGTTATAGTCTAAAGAGCAAACTGGAAAATAGACAAGGAGAAAATATGAAAAAGCAGAAGAGGCAAAGGCTTGGATTTCTGTGCGCGCTGGTGATTTGTCTGATAAGCAGTATCGTGCCTGTGCGCGCTGGTGATTCCGCTCAGGGTTATTTCGGAGATCAGTTGGATGAACTGTCAAAAGAGATTTATGACACAATGGTGCAGAATTATGTGATGAACGAAGAGACGGGCGATATTGAGGCTGATTTTAGTGTTCCGTTCACGTTTGATGCAACAGTTGAAGGAGCGGAAATAGTACAGGATGAAGCGTTCGGGGAGGCGTATGTACAGATTAAAAATGCAATTNGCAGAGCTTGCCAGGCGATGGTNAAAGACTATCCTAAGATGTTCTGGATNTCTTCACTGGAAAGCGGNTGGAGNATCATTCCGGTGCCAAGTAAGGAGAGCNNTACCGGATATAAAGGAATNGTNACANNCTNTACNTTGCGNCCNGTNGCATANACATATGCCGGTACNGANAAGNTNGANACNTTTTATAACNGTGTGGCGACAGTGAAGNAAGCNGTGGANGCGAAATTNGGNGAAGACGCATCNGANTATGAGATTCTGAAGGCGGNNCATGACTATCTTTGNGCNGAGCTGGAGTATAATTANGCTGCACTTTCAGGCGNTGACGAATANCAGTATNCNCATAATGTATATACCGTGTTTGCAGGCAGCAAGATGGTTGCCTGTGAAGGATATGCNAANGCATTTAAGGTATTATGCGATGAGTTTGGGATCCCCTGCATATTGGTTGCCGGCTACGGCGTCACAGACAGCGACAGTGAAGCGCATATGTGGAATTACGTTAAGATGGGAGACGGAAAATGGTATGCGGTGGACGTGACGTGGGATGACCAGGATGATGGAATCCATCATACATATTTCCTTGCAGGGGCAGGGACACAGGGATTCTATGGCTATACTTTTTCGGAGGAGCATATACCGGAGTTCAATTTCGATTTTCCTGCGTTAGCAGATGCACGGTATGAATATGATGCGGAAGGTGAAAAACAGCTTGCAGCAGGAAAGAGTGTGGCGGAGAATGCGATCAAAACATTAGAGGCATCTGATATTACAACAGAAGAAGATATCATCGGTGTGGTACAAAAAGCAGTCGGCAGTGGTCTTGCTGTCACAGTGGACGGTTTTACAAAGACAGATGCAACAGCAGGCGAAGCCGGAAGTATAACGGGAACGGTTACGCTGACATTAAACGGAACCAAGGCGGTGACGGTTCCCGTATTTCTTGAAATTGTAAATGAAAAATCAGCGAAAACAGGAGANCACGCGGCAACCGCNTTAAGATGGATTATTTTCTTTAGCGTATGTGCTGCGATATATAGTGTAGCCGAATTGAAAAAAAATGTCCTTGNTGGAGAAACAGNGGCAAAAGAGACGAGCAAAGAGCGGGAAACGGTAATAATGAAAGAAATTAAGATTATAGCCACGCGCATTNTTGAATGTGTAAAAATCCCATATAAAACATATCTCTGTGCGAGTGAAAAATCTGTGGANACAGGCGAAACTACAGANGAATTGGGACGCGGGCAGAGTTGAAATCGGAGGATTTGTGACAGATATATGAAGGGCATCATTGATAAAAATATAGATAACGGTAAACCNTTTGACTGGGGGAATGCGTCGTTCGATTATGCNAGATTTCGGGATATCTATCCGCCNGAATTTTACGAAAAAATCATTCGCCGTAACTTATGTATAAACGGTCAAAAAATCCTTGATTTGGGAACAGGGACGGGCGTTCTGCCAAGAAATATGTACCGTTACGGAGCACGGTGGACAGCTGCGGATATTTCAGAAAATCAAATAGAACAGGCTAAACTGCTATCAAAAGATATGGATATTGAGTACCTTGCNGTTTCGGCAGAGAATATGTGCTTTAGCGATAACTCGTTTGATGTGATCACTGCCTGCCAATGCTTTTGGTATTTCGACCATGAAAAAATCATGCCCAACCTTTACCGTATGNTGAAACGCGGTGGAAGTATCCTTATTTTGTATATGGCATGGCTTCCTTTTGAAGATAAAGTTGCAGGCGCAAGTGAAAATCTGGTACTGAAATATAATCCTGAATGGAGCGGGGGAGGGGAAACATTACATCCAATCGTGATTCCAGACTGTTATCAGGAGANGTTTAGTCTTGTTTATCATGAAGAATATCCAATAAAGGTTGCATTTACGCGTGAAAGCTGGAACGGCAGAATGAAAGCNTGCAGGGGGATCGGGGCATCGCTTACACAGCAGGAAATCGAGATGTGGGAGGAAGAACATAGAAAGTTACTCGCTGAAATTGCCCCTGCTGAATTTGAAGTACTGCATTACGGTGCAATTNCTGAACTTAGAAAGAAATGATAAGGAGAGCAGAAGATGGCAAAAAATAAGGAAATCAAGACTAACGCCATGCGTATTCTTGACCGCATGAAGATTTCCTACAGAGCNTATACTTATGAGTGCGAAGAATTTGTGGATGCACTGCAGATTGCGGATATGCTGCAATTGCCTTATGAAAAAGTATATAAGACTCTTGTGACGGCAGGAGGCAGCGGNAACTTTTATGTGTTTGTGATCCCTATTGCGGAGGAACTGGATCTCAAGAAAGCAGCAAAAGAGGTAGGNGAAAAGTCTCTCTCCATGCTNCATGTNAAGGANATTCATGACGTGACCGGATATGTCNGGGGAGGCTGTACGGCGGTAGGGATGAAGAAATCATATGTGACCAGNATTGACAGCAGTGCAAAGGCNCTGGAGTATATGATNGTAAGCGGCGGACGGATTGGGACGCAGTTGGAANTGAAGCCGGAAGATNTTTGCAGGGCGTGTGACGGAGCATTCGCCGAAGTGATATTAAAGAAAAATTAGATAGAAATAGATTGGAGGGCAGAATATGAGNCGTGAAGAGTATATTTCAGATGAGATGGTTGTAAAGCGTGTAAATGAAGCTGTNCGAATTGAACTGGAAAAAAAGAAAGCGATGGANGTTCCAATCGTTATATANGATAGGGAGGANCAGGTTATATATCAGGAAAATAGTGATGGTTCAAGNATAGAAGTGGCTAAAAGAATAAGAAAGGGGCGTTACAGTGAGCGTGTTGCAAAAAAAGCCTGAAATTATTGTTTTTGCCGGTCCGAATGGTTCAGGGAAAAGTACTATTACTGAGTTGCTAAAGCCGCCGATGGATTATATTAATGCCGATGAAATAAAAAAGAATATTAAGTGTTCAGATCTGGAAGCAGCACAGCTGGCAGAAAGGCAGCGGAAAGAACATGTGGAACAGATGAGTGAATTTTGCTTTGAAACGGTTCTGTCAACGGAGCGNAATTTGAGATTGCTAGAACTGGCAAAAGAAAAAGGTTATTTTATACGTTGCTATTATGTCCTTACAGCAGATCCCATGATTAATGTTTGGCGTGTGAAATCAAGAGTCGAATCAGGTGGACATGATGTGCCAGAAGATAAAATAATTAATAGGTACGACAGGGCACTTGAGTTAGTAAAGGATTTAGTTCAAATATGTGATGTGTGTCACATATATGATAATTCGGGTTGTAAGCCGTTTCGAATATTTAAGAAAAGGAAAAAGCAGTTTTATTTTGATGAATGCATTGACTGGTATTTTGAAGATATTCGTGTGTTGACGGCAATTAACCATATGGAGAAGAGAAATCTAAACTAAAAAATGCATTGGATATGGAGATCACATGACTTTAGACGAAATCAAAACCCGCCAACTGACAAATCAATATCTGATCGTTCCGTCAGACAAAATGACGGTGGTTCGTGATCTGTGTGGAATACAGGCTCAGTTTATGTCAAATGCAATGCATGCACTGAAAATTCGCTGCACAGATTACGATGATGCCANTGTAGGTGACAATTTGGTGAAAAACTGGACAATCCGTGGTACAGTACATATATTTGCCAAGGATGATCTGCCGCTGTTTGTGCATTGCAATAATGGAAGGGACTNTCGATGCAATGAGTGGCATCGGGCTTCTTTCTGGAATCAGCGGGACATATGGGCACTGATGCCGGAAAGACAAAAGCTTTTTTCAGAGATCATACTGGCGTCATTGAGTGAGAAAACACAGACCCGCGATGATCTGAAATCTGTCTGCCGNGCAAATGGAATGACAGAGCCAGAAGAAAACAGTATGTTCGACTCATGGGGCGGAGGCATCCGTGAATTGTGTGAGCGAGGCTTTATCCACTATGCGGTGCAGGAGGAAAAGGTATACTGTTTATCGCCAATGTTTGATCCGATTCCGGAGAATGAGGCGATGCNTGAAATTGCGCGAAGATACTTTTCGAATATGGGGCCTGTCACGATTCACGATGCAATGTACTATTTCCGTACTACGGCGTCACAGGTCAAACAGTGGCTTGCCGAGCTTNCTGTGCAATCGGCTGAATGTGGCGGAAAGACATATTTTTATATAGAGAACGGGAAGCAATACAATCATAATATGCCAAAATGTTTATTCCTGGCGGGATTTGACCAACTGATGCTGGGATATGAAAAGAAGGAGAGTCTTTATCTGAGACCCGAGCATATGAGAGCGATCTTTAAACTTTCAGGAATTGTTATGCCTGCTATTCTGATGGACGGACAGGTGGTCGGTAAATGGAAA
Organism: Roseburia sp.; assembly: GCA_014804775.1. Lineage (GTDB taxonomy): Bacteria > Bacillota > Clostridia > Lachnospirales > Lachnospiraceae > Roseburia. The sequence continues at coordinate 97,542 of JAAUZB010000019.1, read as the reverse complement.
AAGAAAAACCGGAGACTTTCCATCGAGTTGTTTGATACCGTGGATAGAGAAGTAATAAAAGAAAGTGCGGAAGCTGTTTGGGATGATATAGCAGCAATTGATTTTGGGGAATAAGAGAAACAATAGTCGTGAAATAGAAATGGAGGGAAATATGGCATACATTAAAAACATAGCACACGAAGAGGTTCTGNCGTTGACAGAGCAGATCACAGTACAGGAGGGACAGATCGTCAGCAAGACGCTCGCGCAGAACGGGGCAGTCAGCGTTACGCTGTTTGCCTTTGCAAAGGACGAGGAGATCAGCACGCATGATTCNACCGGGGATGCGATGGTACAGGTGTTGGAGGGTACAGGAAAATTTACGGTCGGAGGAAAAGAGCATATCTGCAAAGCGGGAGATGTGCTGGTTATGCCGGCCAAGATTCCTCATGCCGTATATGCGGTGGAAAACTTTAAATGGTTACTGACGGTGGTATTTCCCCAAAATTAAATAACACAGCCCCTTTTATCGGAAGTGATTTCCAGACAAAAGGGGCTGCTGTGTGTTACAGATACTTTTTGTTTGTGTTGACACATAATGCAAAATATCCTTTTTCGCCGGTACTGAACAGCAGGCTGTAGGGCGGATTTACCTTTTCAAAGATGCGAAGGAGCTGGTCAAACGTCAGAAAATCGCTTTTTTCCAACTGGCATTCCTGTGTGGANGAAAAATGTTTTCCGATGCGCTCCATACATTTTTGTGAGAGAACTTTCAANGCATGGAGTACGGCTTTGTCAGTCCGGGGGATTGGTTTGCCGAGCATTTCGCCAAAAGAGTGCAGTACCATGCGTTCCTCATAAACAAGATATACCTGTAGAGGCTCACCGCTTGCGAAACGGTATGTCAGGCGGTAACAGAGCGTACTTCCGTCAGAAAAATCTTCTCCGCTGTAATAATGGCTGATGAGAGTCGCTTTGACACGGAACAGTTCCTGCAGAGACTGAACCACNGCTTTGCTCAAAGACTCCATTTCGTCTTCTGACGGTTGGTGCACCCATTTATTTGCGGTACGCCCCGTGATCGCATGATCTTCGACCATGATATGTGCATTCAGCCAGCCGACACAGATGCCAAGAAAATGCTGGATAGACTCTTTGGAATAATTTTGGGCTTCCAACTCACTCTCAAGAGCCGGAATCGTCTTGTCGCGCATATTGTCGTGCAGGCTTTTATGCATGGCATATCCGCTGTAATTGATAGACTGCATATATGCTTCTTCATCCGCAAAATGCTTGAAAGTATAGCTTTTGAAATACTTGATCCCTTCCCGACAGGCATGCTGCTGTTTCGTGATATCCTCATTGAGGGTAAGCAGTTTGCTGACAATTGAAAAGAGCCTCTGATGAGCTTTGTCAATACTGTCCACACCAATATTAAACCGGTCATTCCATTTTACTGTATTCAATGTTCAGACCCTCCTTCCCTGTTATTATGAGTGTATCATATTCGTGTCAGCGAAACAACCAAACATTTCCCATTTTTATGCTGAAAAACATCATACATCTATGTTATAATGGAACGAGATAATACAGCGAAAGAGAAATTAGTAATGAAAAATACGATTCGATGGTTTTGGCACCTGTTAAAGGGCGTTTTTATTTTTTTTGCGGCAAACAGTTATTCCGNCACAAAAACAGCAGCATCGCCAATCTTATGGCTGGCAATTCCGGTTTTTCTGTGGTGCAGNATTATGCCGTCACAACATATCCGCAAGCTTGCATGCAGGCGGCTTAGAATCTGTGCGGGCGGNTGTGAGCTGTTGCGGCTGTTTCTTTTGTCCACGGTATTTTCGGCAGTGTATTCCGTNGCAGGATGGATGGGATGCTTCGCCTGCGGCTCTATTGCGGAGGAACCGCTGCTTTGGCTGGTAAATACCCTGATCGTGATTCTGGCGGAAGCTTTGATATTTTGGAACGGCATCATTCGTATCTATCTGACGTCGGAGCAGCTTGGCATAAGATGGCGTGTGCTTGGCATTGTGTGCGGATGGATACCGGTCGTGCATTTGATCGTACTGTTTCACCTGATCCGGACCGCGGAGCGGGAGGTAAACGAAGAAAATGCAAAACTGATACTTAATGAGACACGCAGGGAGCAGTGCATCTGTGGGACAAAGTANCCTCTGCTTATGGTGCACGGNGTNTTTTTNCGGGATTACCGGTATCTGAATTACTGGGGANGGATTCCGAAGGAACTGANGGAAAACGGAGCNGTCATTTNTTATGGCAATCACCAGTCCGCNGCCTCGGTAGAAGAAAGCGCGAAGGAGCTGACCGCTCGNATCAGGCAGATCGTAGAGGAGACAGGCTGCGGAAAAGTCAATATTATTGCGCANTCCAAAGGNGGACTTGACAGCCGGTATGCNATATCCATGCTTGGTGCAGATGCNTATGTGGCGTCNNTGACGACGATCAATACNCCTCACNGNGGCTGTGAATTTGCCGATTATCTGCTGTCTAAGATACCGNCAAANCAGCAGAANATGGTGGCGANAACTTATAATGCNGCNCTTCGCAGGCTGGGNGATGANAANCCGGATTTTTTGGCGGCAGTANATGACCTGACTGCGGCAGCCTGCANGCGGCTCAATGAGACGGTGCNNGATGCGCAGGGAGTGTATTATCAGAGCGTGGGATCAAAGCTGAATACAGCTTNNGGAGGTAGATTTCCGCTGAATTTTACCTACCAGCTCGTGCATTATTTTGACGGAGCAAACGANGGACTGGTGGGTGAGCAGTCTTTTCGATGGGGGCAGGATTACCGNCTGGTGACAGTANACGGAAAACGCGGGATCTCACANGGNGACATGATCGATCTGAATCGCGAGAATTTTGACGGATTTGATGTGCGGGAATTTTTTGTACAGTTGATATATGATTTAAAGAAACGGGGNCTGTAGCNATTTAGAAAAAGAAATGCGGACGGAAGGAGAGCAGGAGAGGGGTATGTGGCAAAAAGACGCTGGAAGAAAGGATAANAAAAATCTGACGTTGGGACTGATATACANGAGGATGGCNGACTTGAACATGCTTTTGTGCATTAAAAACGGTCTGGTCATGCTGGTACCGATATTANTGATTGGAGCGTTTGCNCTCTTTTTTCAATCGTTGCCGATTCCGGCATATCAGGAATTTCTGGACCGCTTCATGTCCGGTGCGCTGGATGCATTTTTAGGCAATATCTATTCAGGAACCTTTGGANTGCTGGGNGTTTANACGAATGTGTGNGTNGCGATCAGNTACATGCAGAGCCGTCTGACGACGCAGACGTACGGATATGGGATTGTTGTGACGTCTCTGGTCTGCTTCTGCATTCTCAGTGGAATCGGTTCCGCAGAGGAATTTTCAATGGCGGGGCTGGGTGCAGAGGGAATGTTTACCGCGATTGTCTGTGCACTGCTGGCGAGTTACCTGTATGATATCATCGGAAAAAAAATGCGCCGTCTTGCCCGCTATTTTTCAGACGGAGCAGATGATGCGTTTCATGCAATGCTTTCCTCCATTGCCCCGACGATAGCGGTGGTGCTGGTTTTTTCGGGAATCAGCGTTGTCTTATCACAGGTTTTTGGGGTGAACAGCTTTCAGATGCTGTTTACGAATATTCTTGGCCGTCTGTTTGAATACAGACAGCGGTCGCTTGGCACGACGCTGCTGTTTGAGTTCTTTTCGGGTGCAATGTGGTTATTTGGAATTCACGGAAACAATGTATTGGAAACGGTTGCACAAGCGATCTTTGTGCCGGCGATTGAGATCAATCAGGCACAGATTGCACAGGGCCTTCCTGCAACAGAAATCTTTAGCAAGACGTTTTTGGATGTTTTTGTTTCAATGGGAGGCTGTGGCACAACATGGTGCCTGATCCTTGCGCTTCTCATTTTTGGCAGGCGGAAGAGCAATCGCAATCTGGCAAAGCTGGCTGCGGTGCCGGGAGTCTTAAATATCAGCGAAATTATGATATTTGGTTTGCCGGTTGTGTTTAATCCGATTTTTATGATACCGTTTTTGCTTGTGCCAATAGTATGTGTGCTGACCAGCTCTTTTGCCATGCAGGTAGGATTAGTGCCTGTGGCGGTCAACCAGGTCGAGTGGACTACGCCGATTCTGTTGGGAGGATATCTGGCGACAGGCTCGGTTGCAGGAAGTGTTCTACAGCTTGTCAATCTCATACTTGGTGTATTGATCTATGCCCCGTTTGTAAAGATATTCGATGAGGAAAGCACGCGCAACGCGAAGCAGAAGATGGATAAACTCGTGAATGCCCTCAAGGAGAGCGAGGAGTCAAGAAAGCCGATCACGCTGCTCAAATTGCGGGGTGATGCAGGTGTGGTGGCAAAAATACTGGCACAGGAACTGCAGGACCTGATCGACGGCAACCATCTGACAATGTTTTATCAGCCGCAGTATGACGCACAGCAGAATTGCATCGGTGCAGAAGCGCTGCTGCGTTGGAAGCATCCTGTCTATGGTATGATCTATCCGCCTCTGACGGTAAAGCTGGCAGAGGAGACGGGAAGACTTTTGGATTTGGAGGAGAATGTATTTAGGACGGTAGCAGAGAACATGGAGCGGTTGACGGCTGTACTGGGGAAGGATACAAGGGTTTCTGTCAATGTGACGGGAAGCACCATTCAGTCAGGGGAATTTGAGAAATTTTTGGCACAGCTTAAGTCCGATTATCCAAAGCAGTGTGCACATATGGCGATTGAGATCACAGAACAGGCGGCGCTGCTGATTGACGATGAACTGATCGAACGTCTGACGAGGATCAAGAACATGGGATTTGAGCTGGAGATCGACGATTTCTCCATGGGCAGTACTTCTATTAAATATCTGCAGACCAACATATTCTCTCTTTTGAAACTGGACGGTTCTCTGAGCAGAGATGTGCTGATGAATTCCAGAAGCAGAGATATCATAGCGTCCATCACGAAGCTGTCCAATGATTTCGGCATATCGGTGTTGGCGGAATACGTGGAGAATGAGGAGCAGAGACAGGCGCTGGAATCAGTAGAATGCAGGATGTATCAGGGATACCTTTACAGTCCGGCGGTTCCTCTCGAGGAACTTGAAGCGAGACACAGGGACAGACGGAATTGACCGGCGGACCAAAACGTGCGGCAGGAATATCGAAACCGGCAGATGCATAAGATAATCCAGAATATATTTGGGAGAGTCAACATGCAATATCTGTATTCGATTGTTCCGGAGAATGTAAATTATACATCGGCTCTGGTAGATGAAATTATCGAGGGACTTGTGCTGCGATATCCGTTTCTGGAAACCGGCAGCATCGGAAACAGCGTGATGGGGAAAAAAATTCCCTATATTAGGATTGGAACAGGAAAAACGCAGGTTTTTTACAATGCATCGTTTCACGCCAATGAAAGTATCACGACACCGATTTTGCTGAAATTTGCGGAGGAATATGCGAGAGCATATCTGGCAGATGAAACATTGCAGGGGGTATCCGCGACGGAGCTGTATGAGAAGTACCGGCTTTATCTGGTGCCGATGGTCAATCCGGACGGCGTTGATCTGGTAAACGGGGCACTCACAGAGGGAGAATATTTTTTGCATGCAAAAGACATTGCTGCCAGCTTTCCGGATATCCCGTTTCCGTCAGGATGGAAGGCAAATATTGACGGCGTGGATCTGAATCTGCAGTTTCCGGCGGGATGGGAAAATGCAAAACGCATCAAATTTGCGCAGGGGTATGACAGACCCGCCCCCAGGGATTACGTGGGGAGTGCACCGCTGACTGCGCCGGAAAGCGAGGCGATTTACCGCTTTACAACCGAGCATGATTTTTCACTGATTTTGGCATATCATACGCAGGGACGTGTGATATACTGGAAATATTTGGATTACAATCCCGAGGATTCCTACCGGATCGCCCAGTATTTCGGTGAAGTGAGCGGTTATACGGTGGAGGTGACGCCTGTATCATCCGGCTATGCAGGATACAAGGACTGGTTTATTCAGGAGTATAACAGGCCCGGATATACAATAGAAGCGGGAGAGGGGGTCAATCCGTTGACCATGTCCCAGTTTCCGCAGATCTACAGAGACAATATCGGTATTTTGGTCGGAGGAATGACGCAGATTTCACCGATCTGACAAAATTGGAAAGGAATACAACAGACAAAACAGTTATGTCAGAATATCAATTTTATTGGGAACCTGTCAAAGAAGGTGCGCGGCTTTTGCGTGTCTTCGGGACGGAGCGGTCAGTGACACTGCCGCAGCGGATTGCAGGAGTTTTGCTGACGGAAATCGGAGACTATTGTTTTTCCGGGGCAAGACACCTGCCGGCAGAATATGAAAAGACAGAGCCTCTGCTTTTAGACGGGGAGCCTGTGCCTGTGACGGAGCTTGCCGGAAGTTTTCCGGTTGAGGTGATTCTGCCGGATACGGTGCAGAAAATCGGCAGTTTTGCATTCTACAACTGCACAGCGCTGGAAAAGTTAGAGCTTGGAAGACAGATGGATACGGTGGGAAGCGATGCTTTCATGAACTGTAGGAGTCTGTGCGGTATCACAGTGCGCTGCGGTGTGTCGGAGAAAAGCGGAATGAGGAAGATCCTAAGTCAGATTTCATCCGATATCGAGGTTACATTTGAGAAGGAAAAACAGGTGGATGCTATCGTGTTTTATCCTGAATATTACGAGAGCCTGGATGAAATCACACCGGCTCATATTTTTAGCCGCAGTATTGAGGGTGAGGGGTTTCGCGCCAGACAGTGTTTTCGGGACGATGTAGCTGATCTGGCGATGTATGATGCGATTTTTCCGAAGGCGTGTGCAGGTGAATCAAAAAAGACGCTGCATAAAATTGTGTGTACACGTCTGCGCTATCCGGTGGGTATGACGGAGAACAGCCGGCTCCTGTATGAAACATATGTGCGCAGCCATGATCTGGAGATGGCGGAGTGGATGGTCAGGGAAAAAATGCTTTCAGATTTTCAGTATTTTTGCGGGCAAATGTTATTTTCAGAAGACGCTATCGAGGAAGGAATACGGACAGCGGTGGGGACGGAATGGGCGGAAGGAGTAACTTCGATGCTTCACATAAAGCGTGAGCTGCATGTGAAGCATCAACAGTTTGGAACACAAAAGGTAAAACGGTATTCTTTTGATGAGGACTGAATGGACACGGAGTGAACGGTCACGGAGTGACCAGTAAAGAGAGGAAAAGGGAGCATGGAGCACAGACAGACACAGGAGGAATGGGAAGAGGAAATGTCCTTGAAAATACTCGATTTTGTCCGAAACGAGGTCTATATGGATCTTCGTTTTCTGGGCGTTGCCCTGTCAGCTCTTGTGCCGAGGGCAAACGGGCAGATACATGCCTTAGCGACGGACGGAAAGCTTCTCTATTTCTCAACGGAACAGCTTTTGCGTGTGTTTCAGAACAATGCAAGATATCTTGACCGTGCTTATCTGCATACGGTACTGCACTGTATTTTTGAACATCTCTGGATTGGGGGCGGCAGGGAGCCGGAATGCTGGAATATTGCCTGCGATATTGCCGTGGAATATACGATTGACTGCATGGACAAGCCCTGTACCAAGCGTTTGCTCAGCTGGAGCAGACAGTGCATTTATGAGAAGATTCGGGAGAACAGACAAGGAGCTTCCGCAGCAGTCATTTACCGTATGCTGACCGGAATGGAGCCGGAAGAGAGAAGAAAACTTGCGAGAGAATTTTTCACAGACGATCACTGCTTTTGGCCGAAGCAGAATGACAGCAGGGCAAGCCTGAAATCTGCGGAGGAAAATCAGAAAAACTGGAATAAAATTGCAAGGCAGACAAAGATAGAGCAGCAGCGGGGGAAAAATGGCGGGGAGGCGGGGGAGATTCTCTCGGCTATGATTTCCGCACAAAAGAGCCGGCGCAGCTACCGGGAGTTCCTGCAAAAATTTTCTGTGCTGCGGGAGGAGCTTCACTGCGATCCGGATGAATTTGATCTGGGATATTATACCTACGGGTTAAACTTGTATGGCAATCTTCCTCTGATGGAACCGCTTGAGAGCCGTGAAAGAAAAAAGATACGGGAATTTGTCATAGTGATTGATACCAGCTATTCTACGGGAGGAGAGTTGGTGTCTGGTTTTTTGCGTGAGACGGCAGATATCCTGCGGCAGAGTGACAGCTTCTTTTCGGATTCCCGTATCCGGGTGCTGCAATGCGACAATAAAGTGCAAAAGGATACACTGATTGAAGGGACACAGGAGCTTGAACGTTTTTTAGAGCAGTTTGAACTGCTTGGCGGTGGCGGTACGGACTTTCGTCCGGCATTTTCTTATGTGAATGAACTGCTGCAGAAGGGAGCGTGCAAGAATCTTGGAGGGCTGCTTTATTTTACGGATGGGAAAGGAATCTATCCGAGAGAACGTCCTGCCTATCAGACGGCGTTTCTGTTTCTCGAGGAGTATGATACAGACGCTGTGCCGCCGTGGGCGATGAGACTTAAGCTCGAGCCGGAGGAGTTTAAAACGCCCGACAATGCAATTTGATGCTTGCGTTTCGCCGCGTATTGGAATATGATAGTGATTGTAGCAAAAATCAGGGTTTAAAATAGCAGAGAGAGGGGAGAACACATGGAGAAATCAAAGGTATATTTTACAAAAAAGATCACGCCGGAAACGGTCATTCAAATGTATCAGGTGCTTGGCAGAGAACTGCCGGGAAAGGTGGCTGTAAAGGTACACTCCGGGGAGAAGGGGAATCAGAACTATTTGAGGCCGGAATTCATGCGTCCGATGGTGGAAGCGGTAAACGGAACCGTTGTAGAGTGCAACACCGCTTATGAGGGTGCAAGAAATTCTACGGAAAAGCATAAACAGCTGATCAATGAGCACGGATGGACCAAGTATTTTGAGGTTGATCTGATGGATGCCGAAGGACCAGATATCGTGCTTCCGATTCCGAACGGAAAAGTTTTGAAAGAAAACTATGTCGGAAAGAATATCGCGAATTATGATTCAATGCTTGTGCTTTCACATTTTAAAGGACATCCGGCAGGAGGCTACGGCGGAGCGATCAAACAGCTTTCAATCGGATGTGCGTCCAGTGAGGGAAAATCGCTGATTCACTCCGGCGGTTTTACGGATGATCAGACGATCGTGTGGAATCACATGGCATCACAGGATGTATTCTGTGAAGCTATGGCAGATGCGGCCGGCAGTGTTATGGAGTACTTTAAAGGGAACACAGCGTTCGTAAATATGATGTGCAATTTGTCTGTAGACTGTGACTGCTGTGCGGTAGCGGAAGACCCTTGTATGAAGGATATCGGAATCCTCTCATCGCTTGATCCGGTAGCGCTCGATAAAGCATGCATGGATTTGATTTACCAGTCAAAGGATCCGGGGCGCGACCATTTTGTCGAGAGAGTGGAATCTCTCAATGGCACGCATACGATCGATGCTGCAGCAGAGCTGGGATACGGCACAAAAGAATATGAATTGATTGAGATAGATTGATAGGAGCTAATGATTAAGATGTTTCACGCGCAAGACCATACCCATAAAAATAACACGTCTCATGTAAAAGATATGACATCAGGGAATCCCTATTCCCTGATGCTCGGATTTGCACTGCCGATTTTTTTGAGTCAGGTATTCCAACAGCTGTACAATACGGCGGATGCTTTTATTGTCGGAAAATTTTTGGGGACAAATGCACTGGCAGCAGTAACTTCTTCAGGTACACTGATCTTCCTGCTGGTCAGTTTTTTTATGGGAACTGCTATGGGCGGCGGCGTGGTGATTTCCAGATATTTCGGCGCGGGTGACAATGAGCAGGTTTCCCGCGCTGTTCACACGATATTTGCGTTCGGAATTGCAAGCGGAGTGATTCTGACAGTGATCGGGGTTGCTTTTACACCGACGTTTCTTGTGTGGATGCAGACAGACCCGGAGGTTATGCCGGAGGCAGTTGAATATTTCAGATATTATTTTCTTGGCGCGCTTGCCATGGTTATGTATAATATCTGCCGCAGTATTATGAATGCACTGGGAGACAGCAGGCGTCCGCTCTATTATCTGATTTTTTCGTCAATTGTGAATATTGCGCTGGATCTGTTGTTTATCGCCGTATTTCGATGGGGTGTCTGGGCAGCGGCGACGGCAACAGTGATCTCTCAGGCTGCCAGTGTTGTACTTTGCGTCATACATCTGTTTCGGAAGGGCAATATCTTTACGATAGAATTGCGGAAAATTCGGTTTCACAGAGCAATGTTGATTGAGATCATCCGTTACGGTCTGCCGTCCGGTGTGCAGAATTCTGTGATCGCGCTTGCCAACGTGATCGTACAGTCACAGATCAATTCCTTCGGCAAGCTGGCAATGGCGGCTTACGGCACCCATGCCAAAATAGAGGGCTTTGCGTTTCTTCCGATCACCAGCTTTAATATGGCAAGTACGACTTTTATCAGCCAGAATCTGGGAGCAAGGCAGTATGACCGTGCCAAAAAAGGAGCGCGTTTCAGTATTCTTGCTGCAGTGCTTCTGGCAGAGCTCATTGGAGTTTTTTATTATATTTTTGCACCGCAGTGCATCGGCTTGTTTGACCAGACAGCCGGTGTGCTCGATTTTGGAGTGCAGCAGGCGCGTACGGTTGCACTGTTTTACTGTCTGCTGGCATTTTCTCACTCCATTGCGGCTGTCTGCCGCGGCGCAGGAAAGGCATTTGTGCCGATGGTTATTATGCTGTCTGTCTGGTGTGTGATCCGGATTGTGTATATTATTGCCGTGATGCATATAACGGGTGAGATCCGCTATATTTATTGGGCGTATCCGCTTACATGGGGCATTAGTTCGGTGATTTATCTGATTTACTATCTGTTTTCTGACTGGGTGCACGGATTTGAAAAGTAATAGTTATAAATATAGGATGTTGGGGTTAAAAGCCTTGCTTTAAAGTGAATGACGGCAAATTGCACAAAAAGAGTTGTGCGCACTCCATTGCACCGGGCATTCCAATGAGCCTATCAAAGCGAAAATCGTGTTCAGCAAGGGCTTCCACGATTTTTGAGTCTCATTTCCATGGTGCAAAAGTCGTTTGCCCAATCTCCTTTTGTACAATTTGCCGATCAACATTTTTCTGCAAGGCTTTTGACCCCAACATCAAATATAGACAAATTTACCAAAAAAATATTTTTATGTGGAAATATAGAACTGAGTAGTATATACTATCAAAGTAAGAAATTTCATGGATGTCAGTGGTTTGAAGTGCTATGTACATAAAATGCATCATAATCACGGGCATTGTCAGGAATTCACTTCTAAATTTTATCAGGATACGCAATGAATGTTATACGAGAAAGAGAAGAGTAAAAGGTTGAAAAACAGCTGTTGTTTTTCAGCCTTGAGTCTGTGCGCGTATGTCTAAAATGAGTCATGTTCAAAAATGAAATAAGAGACTTTAGTTTTTCTGAACAGTTACGAAAAATGTTACAGAGCGAAAGAGAGGAATAGAAATATGAAATCAAGAAAAGTTTTATTGTTAATGGCAATTTTAACAGCAATGGCAGTGAGCGTATGCGGATGCGGACAAAAAAATGAGACGCCGGGCAACGGCACTGAGATTGCAGCAATCACGGAGACAGAGCAGCCGACAGAAGATGCTTCGAAGGAGACAGAAGACACAGAGGAACTGCAGATCGAAGCAGCAGTGACAGATACAGAAGAAATTGCGACGTCGCAACCGGATTCTTCTGTTAAAGAGATGTCCGCGACTAAGTATGCGAAGAGCACGGTCAACGTCAGAAAAGGACCGTCGGCAGATACGGAGAAGATTGGCAGTTTAAGCACAAACCAGAAAGTAACCGTGACCGGGCAGGCAGAGAACGGCTGGTACCGGATCGATTGCAACGGAGAAGCAGGCTACGTAAGCGATAAGTATCTGGCGGATGAAAAGGTGACGACAGCTTCGGGAAATTCAAATGGCGGCAAGACAAACAATACAGGCGTATCCGGAAATACGGGAAATGAGGCACCGGCACAGGGCAATGGCGGAACAGTAACTGCAGGAAATACGGCAGTAACCGGAAATGACAACGGAAACGCAGCTGGCAGTGGAAGCAACGATGCTGGAAATACGGGAAGCGCCGGAACAGGCGGAAGCAGCGATTCTGGAAACACCGGAAATACAGGCACAGCTTCCGATAATACATGCGGATCTCAATCTGAGTATGAAAACAGTACTTCCGGTCAGACGTATTATGGAGAAGAAGCACAGCGACTTATAGAAACGGGTGTACTTGATATGCCGGGAGTAATATATAATCCGGAGGACGGAAGTATCACATTGCCATAACATTGGAGAAAGGATAAGGTAATTTATGCATAAAAGAGACAATAGAATAAAGAGGATTGCTGCATTGCTGGCAGTATTGCTGTGTATATGCGGTATACTGTCGGGGGCAGATATGTGGAGTGCATATGCCGCGTCACTCGCCCGCCCGGATACCAGCGGCGGTCAGACAACCAGCGGCGACATGTTAGACGTCGATCTTGCAGCCGGCGCGGGTCAGGAGGCGGTGATGGGAAGCCTGTCAGAGGGTACATATACTGCGAGTGACGATGGTACAGGTACGATAGCGTTAGACAATTTATCTGTCGGCGGACGGATGCACGTGAACATCGGTCAGACCGTAGACCTGTATGCGCCGAACGCTGATACGGATTATACGGATCAGATTGCATTTTCCGGGAATTACACATTCATGGCGGCAGGTGGTAGGGGAGGAGATATAACAGCTAAAGATAATTACGCCGGTTGGGCTTCTGCTTTGGGTGGCTACGGTTCAGTGATCATCAACAGCAGCATCGACTACAGCAGCGGGCAGTCAGTCACCTACCGCAAAGGTTCGAACGGAAAAACTGTACCGGTATCGGAAGCGACCAATACAACGTCATGGAACAGTTCCACAAGCAGTGCAACACTGAAATCACTCATGGGTTCGCGCATCAACGGTGGACTGGTAGGTGAGGCAGGGGGCTGGCGGGCATGGAGTGCCGTTGCCCAGGCGGGGAGCGCATCTTATATACAGGTATCGGGAGATAACTATATCGTGGCAGGCGGCGGTGCGCCGGGAGTAGTGATGTTCCGTTGCCTGAATGGCAGTTACAAGGCAGAGGGACTTGCCGGCATGCATGCAGATGTCACGCCGCCTCTGCCGGCCGGATGCGACGGCTTTTATAATCCGGGTTCCGCTGACATGTCGAGGCGTTACCGGGATTATGTCGGAACATCCAATACAAATGCTGGTCGGATCGTAGGGGCGACAGCAAAGAGCGGGATTCCCGTAATAAGCGCTTTTGGCGGCGGAGTCCAATATGAAGACATGTTTTACGGGTGGGTGACCAATCACAGCAACACCAGAGAATCAAGCTTTTCCAACGTATATCCCGGATATTCTGGGCTTGCGTCACGCAGCGGAAATAAGTTCAGTACGGCGGGGATGAATGATTCTGCCTACAGTATTTCCGTAAACAGCAGCGCAGCGGAGAGCAGTCCCTACGTCAGACTGAAATGTAACGCAAAATACATCACGGTTACAAATCCGACAAGGGAAGGTTATGATTTTGCCGGATGGACATGCAGTCCCGGCGTGACTGTCGTCAGTCAGACTGGAAGTGACTGTAGATTTAAGGTCACTGGCAGCGGGGCGACCATTACAGCAAAATGGAAAGCGAAAATATATACGATCACATTCGACGGCAACGGAGCTGATGGCGGCTCCACACCTTCACAGACCTGCTTTGCAGACAAGACATATCGCTTGAATCCAAACGGCTTTACCAAGACCGGATATTCTTTTAGCGGATGGAGCTTAACACCGGACGGGAATGTTGCGTATGCTGACAGGGCATCTGTCTATAACATGAATGCGGGAAACAGTACAAATGTTACATTATATGCCAAGTGGACGTCGAACCAGTACACGATAGTTTTTGATCCCAACGGCGGCACGGGACAGATTGACAGCATCACGGCAATATATGATGAGGAAATCACGCTTCCGGATGGCGCGTCAGCTTATAAGAAATACACGCGCAACAACGAAAATGTGACAGCGGATGTATTAAGCGGCGCACTGGTTCCTGCAGGAGAAACCGGGGCGGATAATGAGACAAAGGCATATGCGTCTGTCTTCTTAGGCTGGGCATTGGAAGATGGGAAAGACCTGTTTAAGCCACAGCATGTGGTCGGAGAGACGGTGCAGAACCTGGCGGAAGAGGACGGTGCCATAGTCACTCTGTATGCGGTATGGGACGACTGTCCGTGGATTCATGCGGAAGACCTCTACTTTACACTTGAGGAGGCGCAGAGCGGATACATCACCTATGATCTGCTGATGAGTTATGCGACGGCNGAGGACAGAGAGGACGGAAGTCCGATCCTGCCGGGAGTGGATGAGATGAAGGGAACGTCGTTTACCGTTATGGATTATGCACCGACAGATTTCACTCAGTTTAACGCTTCGGGAGCCTCGTCAGAGACGTATCAGGTTATTGACAGCGNAGGCAGTATCTACAAAAAAACGATCATGGTATATGTGGCAGATACCGCACCGGTTCCGGTAAAGCCGGCGGGGACGACCCGCTTTATCGACGAATACTATTANAACCAGNCTTATGAGAATGGAGGGCTTGAGGAGGATTCCGTCTGGAAAACAGACCCGGAATATGCNGCGGTAATCCAGAGTGCATTTGATAACCTAAAGAACGATACACCGGAGATGCGGTTTGANTTCACACATGAGGATATTCTCGAGATGAAAGAGTTTATCCGNATAAACGGAACCGGAAAAACGNAATATGGGGATGCGTTGGAACGGTTTTACNATCAGTTTATGGCGCCNAACCGGANACTGTAATGAANGAAAAGCCAGCGTAGAAAATCTGCACTGGCTTTTTTTGTGTAAAGGTGTTAAAGTGATTATTAATGTATGAGGCAATTTNCCGGATTTTAGAAAAGTGGAGATAGGGGGACTCGAACCCCTGACCTATGCGTTGCGAACGCATCGCTCTCCCAACTGAGCTATATCCCCAAANCAATTTCACTATATAAGATTATAACATGATAAAACAGAAAATCAAGACAAAGGAAACAGAAAATGAACATCAAACAGGCAAAAAATGAAATCAAGCATACNGTACAGGCTTATTTGGCAAAGGATGAGAACGGTGAGTACAAAATTCCGGCAATCCGCCAGAGACCGATTCTGATGATGGGGCCTCCGGGCATTGGAAAGACTCAGATCATGGAACAGATCGCNAGAGAGTGCAGGATCGGTCTTGTAGCTTATACGATGACNCATCANACCAGACAGAGCGCAGTGGGACTGCCCTTTATCAAAGAGGAAGAATTTGACGGNAAGTCCTATNCCGTGACCGAGTATACCATGAGTGAGATGCTTGCCNGTGTCTATCGCAAAAAAAGGGAGAGCGGCATACAGGAGGGNATTTTGTTCATTGATGAAATCAATTGTGTTTCCGAAACCCTNGCGCCGACGATGCTNCAATTTCTTCAGTGCAAAACGTTTGGAAATCAGGCNGTTCCGGAAGGGTGGCTGATCGTGGCGGCNGGCAATCCGCCGGAATACAACAAATCGGTACGGGATTTTGACATGGTAACTTTNGACCGCGTCAGATACTTAAATGTTGAGGCGGACTATGCAGTCTGGAAGGAGTATGCGGCGGCAAATCATCTGCACAGCGCAGTGTTGAGTTATCTGGAATTGCGTCCGGCAAATTTCTATCGCATACATGCGGATGTAGACGGTATGCAGTTTGTGACNNCGCGGGGATGGGAAGATCTCAGCAACNTGATGACGGTTTATGAAGAGATGAGTTATCCGGTAGATGAGACAGTGGTACGTGAATTTTTGCACCATGAAGAAGTGGCAGAGGATGCGGCGGCATACTTTGANCTGTACCGGAAATATCAGGATGACTACGGAATTGCGGAAATACTGTCAGGAACAGTCAAACCGGGAATTTATGCACGCATGGATGCGGCAGCGTTTGACGAACGGTTTTGNGTGGTACATNTGCTGTTGGACGGATTACAGANNAAGTTTACGGAAGCCGCCCGTGCGAAATATCTGACAGACGCATGGTANCTGTTTTTGAAAGAATATAAAAGCCGGCTTGGNAGCNCCGAAGATCCNGTGNCATGCTATGGAGANCTNCTTGAAGAGGAGGAACAGAAATATTTGCAGGAACGGCGAAAAGGATTTCTCGGCAAAGAAGAANCNTACCGCAGAGAACAGCTGTTGAAATATTGGAGAAAGGGAATGCCGCAGNGNATCAGCCCNGAAGGAGATACCACAAAGCAATACTTTGAGGCTGCCAGACAGGGATTTACGGNGCAGCTTAAGGNATTGGAGGACATAGAGCAAGAGACATCCCGGACATTGGAATATGCGTTTGACTTTATGGANCAGGCATTTGCCGACGGNCAGGAGATGGTAATATTTGTAACGGAGCTGGCTCTCGGCACGGAATCGGCGGTTTTTCTGATGGAGCATACCTGNGAAAGATATATGTTGTACAACAGACAGCTTCTTGCAGGGGAAAGGAAAGCAGAAATCCTTGCCGAACTGGCGCGGGAAGACATATAAAATCCGTAACTGTTCTGAACAGCTACGAAAAAANATAAACGGAGGAAAACATGCNGTCACAGACAGAATTGAGAACACTATTACAACGAATTGACCGCAAGAGTTATCCTGCATATAAGGATACACGCGGAACNTANGANTTTTCCGGATACTTATTGTCCATCGATCATGTGCANGGAGATCCCTTTGCGGCGCCTTCNAAGGTCAGCATTNACATTCGGGGCAGACAGGCGGGATTCCCGGAACNCCTCTGGAAGGAAAAATGCAGACGTATCGCCTTACAGGATTATCTGCTCCGNCGCTTTGCCGAAAAGGTGGAAAAAGTATCTTTTCGNGCCAAAGGTTCGGGAAAAAGCGGTCTGATGAGTGTCAGCCGTCCCGGGCAGGAGGTCATAGAGCGCAGCGCCTGTCAGATNGGAAAAGAGACAGGTGATATNATNCTNCGTATGGAAGTCGGTTTTCCGGCGAACGGNCGCACGGTCAACGCGAGAGAANTGGAGAAAATCCTGTTTGATTATCTGCCGCAGTGNGTGAANGGTTCCCTGTTCTATNGGGCACTGGATGCAAAAGCAGTGGAGGCTGCCGCAGATNTGGCGGAGGATCAGACTGCGATCCGCAGGCAGCTGACAGAAAAAAGTCTGGCTGCATTTGTAGCAAACGGTGCGGTTCTGCCGCGTGAATCGGGAGTCTCAGGGCGACCGATGAAAGACGCGGTACGATTTGTCTCACCGAAATCGCTGGAAGTGACCATGGAACTGCCGCATGGCGGAGAGATTAAGGGAATGGGGATCCGCAAGGGAATCACACTCATTGTGGGTGGCGGCTATCACGGAAAATCCACGCTCTTAAAGGCATTGGAGAGCGGTGTGTACAACCATATTGCGGGAGACGGGAGAGAGTATGTCATTTCGGATGATACGGCGGTAAAAATCCGTGCAGAGGATGGCAGAAGCATCCGGGATGTNGATATTTCAATGTTTATCCATGACCTTCCAAACGGAAAGGATACCGTGTCGTTTTACACGGAAGATGCCAGCGGGAGTACTTCCCAGGCGGCAAACGTGATCGAGGCCATGGAGGCAGGCGCAGGGACATTTCTGATTGACGAGGATACCAGCGCTACCAACTTTATGATTCGGGATGAACTGATGCAGCGAGTGGTAAACAGGGATGCGGAGCCGATCGTGCCGTTTATCGACCGTGTGGAGGAGTTGTACCGGCATTNCGGAATTTCCACTGTTTTAGTAGCGGGNAGNTCCGGTTCTTATTTTCATAAGGCGGACTGCATCATACAGATGAACCGGTATGAGCCGCAGGAGATCACAGATTTTGCAAAGGAGCAGGCAAGGCAGTTCCCGCTTCCCACGGGAATCGCGGAAACGGCAGAACAGCCNGACTTTATGCGAAAGGTTAAGGCGGACCGGATGTTCCGTGAAGATGGCCGNTTAAAAATCAAGGTTATGGGAAAAGANTCGATTTCCGTTAACAAGGATGTGATCGATGTGCGCTATGTAGAGCAGCTTGCNGACAGTGAGCAGCTTGCAATGCTGGGCTATCTNCTNAAGTATGCAGAGANACATTTATTTGACGGAAAGAAAACNATGCAGCAGGCAGTGACGCAGCTATGTGAGATCATTGAGAAAAAAGGGATGGCAGAGATTGTGGAGAGCAGCTACATTCCCTGCGGACTGGCTATGCCAAGAAAACAGGAAATATTTGCGTGTATGAACCGCTACCGGAAAATCGGATTGTAAGGGAAATGGGACAGTGAGTGATACAGGGAAACTATGTTTGGGAATGCTGGCGCATGTGGATGCCGGTAAGACAACTTTATCAGAGGCAATGTTATACCAGAGCGGCAGCATCCGAAAAGCAGGNCGTGTGGACAACGGAGATGCTTTTCTTGACAATTATGAGCTGGAACGGACCAGAGGGATCACGATTTTTTCCAAGCAGGCAGTGATCGGACTGCCGGAATTTACCGTNACGCTGCTTGANACGCCGGGACATGTGGATTTTTCGGCGGAGATGGAACGGACACTGCAGGTGTTGGATTATGCCGTGTTGGTCATCAGCGGCGCNGACGGTGTGCAGGGNCATACCAAAACGCTCTGGAGACTGCTCGANCTTTATCGGATTCCGGTATTTCTTTTTATCAANAAAATGGATCAGCNGGGTACGGACNGGGAGNGNCTGCTCTCTGCTTTGAGGTGTGANCTGAGCGAGAATTGCGCGGATTTTGCGGATAAGGATTCNNTTNACGAAACNGCGGCAATGTGCAGTGAGGAAGCATTAGAGCAATATCTGGAAACGGGAGAGGTAGAGTTAGCGGAACTCAAGCGCCAGATCGCGGCACGCAGGCTCTATCCATGTTTTTTTGGCTCCGCGCTNAGAATGGAGGGAGTTNCAGANTTTTTGGAGGGNCTGCAGGAGCTGATCGGGCTGCCGGAATATTCNGACGAATTTGNAGCGAAGGTATTTAAAATAGCACGCGATGCGCAGGGCNGCCGTCTGACATATCTGAAGGTCACCGGAGGGGTGTTAAGGGTAAAGATGCCGGTTTCCGGTCAAAAGCAGGGGGAAGNATGCCGGAAGGAGAAGGTCAATCAGATCCGTATTTATTCCGGAGAAAAATATGAAACTGCAGACGNGGTATATCCGGGGNCGGTATGTGCAGTGACCGGATTAAATGAGACCTATCCGGGAGAGGGACTCGGAGCGGAGCCGGATTCTGCCATGCCTGTGCTAGAGCCTGTACTCACCTGTCAGATCATTCTCCCGGAGGGGATGGATGCAGAACGCATGCTTCNGAAGCTGCGTCANATCGAGGAAGAGGAGCCGGAGCTTCATATCATATGGAACGAACAGCTGCAGGAACTTCAGGCACAGCTGATGGGAGAGGTGCAGACGGAAGTATTAAAAAGTCTGATCTGGGANAGATTCGGTGTGGATGTGGCTTTTGGAGAGGGGAATATTGTATATAGGGAGACCATTGCAGATACNGTGGAGGGAGTGGGACANTTCGAACCGCTGCGCCATTATGCCGAGGTGCATCTNCTGCTTGAGCCGCAGGAGGCTGGCAGCGGGNTGACCTTTGCGACAGCCTGCAGGGAGGATATGCTGGACCGTAACTGGCAGCATCTGNTACTGACACAGTTGGAAGAGGCTGTGCATCCGGGCGTTNTGACCGGATCTGCNATTACCGANATGAANATCACACTGGTGTCCGGCNNGGCACATATCAAGCATACAGAAGGAGGAGACTTTAGACAGGCGGCTTTNCGTGCNNTAAGACAGGGATTGATGCAGGCACAGTCTGTGCTGCTTGAGCCGTATTATGAGTTTCGTCTGGAGATNCCGGAGAAATCNCTTGGACGTGCCATGACNGATATCGAGCAGATGTGCGGTACATTTTCGTATGACGATATGGACTCTGCCAANGGTTCCGGATACCGGNTACTNACCGGAAGNGCCCCGGTGGCTNCGATGCGCAATTACCAGCGCGAGGTGACTGCATACACNGGAGGGGAGGGAAGNTTTTTCTGCACGGTTGGCAGCTACCGTCCCTGNCACAATACNGANGANGTCATAGAATCNATCGGATACGANNCGGAGCGTGATGTCNCACATCCGGCAAGCTCNGTTTTCTGTGCACACGGTGCAGGATTTGTGGTGCNATGGGACAGGGTGAGGGATTANATGCANCTGGACAGNTATTGGGAGNGNGNTNCNTCNAATNTATCCGGGCAGCTTTCTTGCGATTNGCNGCAAGCTTNCGGAGNGANGACGTCANNCNCAGAGGAAGCATGGATTGCCACAGAGGAAATTGACAGGATTCTNGACCGNGCTTACAATGCAAANAAGANGAGATANATCTGTTNCGTCCAAAAACGGTTGGAAGTCCGTCNGNAAAANCNGACCGGNNGGCAGCAGTGCCGCAGTGACAAGAACNTANCGNCCGAAACAGAANGNGGAAGANTATCTGATCGTAGACGGCTACAATATTATTTTTGCNTGGGAGGANCTGAGAACTCTGGCGGCAGAGACGATAGACGGGGCNAGGGGCCGCNTGNTGGACATTCTTTGCAATTATCAGGGAATCCGCAAATGNCAATTGNTCGTGGTATTTGATGCGTANCGCGTCAAAGGGCATGAGACAGAGTGCACGGATTATCACAATATCCATGTGGTATATACGAAGGAAGCGGAAACGGCAGACCAGTATATNGAAAAATTTGCTCACGAGAACGGNCGGAAGTANCNNGTGACGGTGGCGACNTCGGACGCCNTAGAGCAGATCATCATCCGTGGNGCCGGCTGCCTTNTGCTCTCTGCGAGAGAACTCGAGGAGGAGATCAAACGCCAAAATCAGCAGATTCAGGANGATTACCGGAACAACGNGGAGNCGGGGCGCAGATACCTGCTTGACGAGGTACTGGGAAAGATAAAGGAAGGAGAATGACGGCATGCTCCCACAGGAATTTACGGACAGAATGCAGAAAATGCTGGGAGATGAGTATCCTGCATTTCTTGCATGCTATGAGAGTGAGCAATATCATGCGCTTCGCTTTAATACGCTGAAAGCAGACAGAGAGTACCTTTTGGAACATGTACCGTTTCAGCTTGAGCCGGTTTTGTGGTGCGGGACGGGATTTTACTATGGCAGTCAGGAGACACCCGGAAAACATTCGTATCATGAGGCGGGGGTATATTATATACAGGAGCCAAGTGCGATGGCGCCGGCGGAATACCTCATCCGGGAAATGCAGGAGAATGAGAGGATCTTAGATCTTTGCGCCGCACCGGGAGGAAAAAGCACGCAGATTGCGGCAGCTATGCAGGGAAGCGGGATTCTGGTCAGCAATGAAATACATTCTGCCAGAGCGAAAATCCTCTCAGAAAATATAGAACGGATGGGCATCCGCAATGCGCTGGTGACCAATGAGACGCCGCAGCATCTGGCAGAGATTTTTCCAGAGTATTTTACGGGGATTCTGGTGGACGCTCCCTGTTCCGGAGAGGGCATGTTCCGTAAAAGTGAGGAGGCATGCCGGGAGTGGAGCCTTTCTAATGTAGAACTGTGCGCGAAAAGACAGGATGAAATACTTGACTGTGCGGCAGAAATGCTTGCACCCGGCGGCAGCCTTGTCTATTCGACCTGTACCTTNGCGCCGGCAGAAAATGAGGGNAGCATCAGCCGTTTCCTTGNNAGGCANCCNGAGTTTGAGATCGGACAGANNGACCGGNCTTNGGGGAATGNCAGGNGGTATNGCGGAGTGGACAGTGGATCCGGCGGAAAATATCGGTGATACGGTCCGTCTGTGGCCNCACCGGCTGCGCGGAGANGGACATTATCTTGCACTTCTTCATAANAGAGGGGAAANGATNAAANNTGANGGGGNCCGTTTCCTGTGTGGNGTGGAATCCGGGATGACGGAATCNGAGCGAAAGAATCCTAAAACAGGATATGCGGATTATCAGAAATTTGCGGAAGAAACCTTGCGTGTACCGTTGACGGGAAACTGTCTGAAATTCGGTGATCAGTTATATCTGGCGCCGGAGGGCATGCCTACGATCAAGGGACTGAAGGTGTTAAGACCGGGACTTCATCTGGGAACCGTAAAAAAGAACCGTTTCGAGCCTTCCCATGCGCTGGCGCTGACACTCTCACCGGAAGATGTAAAGCATACGGTGGATTTTTCGGCGGAAAGCAGTGAGATTGCAGGATATATCAAGGGACAGACCTTTGCCGCTGACGGAGAAAAAGGATGGTATCTGATNACCGTGGANGGATTTGGGATCGGATGGGGAAANCTGGCNGGAGGTGTGATGAAGAACCANTACCCGAANGGACTGCGAAAATAAAATATCCGCAGGATTTCTGTAAAAATCTGTATAAAATATAATGAGTCTGCCCATACTAAACATGAAAAGAAGANAGAACGGAGGNANNGACCCATGAGTCAGTTATCAGACAAAGAATTGTCGGCGTTAAACGACCTGTTGACAGAAGAGGAGCTTCTGATAAAAAAATTTCAGATGCTGGCACAGCACAGTGAAGATGCGCAGATCAGTGCAAAATTTACGGAGATTTCCAATAAACACCAGGGACATTTCAATTCCCTGTATGCACAGCTGAGTTAAAGAAAGGAGCAGGAAAAATGACACAGCCGATTTATACTGACAAAGAGGTTTTAGCGGATGCACTGACCGCAGAGAAAACAGCAACCAATAATTATAACACGTTTGCAAACGAGTGTGTGCACGACAGCGTGAGAGATGCAATCCTGCATTGCCTGGATGAGGAGCACAGCATTCAGGAGGATGTGTTNAACATGATGCANGAGAGGGGNTTTTACCCTACNCCGGATGCGGACATGAGCAAGGTGCAGAGCACAAAACAGAAGTTTTCACAGTGTGTCAAAACAGTNTGAGCAGAAAAGAGAACGGAATACCGTTCTCTTTTTTCTTGCCATTTTCGGCAACGGCATCCATGATTTTTCCATGTAATTTGCGTTGCCTGTAATATCAAAATATGTTAAAATTATATATAATTATCCATAAGACAAGGAGAAAATGGATCATGCAAAAGGAGAATTATGGTAGTGAGTATAAGGTAAACAGGTTTGTACTTATTATCAGCACGATTATTAATGGATTTTTGTTTGTTGGATACATAGGCGATTATATGCAGGGAAACATCAGCTTTGGATTCATGGCGACTGTGGAGATTGCTGTCATTGTATCTTTAATTGTCTGCTATGCAGTTTATCTGCATAAAAAGGATAGTGCGGCATTTAAACATATTTCGATGATCGGTTATGCGGTCATCTATGCGATTGCGCTTTTTGGAGCCAAAAACGATCTGGTATTTGTGATGGTTTTTCCAATGACAGTTCTTTATATCCTGTATTATGACTACAAGGTGGTCTTAAGGATTGCAATAACATTTGGTGCGATCAATATTGTGGATGTTCTCTATGCCGCATTGATACTTGGACATGCACATTCCGGTGCATCGTTCGACATTGCAACTGTGATGCTCCAGGTAGCTGCGGTCGAAGTATATGTGATCGTGCTCTGCGGAACAACACGTATTTCCAACAGCAACAATGCTGCGAGAATTGCAAATCTGAAAGAGGAGCAGGAAAAGAGTGCAGAGCTTCTTGAAGAGGTTCTGAAAGTAGCCGTTGCAGTGAAACAGAATTCCACGGAGGCAGAAGAGCATATCAGACAGCTCAGCCAGTATGTGGATTCCACGGCATCAGAGCTGGGAGATATCGCAGAGGGAAACTGCAATAATGCTGCCAGCATCGAGCAGCAGACTGTTATGACAGGAAACATCCAAAATATGATCATGGAGACAAAACAGATGTCCAATGCCATGCTGACGCTGGCAGAGCAATCCGAGGAGGCAGTCCGGGGCGGACGGCAGACGGTGGACAGTCTGAGAGGTCAGGCGCAACGAACAGGAGAGGCAAACGAACAGGTCGTTGCCTCCGTGGCAAATCTGATCACAAATGCGAAGGCAGTGGAAGAGATCACGGAACAGATTTTTTCTATTTCCAGTCAGACAAATCTGTTGGCGCTCAATGCCTCGATTGAGAGTGCGAGAGCCGGAGAGGCNGGCAGGGGATTTGCGGTAGTAGCAGAAGAGATNCGCGGGCTTGCNGATGAGACGAGAAAACTGACAGAAGGGATTCAGGGTATTGTCGGGGAATTAAAGATGAATGCAGATATGGCAAAGAACACGGTGGACAATGTCATTGCAGCAGCAAATACAGAGCATGAACTTATCNTGAATGCAGATGCGCAGTTTGGAGAAATTGGAAGCCGGATGAACGGACTTAACACCAATGTGCAGGATATCTATAGGAAGATCGAAGAGATCATGGAAGCGAACCAGACAATTGTGGACAGCATCAACCATATTTCCGCGGTGAGNCAGGAGGTTACAGCCAGCACACAGCAGGCAGTGGAGCTTGGAACAGATACCAGTCAGAAAGCAGAGCAGGCGAGAGGGCTGATGGAAGATCTGCTGGTGACGGTACAGGCGATTGACAAGTATGTATCCTAATAAAAACACTGTAACCACTTGCAATCCTATGTTGTTCCTATATATAATGAAGATATCAAGTGTTGCAAACAAATTAGCAAAAAGGAGCGAAAAAACACGATGTATGCTGATGAAAATGTAATCAAAATTAAACATGATGTGCTTTATGAGGTGGCAAAGCTGGCATTTAACGGTGAGCTGGACGCAAAAAGAGATCAC
The DNA here is from genome assembly GCA_014804775.1 of Roseburia sp. GTDB lineage: Bacteria > Bacillota > Clostridia > Lachnospirales > Lachnospiraceae > Roseburia. The sequence goes on along the minus strand of JAAUZB010000019.1, from coordinate 72,592 downwards.
ATCGCAATGGAACTGATTCCGGGACCGACACCGCAATTTCGCTGTTGTATTTATAAAGAGAGGGAGATCATCAGACAGAGGGTACGTCTGGCAGAAGGCAAGGCGCCGGGTGCGGTAGATGACGGGAATGTGATTCAGGTCATCAGTTCTGCCTGTGAGGACTGTCCGATCTCCAGTTACACGGTAACCGAGAATTGCCAGAACTGTATCGGTAAAGCGTGTATCAATGCCTGCAATTTCGGTGCGATCAGACCCGGCCGTTCACGTTCGCATATCGACGCAACCAAATGTAAAGAGTGCGGGAAATGTGCACAGGCATGTCCGTACAATGCGATCGCACATTTAAAGAGACCGTGCAAATACAGCTGCCCGGTTGACGCGATTACATACGATGACCACGGGATTTCCATTATTGACAAAGAAAAATGTATTCGCTGCGGCAAGTGTATCCACAGCTGTCCGTTCGGTGCTATCGGATCTAAGACATTTATTGTGGATGTTGTCAATGCGATCACGTCAGGCAAGAAGGTGTATGCAATGGCAGCTCCTGCCACAGAGGGTCAGTTTGGACCGGACATCACCATGGCAAGCTGGAAAAAGGCAATGAAAGAGGTTGGCTTTGAGGATTTCTATGACGTAGGACTTGGCGGTGATATGACGGCAGCGTATGAGGCAGAGGAGTGGGCAGAGGCATACAAGGAGGGCAAGAAGAAAGTAACCTCTTGCTGTCCGGCATTTGTCAATATGGTACGCCTTCACTATCCGCAGCTGGCGGAATGCGTATCTACTACGGTTTCTCCGATGTGTGCCGTATCCCGTCTGATCAAGGCGAGAGATCCGGAAGCAGTGACGGTATTTATTGGACCGTGTATCGCAAAGAAATCAGAGGTAGTAGATCAGAAGATCGAGAATAACGCAGACTATGTACTGACCTACAGCGAGATCCGCGCCATCATGAGGGCAAAGGATGTGACATTGGAGCCGTGTGCAAATGATGATCAGATCGCATCCACCTTCGGTAAGAGATTTGCAAATTCAGGCGGAGTTACCGCGGCAGTACTGCAGAGTTTGAAAGAATCAGAAGATGAGATCGATGCAAAGGTTTGCAAGGCAAACGGAGCTGCTGAGTGTAAAAAGGCGCTTCTCTTGATGAAAGTTGCAAAGCTGCCGGAAGATTTCATTGAGGGAATGATCTGCGACGGTGGCTGTGTTGGCGGACCGAGTTCATACAATAACCAGGCATCTTCCAAGAAGGACAGGGATGCACTGATTGCCGAGGCGGACGCACGTGGAATCCATGAGAACCTGAAGAATTACGATATGGATAGCTTTTCCATGCATCGCGAGTAAGATAGAGTGGGATTATAAAAACAAAAAGACTGCACGCATTTTGATGCGGCAGTCTTTTTTGCATATAGAGTTGGTGAGGTATATAAAATTGGGAAATATCCTCTAAATTTTGTGTTGACAGAATAGAGGAAAAGGTTTATCATTGGCTATAAGAAATGGGTTTTCACCGTATAGTTTCACTCAAGCGGGCTGCTCGTTTCTTTTTTTATTGCCAAGACATCATACAGATACTTCTTGCCATCATTCGCATGACGAACCAGCATACTTGCTGAATAAATGTTATACCTTGTTACTTCCCCTGTTTTATCATCATATACTGGCAATGCAAACCTAATGTCGTATCGATACCATCCATATACTGCATCTATCTTATGCTTTTCTTTTCGGTTAGCCTCATGTTTCGGATTGATTGCCATTCTTATGAGCTCCGGAATAGCCTGTGCAGCATTTGCCTTTGCTTTTGCCACTGCGCCTTTTAAGGCAATACGGCTTTCTGAACTTGCATATTCATCGGGAAAATCTGTCGAAATATATATTTTTTCAGAAGTTTCTTCAATCTCATAAAAATCTCCAATATACTCTTTCAGATATTCTTTGATAGTCGTCCAGTCATCTCGCACTTTCGCCTTGAAACGGATATCGTTGATCAGAACCAGCTTTTTGCCATAGGCATCGGTTATGATATTTACATTCCTGTTTTCAATCATCCTTTTTGTTCCTCTTGTTCTTTTCTCTTTCAAGCGATATCTGTGTTTACAAGATTTTGCCAAGAATTTACAGACACGAATCCTTTTTCGTGCGGATGTAGGAAATGGTTAAGAATTGTGCAGAGCCGCATCCTGTAAATGTGATAAGTGAATGAGATAACTGACAGCGAGTGTCAGCGAAACCTGCACGGGAGGCAGATGGATAAAAGTATATTATCATGTCAACTGTAAAAATTACAATAAAACATTCGTAAAATTTTTATAAAAAAATTTCGCAGATGATACCAATCTGCGAAATGAATCTGGCGCTTCTATATACGTTTTTATAGCTTTAAGTCAATGAAATCAAGTATTATTCTAGACATTCCTATCATTCTTGTCAAGACATTTCTACAAAATCCAGAAGTTAAGGGGTCAAAAAAATGGCTTTTTCTACCTTTTTCCAGCTTTTCAAACCAATGTTTATATAAAATAAACACAGAAAAAAATTATTAGGGGTCAGGAAAGGGGTCAAAAATAATGGCTAGAAGAGGAGAAAACATACGGAAAAGAAAAGACGGCAGATGGGAGGGACGCTTTACCAACCGTCAATCAGGAACGGCGCGGGTATGCTCTGTCTACGGAAAGACATACAGAGAAGTAAAAGAAAAGCTTGCAAAAGCAAAAGCAACCGCCGCAGAAGAGAACATCATCCATGAGGAGTATTTTATGACGGTGGGACAGGAAACGGAAGGCAAAGAGGCATCGTTTGGCCAGATTGCAGAGGCATGGCTTGCAGAGATAAGGCAGACAAAAAAATATTCCACATATATAAAATACGGGAGCATCTATGAAAAGTATATCAGGGAGCCGTTTGGGAACCTGCCGCCAAGCAGGCTGAATTCAGGTATCGTAAGCGGAAAGCTTGCGCCGAACCTGTCAGTCGGTGTGGGAAAGAGCATATACTGTGTGATGAACGCTATCCTCGCCTACGGCGCGCTGCACGAAATGGCACCGGATATCAAAATAAATATTCCCGTTCAGAAAAACAGGATCGATCCGGTCAGAATTCTTGATCTGTCGGAGCAGACGAAACTTGTACAGTTTTTATATCGGGATATAGATATCTATAAGATCGGAATCCTGATCTGCCTGTCTACAGGACTTCGGCTGGGAGAGATTTGTGCGCTTAAATGGAGCGACATAGATATGAACCTGAAAATTCTGCATGTCAACCGTACTGTGCAGCGCATTGCAGCCAGACACGGAACGAAACGCACGGAACTGTTAGAGGACAATCCGAAGACCGTATGTTCCAGAAGAGAGCTTCCGCTTTCAGATGAACTGCACAGACTGTTGGGGCAATATCAGCGAACCGAAGGCTATCTGTTCCGGCAGGGAGCTCCGTTAGAGCCGCGGACTTATCAGAATAAATTCAAATCTTATCTTCAGATGGCGGGTATAGAGGAAACCAACTTTCATGTCCTCCGCCATACGTTTGCCACGAACTGTATCGGAAACGGAGCAGATGTCAAGAGTGTCAGCGAGATGCTAGGTCATTCCGACGTTAAGATTACACTGAACCGTTATGTGCATCCGTCCGTTGCGACAAAACGTGGGCATATCAATTCACTTTCCGCTATTTATGGTCAATATATGGGTCAGGTCTCATAGAAAATCCCTTTGTTTATCAGGTTTTCAGACAAAATTTCGCAGATTGGTATCATCTGCGAAATTTTGGTGCGTACGTTTGGCTTACCTTTTTCAATAATAGGGTGTGCAAATGGGTCTGATTTTATTCAAACACAATCAAAAAGCATACGAAGCCGCCGCTGCGCTGATGGAAGAAAAAGGACGTGCCGCCGTCATACATCCGACGGGAACCGGCAAGACCTACATCGCCTTCAAACTCGCCAAGGAGCATCCGGAGAGCAGGATTCTCTGGCTTTCGCCGAGCGAGTATATTTATCGCACGCAGTTAGAACAGTTGCAAAAAGACGGGGAGGAAAGATTTACCAATATCAGCTTTCTGACCTATGCGAGACTAATGCGGAACGAGGCTGTGATCGCGACACTGCGCCCGGATTACATCGTGCTCGATGAATTCCATCGCTGCGGAGCCGCAGAGTGGGGCAGGAGTGTGGAGAAGCTTCTGGCATATTATCCCAAGGCGAAAGTGCTCGGGCTCTCTGCGACCAATATCCGCTATCTCGATCATCAAAGGGATATGGCGGAGGAGCTCTTTTACGGACAGATTGCATCGGAAATGACGCTCGGGGAAGCGATCGCAAAGGGAATCCTTCCGGTGCCGACCTACGTGATTTCGATGTATTCCTATCAGAAAGAGCTTGAGCGGATACAGCAGAGAATGGCGTCCGCGAAAAACAGCACCGCTGTTTATAGCGGGGAAATACTCGAAGAGCTGCGGAGAGCGTTGGAACAGGCAGAAGGACTGGACGCTGTCTTTGCGCGCCATATGAAAAAGAAGGATGGGAAATATATTGTCTTCTGCTCGGATAAAGAGCACATGGAGGAAATGGTCGGGCAGGCGGAGACGTGGTTTGGTCTGGTGGACAAAAAGCCGCATATCTATACGGTCTACTATGACAATTCGGAGACAGACCGCATATTTGCGGAATTTAAGGCAGATCAGAGCGAGCATCTAAAGCTTTTGTACTGTATTGATATGCTCAATGAGGGCGTTCATGTGGAGAACATCGACGGTGTCATTCTGCTACGCCCCACAGTATCGCCGATCCTCTATCTGCAGCAGATCGGGCGGGCTCTGTCCGCGGCAGATGGTAAGCGCGATAAAAGTCAATCCGACGGCAATGCAGTGGCGCAGCCGATTATATTTGACATCGTGAACAACTTTGACAGCCTTTACTCCATTGATTCTCTGCAGACAGAGATCGAGGAGGCGTTTGCCCTGATGGACTGCAGTGCACAGCAGTGCACGGAGAAACAGCGTTTTCGGGAGCAGTTTCGCATTGTGGATGAAATGCGGGATTGCAGGCAGTTGTTTGAGCAACTGCGCCGCAGCTTGTCAGCACCGTGGGACATTTATTACGGCGAGGCAAAGCGATACTATGCAGAGCACGGAAATCTCAAAATCCCGAAGGACTATGTCACGGAAAACGGGATTTCACTTGGTATCTGGCTCATGACACAGCGCAGGGTCCGTGCAGGAAAAGTAGCGGGAGCTTTAAACGAAGAGCAGATCGCAAAGCTTGATACCATCGGCATGGAGTGGGAATGCGGCTCCGTACGGAGCTGGAACCGTGCCTGTGAGGCATTGGAGTGCTACCGACAGACCTACGGAAATCTGGACGTCAAAGTCAGCTATGTGACGGAGGACGGGTTTGCGCTCGGGAAATGGGTCAGCAACGCGAGGAGCAGATATAGCAGAGGCGAGTTGAGTGAAGAGCAGACCAGTCAGTTGGAGAGCCTTGGCATGATCTGGGATAAGCATGTCATGCAGTGGGAGGAAAACTATCAGGCTGCAGTCACATACTACCGGATGCACGGAAATCTGCTGGTGCCGCATGGATACCGCACAGAGGACGGGCTTGCACTCGGGACATGGCTTACCAATCAGCGGAGGATAAAGACAGGAAGAAAAAAGGGAGCGGCACCGCTGAAAGAAAGCCAGATTGACAGGTTAAATGCGATTGAAATGGTGTGGGAGTAGGTTAAAATCTCATGAACAAAAATAAGAGATTCCATGATGTGACTTTAAAGTTAATAAAGATGCTGAATGCAGTACTTATCACAGTGCCCTTTGCGGTCTGTTGGATGGGTTACTATGCGGAGCGGACATATGCACCCTATTATGCCAAGGGAAACTGGGCGGTGATCGCACTTTTTCTGGTTTTATATACGGTCTACGGAAATGTCTACGATGCGTTGCTTTTGCAGCTGAGCCGTATTTCGGAGATGATATACAGCCAGAGTCTCTCTGCTCTGATCTCGGATGCCATTATGTACATTGTATGCTGGCTTTTGACAAAACACCTGCCTGCTGTATGGCCGCTATTATTTGTATTTGCCGCGCAGTTCCTGTTGGCAGCGGCATGGTCGTATATGGCAAATCACTGGTATTTCCGTTCATTTCCCCCCAAGCGGACGGCTGTTGTCTATGATATGCGGGAGGGACTGGAGCAGCTTTTAGAGGAATACGGACTTGACCGAAGGTTCCTCGTGGAAACAACCGTAAATGTGAAGGAATGTCTGGAAAAGCAGATGGATGCCCTGCATGGGATGGAGGCAGTATTCTTATGCGGTATACACAGCCGTGAACGGAATATTGTCCTCAAATATTGCGTGGCAAATCATATTACGGCATATGTGATCCCGAGAATCGGAGATATTCTGATGAGCAGTGCAAGACAGATGCACATGCTTCACCTGCCAATTTTGCAGGTTAAAAAATATTCTCCGGGATTTGAGTATGTGGTCGCAAAGAGATTTTTGGATATTGTGCTGTCAGGTGTGGTGCTTTTGATTTTATCACCGCTGATGCTGATTGTGGCGGCTGCAATTAAGGCAACGGACGGCGGACCGGTGTTCTATAGACAGTGTCGGCTGACCAAGGACAGAAAAGAATTTACGGTGCTGAAATTTCGCAGTATGCGGGTGGATGCAGAGGGGGACGGCGTCGCAAGACTCTCGACCGGAGAAAACGATGACCGTATCACGCCGGTGGGACGTGTGATCCGCAAGACGAGAATCGACGAACTTCCGCAGCTGCTGAATATCATAGCGGGAGATATGTCGATTGTCGGACCGAGACCGGAGCGTCCGGAGATTGCGGAGCAGTACGAAAAGGAACTGCCGGAGTTTGCACTGCGACTGCAGGCAAAGGCGGGACTGACCGGATATGCACAGGTTTATGGGAAATATAATACAACGCCGTATGACAAGCTGCAGATGGACTTGATGTACATAGCGAAGCCGAGTATTCTGGAGGATTTCAGGATCATCTTTGCGACAGTAAAGATACTGTTTACGGCGGAGAGTACGGAAGGGGTGCGGGAAGGTGCTGCTACAGCGATGGAAGTTGGAAAGGATCAGGTATGAAACAGGGACTGGTTTCTGTTATAACGCCATGTTATAACGGTGCAAAATATATCTCGGAGACGATAGAATCCGTTATTGCGCAGACTTATGCCAAGTGGGAAATGATTATCATTGATGACGGATCAAAGGATAATTCTGTAGAGATAGCACGGAATTATGCGAAACAAGATTCCAGAATTCAGTTGATTACACAGGAGAATGCCGGTTCTGCAGCTGCAAGGAACAATGGTATTCGAAGAGCAGAAGGGCAGTACATTGCGTTGCTTGATGCAGACGATCTTTGGGATACAACATTTCTTGAGAAACAGATAGCATATATGAAAGAAAAGGATGCAGTGTGTGTGTGCTGCTCATATCGAAGAATTGATGACAAATCGAGAGAAATTTTGCATCCGCTCAAGGTAAAACCGACTATTACTTATAAAGATATGATGGTTATGAACCGTATCGGATGCCTGTCAGGTTTGTATGATACTGCTAAGTATGGAAAGGTATATTTAAGGGAAGAACTCAAAAGCATTCGGGATGATTATGCGTACTGGCTGGATATTGTTAAGTTGGAAGGTATTGCAGTTGGGAATCCGGAGGTGTTGGCAAGTTATCGTATATTGCCAGATTCCACAACAGGAAATAAAAAAAGACTGATAAAAAAGCAATTTGTGTTTTATCACGATTATTTAAAATTCGGAGCGATACATAGCTGGATTAATGTATTTCGGTGGGGAGTTGCCGGTGTAATTAAGTTTTCAAGATAATGTTTTGGAAAAGTAGATTACGGGAGAAGTATGTAAAAAACAGTAATATAAGAAAATCGTGAGGTGTTTGTGGTGCCGGAGATCAGTATCATTGTGCCAGTATACAGGGTAGAAAAGTATTTGGATCGCTGTGTGAACTCAATATTAAATCAGACGTTTACAGACTTTGAATTAATCTTGGTAGATGACGGTTCGCCAGATCGTTGTCCGGTCATGTGTGATGAATGGGAGAAAAAAGATCACAGAATCAAAGTCATTCATAAGGGAAATGGAGGGGCAAGTTCAGCTAGGAATGCAGGATTAGATGTTGCGTGTGGAAAATTTATTGGATTTGTGGATTCGGATGATTGGATTGAGAAGGATATGTATGAACTGTTACATACAATTATCATGAAACATAATGCTGATATTGCAATGTGTGATTTTACAAGTAGACCCCAAAAACTTGAATTGGGAATGGGAATAGAAGGAGTTATAGAGCTTGACAAAAATAGGATGCAGGAGCTCTTTTATCGGATTCACGGGGAATCAAGTCGTTATAGTGTTTGGAACTGTTTATATAATGCTCAAATAATTAAAGATGTGCGGTTTATAAAGGGACTCATAAATGAAGATGTGATGTTTACATATGAAGCGTATATAAGAGCGGATAAATTAGTGTTCTCTGAACAAAAGAAATATCTTTATTTTAAAAATTCAGACGGAGTAACAAGAAGCAGACTGTGTACAAAAGACGTTTCTTTGTTGAAAATTTGGGATGAGATTGTAAGACAGGAGAAAGGAAAAACATGTGAAAAATATGCGAAACATAATCGCATGAGAGCAACATTTACACTGTATGCAAAAGCACTGATATATGGGTGCAATGCAGATTTTGACAGAACGATTTTAAAGGAATGGAAAACTGAGCTTAAGAAAAATCGTGAATATCTTTTAAAAGAAGATTATTTGGATATAAAGCGAAAAATGTTTTTAATATTGATATTAATAGTGAGATAGAACTAGAAGAACTTGGAGAGGTGAAAAAATGTATGAGCGGGACGTTATTTTATTTTCTGTGTTTTTTCCCGTTTATTACTCTGCAGAGAGGGGAACAATCATCAGATGTTCAGGCATATTGCTTAATATATACGATGACGTTGTTCATAATTCAGAGTGTTAAAGGAAAAATACGCATGGATAAAAAAATGTATATCATATATATAATAATCATTTTGGGGATAACTGTCGGAATGATGGCGACAGTTATGTTTAGTGGATTAAATTTTACAGGGATTTTGCGATATCTTGCAACATACTTTGGACTGATATTGATATCTTATGTGAGCTATAGCATATTTATGAGAAATGGTGGGTTAAACGAAAGGTTCGTAAAAGTAGGTATTAATATTTGGCTTGCGGTTGGAGTAATACAATCATTTGTTTCAAGAAATTTCTGTAGCAATATAGTTTCAAATGCCAGAACGAGTTCTAATAGAGGAGTATTTAGTTTGGCATCTGAGCCATCATTTTATGGTTATATGTGTGTTTTCTTTGGTGTGCTTGTTTTGGAGTTTCAGACCAAACGTATTTTCTATTGGCTTAATTTGCTGTTTCAAGTAGTGTTTTTGGCGAAGTCTTCGGTTACAGTTTTGTATCTCATAATCTTATTTGGTCTGATAGGTCTGTACCTTTTAAGAGAAAGAGGATTTAAGGGAATCCTTATTTTCTTTATTGCGCTGGCAGGAGCAGTGTTATTGTATAGATTTTTAGTGGGGCGCATAGATAGTGGTCAAAGAATGATTGTTTTTTTGAATACTTTATTTTCGGGGAAGAATATTTGGGCAATAATTAAGAACTTTGGAAATGACGGAAGTATTTATATAAGATTTCGAGATATATGGATATGCATAGAGGGATTTGTTTCATATGGGGGAATGCCACATGGATTTAATACTAGAAAAATCAGTTCGGGTTATGGGTCGATGATGTACACGATGGGGTGGATAGGAATAATAATAATAATTTGCATATTTAAATTAATGCGTTCAGCATATGAAAATAAAATGGCAAGAAATGTAATTCCGGTATTTTTGACAATAATATTATTTTCTGCGATACAGATATCAAATCCTATTATAGGATTTCTTGTAGGATATTATATGTACAAAAGGCGTAATAAGGGTATACAGGGACAAAAAGCGAGCCTTACAAAATATTCTTATCAAGAATTCGGAGGAAAAAATGTATTATTCCATGAGTGAAATTATTACAAAGCTCAGAGCAAGAAAAGAGAGGTTTCATTGTTGCGTTTTAGCGTCAAGCGAGTTTGGATTAGGAACAAAATTTATATTCGATTACTGCTTTCGAAAAAAAAAGTATCAGGAACAGTTGCATGAAGTGATTAGGAATATTTTAAATAAATATGATGCTGGATATGTGCAGAATGTATATGAAGAAAAGAATAAATTGATGAAAGAACATTTTAAAATATGGTTTATGTGGTGGCAGGGAATAGAATCTATGCCCAAAATAATACAGGCATGTTATAACAGTGTAATAAACTGTTCAGCACAATATGAAGTTATTTTTATTTGGGAGGGAAATATAGATGATTATATTAAAATCCCAAATACAATAAAGGAAAAGCATAAGAAAAATATTATTTCAAATACAGCATTATCTGACTATATACGAATATCACTTTTAAAGAAAGAAGGCGGATTGTGGCTTGATGCATCTATATACTGTATGAAAAAAATACAAAATGTAGAGAAATATAGATTTTTAACAGGAAAAAAGAGAGGGGGAAGAAAATGGACCACATTTTTCTTGGGGGTAAATGAAACAAATAATGAAATGTTCACATTATTAAAATATTATTTAGAAAAATACTGGCACGACGAAAATGTGTTGATAGATTATTTCTTTACCGATCGGTGTATTGAGTATTTATATGAAAATAATTCTGATATAAAGGAAATGATCGATAGTGTGGAAGAAAATAACAAAGAAATTTTTAAGCTACTTACGCTGCTAAGTGAACCTTATGACGAAAGATATATGGAACTATTGCGTGATGGTAATTTATTTCAAAAGATAAGCCAAAAGAAGGACTATAGGCTGTATAAGAATGGAAAGCCAACTTTTGGCAATGTTCTTTTAAATTGTAATAGTAATAAACTATGAGACAAAAACAGAGGAAGAAAATGAGAGTGTTATCAGAAAAGGATATAAAGCAAAGTATTTTTGAAATATTGTCGGCATTTGCAGATTATTGTGACACACATGGACTTCGATACTATCTGTGTGGAGGAACGTTATTAGGCGCAGTTCGCCACAAGGATTTTATACCGTGGGATGATGATATAGATATCTTAATGCCTAGACCGGATTATATACGACTGCAAAAGCTTGTAGAGAAACAGCCGATTGCATCATACTATCATTTCAAGTGTTTTGAACAGGGATCTTCTCTGTTTCCATTTGGAAAAATTGTTGATATAAGAACTAAAGTTGTTACGAAATATAATGATTTGGATTCTGTTCTATGGATTGATATATTTCCAATGGATGGGGTGCCTGATGATCAGAAAAGGTGTGATTATATTTTAAAAAAAGCGCATAAATGGAAGATTATGCACGGAAGAACAATGGCTAAGATAGGAACCGGAACTACATATTTAAAGAAAATATTAAAATTACCATTTTTAATTGTTCCACATGTGATTGGGACGAAAAGATGCGCAAAACATTTGGATGTTTTAGCAAAACGATATAATTTTGATGAATGCGAATATGTTGCAGGAATAACGTGGTCGAATGGCCCTCTGGAAAGAATGAAGAAGGAAGATTTTATTCCCTACGAGGATAAGGAATTTCATGGCAGAATGTTCCATGCACCTGCATGTTGGGATTTCTATCTTAAAGCTATGTATGGAGATTATATGAAACTTCCGCCTCAAAATAAGAGATATGCGCATATGATCGATGCATATTGGATTGGAGACATGAAGGAATGAACACAGTACTAATACTTGCAGGGGGAAGAGGCACAAGGCTCGGAAGTGACATGCCAAAACAATTCCTGATGGTCGATGGACGACCGTTGATTATGTATTGTCTTGAGACTTTTAACTTACACCCGCTGGTGGATAATATTGTTATCGTTATCTCAAAAGAGTGGGAAGATTTTATGACTGAATGGTTGGACAGAGAACAAATCGCTAAGTTCAGGGACTTTGCACCGGCGGGGAAAAGCAGACAGCATTCTATCTGGTATGGATTACAGAAGATTCAGACATTGGGGGCTCAAAATGATGATATTGTCATTGTCCATGATGCTGCAAGACCGTGCGTAGGTGTGGACCTAATTACAGGATGTGTAGAAAATCTTAACGATGCTGATGCGGCAATGCCGGTAATTACGGTCAAGGATACAACTTACATGAGCAAAGACGGAATAAGGATTGACAGTTTACTGAACCGGGATGAGTTGTATGCTGGACAGGCACCGGAGAGTTTTCGGTATGGAAAGTATTATCGGTTACATGAAAATATGACGGATGATGAACTGTCAGCAGTTCGGGGAACGACAGAGATTGCATACAGAAACGGTCTGGCGGTTCGAATGTTTCCCGGAGATGAAAGTAATTACAAAATAACCACGCAGGATGATTTTGAAAAATTTAGAATGCAGATAGAAAATAAAGGGGTAAATAATTGAAGGCATATGTTTTACATGGAATAGATCAATTGAGATATGAAGATGTTGACTATCCGGATTGTCCGGGCGGATGGGCGATTGTGCGTGTCAAAGCTGCCGGTATATGCAGTTCTGATATCCCAAGGATATTTGAAAAAGGAACCTACCACTTTCCTACTATACCGGGGCATGAGTTTTCTGGGATCGTTGATAAAGTGGCTGACGCAGAAGAGGAGCACTGGATTGGCAAAAAAGTCGGTGTGTTTCCATTGATTCCTTGCAAAACTTGTAGACAGTGCCAATCGGGACGTTATGAAATGTGTGCAAACTATGATTATTTAGGTTCCCGTAGAGACGGCGGTTTTGCGGAATATGTCGCCGTACCTATATGGAATCTGATAGAGCTTCCCGAGGAGGTGTCATATCAGACAGCGGCCATGTTAGAACCGTTGGCTGTCGCATTGCATGCAGTAAAGCGGAGTGGGTTAAAACGGGAAAATACTGTCGCTGTCATAGGGACAGGGATGATCGGATTTGCTGCGGCGCAGTGGGCAAAAAAGCTCGGGGCATCAAAGGTCTGTGTTGTTGGAAGAAATGACAGTAAGAGAGAGATTGCGGATGGATTGGATGGAATCGGGTATGAGACAGTATCTGAGTGTACGGAAGAGTTTGATGTTGTAATTGAGGCAGTCGGCACAACGGATGCAGTTGCTTGGGCGATTGAGCACATAGCATGTGAGGGAACACTGATCCTGATGGGAAATCCGAACGGAGATATGCTGTTTTCACAGGAACTTTACTGGAGGATACTGCGCAAACAGCTTCGGATCATTGGTACATGGAATTCTTCATACGAGAATAATGGAAACTGTGAATGGGACGAGGTGGTGATGGCAGTAAAAAATCATGAAATAAAAACCGAACCATTCATTTCACATTGTCTGAGTCAGGAAGAATTAGCGAAAGGATTAGCGATCATGAGAGATCACCGAGAGCCGTACTGCAAGGTTATGACAGTATGGAATTCTTCGGAGATGTAATTGGATAAATAGCAGAAAATACAGGAAGGCGTAGAAAGATGACAGGACAGATATCTGCATCAATGATGTGTTCCGATTTAACGCATCTAAAGCAGACTATTCAGATATTTGAAGAAGAGGGGATTGAATATTTACATATTGATGTAATGGACGGGGAGTTTGTGCCAAACTTTGGACTAGGCGTTGACTATATCAAGGGATTGAGGGAAATCACAGACATTCCGCTTGATCTGCATCTGATGATACGGAACCCGGAATATAAGCTGCAATGGATCGGTATTAGGGAGAGTGATATAGTCTCCATACACTATGAAAGCACATATCAGGTTCAGAGAGCGCTTGACTGGTTATCACCGTTTGGCTGCAAAAGGTTTCTTGCAATCAATCCGGCAACACCTATCTATGTGCTGGAAGAGGTGCTTGATTATATTGATGGGATCAATCTGCTAATGGTAAATCCCGGTTTTGCGGGTCAGAAGATTGTGGCAAGTACAATAAAAAAAGCGGGAAGACTGTATAAGTTTTTAGAGGAAAGGGGCAAAAAAGATATTGTTATTGAGGTGGACGGAAATATCACGCCTGAGAATGGAAATATTCTGAAACAATATGGCGCAGGCATTTTTGTGGCGGGAACTTCAAGTGTTTTTCAAGGTGATGCTTCACAGTTTGCAGAAAATATCAATAGATTGCGAGATGCTCTGAAATAAACAAAATGTTACCGTTGGAAAGTCAGATATGGATAAATATCCTAAGCCAGAAAGAGAGTAACATAACTGAAAAATGGAGCCAATGATCAGCATTAATATTCCAGTATATACTGCAATATTAACGTTGTAATTCAAGAGGAAAATGTTTCCAAATACGGCTACGCTAATACATTATATATGAATTTAGGGAACAAGTAAGATGAGCGATTTGGATTGTCCACCAACAGTAATGTTGGTAGAAATATATCAAAAAATGACGGAGGTAATGAAAGAATGAATGTTACGATTCTTGACACAACTATTGGGTCTACAGACCGCGGTGATGACATTGTACTTCAAAATTGTGAGAAGGCAATTCAGCCTTTGATTGATAACAGTTTTTCTATGCGATTTGCAACGCATCTATTAAATTTTAGATTTTATCAATACTTTAGAAACGGAATGAAACTGCAATATACAGATAGTTGCGATTATAAGTTTATTATGGGTACGAATTTATTGACCAGTGACATAATATCAACCAGAGGACAGTGGATGATTGGACCTGTGTCAAAGCGTCTATATAAAGATAGTATCTTATTTGGCGTGGGTACTACACAGGATAATAAAAAAGTTACTCCATTGACGAAATACATATACAAAAATATTTTACGTAAGGATATTATACACAGTGTACGGGATGCGCAAAGTGTTCATATGTTAGAAGGTTTCCTTGGAAAAGGTGCGGTTGTCGATACAGGGTGTCCAACCTTATGGGGATTGACTCCGAAAGTATGCGATAGAATACCTATAAAAAAGGCACGTGATGTTATTGTTACGCTGAGTGGATATGCGGATCAGCAGGATCCTGTGCAGGATCAGAAGATGATTTCAATTTTGGAAAGAGAATATGAACATATCTATTTCTGGGCACAGACTAGTGTTGATGTATCATATTATAACTCATTGCGACATAGCAAAGATGCAACAATTATTTATTCACTCAAGAATTATGCGCTGTTGTGTGAAAATGCAAATGTTGACTATGTTGGTACGAGATTGCATGGCGGAATTTATGCCATGCAACATGGGGTAAGAACATTAGTGGTTGAAATAGATCATCGGGCTAGAGGATTTCGTGAATCGAATCATATCAATACCATTGAAAGAAATAAGATTGATGAATTGCCGGATATTTTGAATGGAAATATCAAGACAGAAATTATATTGAAGGAGAGAGAAATAAAGGAATTTCTCTCACAAATTCCATTTGTGAAAGAGCAGATTTCAATGATGGAATGACCATATGAACATGATTTTCCTATTGCGAAAACGTTGAAAGGGAATATGGTAGTGGATAAATTGAAAGGCGTAATAAAGCATTTGCATGATGAGGCTTTAAGAGATTGGTATAAAATGTGAAACTAAAGGCGTATTCTGGATGATTTGCGTATGCTGGATTTATAAAAATAATTTGGAGTTACAAAATGAACGAAGGAATGATTCGCAAAAAATATAATGCAATGTCGTTACAAGTAAAAGCAGCATTTTGGTATACGGTCTGCAATATTTTACAGAAAGGGATTTCTTTAATTGCAGTACCTATATATACGCGAATTATGACAGCAGAGCAGTATGGAGCGTATTCTGTCTTTCTTTCATGGCTGGAGATTTTTGAGATAGTCGCAACATTTCGTCTTTCTTGGGGAGGTTATATAGTAGGATTGACAAAGTATGAGGATGATAGAGACGGCTATACATCTTCTATGGAGTGTCTTGGATTTTCAATTACCAGTATTGTTTTTGTCATTTATTTGCTGTTTTCTGATTGGATTGACCAGTTTACCGGAATGAATTTTGCTTTGACTTTATTAATGTTTGCTTTGCTATATGCAATGCCTGTTATTTCATTTTGGACTGCACGGCAGCGTGTTGAATACAGGTATATTATGGCAGTAATTGTTACTTTGACTAGCAGTTTGCTTATACCCATTATTGGAATTTGGGCGGCATTGAGGATGCCAAATAAGGAGTATGCTATTATTGGAGCACGTGCTGTTGTGCAGTGCACTATTGCTTTGGTTCTTTTGATTTCAAGTTTGCGAAAACACTTTGTGTTCTATCAAAAAGAATATTGGAATAGAGCTCTTCAATTTAATGTACCGCTTTTACCGTATTATCTGTCAACAGTACTTTTGCACAGTTCTGACCGGATTGTTATTAAGTCACTTGTTGGACAGGCACAGGCAGGTATCTACAGTGTGGCGTACAGTGCAGCCATGGTAATGCAGTTGTTTAATACGGCAATAAATGCATCTATGCAATCATGGCTGTTTAAGAGAATGAAGGAGGAACGTTATCACGGAATAGGGAGAATTATTAATTCATCGCTGATGATAGTGGGGGGACTTAATTTGCTTCTGATTGCATTTGCGCCAGAGGCAATCGCTGTTCTGGCTCCAGCAGATTATCATGAGGCAATATGGGTAGTCCCACCGTTGGCAGCAAGTGTGTTTGTTATGTTTTTCTATCAGCATTTTGTAAATATTGAATTCTATTATGAGGAAAGCAAAATCACTGCATTGGCATCGATTGGAGCGGCTGTGTTGAACGTATTTTTAAATTATAGGCTGATTCCTGTTGTAGGCTATCTGGCTGCTGGATATACCACTTTGTTTAGCTACATTTTGTTTGCAATAGTACATTATTTTTTTATGGGTAAAGTTTGTAAGCGCAATCATTGTCCAAAGGATATCCTAGATATCCATGGAATGGTACGAGTCTTAGTGTTATTTATGATAATAGCTGGTATTCTTACGATTGGGTATGGGATTACTGTTTTACGGTACAGTGTAATTGTTGCTATATTGGCGATAGCTGTTTGGAAACGGAATGATGTGATTAGATTGCTGAAATGAAGGTTAGATTACAGCACAGGTATATGGTGGTGGCATAGTAGGAGAGATTTTTTTGAGAAGGGAGAAGCAGGATGTTGGATGCAAGCAGTGCACTGGGTGACGCAGTGCGTAAAGTGCGGAAAAGCAGACAATTATCTCAAGAAGCTCTGGCAGAACGGATCGGTGTTTGCAAGAGAACAATCATTGAGATAGAAAATAAATCAGGAAATCCAAAATTTGAGGTTTTATACCACTTAGTACGTGAATTGGATTTACCGCTGTATGAGGTTTTTTACCCAGAGGTAAAGGCGGATTTGGATATTAGGAATATCCTTGAAAAAGAACTGGATGGATGTACGGATTCAGAGATGCGAATCATACTGTCAGTGTTCAGGTGTTTGCGAAATGCATTCAGGGAAGAGCGCAAATAAAATAGTAATCTGTACATACCAAAACGGTGAGTTGTGACGGAATTGACTACATATAACATGTAATATATGATGATAAAAAATTTATAGAAAATTTATAAAAAGTATGCAAAAAGTATGTAATTTCGAGATAAATGCAGGAGAGGGGATGAGAGAAACTGTGAAAAAAGACAGGAAAGGAAGGGGGAGATCATTATGACGGGATAAATTTCATATATATTTATATCACAGGTTACATAAAGTGTGAATATTATAAATGAAGTATAAATCTGGTTGGAAATTATGATTAATAAATCACGCTGTAGAAAAAATATGTAATTTAATAACCGCAAGAAGAGGAATCAAAAAATTACGACACGGAGAACACGAAATGAAGAGACACAAAAACTTTCGCGACAGCTACTTGAGTCTGCTGAGAAAAATAATCGAAAAATTGGGTTATGAGGTGAACGGGAATGATAATACGGCTTGGATAGTGCTTATACTTGAAACGGCTGTTTTGGCGGGGTATTATGTGATTTCTGTCCTACTGACAGGAAAACCTACGCCAGTTTCACTGTATTTAAATACAGTATTACTTCTTCGTTATTTTCTCGGAAATTTCAGGAGGGTTTGGAGGACGAATAAAAAGGCGAAGGAAAGCAAAGGAGATACAGAAGCATACATTATAGTACATAGCAGGATTGCTTTAGTAGAAATAGCAATAATTGTTGCTGTGTGCATGATGTTTTATTGTTATGGCATTTATTGGACGGAGACGCTCTTGTGTGTTAGTATTTTTTTCGTGGAAGGGTGGAAAGATATTCATGTGGAGTTTTTTGATGCAGTCCCCAAATATTGAGCGAGGAAATAGGAGAATATTAAATGATAAATGATGTAGTTAGAATGGCGTATGGAATACTTGCTTTTATATTACTAATACTTATGGGAGCTTATACTAAGATTCTCATTGAGGCAATGCAACGGAAGAAGCAAACCGATTCCGTGAAAATATGGATGTTGGCATATCTAAAAGATTTGCTAGTGGCGACAAAACCGGAAAGTTTTTTGGTGATGGAAAATAACGGACCCGATTTACACAATTATACGCAGAGAACTGAGAATATATCATACTATAAACATGGAGAATATTTATTATATACAGGGGGGAGCAATGGAGGGGTTTAAGAAACAAATATGGAAAATGTTTGAGGAATCCAGTCAAGACATGCAGAGCAATGACAGCAGGATTCAATTTCATCCCGAGAGGGAAACAATATTTTCAGATGAGTTTGAAAAGTCATACAAGTATATTTTAAATCAATTTATGATAAAAGACTATGAGAAGGAGGGAACGCTAGACCACCATAAAATAGCGGCGCTAATAGTAATATGCGGCATAAAGAGTAAATTTGTATCTATGAATCCAGTGCCGGAAGATACGGTATTCTTGGGAAATGAAAGTATTGCTCTTTCTGTGGCTCTTTCGTTTATGCAATCAATTCTAAATGATAAACTGCAAGCTGCACGTGTTAATAAAAGAATAGAGAAATATGCATTTCCTAAAGCATGGATTTGCAGAACGCAGTATTATGATATTATGGTGCGGAATCTGTATTATGCACAAGAGCATTGGGAGTTGAATCCGCTAGAGCTTGCAGAAAAGTTTTTCTTAATTGAATATATTACATTAGAGAAAAACGGAATTGATCCGAATATTTTATGTGAAAGCAGTCCAGAGCAGCGCACATAGGTGGTTATCATTGACATGTATATATAATTATTAGAAATTCATAAACTATGTTTGATGTAAATACGACGCAGAGATAATAAATGCAATATTAGAGAAAATGTTTTAGAAGACAAGAAAGGAGCTGATAAAAACCTAAAACAACAGTAAGAATGGCACACAGATGAAAGGAAAAATACAAATGAAAGCATGCAAAAGAATAGCCGAGATTGTTATACTATATTTTATACTTTTTGTCATAATCAATATGATTTTTAGTTTGGCATATCATTTTGTAGGAATAAGCAATGGATTTTCTTATGAAAAAGTTCTCTTGTACTCCATATCTGATAATTTAGACATGCGGCTATTCGATGACGAGAAATGGCTTATTTTGGTGGATTTGCAGCAATTTCTGGAAGTCGTGTGCACATCAGTGATGACGGGATTTATTCTTAAAATTATATTGACAAGAGAACCCAGAATATTTTTCCCGGATAAGTTGGTAATTAGGCATACAACGCAGGATGATAAGAAAGTGCTGTCATTAGGGGTTTTGGTGGGAAACAGTAACAAAAATGTGATATATGATGCAGGATGCATAATGCAGTTTATTTATAAATCGGGACATGGAAACAGCAAAATCGTTGATAAAAAGGAAAATGTATTTTTTATCGAAAACTTTTGTCGATTTTCATTCGATTTGAAAAGCAAAGTTTCTTACAGGATGTTAGAGCATATAATAGACACGATGAAAGAAGGGGAAAATGCAGGCTATAATGATGAAATTAATGTGTCTATCACAGGACATTTTATTACAAAAGGGAATGCGTTTTTGGTTAGCAGGAAGTATACGTTAAAAGATATTGTTATTGTAAAAGATGAGGATCCTGAGTTTGAGATATATAAAAATTCGAATCGGAGAAGGAAACTTCGATATGCAGATTGGAAAAAAATAAATCAGTTTAATGAAGCAGAAGAGGATGAAAAAAGAAAGATTATTGAAGAGATGGAAGCCATCAAAAAGAAAAGAGTTATACCTGATCGACAGATTCTTTGACAGAAGAGGTGTCATGTTTGCTGGATGTGACAGGAAGGCACGAGAGGCATGAATACATAGAGACAAAGGATGGACTTGCGCAAAAAAGTGTGTAGTCAGACGAAGATTCAAAGAAATTTCCAAGGCATTCAGGATAAGATACTTTAATTCTTCTGAAAGGCAAAAAGACGACAGCCCGCAAAAATTGTCAAAAAAATAAAAAAAGTACTTGCAAAAATAAATATTAGTGATATACTATTCATGTAGAAAATCAAACACAGAGTAGAAAAGAAAGCTTCCTATATTATACAAATGATAAACTGCTCTGGGTTTGGTTTTCTTTTTTTGTGCCAATAGAGGTTATTAATTAATTTTTGTAACAGCTCAGTACCTTCACAGTTACGAAATATTAAAAAAATTTAGAAGTTGAGAAAAAAGGAAAAAACGACTGACTGCAAAAATTGTAAAAAAGTACTTGCAAAAAGAAATAATAATGATATACTATTCATGTAGAAAATCAAGCACAGAGTAGAAAAGAAAGCTTCCTACATACAAAAGATAAACTGCTCTGGGTTTGGTTTTCTTTTTTTCATGACAATAGAAAACTATTTAGAAATACCATGTTCTAAAAGGAGCTCCTTGAGTTCCTCAATCTCAGAGGTTAAGGCTGTAATTTCAGAGGACAAACTTTCTACTTTAGAAGATAGATTCCGGTTTTCAGAAGAAAGCTTTTCTTTCTCAGAAATAAGTTCTTCTTTTTCAGCAGTAACCTTTTCAAGTTTATGATTCATGGTATTCTGTATGCGATAGTAATCTTCGCGGGCACGGCATCGCTCGCGGATCATCTGATCTGCATTCATGACATATAAAGCTTCAGAGGCTTCACGCAATTCATCGTTCTTTTTTGCAATCACTCTTAATTCCTCCCATGTTTTGGCTTTAAATAGTTTTGCCCAGTAATCAATTCCCCAATCCTTGTCTTCTTCGGTTGCCAAGTCTATCTGAGTTAAGTCTACCACACCGAGGGTGAATTTGTCACTGTAAAGATGATGATTTTTCACATTCAAAAGCTTGTATGTAGCATAGAACTCAGGATGCTCGGGAAAGAGCGTAAAGTTGAGAAATCCAATCTGGAACGCCGGTTTTACTTCACGGTAATCCTGACCGGCGTTCAACTGGTCGTAGCTGCGGCACAGATAGCACAGAGAGCGTTCTTCCCAGTTCATATAGTTTGCCACTTGCATTTCGAGGTTTATGCTTGCATTGTGATTCAGCAGGATGGCGATATCGAGAATAAAATCCTTGTCGTCGATATGTTCTCCAAGTACGATAGGATTGGTGATGATAACCGATGTGATCTCGGAGGAGTCCAGATGAAGAAGAGAGCAGACGAGAGCGGTCAGAACTTCGCTATTCTCCTGAAGGATGGCGCGGAACATGTAATCGTTGGTAAAGCAGTAATCGATTGTTCCGGTTGCGTCCGCTAAGGACTGAAATTGAGGTGGAACGGTAACACGGTTTTTTTGAGGGATATTTCTGAGAAACTTTCTTTGCATAGGCAGAATCCTTTCTTGTGCGGATGCAGGAAATGGTTAAGAACTGCGCAGAGCCGCACCATGTAGATGTGATAAATAAATGAGTTTTTGTACTTGGAATGTTCTGGCGAAACGCCTGACCACGGTCATGAAACGGAACCGAGACAAAAAGACCAAGCAGATAACTGACAGCGAGGTCAGCGTAAGCCTGCACGAGAGGCAGGAAGAAAATAACGATATAGCTCGTATGGATAACAATATCATATTTGTAGTCAAAAAACAATAAAATATTTATAAAAAAACAGGAATGATAAAGACCACAATTAAAACTTAACAAAACCTATCATGGTGCCTCATGATAGGCTGTTCCACCTTTGTTCACCTGTAATGTATTGCAATCTTTGCAGTTAACAGTTACCGCAATTCCCCCAAAAAAGGCTTAATTTTTTGGGATTGCCTGAATAATAAATGAATGCACGCCCGTAGGCTGCCATAGGAATATGGTCCTCTGACACATTTCCTGTTCGTGTGCGTATTTTCTACGCGCCACACGCTCGTAAGCGTTTATTAGATATCACGATCTAATTTCCCCATATCGGGATTAAAAATAAGCCGGGTGCGAGCAAAGATACAGTGAAAGGCACTCACTGCTTCTATGATACATAGCTTCACTTTGGCAGTTGTGGCTCTGCCGCTTCATGCCCTATGCATCAGCTACATATTATGTTACAGGAACAAGGCATCGTTAAAAGTTTCTTTAATAGCTTCAATTTAAATCAACTCCTTTCTCTGCCTTGTTAGGCTTCTTAATTATAACATATTAAGCTACATAAGTAAATATAAACTATAAATTTAGTGAACGCAAAACCGATTGAAATATGGGTGGAATCATTGTATAATGTCACAGTGCATCAAAGAATTAATTAGAATAGTAAAAGAAAGAAGGAACTCAACATGGACCAGAAAATACCTTACAAAATTTATTTAGAAGAGAAGGAGATACCGAAGCAGTGGTATAACGTGCGGGCTGATATGAAAAAGAAGCCGGCGCCGATCCTGAATCCGGGTACTTTACAGCCGGTTACGGAAGCAGAACTGTCTGGCATCTTTTGTGAAGAGCTGGCGAAGCAGGAGTTGGATGAGACAACGCCGTATTTTGATATTCCCGGAGAGATTTTGGATTTCTACAAAATGTACCGTCCGTCACCTCTGGTAAGAGCGTATTGCCTCGAAGAGAAACTGGGGACGCCGGCACATATTTATTATAAATTCGAAGGAAATAACACATCGGGAAGCCATAAATTAAACTCGGCGATCGCGCAGGCTTATTATGCAAAGAAACAGGGATTAAAAGGCGTGACGACGGAGACCGGTGCGGGTCAGTGGGGAACGGCGCTTTCCATGGCATGTTCATACTTTGATCTGGACTGCCAGGTGTATATGGTAAAGTGTTCTTATGAGCAGAAGCCGTTCCGGCGTGAGGTGATGCGTACTTATGGCGCAAATGTAACCCCGTCGCCTTCTATGAATACGAATGTGGGACGCAAAATAAACGAAGAATTCCCGGGAACAACGGGGAGCCTTGGCTGTGCGATCTCGGAGGCGGTTGAGGCGGCAACCAGTCAGGAAGGATACCGTTATGTGCTTGGTTCGGTTCTGGCACAGGTACTGCTTCATCAGTCCATTATCGGTTTGGAGGCAAAGGCAGCTTTGGATAAATATGGGATCAAGGCGGACACCATTATTGGTTGTGCCGGAGGCGGTTCCAATCTGGGCGGTCTGATCTCTCCTTTCGCAGGAGAAATATTGAGAGGCGAGGCAGACTATAAGATCATTGCGGTAGAGCCTGCATCCTGCCCGAGCTTAACGAGAGGAACCTATGCATATGATTTCTGTGACACCGGAAAGGTGTGCCCGCTTGCTAAAATGTATACGCTGGGAAGCGGATTCATTCCGTCTGCCAACCATGCAGGAGGACTCCGTTACCATGGCATGAGCTCAA
Organism: Roseburia sp.; assembly: GCA_014804775.1. GTDB lineage: Bacteria > Bacillota > Clostridia > Lachnospirales > Lachnospiraceae > Roseburia. The sequence continues at coordinate 48,703 of JAAUZB010000019.1, read as the reverse complement.
CGGTATCCGAATTGTATGATCAGGGACTTTTAGAGGCGAGAAGTGTGGAGCAGACCGAGGTATTTAAAGCCGCAGAGACATTTGCAAGAGTGGAGGGTATTCTTCCGGCGCCGGAAAGCAGTCATGCCATTAAGGTTGCCATTGACGAGGCCATGAAATGCAAGGAGACAGGCGAAGAGAAAAATATCGTATTCGGTCTGACCGGTACAGGATACTTTGACATGGTAGCTTATCAGAAATACAATGACGGCGAGATGAATGACTACATTCCTACGGATGAGGAACTTGCGGCATCTATCGCAAAACTTCCGGTAATAGACCGGTAAAAAAGGGGAAAAGATGAAAAAAGCAGTGTTTTTTGACATTGACGGAACGCTTTGGGATATGCATATGCAGATTCCGGACAGCACAGCAGAGGCAATCCGACAGCTGAGGGAAAACGGTCACTATGCCTTTATCTGCAGCGGGAGAAGCCGCTCGAATATCCGCAGCGAACATCTGCTCTCCATCGGATTTGACGGTGTTGTGGCTTCCTGCGGAACACATATTGATTTTCATAAGGAAACAGTGTTTCAGGTGCTCCTGCCGGAGGAAAAACTGGCGCATGCCCTGGCTGTGTTGAATAAACACAACATGCCGGTCGTGCTGGAGGGGCCCCGCTATATTTATGTGGATGAAAAAGAATTTCTGGAGGATCCTTATGTCATTTATCTGCGAAATGAGTTGGGAGACGATGTAAAAGGGATCGGTGAGGATCTTTCTCAAATTGAAATCAATAAAATGAGCGCAGAGATCAGAAATGCGGACGTGGAAAAGGTGCGGGAAGATCTCGGCGAAGATTTTGATATGATCATCCATAAAGCGGACGGTGTCGTGGAGATCAATCCCAGCGGATTTTCCAAAGCAACCGGGATTCAGAAAGTCTGTGAGCTGTTTGGTGTTTTGCGTGAGAACACATATGCCTTTGGCGACAGTGAAAATGACCTTGATATGCTAAAATACGTTGCCCACGGTGTTGCAATGGGCAACGGTACGGCAAACGCAAAAGCGGCGGCAGAATTTGTCACAACGGATATCAATGATGACGGAATTCGAAACGGTCTGCTGCATTACGGACTCATTTCATAAAGAGGAGACGGTGGAATGGCTAATATATTGGATTATCTGGATTGGCGGGGCGATCTGACTTTGTCACAGTCGGAATTCAATGAAGTTGATAATCTGCTGCTGGCACAGCTTGTCTATGTGGACTTTGACGGAATCGTAGGCAGAGTGGGCGACGGACAAAAAATAAGCGTTGCAGAGGCGTCAGAGCGCTTTTTTGCCACACACGATGAAAATGAGATCATGAAAAAAGTTTCCATGACCAAAACAGCGATCTATGTGCTAAAGAAGATGGGGGAGACGAGACGTTTTTGTGATGCCGGACTTTCCTGTTATGTAAATGACATCAGTCAGGAGGAGGAATCTCAGTTTTCGGTGATCTGCGTACACTTAAGTGACGGAAGCATCTATGTTTCATTCAGCGGCACGGATCACACGATCGTGGGATGGAAAGAAAACTTTAATATGGGATTTTTGTCCGAGACGCCGGGGCAGCTGAAGGCGGCAGCCTACCTCAACCATATTGCAGAAGTGACGGGAGCATCTGTCATCCGTGTCGGGGGACATTCCAAGGGAGGAAACCTGTCGGTTTATGCTGCAGTAAAGTGCGAGCCGTCTGTGCAGGAAAAGATCGCGGATGTATACAGCAATGACGGTCCGGGATTTTCCAGAACAATGATCGAAAGCCCTGAGTACCAATACATGAACCGGAAAATAAAAACGATTCTGCCGGAATCCAGTATTGTTGGAATGCTTTTGGAGCATCAGGGGGATTTTGAGGTTGTAAAAAGCTCCCAGAACGGGATTCAACAGCATGATGCCATGTCATGGGAGGTTTTGGGGGCTTCCTTTATTCATTTGGAAGCAGTGGCACCGCAAAGTCTGCTGCTCGATGAGACATTGAAAAGCTGGCTGTTCGAACTGGATGTGGAACAGCGGCAGCAGATCGTGGATACGGTATTTGCAATACTCGAAGGTGCCAACATTACGACGGTGGATGAATTTTATCACAGCAAATGGAAAGTGATACAGGAAGTCATGAAGACGAAGAGCAAGCTTCCGCCGGAAACGCAGCAGCTTTTTGCCAGAGCGATGAAGCTTTTGTGGAAATCGGGAAATACTACGGTAAGAAAGACACTGCAGCATGCGGTCAGGGATACGAGAGCAAATACACCGCTGGATGTTGTTTCTAAAAAAAGTATAAAATAACATAAAATGGAAGAAATTATAAAAAAAAGAGAAAAAATGAGAAAGATAGAGAAAACGATAGAATTTTTGATGATAAATCGGAATATATTTAGTTGCGGATTTTAAATCAAACAAATATCATAGGACTATCGGTTAGCACTCGAAAGAAATGAGTGCTAATAACGACTCAAAAGAAGATTATATCAGATGGAATAAGCAGGAGGTAAGCATCATGAAATTAGTACCGTTGAGTGACAGAGTTGTATTAAAGCAGTGTGAAGCAGAAGAGACTACAAAGTCAGGTATCATTCTTACCGGCAGTGCGCAGGAAAAGCCGCAGGAGGCAGAAGTGATCGCTGTTGGACCGGGTGGAATGGTAGATGGCAAGGAAGTGACGATGCAGGTGAAAGCCGGACAGCGTGTCATCTATTCCAAATATGCGGGAACAGAAGTGAAACTGGACGGTGAGGAATACATTATCGTAAAGCAGAATGATATTCTTGCAGTAGTAGAATAGAACAAAATATTAAAAAAGAGAGGGAAACGATCATGGCAAAGGAAATTAAATACGGAACAGAGGCCAGAGCAGCTTTAGGCGCCGGCGTGGATAAATTGGCAGATACAGTCAGGGTAACACTTGGACCGAAGGGAAGAAACGTAGTACTGGATAAATCATACGGCGCTCCGTTGATCACCAATGACGGTGTTACGATCGCAAAAGAAATCGAGTTGGAAGATGCATTCGAGAATATGGGTGCGCAGCTGGTAAAAGAGGTTGCAACCAAGACCAACGATGTTGCCGGTGACGGAACCACGACTGCAACTGTTTTAGCACAGGCTATGGTGCATGAGGGTATGAAGAATTTGGAGGCAGGAGCTAACCCGATCATTCTCCGCCGCGGTATGAAGAAGGCTACGGATAAAGCAGTGGAGTCCATTCTTGCAATGTCATCCAAGGTGAACGGCAAAGATCAGATCGCAAAAGTTGCAGCAATCTCTGCAGGGGACGAGGAAGTCGGCAATATGGTTGCAGACGCGATGGAGAAGGTTTCCAACGACGGCGTTATCACAATAGAAGAGTCAAAAACGATGGAGACAGAGCTTGATCTGGTAGAGGGAATGCAGTTTGACCGCGGATATCTGTCAGCATATATGTGCTCTGATATGGATAAGATGGAAGCTGTGCTGGATGATCCGTATATCCTGATCACTGACAAGAAGATCAGCAACATTCAGGAGATTCTTCCGTTATTGGAGCAGATCGTACAGAGCGGGGCAAAATTGCTGATCATCGCAGAGGATGTCGAAGGGGAAGCACTCACGACTCTCATTGTGAACAAACTGCGTGGAACTTTCAATGTTGTCGCTGTCAAAGCTCCGGGCTACGGTGACAGAAGAAAGGCTATGTTAGAGGATATCGCGATTTTGACAGGAGGTCAGGTGATCAGTTCAGATCTCGGTCTGGAGTTGAAAGATACAACGATGGATCAGCTCGGCCGTGCAAAATCCGTTAAAGTTCAGAAAGAGAACACAATTATTGTTGACGGTGCGGGCGATAAGGCTGCAATTGAATCCAGGATCAACCAGATCCGTGGTCAGATTGAGGAGACCACATCTGAATTTGACAAAGAGAAATTACAGGAGAGACTTGCGAAGATGGCAGGCGGTGTTGCTGTGATCCGCGTAGGCGCTGCTACCGAGACAGAGATGAAAGAGGCAAAACTCCGCATGGAGGATGCGTTGAATGCAACAAGAGCGGCTGTAGAGGAAGGCATTATTGCAGGAGGCGGTTCCGCATATATCCACGCATCCAAAGATGTGGCTAAGCTGGCAGAATCTTTAGAGGGCGACGAGAAGACCGGCGCAAATGTTATCTTAAAGGCTTTGGAGTCTCCGCTGTATTACATTGCTGCAAATGCGGGTCTTGAAGGCGCAGTCATCATTAACAAGGTAAAAGAAGCAAATCCGGGTGTTGGCTTTGATGCTACTTCGGAAGAATATGTTGATATGGTTGCAAACGGAATCCTTGATCCGGTCAAGGTGACAAGAAGCGCACTGCAGAATGCAACATCTGTTGCGTCTACACTGCTTACGACAGAGTCAGTAGTTGCAAATATCAAGGAAGATGCTCCGGCTATGCCGGCAGGCAATCCGGGCATGGGTATGATGTAATCACCGGTCCGTCTGGTTTGTGGATTTGCATAACTCTCTGGGGAATTGAGGTTCCCCGGAGAGTTTTTTTGTGTAAAATTTGTTTTATTTGCACATGCATCCCATTTATGATATAATTTCACCGAAGATTACACTGATCGGTACAAGATCGGAGCAGCTGTCAAATTACCTTCAGAACATTGTCGCAGAGACTGGGAAGAGAGGGAATTATGGATTTGCTTGCAGTATTTGACGAAAAAAACTATGAGGACACCACTACCGTCCTGGAGCGGTATGCGGTTCGGGGGATCATTCGGCGCAGCGCAAAAACACAGATTGATGACAGTGCGCAGACAGTGCGGCAGGATTTTTGTATTGCAATGCAGCGCGGAAAAAACGGTGAATATAAGATTCCTGGCGGCGGGCAGGAGACGGGAGAGACCTATCTGGAGACATTGGCGAGAGAGATTCATGAGGAGACAGGGTTTCGTATCAAACCGGAGTGTACCAGAGAGCTGGGAGAAATGCTGGAAGTGAGACGGGATATTTTTGAACCGACCAGAAAATATATCTGCCATTCTCTCTTTTATTACTGTGAGGTTGAAGAAGGGCAGGATGAGCTTCAACTGACAGCCAGTGAGATTGAGCAGGGATATGAGTTGAAATGGGTCACACCCGAGGAAATCTGCCGGTGTAATCTTGCGTTGCAGCTGGAGCCATGGATGATGCGTGACACGGCTTTTGTCAGGATGCTGGCGGACCGTACCGTTGTATTGCCCAATTGATGAAAAGCAGCAGAATATTTATATGTAATATTGATAAGATAGATGATATAGAATTGATGGAGGGAAACAAAAAATGGGAAAAGTAGCAATTTTGTCTGACAGTAATAGCGGCATTACACAGCAGTGTGCCAAGGAGCTGAATGTTTCAGTTCTGCCTATGCCTTTTTTTGCCGGAGACCAGACATATTATGAAGATATTAACCTCACACAGGAAGAATTTTATAAGATGCTGTCCGAAGATACCGATATTTCCACATCCATGCCGGTGGTGGGGGATGTCACGGATATTTGGGATAAGCTGTTACAGGAGTATGATGAGATCGTGCACATTCCTATGTCTTCCGGGTTGAGCAGTACCTGTGAAACCGCCATAATGCTGGCACAGGATTATGACGGAAAAGTGCAGGTGGTCAATAACCAGCGCATCTCGATCACGCAGCGTCAGTCTGTACTGGATGCGAAGGCACTTGCGGCACAGGGAAGAAGTGCGTTGGAGATCAAAGAGATCTTGGAGAGAGACAAGATGGAGTCTTCCATTTATATCATGGTCAACACGCTCTATTACCTGAAGAAGGGCGGAAGGATCACACCGGCGGCAGCGGCGCTTGGCACACTGCTTAAGTTAAAGCCGGTGCTCCAGATTCAGGGAGAGAAGCTGGATGCTTTTGCCAAAGCAAGAACGGTAAAGCAGGCTAAGAATATTATGATCGATGCGATGAAAAATGATTTCGCAAACCGTTTTCACGATCCCGCCGGGGAGCATATGCATCTGGCGATGGCATACACCTTTGACAGAGAGGCGGCTGAAGATTTTCGGAAGGAAGTGCAGGAAGTTTTCCCCGGAATGGAAATTCAAATGGATCCGCTGTCGCTCAGCGTAGCATGCCATATCGGACCGGGGGCATTGGCGATTGGATGTTCCAAGAAGCTGCCAGAGTTGGAAAACTGAAAGAATTGGGAGATAAGATGAATCAGGAAGAAGTAACATTGATATATTCCGGGGTGGTAAGAAAACAGAATCAGAATCTGGTCAGTGTGCGTTTTGAGCGGAACGGGAAATCCGGTATGGATTATGCGGAGGGTCAGGTGCCGGAATGCCGGATTGAGAAGCAGCGAGGGTTTACGGCGGATGAGATCGCACAGATGGAGGAGTATCTGAGAGAGGAGAAGTACAGTATTATTCAGGAGGCGAGGAAGCTGAATAATATCAAGAATCTGCTGTCATAATGAAAAAGACAGACAGGCATTTACTTTGGCAGAGGCATCGTGTATAATCAGTAAGTAAAAACGAAAAAAAGGGGGACCGTTTTTACAGCGGTCTCTTTTTGTGAAAATAGGAGGAAGAACAAATGGTTAAAGCAGTAGTTGGAGCCAACTGGGGCGATGAGGGAAAAGGAAAGATCACAGATATGCTCTCAAAGGAAGCAGATATTATCGTACGTTTTCAGGGCGGCGCAAACGCAGGCCATACCATTGTCAACGACTATGGAAAATTTGCACTTCACACACTGCCGTCCGGTGTGTTTTACAACCATACCACGAGTATTATAGGAAACGGTGTTGCGTTAAATATTCCGGTTCTGATTCAGGAGATACAGTCTATTGTGGAGAGAAACGTGCCGAAACCCAATATCCTTGTTTCTGACCGTGCACAGATCGTTATGCCGTATCATATTCTATTTGACCAGTATGAGGAAGAGCGGCTGGGCGGGAAATCGTTTGGCTCGACCAAATCCGGCATAGCGCCGTTTTATTCCGATAAATATGCCAAAATCGGTTTTCAGGTCAGCGAGCTTTTTGACGAGGATCTGTTAAAGGAGAAGACTGTACGCATTGCAGAGACAAAGAATGTGCTCTTGGAGCATTTGTACCATAAACCTGCGATCGATCCGGATGAACTGCTGGATACACTGCACGAATACCGTGATATGATCGCGCCATATGTCTGCGATGTGTCCGCCTATCTGGACAAGGCGATCAAAGAGGGCAAGACGATCCTGCTTGAGGGGCAGCTTGGGACATTAAAGGACCCGGATCACGGGATTTATCCGATGGTGACTTCCTCCTCTACATTGGCGGCTTACGGTGCGATCGGGGCAGGTATTCCGCCTTATGAGATCAAGCAGATTATCACTGTATGTAAAGCATATTCTTCTGCGGTAGGTGCAGGAGCTTTTGTCAGTGAGATTTTTGGGGAAGAGGCAGATGAACTGAGGAGACGAGGCGGTGACGGCGGAGAGTACGGAGCTACGACAGGCCGTCCGAGACGTATGGGCTGGTTCGATTGTGTGGCAAGCAAGTACGGATGTCGTCTGCAGGGAACAACAGATGTTGCATTTACCGTACTGGATGTCATGGGATATCTCGATGAGATTCCGGTATGCGTCGGGTATGAGGTTGACGGCGAGGTTACCACAGAATTTCCGGTTACGGCAAAGCTTGAGAAGGCAAAGCCGGTCTTAAAGACTCTGCCGGGATGGAAGTGCGATATCAGAGGGATCAAGACATACGAAGAACTTCCGGAAAACTGCCGCAGATATGTGGAATTTATCGAGGAGCAGATAGGCTATCCGATCACAATGATTTCAAACGGACCGGGACGGGAGGACATCATTTACCGTAAAGCGTAACAGAAAAATCGAGGTTATCTATGATAAAAAATATTGTATTTGACGTGGGAAATGTTTTGGTAGAGTGGGACCCGAGGAAAGCGCTTCACGATCTTGGAATAGACGGGGACGTCATGGGAGCCGTGTTAGATGCGACGGTACAGTCCGATGTATGGAATGAATCGGATCGGAGTACGCTGAGTGATGAAGAGCTGCTTTCCCGTATGATCGGCAATGCACCGCAATATGAGAGAGAGATCAAACTTTTGTGGGATCATGTTCAATTGGCGATCTGGCAGTTTGATTACAGCAGACCGTGGATCAATCAGTTGAAAAAGAACGGTTATCATGTATATATTTTATCCAATTATTCCAAATATGCGTATGAGAAGACCATTGATGCGTTATCTTTTCTGGAGGACGTAGACGGTGCGCTTTTTTCCTATGAGGTGCATCAGATCAAACCGGAACCGGAAATATATCGGTCGCTGCTGCAAAAGTTTCATTTGAATGCCGCAGAGTGTATATTCTTAGATGACCGCAAAGAGAATGTTGAGGCTGCGAAACAGCAGGGGATCAGCGGTATACAGTTTCATACTTATGAGCAGGCTGTATTGGAACTGCAGGAATATGGCGTGAACGCATGAAGCCTCGGAATATCGAAAGGAGGAGTCATTTATGAATCAATACGGTGACTTTGGAAGAGAAACAGAAGAACTGATGAAAATATGTGAAAAAAATAATCAGATACCGGAAGCATTGTTTGGAGAGTATGATGTGAAGCGGGGACTGAGAGATAAAGACGGAAAGGGTGTCCTTGTCGGTCTCACCAACATTTCACGGATCGATGCATTCCGCATGGAGGACGGTAAAAAAATCCCCTGCGACGGTCAGCTCTGGTATCGCGGATGCAATGTGATCGAGCTGATCAGCGGCTGTAAGGGAAGGTTTGGATTCGAGGAGATTGCCTATCTGTTACTGTTTGGAGAACTGCCGAATGTGGAGCAGCTGCAGTCTTTTCAGAGTATGCTTGAGGAATGCAGGCAGCTTCCGACGAACTTTACAAGAGACGTTATTATGAAAGCGCCGAGCAAGGATTTAATGAATTCTTTGACAAGAAGTGTGTTGACACTGGCATCCTACGATGACACGCTCGAGGATCACGAACTGCACACCCAGCTGGAGCAGTGCATCAAACTGATCAGTGTACTTCCGATGCTGGCGGTGTACGGTTATCATGCTTATAACCATTATGTNTGTGATGACAGTCTCTATATCCACAGACCGCAGGTGGGATTGTCGGTGGCAGAAAATATCCTGCTGATGCTGCGTCCGGACAAAAAATATACACAGTTGGAGGCACAGGTGCTTGATATCGCATTAGTTTTGCATATGGAGCATGGCGGCGGAAACAACTCAACATTTACCACACGCGTAGTATCGTCTTCCGGCTCGGATACCTATTCTGTCATGGCGGCGGCGCTTTCCTCCCTGAAGGGACCAAAGCACGGCGGTGCCAATATCAAGGTCGTGGAAATGATGGAGGATATGCGTAGAGAGGTGAAGGACTGGGAGGATGACGACGAGGTGCGCCGTTATCTTGGAATGCTGGTGGATAAGCAGGCCTTTGACAGAAAGGGCCTGATCTACGGAATGGGACATGCAGTTTATTCTCTGTCTGATCCGAGGGCAAGAGTTTTCAAAGACTTTGTGAAGAAACTTGCGGTAGAGAAGCACAGGGAAAAGGATTTTGCGCTGTACAGTAAAGTGGAGAGCCTGGCGCCGGAGGTCATTGCCGAGAAGCGTCATATCTACAAAGGAGTCAGTGCCAATGTGGATTTCTACAGTGGATTTGTGTACAGTATGCTGGGGATTCCGCTTGAACTCTACACTCCGATTTTTGCCATTGCGCGTATTGTTGGCTGGAGTGCGCACCGCATGGAGGAGTTGATCAATGCGGATAAGATCATCCGTCCGGCTTATCAGAACATTATGAAGGTGACAGAATACATACCGTTGGAAAACCGCTAAGAAAAGCGGCGGAACCCGTTTTTCTGAAAAATGTTTTGAAATATGGGGAATTATTTGCTATAATGGTACANGTATTCAGCGGCGGTCCGTAAATGTGGTCTGACGCGCAAATATTTTTATGGAAATAGAGGAATCAGTGATGGCGTTATTAGAACAGTGGCATAAAATTGCCTACAATGAAAAAACCGATAAGGGAGAGCTGCAGAGATTTTGGCAGAGATACTTCCGTTTGGAGCAGGGCGTATACGAAAAACTTTTGAGCANCCCTGATGAGAAAGTGGAGGGAACCGTCAAAGAGCTTGCAGATAAATATGAACTCAGCATCATGGATATGACGGGATTTCTGGACGGAATCAANGACAGCCTTGTGGAACCGAATCCGATCGACACCATGGAGGAGGATACCACNGTAAGCCTTGCGTTTGACAAAGAAAANCTCTACAAAAATATGGTAGATGCCAAGGCGGACTGGCTGTATGAACTTCCNCAGTGGAAAGAAATTTATGACGATGAGACNAGAAAGAGNCTTTATCTTGAGCAGAAAAAATCCGGTACTGTAGTGGTAGGTAAGAAGATCGGACGTAATGAGCCGTGTCCNTGCGGCAGNGGAAAGAAGTACAANCACTGCTGTGGAAGGCAGCAGAAGTAGATGCTGACGGCATGACGCCAGCGTATCGTTCCTGGCATTGCATTTATGCAGTGTCAGGGATTTTTGTATAGAAAGGAGCAGGATTGCAGATATGAAGATCACGTTAAAGGATGGTTCCATAAAGGAGTATGGTGAACCAAAGTCCGTATTTGAGATTGCAAAAGATATCAGTGAAGGTCTGGCGAGAGTGGCATGTGCCGGAGAGGTAGACGGCAAGATAGTAGATCTGCGCACGGAGATCGCGGAGGACTGTACTTTAAATATTGTGACACTAAGTGATGCGGAAGGATTGAAGGTGCTTCGGCATACGGCGTCTCATGTGCTTGCACAGGCGGTAAANCGTCTGCGCCCGAATGCAAAAGTGACGATCGGACCGGCAATTGAAGACGGCTTTTATTATGATTTCGATACGGAGCCGTTTTCCAGAGAGGATCTGGATGCGTTAGAGGGTGAGATGAAGAAGATCATCAAAGAAGGTCATGAACTGAAACGATTCTCACTGCCCAAAGCGGAAGCGATCAAATTCATGCAGGAGAAGGATGAACCCTATAAGGTGGAGCTGATCGAGGAACTTCCGGAAGGAGCTGAGATTTCTTTCTACGATCAGGGAGAATTCGTGGATCTNTGTGCAGGACCGCANCTGATGANCACAAAGGNNNTNAANGCNTTNAAACTGACATCNTCNTCNATGGCATACTGGAGNGGNGATTCCNANAAGGCACGTNTGCAGNGNATTTANGGNACGGCNTANAATAANAANGAAGAGTTGNCNGNNCATTTGGAGCGCATGGAGGATGCAAAGCGCCGCGATCACAATAAACTCGGACGTGAAATGGAACTTTTTACTACGGTTGATGTCATCGGACAGGGACTCCCGCTCTTTACTCCTAAGGGAACTAAAATGATCATGAAGCTTCAGAGGTGGATTGAGGATTTGGAAGATAATGAGTGGGGCTATGTGCGCACGAGAACACCGCTGATGGCAAAATCTGATTTATATAAGATTTCAGGACACTGGGATCACTATAAAGATGGAATGTTTGTGCTTGGNGATGAAGAGACAGACAAAGAGGTATTTGCGCTTCGTCCCATGACATGCCCGTTCCAGTATTATGTATATAAAAATACACAGAAATCCTATCGTGATCTGCCATACCGTATGGGAGAGACTTCGACGCTGTTCCGTGCGGAGGACTCCGGTGAGATGCACGGACTGACCCGTGTCCGCCAGTTTACGATTTCGGAGGGACATCTTGTGATCCGTCCTGACCAGGCGGAGGAAGAGTTGAAAAGCTGTCTGGATCTGGCATATTATGTGCTGAATACATTGGGACTCGCAGAGGATGTGACGTTCCGTCTNTCAAAATGGGACCCGGCAAATAAGAAAAAATACCTTGGCGACGATGCCTATTGGGAAAATTCCCAGAATGCGCTGCGCGAGGTGTTGAAGGATAAGAATCTCCCGTTTGAAGAGGCGGACGGAGAGGCTGCTTTCTACGGACCGAAGATTGACATTCAGGCAAAGAATGTATACGGCAAAGAGGATACGATGATCACCATCCAGTTGGACTGTGCGATTGCAGAGAACTTTGACATGTACTATATTGACCAGAATGGAGAGAAGGTGCGCCCGTACATCATTCACAGAACTTCGCTGGGCTGTTATGAGAGGACACTCGCATGGCTGATAGAGAAGTATGCCGGAAAGTTCCCGACCTGGCTGTGTCCGGAGCAGGTGCGCGTACTGCCTATTTCCGATAAATATGAAGACTATGCGAACGGGGTATGCCGGGAGCTTAGGGCAAACGGCATCGATGCCACTGTTGACAACCGTTCGGAAAAGATCGGGTTTAAGATCCGTGAGGCAAGGCTGGATAAGCTTCCCTATATGCTCGTTGTCGGACAGCAGGAGGAAGCGGACCGCACCGTATCTGTGAGAAGCCGTTTTGCAGGAGATGAGGGTGTAAAGCAGCTGCAGCAGTTTATCGATGAGATCTGCAGGGAAATCCGCACAAAGGAAATCCGCAGGGAGATCCCGCAGGAGGAACGTGAAAAATAAAAATTGGAAAAAATATCCGTTTTCACCAAAAGTGTGACGGATATTTTTTTGTGTGCGCGGGATAATAATGTACGAAGTTACTGTGAAGATACTAAACAGTTACGAAAAAAAAGAAAGGAGAAATCGGTATGACTTATCTGGATTGTTCTGTGACAGGCTGCGTATACAACAAAGAGCACTGCTGCTGCAAGGGTGATATTCACGTGGAGGGAAGCAAAGCTGAGCAAAGCAGCCAGACGTGCTGTGGAAGTTTTAAGGAACGGGGTTCCAGTTCGTCTTCGAATACGGTCGGAACGAAATCGAAGGAAATTGATGTGACCTGTGAGGCATGTAACTGCGAATTCAATAAGGACAAAAAATGTTCGGCGGAGCATATCGGAATTGCCGGCGGAAACGCATGTACCTGCGGCGAGACTGAGTGTGCAAGCTTTTGCAACTGCTGCTAGAAACTAAAGCGGAATGCAATGTATGCCATTTTATTCCATGCATTGCATTCTGCGTAATGNTGGGGTAGAATANAAAATAGTTGTGAGTNGTTTNGAAATAGTGACNTGGTGACGCGATACAGGAAAGGGACAGAAGACAATGAGAAAGAAATCGCATATTTCGTTGGCGCGGTATATGGTAGAGAGTTTAAATGATGAAGGACTGAAAAAGCATAAGTATTCTTTTTATCTGGGGAGTATTCTGCCGGATATCAAGCCGTCCTTTCTCTACAAGAGGCACGAGATGACCGGAACGTTTCCGCATGTCAGGAAAGATATAGAGCGGCTTTCGGAAGGCAGGAAAATAATTGAAAAGAAAAAGAAAGGGATGAAATACTATATGGATTTGGGGCAGATCAGCCACTATCTTGCGGATTATTTTACATTTCCCCATGACAAAACCTATGGCGGCAGTTTAAAGGAGCACTGCTCCTACGAGGAAAGGCTGAAAAAAGACTTGCGCAGCTACATAAAAAGCGGTGAAGCAGCAAAAAATATGAGAGAGAACGCATCAGCCAAAGGAGAAGGGGCTTTTCACAGTGCGGATGCTCTCTGCCGGTTTATTCAAAATACGCATGACAAATATATTGCACAGAAACACTCCATGGAAAACGAGTATTCCATGGAAAACGAGTATTCCATGGGAAACAAGTATCCCATGGAAGAAGGCAGGCATCAGGCAGATGATATCCATCATATTATTTCTGTCAATTATCATGCGCTGAAGGGAATGATAGAGCTTCTTGCACAGAAAAAAACAGAGAGAATGCTGAGAAACTAAGAAAAATTGGAGCAAAGTGGGCTGGTTTTAGGGGGTAGTTTGGCGTTTTGTGTCGATAATTGACGACTTGTGACATGCTGTTTTGTTTGCTTTTTGGACCATAACATAGTAAAATGTATGTAGTCACAACACACAAAAGAGAAAATGAATGCTTTGAGGGTGCGTCAGCGGCAGGGATATTCATAAAGGAACATAGGAATTTTGCATGATTTGGGAGGAGATTCATATGAGGAAACTTTATGAGTTGCGAAAGGAAATCGAGACAGCAAGGCTGGAACTCGAAAAGTCACTATTACAAGAAGATGATTTTGAGTGTTACTACGAGAAAAGTACAAAACTGGACAAACTGATCGAAGAATATTTGGAAAGTAAAGAAAAAGTCACTACATAAAATATAGTGAAAAGCAGAGGATAGGACGTTACGGATTTTCGTGATGTCTTATTTTTTTGTCTCTTTTTCCTTGTTTTCTATTGCTTTTTTGGGGCAAGTGGGGTAATATGAGTATAAAAGTGGAGGAAAGTGGTGAAAAAGTGGTACAAAGTGGTGGATAAGTTTATAACTTTGTGGATAACCGTGAAAGGTGGATGCTGATTTCGCCGAAAAGGCAGGTGTTTGTGCATGTTTATGGGGGAATATAATCACACAGTGGACCCAAAAGGCAGACTCATCGTCCCATCCAAATTCAGAGAGCAGCTCGGAAATGAATTTGTGGTGACAAAGGGACTGGATGGGTGTTTATTTGTGTATCCCAATGAAGAATGGCAGAACATCGAAGAGAAATTTCGCAGTATTTCCATGACCTCCAAGAGTGCAAGAAAGTTTTCACGTTTTTTCTTTGCAGGTGCGGCGACCGTTGAACTGGACAAGCAGGGCAGGATACTGATCCCGCCGGTTTTGAGAGAATACGCCGACTTGCAGAAAGATACGGTTCTGGTCGGGGTTCTGAGCAGGATCGAGATCTGGGATAAAGACAGGTGGCAGGAAAACACCTATGATGAAGACGAGATGGACGAGATTGCAGAGCAGATGGCAGAGATGGGATTTAGCATATAGGAGTGGGGGAAAGTGGTATTTGAACATTATTCCGTGTTGCTGCATGAGACAATTGAGCAGCTGGATATTAAGCCGGACGGGACGTATGTGGATGGAACATTAGGCGGCGGCGGACATGCCTGTCTGGTGGCGAAATGCCTTTCAGAGCGAGGGAGACTGATCGGCATTGACCAGGATGCGGATGCGATCAAAGCAGCAGGAGAGCGGCTGGCGGAATTCGGAAGCAAAGTTACGGTGATACGCAGCAATTACGCCAATATGAGAGAAGAACTTTTTCGGATCGGAATCCGACAGGTGGACGGTATCGTGTTGGATCTGGGGGTGTCATCTTTCCAGCTGGATACGGCAGAGCGCGGATTTACTTATCGGAGAGCAGATGCTCCGCTCGATATGCGCATGGATGACAGGCAGGAACTGACAGCGAAGGATATTGTGAACAGCTACAGCGAAGCGGAGTTATACCGTATGATCCGGGACTACGGAGAGGATAGATTCGCAAAAAAAATAGCCAGAAACATCGTGCAGGAGAGACAGAAGAAAGTGATCGGGACCGCGGGAGAATTGACAGAAATCATCCGCGCGTCCATACCGATGAAAGTACAGGCTACCGGAGGACATCCGGCAAAGCGGACATTTCAGGCGATCCGCATTGAGCTGAACAGAGAACTGGAGATACTTGAGAACCATCTGGACGATATGATCGGATTGCTGGCACCGGGCGGAAGGATCTGTGTCATTACATTTCATTCTCTTGAGGACCGGATCGTAAAGACAATCTTTAAAAAGAATGAAAATCCATGTACCTGTCCGAAGGACTTTCCGGTCTGTGTATGTGGGAAGGTATCACAGGGCAGGGTGATCACCAGAAAACCGATACTGCCGACGGAAGAGGAGTTGGAGGAGAACTCCCGGTCAAAAAGCGCGAAGCTGCGTGTTTTTGAAAAAAGATAACTGTGAAGGTGCCAAACAGTTACGGAAAAAGTTATGGAAAGGAAATAAGGGGAGATGGCAGAAAAGAGAAGGAATATGCACAGCAGTGCATACTATATAGACGGAAATACCGTGCGCCGGCAGGCGCCGGCACCGGATTATTCGCAGACAGAACGGATAGAAAAAGAGAGGAAGGAACGTCTTCGCAGAGAAAAGGAAGAGGAGCTTCGCAGAAAGAAGCGGGCCATAAGACGCAGACAGGAACGCGAGCTTCGGATGAGCAGAAGCTATGTGGTATTTCTCACCGTGGCAGTTGCCGTATTCGGAGTCTATGCATGTGCCTATATCAGGATACAGTCCGATGTGACAGCGCGCATGAGAAAGATCGCAAGTCTGGAAAGCCAGATTGAGAATCTGCGGGCGGATAATGACGAGGCACTTAAGAGAATCAACACTACACTGGATTTAGACGGCATTCTCGATGAAGCGCTCAATGAATACGGAATGACATACGCAAAAGAGTCACAGCTTGTATATTACAGCGTGGGCGACGAGGATTATATGAATCAGTACAGCGAGATACCGGATAAGTAAGAAACAGGAGCGAGCATGACAGCCAAGAAGAGAAGAAAAAGAAAACCGTGGCTCAAATTTCCCAGGCATATGCAGAAAAAGCTTGTCGTGATGTTCATGGTCGTGGCGCTGATGCTGATCGGGCTGGTGGGAAGATTGATGTATATTGAGCAAACCAGTGGAGAAAGATACGAAAAAATCGTTTTATCACAGCAGGAATATGACAGTCAGGTCATACCGTATCAGCGGGGAGACATCACAGACTGTAAGGGGACGGTGCTGGCAACAAGCATTGCGGTGTACAATGTGATCTTAGACTGTTCGGTCATGACTGATAAGGAGGCCTATATTGCACCGACAGTGCAGGCGCTTACCTCGTGCTTCCCGGAAGTGAGCAGCGATGAACTTTACGGCTATGTCCGGGACACACCGGACAGCCAATATATTGTGTTAAAGAAAAGGGCATCCTACGAAGAGATACAGCCCTTTGTGGAGATGCAGGAGGCAGTGGATGAAAAGGGAAAAAAGGTAAATCCCAATATTAAGGGAGTCTGGTTTGAGAAAGAGTATCAGAGAGAATATCCCTACGGTGCATTGGCAAGTTCCGTGGTTGGATTTACCGCAGCGGGAAATGTCGGAGTAAACGGACTGGAAAATTATTACAATGATACGCTTAACGGCATCAACGGACGGGAATACGGCTATCTGAACACGGACAATAATTTTGAAAAGACAATCCGGTCGGCCGTGAACGGCAATAACATTGTGACGACCATAGACGCAAATATCCAGAGAGTCGTTGAGAACAAAATCGCAGAATTTAATGAGGCATATACCGGAAACTACAGACAGGATGATGCGGGAGCTAAGCATATCGCAGTAATTGTCATGGACCCGAATAACGGGGATGTGCTGGCAATGGCAAATTATCCGAATTATGATCTGAGCAATCCAAGAGATCTTTCGGCATATTATACGGAAGAGGAACTTGCGATCATGACCGACGAAGAGAAAATGGACGAGCTCAACCGGCTCTGGCAGAATTTCTGCCTGACCTATACCTATGAGCCCGGGTCTACCGCCAAGCCGTTTACGATAGCGGCAGGGCTTGAGACAGGAACTTTGCTGGGAACTGAAACCTACTATTGCGACGGCTATGAAATGATTTATTCGGACGGACCGCGTGTCAACTGTGTTGTCCGCAGCGGACACGGCATGGAAACGGTAGAGCAGTCACTGATGAATTCGTGCAATGATGCACTGATGCAGATGTCTTATTCGATCGGTGCAGAGAATTTTACAAAATATCAGCAGATTTTCGGATTTGGACAGAGGACCAATATCGATCTGCCCGGAGAGACGAGAACAGCGTCGCTGGTATATACACTTGATAAGATGACAAAGCTTGATCTTGCGACGAACTCTTTCGGACAGAATTTTAATACATCAATGATACAGCTCGCCACAGCATACTGCTCGCTGGTAAACGGGGGACACCTTTATCAGCCGCGTGTGGTAAAAAAGATTACTGACGAGAACGGAAATACCATACAAAATATTCCGCCGACGCTGCTTCGGGAAACGATTTCCAAAAGCACCTGTGATACGATCAAAGGATATATGTATTCCGTTGTAACCTCCGGAACAGGAAATACAGCCAAGGTGGACGGATATTCCATGGGAGGAAAGACCGGAACTGCGCAGAAGATCACAGATAGAGGGATAAGAGACACAGAGAATTACCTGCTCTCCTTTATCGGATTTGCACCGGTGGATGACCCTCAGATTGTAATTTACTGTATTGTAGATGAGCCGAATGTACAGGAACAGTGGCACAGCACATTCGCACAGAACATTGTGCGTGAAGTTTTAGAAGAGGTCCTTCCCTATATGAATGTCTATCGGGATGAAGCGACCACGGGAATCCATTCCGGATGGGACGTCAAAGGCGAGGATTCAGGGCAGATTGCAATGACAGACATATCGAACAGTGAATTGCCGTTAGAAGAGGATCCCGGCGAAATTCCGAGTACGATGGATTCGTTGACAGGAGACGATGACGCGTCTGATCCCGAAGATGGAGCAGATGTGCCAGAATAAGATGTATAACCTCACAAAAGCATGAATAAAATTCTATGTACATATCATAGAAGCTTTTGTGAGGTTTTTGTATATGCAGCAGGAAGATGGTATTTACCGAAACAAGACCTATAACCGGAAAAAGATCCTGATCATGTTTCTGGCAGTCTTTTTTATATCGATGTTTTTGGTTGGCAGACTCGTATATCTGATGATCTTCTGTTCTGAGTATTATGGGCAGAAGGCGGAAAGCCTGCATGAGAGAGAACGTGATATCAAGGCAGCGAGGGGAAGGATTCTGGATGTGAACGGGACAGTGCTGGCAACCAACAAATCAGTGTGCACAATTTCTGTCATTCACAGTCAGATTGAAGACCCCGAGGCTGTCATACAGGCACTGGTGAAGGAACTGGGATTAGAGGAGGAGGCTGTCCGCAAACGTGTGGAAAAAGTCAGCTCGATCGAACGCGTCAAGACAAATGTTGACAAGGAAACCGGAGACAGGATTCGCGCTTATGGGCTTGCGGGGATCAAGGTGGATGAGGATTATAAGCGGTATTATCCCCATGACACGCTGGCATCTACCGTGCTGGGATTTACAGGGGCGGACAATCAGGGAATTGTCGGTCTCGAAGTAAAATATGACGAGTACATGCAGGGGACAAACGGGAAAATTCTGACGTTGACAGATGCCAGAGGCATTGAGATCGAGAATGCCGGAGAGACCAGAATGGAACCGGTCAACGGAAACGATCTGTATATTTCACTGGATGTCAATATCCAGCGTTACTGTGAGCAGGCTGCCGAGAAGGCATATATTCAAAAGAATGCAGACCGTGTGTCCGTCATCGTAATGAATCCGCAAAACGGGGAGATCATGGCGATGGTCAATTACCCCGAATACAATCTGAATGATCCGTTTACGCTGACAAACACGGATGTGGATACCGCTTTGCTGACATCGGAGGAAAAGCAGAATCTGCTGAATCAGATGTGGCGAAATCCCTGTATCAGTGATACATATGAGCCGGGGTCTACGTTTAAGATCATTACTGCGACCGCAGCACTGGAAAAAGGAGTGGTGTCAATAACAGATCAATTCTATTGTCCCGGCTATAAAATCGTTGAGGACCGGAGGATCCGCTGTGCAAAAACGTCCGGGCACGGAGCGGAAACATTTGAGACGGGAATCATGAATTCCTGCAATCCAGTGTTCATCGAGCTTGGAGAGCGGATCGGGACGGAAGATTTTTATAAATATTTCCGGCAGTTCGGTTTGCTGCAAAAGACCAATATTGACCTGCCGGGGGAAGCTGCCACCATCATGCACAAGCAGGAAAACGTAGGTGCGGTGGAGCTTGCGACAATCTCCTTCGGGCAGTCCTTTCAGATCACGCCGATACAGCTGGTTACGACGGTTTCTTCTATTATTAATGGGGGAACCAGAGTGACACCGCACTTTGGCGTGGAGGTGCGTGACAGTGAAGGAAATCTGGTCAAAACGCTGGAATATGAGACCACCGAGGGGATTTGCAGTCAGGAAACCTCAGAGACCATGCAGTATCTTTTGGAAAAGGTCGTATCGGAGGGAGGAGGGAAAAATGCCAGAATCGAGGGATATTCGATTGGAGGTAAGACAGCAACCTCACAGACCCTGCCGCGAAGTGAGCACCGCTATATATCTTCCTTTTTAGGATTTTATCCGGCGGATGACCCGCAGGTGCTTGTACTCGCCATTATCAATAATCCGGAGGGAACCTATTATGGGGGAACGATCGTTGCACCGGTGGTAAAAGAAATTATGGAAAATATTTTACCTTATCTTGATAAATGATGTAAAATAACTTATACTGGATAAGTTATGAAGAATGTACATGAGGTGTTGGGTTATGACATATGAAATTATTATTCCGGTTATTGTGGCTTTTGCCATCAGTGCAATTTTGGGACCGATCGTAATTCCGTTTCTGCGCAGACTAAAGATCGGGCAGACGGAGCGGAAGGAATTGGAATCCCATTTAAAGAAAAACGGAACGCCGACGATGGGGGGGCTGATGATACTGGCAAGCATCATTCTCACATCCCTGCTCTATGTGAAGGACTACCCGAGGATCATTCCGATTCTTTTTATGACGGTAGGCTTNGGCATTATCGGNTTTTTGGATGATTACTTAAAAGTGGTTCTGCGCAGATCNGACGGATTNCTTCCATGGCAGAAGATGCTGCTGCAGATTCTGGTCACAACTGTTTTTGCGGTTTATATGGTGCGGTATTCCGGCATTTCNCTTTCCATGCTCATTCCCTTNTCCGGCGGGAAATATCTTGATCTGGGTTGGATGGCGGTTCCGGTGCTTTATATTGCAGTCATCGGAACGGTCAACGGGACAAATTTTACGGACGGTCTGGACGGTCTGGCGTCCAGTGTAACGGTTATGGTTGCGACCTTCTTCTCNGTGGTGGCCATCGGNAGCAATGCGGGAATTGCACCGGTCACCTGCGCGGTGGTGGGAGCNCTGCTTGGATTTTTGCTGTTTAATGTATATCCTGCCAGNGTGTTTATGGGNGATACGGGNTCTCTGGCACTTGGAGGATTTGTAGTGTCAACGGCTTACCTGATGCAGATGCCGCTGTGGATTCTGATCGTTGGNCTGATCTATCTCGCAGAGGTGCTGTCTGTGATCATTCAGGTGACATATTTTAAGAAAACCGGTGGNAAGAGGATTTTTCGAATGGCGCCGATCCATCATCATTTTGANCTTGGCGGATGGTCGGAGACGAGAGTGGTGGCAGTGTTTTCCATCACTACGGCGGTGCTTTGCATGATCGCTTTGCTCGCATTATAGAAAGGTAGATGAATATGGAACTGACAGGAAAAAAGGTTTTGGTGGTAGGTTCCGGNATCAGCGGTGTGGCTGCGGCGGAATTACTCAAAGAAAAGAANACGGATGTGATACTGTTTGACGGAAATNCCGGGCTGGATGTCAGGGACTTTCGNNNGAAGCATCCGGCANTGGCNGANGTGGAGATTTTACTGGGNGAACTNNCNAAAGNGGATATGGCNCGNATNGATCTCGTTGTCTTAAGTCCCGGNGTGCCCACCGATNTTCCTATGGTGAATGCTTTGCGAGNGCAGAATATTCCGATATGGGGTGAGATAGAGCTTGCGTATTATTTTGCAAAAGGNAAAATAGCCGCGATCACNGGAACAAACGGAAAGACNACCACGACTGCGCTGACCGGCGAGATCATGGCAAATTATTTTNACGATGTAAAAGTTGTGGGGAATATCGGAATNCCGTATACATCGGTAGCGGCAAAGACGACAGATGAGACGGTCGTTGTGGCGGAGATCAGCAGTTTTCAGCTTGAGACGATACAAAANTTNAGNCCGCAGGTATCTGCAATTTTAAATATCACTCCGGATCATCTCAACCGCCANCACACNATGGAATGTTATATTGAGGCGAANGAGAGTATCGCGAAAAATCAGGAGGCATCCGANACCTGTATTTTAAATTATGAGGATGAGACGCTGCGNGCATTNGGGGAGCGGGTACAGACAAAGGTNCTGTTTTTCAGCAGCAAAAGAAANCTGGAACGCGGACTGTATCTGGAAGGCGATGAGATCTTTTATGCCGATGGGGANAATNTNACCAGGGTGATCAATGTNAATGAATTGAACATACTNGGAACGCATAATTATGAAAATGTGATGGCAGCTACGGGAATGGCGCTGTGTTTTGGCGTNCCGNTGCCAAAGATCACAGAGGCGTTAAAGCGCTTTCAGGCNGTGGAGCACCGCATTGAATTTGTCACGGAAAAGCGCGGGATCAGATTTTATAANGACTCNAAGGGAACAAATCCTGATGCGGCNATCAAGGGGATCCGTGCGATGAACAGACCGACNTTTCTGATCGGCGGGGGATACGACAAGCAGTCNGAGTATGACGAGTGGATCGAGAGCTTNGACGGAAAGGTCAAGAAACTGGTCCTCATCGGGCAGACGCGGGAAAAAATCGCAGCNTGTGCCGAAAAGCACGGATTTATGGANACTGTTCTCTGCGATACNCTCGAGGAAGCGATTGACATTTGCTATAGGAACGCGNCCGAGGGCGANGCCGTGCTGCTTTCTCCGGCNTGTGCAAGCTGGGGCATGTTCTCAAACTATGAGGAGAGAGGCCGCATATTTAAGGAATATGTNCGCAGTCTGACATGAAAAGCTGCCNGAAAACNCATTGAATTGCTGATTGGGAAGAAATGAGGTTTAGGAATGGCGAGAAGTCGGGAAAGAGAAAAGAAGCCACAGAAAGCGCAAGAGAGACAAAAGGCGGGGGAGCGACAAAAGCCNCAAGAGCGACANAAGGCNCTCAGATATTTTGATTACAGCCTGTTATTTCTGATNATTTTTCTGCTGTGCTTCGGACTTATCATGCTGTACAGTACCAGTTCTTACTACGGTTCCACACGTTTCGGCAGCGCNGCTTACTATGTGAGAAAGCAGCTGTTTGCCACCAGCCTTGGAATTGCNGCGATGATCATTATAGCCCAAATTCCGTATCAGTTCTGGATGAGGCTGAGCACGCTTGCATATCTGCTTGCNCTNGGACTTTGTACATATGTTATTTTTGGAGGAAGAGAGGCAAAGGGACAGGCAAGATGGATTCAGATNGGACCTATATCTTTCCAACCGTCAGAGTTTGCAAAACTTGCAGTTATCATTTTTCTTGCAACGATCGTCTATAAGACATCAAAGCAGGTGTACAAATTTACAACGCTGATNAANGTTATGTGTATTATACTTCCTGTGGTNGGCGTGGTCGCATACAATAATCTGAGTACGGCGATCATTATCCTGGGAATTGCCGTCTGCATGCTTTTTGTGGCAAGTCCGAAATATTCGCATTTTGTNCTGGTTGCACTGGTAGTGGTAGTTGTCGGCGGNGTCTTTATTCTGGCGGCNGGTTCGGACGGTTACCGTGTGGAGCGTATTCAGATATGGCTTAACCCGGAGGCCTANGANAANGGCTATCAGACGCTGCAGGGGCTCTATGCGATCGGCTCNGGAGGGNTGTTCGGCAAGGGGCTCGGTGAGAGTATGCAAAAGCTGGGATTTATCCCGGANGCNCAGAATGATATGATNTTTTCGGTCATNTGTGAAGAGCTTGGNTTATTCGGGGCGGTCTGCCTGATNCTTTTGTANCTGCTGATGATCTGGCGTTTCATGATCATAGCAAACAATGCGGCAGATTTATACGGAGCCCTGCTTGTCGTGGGAGTCATGGCGCATATTGCGATTCAGGTGGTGCTGAATATCTCTGTTGTGACCAATACGATNCCCAATACCGGAATTTCCCTTCCTTTTGTCAGCTACGGAGGTACNTCCATTTTGTTTTTGCTATCGGAGATGGGGCTTGCGCTATCCGTGTCGAGAGGGATAAAATTTGAGGTTACCTGATGATGATTAGAGAACAGAGAAAAAGGAAAAAGCGCAGAAGAATAGGACTGATCGTGTTTCTGATCTTTGTTTTGCTGCTCGCGCTGGCGGCGCTGGTTGTGTGGAAGGTGTTTACCGTNGAGAATGTNGTCGTGGACGGCAATGAGCANTATTCNGACAGCCAGATTGANCAGATCGTGCTGAATGATGAGTANTCATGGAATTCCNTGTACGTGGAATTGAAATACCGGTTTTTCAATGTGGGAGACGTGCCGTTTGTGGACACAATGGAGATTTCGCTTGANGACCCGCATACGGTGCATNTCTACGTGTATGAGAAGGGNATCCTNGGCTGNTTTTACATAGATGCGATCGGNCAGTATGCATATTTTGACAAAGACGGCTTTGTCGTGGAGACTTCNGGGGAAGAAAGACCGGATGTCCCGAAGATCACAGGNATTGNCTGCAGTGAGGTGACACTGTATGANAAGCTGCCGTTGGAGAANGATGAACTTCTGCGATGTCTGCTGAACATGACACAGATACTGAAAAAATATGATCTGCTGCCGGAGGANATCCACTATAACGAGGAGAAGGAGTCCGTNATATCCTACGGCGGNGTTCGNGTAGTGATCGGCACAGACGATTACCTTACGCAGAAAGTGGNGCGGATGTCGAGCATNCTGCCGCAGNTGCTCGAAAAGGNCAGCGAGCGGTGTNCTCCATCTGGAAACATGGACNCCGGATANAACAGATGNTGTATTTCAGTNTGACACCTAAAAGATGCGATTCTTGTAAAATTTTCAAAAAAATTAGTTGATTAATTACAAGAAAGATTATATTATAGAGTATATGAGTTTATAGATTGGGATTTTGTCCCGAAATAGAAGAGGGTNTTCATAGGTTGGATAAACATATCAATTGACATGATATAATTTGGGAAGAAATGAAGGAGGAATCACCTTGCTGGAAATTATGACAACAGAAGCAGATACCAGTGCAAAAATCATTGTAATCGGAGTGGGAGGAGCTGGTAATAATGCTGTAAATAGAATGATTGATGAAAATATCGGCGGCGTNGAGTTTATNGGCATCAATACGGACAAGCAGGCGCTTACGCTCTGCAAGGCGCCGACTTTGATCCAGATCGGAGAAAAGCTGACCAAGGGACTCGGNGCAGGCGCACAGCCGGAAATCGGACAGAAAGCCGCAGAGGAGAGTGCTGAAGAGCTTTCCGCAGCGGTACANGGGGCAGACATGGTGTTTGTTACCTGCGGTATGGGCGGCGGAACCGGTACGGGAGCAGCGCCTGTTGTCGCAAAAATCGCGAAAGAACAGGGAATCCTTACAGTAGGTGTTGTGACCAAACCGTTTAAATTTGAAGCAAAACAGCGCATGACCAATGCGCTTTCAGGTATCGACCGTCTCAAAGAGAATGTAGATACTTTGATCGTGATACCGAATGACAAGCTTCTTGAGATTGTGGACAGGCGTACCACGATGCCGGATGCATTAAAGAAGGCGGATGAGGTACTGCAGCAGGCAGTGCAGGGNATCACCGACCTGATCAATCTGCCGGCATTGATCAATCTGGACTTTGCCGATGTATCCACTGTTATGAAGGACAAGGGAATGGCTCATATCGGTATCGGAAATGCCAAAGGGGATGATAAGGCGATCGAAGCGGTCAAGCTTGCTGTGGCAAGTCCGCTGCTTGAGACCACCATCAGCGGTGCGTCACATGTCATTATCAATATTTCCGGTGATATCTCCCTGATGGATGCCAACGATGCGGCAAGCTATGTACAGGATCTGGCAGGGGATAATGCAAATATCATCTTTGGTGCGAAGTATGATGAGTCGATGGCAGATGAAGCTACGATCACCGTGATCGCGACCGGTCTGGAGAACTCGTCTTCTTCTGCCGGCAAGATTATGCCGAAGCTTCAGTATCAGAATGGCTCTACGGTCAGCAGACCGGTATCAGGGGCATCCATGACGAGACCAAGNGTGGGCGGTACGGCAGGATATAACGGCATGGGCATGGGTACACAGCAGAGCACGCCAAATCCGGCATTTACCGGCATCCAGAAGCCGCGTCAGCCGGAAAGTACGGTACAGCAGGTTGATATCAAGATACCGGATTTCCTCAAGAATTCCCGCAAATAAATAAGCACANAACCCAAACCCCATATTTTGTGAGCGTAAGGCTTACAAAATATGGGGTTTTTTGGCGATTAAACCGCTCTTTTGCCTCCCCGTTTTTGACAAAAAATCGTTACCCATAGAATTATAATGAATGCTATCCGTTAGTGTCCACCGGACACTGTGCAATGGGAGGTGAGGCAAAATATATGTATTCTACGCAGACGTCTTTTTGCTGCAAAATTTATTGATGGACTTTATTGCGGTGACGGGCGTNAATCTGCTTTTGAGGAGGCAGCGCAGTCATATACGCCTGTTTGCNGTGTCTTTCGCGGCTTCTTTCCTGTGCATCGTTTTGCTGTTCACGGTAAAGCATGCAGTACTCTACCGGCTGATCGTGCATTTTGTTCTTAATACACTGATGATCCTGTTCGGTTTTGGAAAAACGGATTATCGGGAATTTCTTGAGAACTGGTTTGTGACTTATCTGGCAGTGATCGTGCTCGGAGGGATTGTGCAGTGGGCATGGGAGAGCAGCAGCTTTTTACAAAATTTTTCGGTACAGGTGCTTCTNNCGGTACTCATAGGATATGGTGTGCTGCTCTATTTTATCCGACACAGAAACTTCGGATGCCGCTTATACCGTGTGATTTTGAAAAAAGGGACGAGGAGCCTGGAAGTAACTGCATACTGGGACAGTGGCAATCTGCTGAAAGACCCCTATACAGGGAAGGAGGTCTGCATTTTAAGCTACACGAANGCAAAATGCTTTTTGGACGCTGGNGAGGACAGAATACGCTATGTGCCTTATCACTCTTTGGGAGAATCAGACGGAATGATTCGNGTGACAGACGTAGATGAGATGGTGCTGTTTCGCGGAAACAACGCNAAACACATAGAGAAGACAGCAATTGGAATTGCAGATGACGGTTTGCTTGAGGGAAAAGAGTATGATCTGATTTTACATGCTTCACTANTGTGAAGCGTGATTCACTANTGTGAAGCGTGATTCACAGCTACTAAAAATGAAAGGAAATGAGGGACAGAAATGTACATAAAACTAATGGTGCCGGAATATCGGATGAAAAAGCTCTGGTCAGGAATCGGACATTTTCTGATGAAAGAGCATGATGAGGTATATTATATCGGTGGTGCGGAGGTTCTGCCGCCGCCGCTTGCGGGGGAGGAAGAGGCCGTCTGNATCCGGATGCTTGGCAGTGAGTCTCCGGAAAAGGCCAGAAAGCAGNTGATAGAGCACAATCTGCGTCTGGTGGTTTATATTGCCAAGAAGTTTGACAATACAGGGGTCGGGGTGGAAGATTTGATCTCCATCGGAACGATAGGACTGATCAAGGCGATCAACACCTTCAACCCGGAAAAAAATATTAAATTGGCGACCTATGCATCCAGATGTATTGAGAATGAGATTTTGATGTATCTGCGGAGGAACAACAAGACAAAGCTTGAGGTTTCGATTGACGAGCCGCTGAATGTGGACTGGGACGGAAATGAGCTTCTTTTGTCCGATATTCTCGGAACGGACGAGGATGTCATTTACCGCGATATAGAGACGGACGTAGAGAGGAAGCTGTTAGAGAGGGCAATTGGAAAGCTATCCGGACGTGAGCGGATGATCATTGAACTCCGGTTCGGATTGAACAATGCCGGAGGTGAGGAAAAGACCCAAAAAGAGGTGGCGGATATGCTGGGAATTTCCCAGTCTTATATCTCGCGATTGGAAAAAAAGATCATGGGACGTCTGAAAAAAGAAATTGTCCGGTATGAATAAGTTTATAGCGGGTTTTACACAGCAGCGGTTTCGCGTTGTGTGAAACCCGTTTTCCAAAAATCAATTGTATACCCGGAAGAAAACGTGTATAATATAACTATAAAACGTTTCGGCAAGGAGGTTCTTATGATACTTGAATTTCTGGGTGCGGCGCATGAGGTGACGGGAAGCTGTCATTATCTTTTTTTTGGAGACAAGCATATTTTGGTTGACTGCGGTATGGAGCAGGGACCGGATCTCTATGTGAATCAGGAGATTCCCGTGAATGCGGCGAAGATTGACTATGTGTTTATCACGCATGCGCATATTGATCATTCCGGTCTGCTTCCGCTCCTGTACAATCACGGATTTCGCGGACAGATCTTTGCAACTTCGGCGACAACGCAGCTTTGTAATATCATGCTCAAGGACAGTGCGCATATCCAGATGTTTGAGGCAGAGTGGAAGAACCGTAAGGCAAAACGTGCCAATCAGCCAGAGGTGGTGCCTCTTTATGACATGAACGATGCGATGGGCGTGCTGACGCATTTTGTTCCATGCGATTATCACAGTATGGTCGAGGTGTGCGACGGTCTTAGAGTGCGCTTTGTAGATGCAGGGCATCTGCTTGGATCTGCCTCTATTGAGATGTGGGTGCAGGAGGATACGGAGTCCGGCAGGGAAGAGCGAAAGATCGTATTTTCAGGTGATATCGGACCGGGCGGGCGGCCCCTGATCAAAGATCCGGAGTATATCAGCGAGGCGGATTATGTTGTGATGGAATCCACCTATGGCGACAGAAACCGTGTTACGCCGCCGGATTTTGCCAAGGAGCTTGCCAGAATCTTGAGGGATACGATGGTGCGCGGAGGCAATCTGGTCATTCCGGCGTTTTCTGTGGGACGTACGCAGGAGATGCTGTTTTTCCTGCGGAGGATTAAGACGGAGCATATGCTTCCCGAATTCGAGAACTTTGAGGTGTATGTTGACAGTCCGCTTGCTGTGGATGCAACATCGATTTTCAACAAGAATGTATCGGACTGTTTCTGCAAGGAAGCGCTTGATCTGGTGGAGCAGGGCATCAATCCGATCAGTTTTCCGGGNCTTCGGATGGCGATCACCAGCGATGAGTCCAAGATGATCAATTTTGATGAAAAACCGAAGGTGATCATTTCNGCTTCCGGTATGTGTGAGGCAGGGCGTATCCGCCATCATTTAAAACATAATCTGTGGCGCAAGGATTCGACGGTTTTGTTCGTCGGATATCAGGTGCCGGGTACGCTGGGAAATTCTCTCTTAAACGGAGCGCGTGAGGTCCGTCTTTTCGGTGAAACGATCGACGTACAGGCGAAGATTGAGAATCTGCCCGGAATCAGCGGACACGCCGACAGGGACAAGCTGACAGAATGGGTCCGCGCATATGAGAAAGGTCCGCAGAAGGTGTTTGTGGTTCACGGCGAGGATAAGGTGGCGGAACAGTTTGCCGAACACATTCACAGTGAGCTGGGAGTGGAAGCTTACGCCCCGTACAGCGGAGATACTTTTGACCTGATCACGGGNGAATGCATCCGGCAGGGTTCCCGTGAGATGGTGACTAAGAAAGAGAAATCCAGCAGNGCGGTCAGCAATGTATTTGCCAGACTTCTGGCGGCAGGCGGACGCCTCATGACAGTGATCCAGAAGAGCGAAGGAATGCCCAACAAGGAGCTGGGCAGATTNGCAGATCAGATCAATGCGCTCTGCAGTAAATGGGAGCGCTAGAGTGCAAGATAATGCCGGATGGATTTTAGAGCTGATTTTTCCAGNCGGCTGACCTGAGCCTGAGAGATATGGATCTCNTCGGCGACCTCCATCTGAGTCTTGCCCTCATAGAAACGCAATTTCAGGATATAATTTTCACGCTCATTCAAGCGTCCCATGGCATCGTTTAAGGAGAGCGCCTCGATCCAGTTCTCCTCCCGGTTTTTCTTGTCGCTGATCTGNTCCATGACATAGAGGGTATCGCCTCCGTCCGTATAGACCGGATCATACAGGCTGACGGGACTCTGGATCGCGTCCAGGGCAAAAACGATTTCTTCCTTGGTAAGACCGGATTCNTTGGCNATCTCGTCGATGGTGGGTTCTCTTAAAGCGGTTTTTGAGAGGATTTCTCTGGTNTGGATNGCCTTATAGGCGGTATCTCTGAGNGAACGGCTGACGCGGATGGAATTGTTATCCCGCAGGTAACGGCGGATTTCTCCGATGATCATCGGTACNGCGTAAGTGGAGAATTTCACGCCCATGGTGGGATCGAAATTGTCGATGGATTTGATCAGACCGATACACCCGATCTGGAAGAGATCATCCACATTTTCATGGTTGCCGGAAAAGCGCTTGATGACGCTTAGAACAAGGCGGAGATTGCCNTTAATGTAGGTCTCTCTGGCTTCCATATCGCCCTGTTTGATCCGGGCGAAAAGAGCATCCTTTTCTTCCTCCTTTAAGATAGGGAGCTTGGCGGTATTGACNCCGCAGATTTCTACTTTATATGAAGCCATGATGCATGTTCCTCCAGTGATTTTTTTGTTCTGTGATTTTCTTCTTTTTATGAGGATGCATCATTTCATGTTTTTTTATACAAAAGAAATCTTTTTTACGTGNAATATTTGTGATATACTTTTTATAAGAGCATGACGGAATAAATATTCGGAGAAGCGGTATGAAAGATAGAATCGATGAGATCAATGAGCGAAAACGGATTAGCAGCAGCATCATTAAATCATGGAATGTGAATTATGTTCCCGTTATTAATAAACCTACAAACAGCGAAAGCGATGATATTCTGGCACGTCTTGAACAGTCGGCNGCAGAAAAGAAGCGTCAGGAGATAGAAGCGGTCTATCAGCAGGTGGAAGAGAAGGAGAAAGANGATAGGATAAGACAGGATCAGATTCATCAGATACTTCATGGGAAACCGGATGTTGTCCGTGAGGTAATGGAACAGATGAAAGACACAGACATATAATAGAATAAGAAATTCATAGGGAGGATTTATGTCGGAGATTACTCTGCGTAAATACCATGGGCTGGGAAATGACTATCTGATCTACGACCCGNTGAAAAATGAGACAGTGCTCCAGGAAAGGCATGTGGAGCANCTGTGCAGGCGGAATATCGGAATCGGAGCGGATGGCATANTGTACGGCCCTTTTTTTAATGGAGAAAAAATCGGTGTGCGCATTTTTAACCCGGACGGAAGCGAGGCAGAAAAGAGTGGAAACGGAATCCGCATNTTTTCCCGCTATCTGAGAGATATGGGATATGTGGAAAAACAGACCTATGTTCTGACGACTAAGGCGGGAGAGACANAGGTGACATTTCTGGATGAGGAAGGCAGCAGAATGCGGGTNGATATGGGATGCCCGGAATTTCATGCAAAGGAGGTTCCTGCGGTAGGATTCGGNGAGGANATCATAGGGGAGTCGATTTTCTTTTGCGACAATTTTTACAATGCNACCTGNGTATCCATGGGNAATCCAAACTGTGTCCTTATTCTCGAGGAGGTTGACAGGAAGAAAGCGNTGCAGTTAGGNCCTTATGTGGAGAATTCGAAATATTTTCCAAACCGGATCAATATGCAGCTCTGCAGAGTGCTTGACCGGAGCAATATTCAGGTGGAGATTTACGAGAGGGGAGCCGGCTATACGTATGCGTCCGGAACCGGNGCCTGCGCGGCGGCTGCTGCTTCCCACCGAATGGGACTGGTAGGGGATGAAGTNACCGTACATATGCACGGNGGCGACCTTCTGGTGGAATTCGGGGAAGACGGNAGGATCTTTATGACNGGTCCTGTGGTATATGTAGGCAAGATCACACTGGCGGAGCATTTTTTCTCCTGACAGATCTAAGGCAATCGCTTGACAAAAAGTTGATTCGGGTGTCAAAAGCCTTGNTTTAAAGTGATTGACGGCAAATTGCACAAAAAGAGTTGTGCGCACTCCNTTGCNCCGNNCATTCCAATTGAGCCTCTNAAAGCGAAAATNGTGTTCAGCAANGGCTTCCANNATTTTTGAGTCTCATTTCCATGGNGCAAAAGTCGTTTGCCCAATCTCCTTTTGTGTAATTTGCCGACCAATTTTTTTTTAGGCTTTTGGCACCCGAATCAAAGTTACTTTTATTAAGCGATTGCCCTGTGACAGATCAGAATATTCTTGACCATACAAAAACTGTATACTAGAATTAAGTATAGATGTTGCGTGTGCAGTAAAAACAGATTGTCGCAGAATGATTCGGAAAAGATAAGAGAGGGATGTGAAGCACATGAAGAGATTAAAAGGACGATTCGGCATAGCTGTTATAGCAATGGTAACGGTCTGCATTTTGTGCATTGGAATATTGAACTCGAAAGTGTCAGCTACAGAAAAGCACGAGGTAAAGGCTGACATGAATGCACTGTTGGAAGGAATTGGCACGGCAACGGAAAATCAGGAAGAGAATGACGTTGCTACCGACCCGGACGCGATCATGGAAGTGATTGATGCGATGGTGGAGAAAGATACAATGGAGTACGGGTTCAGCTCTAATCCGTATGATTATATTAATAATCAGTATTTTGACAATATAGTCAATTTAGGGATTCCTGCGCTGCCGGTGATGGTAGAGGAGATAGAGGCATCGGAAATGAACGGGTTAAGAGAGTATCTGTTTGCGATTGCCGTGGAAGAAATCACAAAAACGAGTCTGAAGGAGAAGGCATACGGCTGGTCGAACGGGAAAGAGTGGATGGATCAGTGGAAAATCTATTTGCGAAATATACCGGTACAGGTAGATTATATTGTCAATGATACGGAAAGCACGGTGGAGGAGAAAGAGACTGCTTTGGATGAACTTGGCATGATGAGCTTACCCTATATCAAGGACGCAATTGATGCAGGGCACACTGAGTTTCGGGATATCTATGACAGCATTGCGGGCATATCTGCATCAGGCAGCCGGACAGTCGATACGGATACTGTAGATGAATCAGATGTGGAGATCATAAGAAGTATGGTGGAAGCGGTAAGAGTTGATTAGGTAAAACAAAGTAGAAGAAGGATGATTTGTAAACCCATGGCTGTATGAAAGCCGTGGGTTTACTATTATAAGCTCGGATTTGGGTGTCAAAATTTCTGATAGAAAATATTGACCGGAAAATTGTACAAAAAAGATTGGGTAAACGACCTTTGTATTAGGAGGCTCATTGGAATGTCCGGTGCAACGGAGTGCGCACAACTTTTTTGTACATTTTTCCGCCAATTACTTTGAATCAAGACCATTGACACAAGCAATATAGAATGTTTTATTGACAAACGTCGTCTGTGGGTGTAATATATGTATATATTCAATATTACTTAGCGCGCTGTGGTACATATTAACATGACAATTAATATCACATTAAGAAAGGGGCAATAGAAATGAAAAAAATATCTAAAGTAATGTTAGCAGGTATGCTTTCCGCAGTTCTTATGTTCAGTGCTGTTATGCCGGTGGCTGCTGCCGAGTATGATGTTACAGCAAAAATTTCAGGACCCAATACTAACAGTAAGCAGATAATGCTTGATCCGACATGCTTTCTGTATGGCTATGCATCATGCGAATCTGGCACTGCGATGGGACATATTTGCTTGTGGGTAGCTAAGCAAACCGGTTCTGAACCTTTTGCCGGAACACAATCCGCTGCTTCATTTGGCGCGGATGGCTCAGTTGACAATATTATGAAGAAGTCTTATATGGTAACAACTTATCCAACAACACTTCATGAATATGAAAAGACTGCAGAAGCGTTTAAATATTATAATCAGACTACCACAAGACTTTACTACTGATCAAAATAACGCTGTCCCATATTTTTATGGGACAGTGTTTTGCCAAATTTTTATAGAGGAAAAGATTGTGATCAATTACTTATTTTATATTAGAAAAAGGTTTTTAGGTAAGAAATGGATGCAATTATTCAATGTTATAGTTGCGTCATTTGCCTTGTCGCTTTTGTGTGTGGCTGTGACCATATCATTGATTTTGCGTCATGGTGAAAATATGATCAAGAAATCTCTTGCGGACGATATCTCAAAGTACGGAGTTGTCCTTAATACCAATATCAGAGATTTAGATAGAGAAACGGGTTCGGCTTTTATATCTGATGTTTATAATGCTCCTGAAATCGACGGTGTAGGGACATGGACCTATGGTGGCTTCGAGCATCTGACAACTGTTGACGGTGAGGCGGATTATTGGAATGAGATACTGGAAATACAGAACAACCATGTCAGGGAATTTGATGAGGATCCCAATTATGTACAGGTGGTATATATGCCAGGTCAGGCGTTTCGCATCAATGACTTGGAGTTGTATCGGGGAAATTCGGAACAGGCAGGACACAATGACGGGAGTTTGATATATTTGGGATATAATTTCAGAGATATTCCGGTAGGTACGGTGTTTGCAGATGAGGTATCCGGGAATCGCTGCGTGGTGGAAGGGGTGCTGCAGAAAAATACAAGTATTGTTGATTCGCAGGACATTTTAATGAATTTGGGAGGAGGACTGGAACTGAGTTATTCTGTGGCAATGGATAATATGGTATTGATTATTCCTCCCTGTAGTGATAATTATCTTTCTGTAGATTTTTTCTTTAAATGTTCTGATGGAAGTACTTACGAAGAAGCCGCTGGGAGAATAAAAAGTATTGCTGCGCAATATGGGATCGGGGCAGAGACAGGAACACTGCAGGACAGAGTAGATACCGTATTGTCAGGTACTGACTGGCTGATTGATGCGATCGCAAAGCTGTCCGTTTTGTTATCGTTTTCGTCGTTTGTAATGATACTGGCTACCCAGCTGTTGACGATCCTGTCCAGAAAAGATGAGTTGGGGGTATGGCTCATATCCGGAATAGACAGAAAGAAAGTGTTTCGGATTCTTTTGGGCGAGAATATGGTAAAAATGCTTCTGGCTTCGGTTCTTTCCTACGGTATCGTGCTCCTGTTTTTTAAAGTGTTAAGTATTCACCCAAGTGAATCAAGTGCGGCAGTATATGGATTGAGGTATATTATATGGGGAGCCGCCCCGGCATTCTTACTGTTGTCTGCGGTGTTAATGACGTTATTATGCTCAGTCATTCCAATCGCATATATTAAGAAAAAGAGCATTCCGGATATTGTCAGAGGAACATGGGAATAGAGAGGGACTATCATGTTAAAAAGAATTTTTAAGTACAACAGATTTTTTTCCGTGCTGTTTCTTCTTTCCTTCTTTGTATCATTTATTATCATGTATTACGGACTGGATCTGAACCGGCAGCTTGTCTGGGTGAGCGAGGTCAGGGAGGGGTCGGTATACAGATATGGCCACGAGGTACTAGGTTCTTTTGCAGAAGATGTACGTAATTCCAATGATATCAAAGAGGGGATGACATCGGGCGGAAATATTATTTTCCGATGTAGCGGACCGGTTGGAGAAGGCGTGATCAATACGGATGCCATAGATGTTTTATGGGCACAAAATGAAGAACTCCCGGAACCGGTGAACTATGAAGATTATTACCTAAATGGGAATGCCGATGCCACATCTGCCCCGAAATGTATCATCGGCGATGCATGGGAAGGCGAGACCTATGTGAGGAACGGAATCCGGTATATAAAAATATTTCAGATCGAGAGCTGTGTGATCGGAGAATATGTTTCCAATAATTTCACGGGTGAGGATGAGAGATGCCTTGTCTATAAAGATAGTTTATCGCAGGAACAACTTGACAAGATAGTCTTTGATACAGGCGGTATACGTGTTATTTATGAAAGTAATCTATCCGATGAAACGGAGTTGTTTACGGAGTGGGTACATACGTTTTTCAAAGAAGAAAATTTTCAAGAGAGCGAAATAGAAACGGATGTGTGGGCTTCCTCGGGCGGATATAAGTTCTCGTTATTTATGTCTATGTATCAGAAAGAATATTTGGGCATGTTGATCTTATGCTTTATCAACTGCGCTTTTCTGGCATATTTTTGGGGAGACATGCACATTTATGAGTATATGCTGAAACGTACACTGGGATATGGAAAGCTCAGACTTCTTGCGGATATCATATTCCAGTTTGCCCTGTATGAAGCGGCTGCCCTGGTAGCGGCGTTGCTCCTCACGTGCGGGTATGGGTTACTGTGCGGAAATATTGTTGTCTGGTATGAAAATATCCGTTTGGGATTTTTGCAGATGATGCTGATATTTGTTTTATTTGGCGTTGTACTTAGTGCATTTCCCATGATACCGGTAATGAAATTGAAACCGGCAGGCATCTTAAAGAATATAGATTAAGGAGCAGAATATGATATCGATTAAAAAAATAACAAAAATCTATAATAAAGACAGCAACGATATTCCGGCCCTGCAGGATGTTTCCCTCGAAATCAATGATGGCGAAATGGTTGCCATTATGGGAGCATCCGGTTCCGGCAAAACCACGCTTTTGAACATCATAGGATGTATGGACGGCTGGGATCAGGGAGAGTATATCTTTAATGGAACGAGTGTAGGAAGCCTGAAGAATGGAAAGCTGGATAAGTTCAGGAGACAGAATTTCGGTTTTATTTTCCAGCAGTTTGCCCTGTTAAAAGATTATACGGTAAGAGAAAACGTGGAACTGCCCTTGAGAGCGGTTAATATGCCGAGAAAGAAAAGAAATGAGATCGTAATGGATATGCTGGAAAAGGTTGGCATGGAGCAGTATGTGGATAAGATCCCGACAAAGTTATCGGGCGGCCAGCAACAGCGCTGTGCGATCGCGAGGGCACTGGTCACGGAGGCATCTGTCATACTGGCGGACGAGCCGACAGGAGCGCTTGACAGCAAGACCGGTCAGGAGATAATAGATCTGCTGATACAGCTGAACCGTTCCGGCAAAACGATCATCATCGTCACCCATGATGAAAAGATAGCAAAACAGGCATCCAGGACAATCTATTTAAAGGATGGAAAGATAGAATAAGATGTGGAGATCATAAGAAGTATGGTGGAAGCGGTAAGAGTTGATTAGATAAAACAAAGTAGAAGAAGGATGATTTGTAAACCCACGGCTGTGTGAAAGCCGTGGGTTTACTATTATAAGCCCGGATTTGGGTGTCAAAATTTCTGATAGAAAATATTGACCGGAAAATTGTACAAAAAAGATTGGGCAAACGACTTTTGTATTAAGAGGCTCATTGGAATGTCCGGTGCAACGGAGTGCGCACAACTTTTTTGTACATTTTTCCGCCAATTACTTTGAATCAAGACCTTTGACAGCCGAACCTGTATTGCAATTTGATAAGAGGTGTGATAGGATAGCCGTGTCAGTTCGAGACCTTCCTGACGTAAAACAAAACTAAAGGAGAAAAGAATATGAGAAACAAAAAGGTACTGTTTATTGTCCAGGCGGCACTTGTTGCGGCCATCTATGTCGTGTTGACCATTTTTATCAACACGTTCAACCTTGCTTCCGGAGCCATTCAGGTTCGCGTGTCGGAGGCACTCACCATCTTACCTTATTTTACATCGGCTGCAATCCCCGGACTTGCCATCGGATGTCTGTTGGCAAATCTGTTGACGGGTGCCGCAATCTACGATGTGATTTTCGGAAGTCTTGCAACATTGCTCGGAGCGGTGGGAACCTATCTTCTGCGGAAACATAAATTTTTGAGTACACTTCCGCCAGTTATTTCGAATATTATCATTATCCCATGGGTACTGCGGTACGGATACGGGCTCGTGATGGAATTTAAAGGCGCAGACTGGTCCGTTCCGTTTTACATGCTGACTGTTGGAGCGGGAGAGATCATCTGCTGCTGTGTGCTCGGAACGGTTCTGCTGAATGCATTGGCAAAAGTTCGAAGCGTGATTTTCCCAGAATAAGAATGACCGTTGAATGAAACTTGATAAAACCGTATATGCATGGTAAAATGGGAAAATACAGCGAAAGGATATCAAGTGATGAAAAAGATTTTAGATTTAATTTCAGAAGAAGTGACCAGAGCCTTTAGCGGCTGTGGATATGATGCAAAGTACGGAAAAGTGACGTTATCCAACCGTCCGGATCTCTGTGAGTTTCAGTGCAACGGNGCGATGGCGGCCGCAAAGGAATATGGGAAGGCGCCGTTTATGATCGCGGATGAGGTGGCGGCAAAGCTTTCNGACTGTGAAATGTTTTCCATGGCGGAATCCGTGAANCCGGGATTTCTCAACCTGAAAATAGACGGGGCATATCTTGCCGATTATCTTGCCAGNATGCAAAAGGANGAGGGAAGATATGGCTGTGACAGACCGGAGNACCCGAAGACCGTGATCGTCGATTACGGCGGAGCGAACGTTGCGAAGCCTCTGCATGTCGGNCATTTGCGTTCTGCCATTATCGGAGAGAGNATCAAGCGGATCGGACGNTTTGTCGGTCATAATATGATAGGTGACGTACATCTTGGNGACTGGGGNCTTCAGATGGGNCTGATCATNATAGAGCTTAANGANCGGAAACCGGAACTTGTATATTTTGATGAGAANTATGACGGNGAATATCCGGCAGAAGCGCCGTTTACAATCTCTGAGCTGGAAGAGATCTATCCGACAGCGAGCAAGAAGTCCAAAGANGATGATGCGTACAAGGAAGCCGCTATGCAGGCGACAAACGAGCTGCAGCAGGGAAGAAGAGGGTATCAGGCATTGNTATCCCATATTCTNGATGTTTCTGTGACAGATTTAAAGAAAAANTATGACANCTTAAANGTATCTTTTGACCTGTGGAAAGGCGAATCCGACGCNCAGCCGTATATTCCNGATATGGTGCACAGGATGCAGGAGGACGGATTTGCGTATCCCAGTGAGGGAGCNCTNGTGGTGGATGTCAGNGAGGANNCGGATGCAAAGGAGATTCCGCCNTGCATNATCTTNAAATCGGACGGAGCATCNCTCTACAGNACGACTGACCTNGCAACCATCGTATGGCGCATGCAGGATTATCAGCCGGACGGAATGATCTATCTGACGGACAAGCGGCAGGANCTNCATTTTATTCAGGTATTCCGCTGTGCGAGAAAGACAGGACTGGTGAAGNCGGAGACAGAACTTAAGCATATTGGCTTCGGCACGATGAACGGCAAAGACGGCAAGCCGTTCAAGACACGGGACGGCGGTGTNATGCGTCTGGAATATCTGGTAAATGAGATCAATGAAGAAATGTTAAAAAAGATCACCGAGAACCGGAAGGCAAAGGAGAATCTTGACATCAGTGAGGAAGAAGCCGAAGAGACTTCGCGTGTGGTTGCACTGGCGGCGATCAAATACGGGGATCTGTCCAATCAGGCGAGCAAAGATTATATCTTTGACATTGACCGCTTTACTTCCTTTGAGGGAAATACCGGTCCCTATATTCTGTATACGGTGGTCCGCATTAAGTCTATTCTGAACAAGTATCACGGATTGGGCAGAGAAGAGGGCGAGGCGGTGATCGAAGCGCCGCATTCTGTCAGCGAGAAGAACCTGATGCTG
Organism: Roseburia sp.; assembly: GCA_014804775.1. GTDB lineage: Bacteria > Bacillota > Clostridia > Lachnospirales > Lachnospiraceae > Roseburia. The sequence continues at coordinate 9,355 of JAAUZB010000019.1, read as the reverse complement.
GAACTGGCAAAGTTCAACGCAGTGATGGAGAGCGCTTTTGAGGAGACTGCGCCGCANAANATCTGTTCGTATATTTATGATCTTGCNAATGCNTTTAACAGCTTTTATCATGAGACGAAAATCATGACGGAGGAGAATGAGACAGTACAGAAATCTTACATTAAGTTATTNATGCTGACAAAATCTGTTCTTGAAGTATGTATTGATGTGCTNGGCTTTTCNGCGCCTGAGCGGATGTAGCTTTTGNNCAATCTGACAATTTTATATGAGGTATTTGATGACCGCACCGTTTTTCGGANNCATNTTTCGGAAAACAGTGCGGTTTTTTCTGTCATAAAAAGTGAGACAAGTCATAGAATTAGACATAGGAAAAATGAAAAGGGGAGGAGCAACATGGAANTTGAAAAGNTGTTTCCGCTGCATATCCGAACGGCGCTTTCGAAAGAACCGTGGCAGATCGGNCTTGAGGAAATACGGATTCGGATCGGCCTGCCTGTGGAATTTTCCTATGGAAATGAAAACCGCTATCTGATTCTNGAGGNCGGNGAATGCAGTTTTTGCGGGGAAGAAGAATTGAGACNGCAGGAATGNCCGGTATACCGGATACGNATGACAGANATNGCGGAGATGGTGAATTATATCAGCAATTATTCTCTGTACGCTTANAAAGAGGAGATCAGGCACGGCTATATCACGGTAGANGGAGGNCACCGTATCGGCATTGCAGGCGGTGCTGTCATGGAGCAGGGGAANATNACCGGAGTTGCGCATATCACATTNTTAAANATCCGCATAGCGCACGAGCACANGGGNTGNGCNGNGATGCTTCTGCCCTATATCAGACATGACGGAAGNATCTACAANACACTGATCCTGTCACCTCCGGGAGTCGGAAAAACGACAGTTTTGCGTGACAGTATACGTCTGCTTTCNGAGGGNAGCAGGGAGAGTCCCGGCATGAAGGTATGTGTTGTGGACGAGCGTTCTGAGATNGCNGCCTGNCATATGGGAATCCCGCAGAACGACCTCGGANCGAGAACCGATGTGCTTGACGGCTGTGGCAAAGCGGAAGGAATGCTTTTTCTGCTGCGGTCTATGGCCCCACAGGTGCTGGCGGTGGATGAGCTGGGCGGCGAGCNGGATTTTGCGGCGGTAGAGCAGGCAGTATATTCCGGGAGCCGTGTGATCGGAACCGTACATGCGGGAGAGATTCGNGAGCTGTGTGAAAAACCGTATCTGCGCCGGTGGATCGGGAAGGAAGTATTCCGCCGTTTTGTATTGATCAAAAAGGAAAATACGGGCATCAGAACATTTCAAATCTATGACGAACATATGGAGAGGATATGCTGAAATTATTGGGAAGTCTGCTGATCATGACGGCAAGTGTTGGACTGGCTTACTGTATCAGGAGAGACATGACAAAACACCTCGGACTGCTGTATGAGATACGAAAGATGCTGATAGATATTTCATATGCGGCGGCAGAGTCTATGCAGCCGGTGGAAATACTGTTGGGCTGCTTTATCCGTACCCGGGATAAAAGGCTGAATGATGCCTGTAAAAAAATTGCGGACATCCTCATGGAAAAGAAAGAGGAAGACGGCGGCAAAGTCTGGCAGGACGTGTTCGGCGCAAGCCGCAGGGAGCTGGGGCTTCGGGGAGAGGAGGCAGAGATATTGGAGAGTGCCGGAGGGGCTTTTTTTGGAAAGAGTGTCGAGGAAAACCGAAAGCATTTGTCTCTTTCCATGGAACGTCTTGATTTTTGCATTGAAGAAAACCGCAAAGAACAAAAAGAGAAACAGAGAGTTTATCAGACTGTAAGTGTGATGTGTGGGCTGCTTTTGATTATTTTACTGTTATAGCAGAACCCCGGCGCCATCGCTTTGAAATTTGGAAAGGATAAAGGGGAATGAGCGTAAATTTAATCTTTCGAATTGCAGCAGTCGGAATCCTGGTGACAGTGATCAGTCAGGTGTTAAAGCACAGCGGCAGGGAGGAGCATGCGTTTTTGACCAGCCTTGCGGGACTGATCATCGTACTGTTCTGGATTGTTCCATACATATATGAGCTTTTCGAAACCATGCAGTCGCTGTTTGCGCTTTGAAATGTATGACGGCAAAAGAAAGGCGTGAGTCAAATATATGGACATCATCAAAATTGCAATATTGGGAATTGCAGGTGTGCTGATCGCAATCCCGCTGAAAAAGGAAAAAGCGGAATACGGAATTTTTATCAGCATGGCGGTGTGTATCTGCATCTTTTTCTACATCCTGACAAAAGTTGAGACGGTCATGGAGTTTGCCGGACGGATCCAGTCCATGGTATCTGTGGACGGCAGATACATCGCACTGATCCTGAAAATGGTCGGCATTACCTATGTGGCGGAATTTGCTGTGAATATCTGCAAAGATGCAGGATTTTCAAGCATAGGAAGCCAGATTGAGATCTTTGCAAAGCTTTCCATCCTGGTGGTGAGTGTGCCGGTTCTGACCGTATTTCTTGAGACGATAGGGAGTTTTTTATGAGACGGTGGTTAGCGGCGGCGTGGCTTGGGATTGCTGTTCTACTGGCATTTTCCCAAAGCGCGGCGGGCAATCAATGGAAAATACAGGAAGAGGAAACGGAGGATTACCTCGGAGAACTGATGGAAGAGGAGGATTTCTCTGAATTGGATGCGTGGGTGGATCTGCTTCCTGAGGGAGACGGAAAGCTTACATTTTCGGATCTGGTATCAGAGCTGGCCGAGCAGGGATTTGCGAAATTTGACTATTCCCTGATTTTGAAATGGGGAGCTGACAGTCTGTTTTCCGAGCTTGAGGGAAATAAGACGCTTCTTGTGGAGGTCGTGCTGTTGGTGATGGGATTTTCCGTGCTGCGGAATTTTTCCGGCGCCTTTCGATCTGCTTATATATCAGAACTGTGTTTTATGCTTGTGTACTGTGTATTGGCTGTCATGCTGCTGCAGTCCTTTCTCGCATTCCGGGATATCGTGACCGAGGCATTAAACAGCAGCGTCAATTTTATGCAGGCGCTTGTACCTGCCCTTTGTATTGCAATGGTTTTTTCTTCCGGAGCGGGGGCTTCAGCCGGATTTTATCAGATGGCATTTCTTGTGATCTATCTGATCCAGTGGCTGTTTTTAAAGTTTTTAGTGCCGTGCATCCACATGTATGTGATATTAGAACTGTTTAACCATTTTTTTGAAGATGAAAAGTTTCAAAATCTGGCGGAGCTCATCAACGGTCTGATATGCTGGGGACTGAAAATCTCAGGAGCGGTCGTTCTGGGGCTTAATGTAGTGCAGAGTCTGATCGCACCGGCGAGGGACCGCTTTGTCAACGGAACCGTAAGCAAGGCGGCATCTGCAATCCCCGGAATCGGAAATTCCATAGACGGAGTCAGCGAATTACTCCTGGGCTCCGGACTTTTGATCAAGAACAGTGTGGGGGCAGCGGCGCTGATTTTTCTGGTGATATCCGGTCTGATTCCGATCGCAAAAGTTTTATGCATGGCGGTGATGTATAAGCTTGCCGCCGTGGTGACGGAGCCTGTGGCTGACAAACGGATTGCAGGATGCCTAAAGGGCATGGCAGAGGGAGGAATGCTGTATGTAAAACTGCTGATATACTGTATAGTGCTCTTTTTTCTTACCATAGCGCTGACGACGGCAGCGTCCAGTTTTATTTATTGAAAGGGGAAAGACGGATGACGGAGTATATCAAGGGGTTTTTGGCGCTGTTTATCCTGATGACAATGCTTTTACATCTGGTGCCGGGGGAAGGCCTGAAAAAATACATCCGTTTTTTTGCGGAGATCGTTCTGATCGCCGGGTTTCTCACACCGGTGCTATCACTTTTCTTTGACAGTGAGGAATTCCTGGAGAAAATTGACTATGAGACATTTACGGAAAATATTTCCGAGATGTCCTTAGATATGCAGCGCATGGAATATATGCAGGCAGATTATTACCGGGAGGAATATGAAAATGCAATCGCAGAGGACGTATGGCAGATGGCAGACGGGATTGTGGCGGTATACGGTTATGAGGTATCGGATGTTTCTGTGCAGTTGACAGATGACTANAAGCTGGATGCAATGCAGCTGTCACTTTGCCCCAAGGATTCTGACAGGATATTTATCGGTGAGATCGTTCTGGGTGACGGCTCGATGGATCAGAAAACAGATGAAAACGAAGGAATGACAGAAGAACTGAGAAAACGCCTTACAGAGTACTATCAGACACAGGAAGAACGGATTGCTGTCACATATACTTGAAATCCTGTAAGGTAAGGACTGCAGGGGGNNGAAAGGCAGGGGGTTGGAATGGATAAGATCAGAAAATTTCTGGAAAACGGTAAATGGAGGCAATGGAAGAAGAGTGACTGGGTGGTGCTTGCGCTGGTGGGAGTTCTGTTTTTGGTGATCACGCTTCCTGCGGATTTCCTGCATCGGGAGAAAAACTCCGGGCAGGCACAGGATGATGTTTTGCCGCAAAGTCAGGACAGCAGCGAAAACAATGGGGGCTTTGGAGAGAAAAATGATTTCTCACAAGATGCATATACGGCCGTGCTGGAAGAACGGCTGGAACAGGTGCTGGGAGAAATGGAGGGAGTGGGGAGGGTGAAGGTGATGGTCAGTCTCTCGGACACCGGGGAGTGGGTGGTGGAAAAGGATAATTCTGTTCGGGCGACGACGACTGCAGAAAGCGATTCCGCAGGAGGAACCCGAACGACGACAGAACAAAGCTCAGAAGAGAAGACGATCTATGTGGACACGGGAGAGGAAACTTATCCGTATGTACAAAAAGAAAAACTGCCGGCAATCGAGGGAGTAGTCGTGGTCGCGGAGGGGGGAGGAAATCCTGCGATAGTTTCTGATATTTCCGATGCCATAAAGGCATTATTTCCGGTGGAAGCTCATAGAATTAAGGTAGTTAAGATGTGTTCCAAGGAGGAATAAACGTGAAAAAAATATTTCGGAAGAACCAGTTGGTAATTACGGCACTTGCACTGATGATCGCAGTGGCTGGATATTTCAGTTACATGAATAACAACATTGAGGATGAAAGTGCAGCTGCAGAAGCCAGCACAAATGCGAACATACTTGAAGATGACTATGAAATTTCGGATGAGGATATGTACATACAGGGAGAAATCTTTACCGATGAAGGAACCGGTGAGGAACTGGCGATCGTGGATGGGACAGAGAGTGCAAGCACTGCGGATGGCAGCACTGCAGAGGCCAGTGATGTTGTGGCAGCGGAGATCGACAATCCGGGCGAGGCCGTGTTCACCAGCGGCACCGTCACAAACATTGACTATGCGGCGGAAATGAAGCTGAACAGAGAGCAGATCCGCTCAAAGAACAGGGAGTCTCTGCTTGAAATTGTAAACAATACCTCCGTTGCAGAAGATTTAAAGCAGGAGGCCATCAACAAAATGATCGCCATGACGGATATTGCAGAGCGTGAGGCAGCAGCTGAAATGCTTCTCGAGGCAAAGGGATTTTCGGATGTTGTTGTCAGCATTACGGACGATTCCTGCGATGTCGTCTTAAACATGGGAGAAGTGACCGATGCGAAGCGGGCGCAGATTGAGGATATTGTGAAACGCAAAACAAACGTGGCGGCAGATAAGATTGTGATCACACCGATCGTGATCGGAGAGGCAGACACATCCAATTAGAACAGGACATCACATGACAGACGCCAAAAGGCGTCTGTTTTTTTGAATTCATTTTGCTTTTTCTGCAAAACTGTGATATAGTGCATATGTTTCATGGATAATATTTTGGTTTTGGAGGAAACATAAGTTTTGGCAGATTTGAGAAAAGAGATTGAAACGAGGAGGACCTTTGCGATCATTTCGCATCCGGATGCGGGCAAGACGACCCTGACGGAAAAGTTCCTGCTCTATGGGGGAGCCATCAATCTGGCAGGCTCCGTAAAAGGAAAGGCGACGGCACGCCATGCGGTGTCGGACTGGATGGAGATCGAGAAGGAAAGAGGTATTTCCGTGACTTCTTCCGTGCTGCAGTTCAATTATGGCGGGTACTGTATCAATATTCTGGATACTCCGGGACATCAGGACTTTTCAGAGGATACTTACCGTACACTGATGGCGGCTGATTCTGCGGTCATGGTTATTGACGGCTCTAAGGGTGTTGAGGCGCAGACCAGAAAGCTGTTTAAAGTCTGTGTGATGCGTCACATTCCAATCTTTACTTTTATCAATAAAATGGATCGGGATGCCAATGANACCTTTGATTTGCTCGATGAAATAGAAAAAGANCTCGGCATCGCAACCTGCCCGGTCAACTGGCCGATCGGCTCAGGAAAGGGCTTTAAAGGGGTNTATGACCGCAATACAANAGAGGTTATGACCTTTGCCGATACCTTAAAGGGAACAAAAGAGGGGACGGAGAAGCATATTGCGATCGACGANCCGGCTCTGATCGGGGAAATCGGGCAGGAAGCGTTTGACAAATTGCAGGAGGAAATTGAACTTCTTGACGGGGCAAGCGCNGAATTCGATCAGGACCTTGTCACAAAGGGAGANCTCTCACCTGTATTTTTCGGGTCTGCGCTGACAAACTTCGGTGTAGAGACGTTTTTACAGCATTTCCTGAGTATGACNTATTCTCCGCTGCCGCGCCGNGCGGATATCGGAGAAATTGACCCGTTTGGAGAGGAGTTCTCNGCATTTGTATTTAAGATTCAGGCAAANATGAATAAGGCGCACCGCGACCGTATTGCGTTTATGCGTATCTGCTCNGGAAGATTTGCAGCGGGTATGGAGGTGACGCATGTACAGGGGGGCAACAAGAAGATTAAGCTTTCNCAGCCGCAGCAGATGATGGCACAGGAGCGCCATATTGTGGAAGAGGCGTATGCAGGCGATATTATCGGCGTTTTTGATCCGGGAATTTTTTCAATCGGGGATACGATCACTACGGCAAAGCCTTTTCGGTTTGAGGGAATTCCGACTTTTGCACCGGAGCATTTTGCAAAAGTGCGTCAGGTGGATACCATGAAGAGAAAGCAGTTCATGAAGGGGATGGAACAGATCGCGCANGAGGGTGCGATCCAGATCTTTCAGGAGTACAACATGGGAATGGAGGAGGTCATCGTCGGCGTGGTAGGCGTTCTGCAGTTTGACGTGTTAAAATACCGTCTGGAAAACGANTATAACGTTGAGATACGCATGGANCAGCTNCCGTATGAGCACATCCGCTGGATTGAAAATGAGGATGTAGACATGGATAAACTTGTGGGTACTTCAGATATGAAGAAGATACAGAATCTGAAGGGAAGACCGCTGCTTTTGTTTGTCAATGCNTGGAGTGTCGGCATGGTGCTGGACCGGAACGAGGGATTGATACTTTCGGAATTTGGACGTGAATAAAAGGAGGAAATGAGATGGCAGTGATTACAGTTACAAACGACAATTTTGAACAGGAAGTGCTCGGCAGCAAGATTCCGGTTCTGCTGGATTTCTGGGCAGACTGGTGCGGACCGTGCAAGATGCAGTCGCCGGTGATCGATGCATTGGCGGAAGAGTTGGATGGCAAAGTAAAATTCGGCAAAGTGAACGTTGATGAAGAGGCGGCGCTTGCATTGAAATATCAGATCATGAGCATTCCNACACTGATCGTGATGCAGTACGGACAGTTTAAGACAAAAGCNGTGGGACTGCAGAATAAGGAAGCCATTCTTGAGCTTTTAAAGAGNTGTGAAGCAGAGTAGNGAATAAGGNATANAGNATNTGNCTGCCCCGNCGTGAATGCCGGGGCAGTTTTTAAGGTTGTGCTTGGCGGCGCANATTTCTGATACTCATCCATTAACGGAACAGTGCCAGAATGATACCTGTCAGAACAGCTTCGAACAGAAGAATGACCAAAGAAACTTCGAAATGGGAAGCAAATGCAGCCGGTTCATCCATACTGTGCAGAAGTGTAAGAATATTCATAGCCAACAAGATATTGGTCAGGGAAACCGTCACAGACGGATGATACCGTTCCTCTTTTTTTGCGCACAGAAACATGTCAGTCAGGAACAGAACTGTCTGTATCGCGGCGATCGCGCCAAGCTGCCATGCAAAAAACGGACCGACCTGATGATCCTGCAAGCCAAACGGATTCTCGAGTGTTTGGCACAGGTTTAGGATCCATGCGGCAATAACGGCATTGTAAAGCAGAAATGCCAAATTGGCGATCAGCAATCCCGTTTTCCACTTTCGGTTTTCTTTCCTTTTTCCGTAATCAGATAAAATAAAATACGAATACACGGCAAGCAGCGGCAGGCAGAAACGGTAGACAGCTTCCGGAACGATATTAGAAGACGTAAGCATCATGATAAATCCGCCTAAAGTGATGAGTGCGAGCACAAGCAGTCCCGCAATATTTTTCTTTACAAAGTACTCCCGCACTTTTTTCATATAATTGAATTCTTTTAGATCAGTCTTCTCTGACACGATCTGTGTCTTTTGCATGGAATCAATGAGAGACTGACATGCCTTGCATTCGGATAAATGCTCTTCCACGAGTATTTTCGAAGCATCGGAACAGATGCCGTCCAGATAGGAAGGCATCAGATCGTTTATTACGTCGCAATTGATCTTATGATTCATTCTGCATCCTCCTCTTTAATAAAAGTTCTTTTCCCCGATAAAAATTGACTCTTGCCCAGTTTTCACTTTTGCCCAGAATGTCTCCGATTTCCTTAAAGGACAGATCACCGGTAATGCGGAGGTACATAACCTCGCGCATCTGTGCCGGAAGGCGCTGCATATCCTTGAGCACGTCTAAAAGCTCGAGCTTTGCGATCGCCCGGCGTTCCGGACTTTTTTCACTGTCAAGGGCATAAGCGGCAGCAGCCGACCGTCCGATGTCCGTCTCACTGTCGGGGAGGTCCGTGGGAACTTCACGGTTTACTCTGCGCAGATGCTGATAATAGAGATGTTTTGCAATCTGACAGAGCCAGCTTGAGAGCTTGCATGTGCCGTTGTAGCGCTCGAGTGATTGAAATGCCCGGAAGAAAGTTTCCTGAGTCAGTTCTTCTGCCAATTCCCTGTCATGGCACAGGGAGTATATAAAATAATATACGATTTTGGCATTCTGTTCGTATAGCTCTTCCATGGATGCTCCTCCTTTCAATGATATATCCGTCTGGAGGGAGATTCGTTACAGAAAATAATTTATTTATATGATTCGGGTGTCAAAAGCCTTGTTTCGAGGTGATTGACGGCAAATTGCACAAAAAGAGTTGTGCGCACTCCATTGCACCGAACATTCCAATGAGCCTCTTAGAACGAAAATCGTGTTCAGCAAAGGCTTCCACGATTTTTGAGTCTCATTT
>JAAUZB010000018.1 GCA_014804775.1 Roseburia sp. | reverse complement strand
TTATTGAGGAATAAGATATGGATACGATGGAGCAGCGCAGAAATGCGATTGTAGACTTTATCAATGAAAAAGGAAATATCACTTTTGCACAGCTGGAAAAAAGATTCCCGAATGTATCTCAGATGACGCTGCGGACAGATCTGAAAGCATTGGATGAGGCAAAGAAGATCGTCCGCATTCACGGAGGTGCGAAATCCGTGGAGGTCGTTTTAGGAACAGATGATTATATTGGGCGGAGATCTGTTCGGAATGTGGAGGAAAAGGAAAGCATTGCGGAGAAGGTACTTCCTTTGATCAAACCCAATACTACAGTTTATCTGGATTCGGGGAGCAGCACAACTGCGCTGGCTAAGATTTGGCCGGATCAGCCAAACTTTATTTTTACGAGCAGCATGACCTGTGTGATGGAACTGTCAAAATTATCACAGCCTTCCGTATTTGTTCTGGGCGGAGAGCTCAACAAGTATAGTATGAGCGCCTGCGGCGTCGGGGCGATCGAGTCGGTGAAGACCGTTAATTTTGATATGGCGATCCTGGGGGTGACGAGTTATTCAGCGGATGTCGGTTTTTCCTGTGGAGTCATGATGGAAGCCTATTTAAAACAGGCGGTACTGCAGCAGTCCGCCGAGAAAATTATTTTGATGGATTCTTCCAAGACTGACAAGAAAAGCACATTTCATATCTGCCAGCTGCAGGAGGGGATGACAGTGGTTTCCGATGGGAATATTTCTGAAGATTTTCGGCTGCAGTGTGAAAAGACAAAAGCATATTTACTGTAGAAATTTACTGCAGAAACGTTTATAATTAAAAGGAGAAGTGAAAATGAAAAACGGTTTACAAAAATTTGGCAAATTTTTGTCCGCCATGGTGATGCCCAATATCGGAGCATTTATTGCATGGGGACTGATTACCGCATTGTTTATTGCAGATGGATGGATACCGAATGAGAGTCTGGCTTCTATTCAACCATATATGCTGACGTATCTGCTTCCGGTTCTGATCGCTGCTACCGGCGGATCAATGGTCGGAGGAGAGCGGGGGCGCGTGATGGGCGCCATTGCAGTGATGGGATGTATCGCCGGCGTCGGAGGAATCGAAGGCGAGCCGATGCTGATGGGAGCTATGGTGATCGGTCCGTTCGCGGGCTGGGTCATCAAGATGTTCGACAAATTTATGGAGAACCGCATGCCGACCGGATTTGAAATGCTGATCAATAACTTTTCTGTCGGTATTCTCGGTATGATCGTTGCAATTTTTGGATATTTTATCATCGGACCGGTGATGACGATGATTCTTGCCGTATTGTCCGCAGGTGTAGAGGTATTGGTGCAGCACAGCCTGCTGCCGCTGGTTGCGATTTTCGTAGAGCCGGCAAAGGTACTGTTTTTAAATAATGCGATCAACCACGGAATATTTACACCGATCGGTTCCGCTCAGGCAGAGGCGGCAGGAAAATCGATCATGTATATGCTGGAGGCAAACCCCGGACCGGGTCTCGGTGTCCTGTTGGCATATTGTTTCTTTGCAAAAGACAAGACGACGAAACAGTCTGCTCCGGGAGCAGTGATCATCCACTTCTTCGGAGGAATCCACGAGATTTATTTCCCGTACATACTGATGAATCCGGTTGTGATCATTGCGCCGATTATTGGAAATATGTGCTCTATCGCATTCTTTGCTCTTACGGACTGTGGGTTGAAGGCACCCTCCTCGCCGGGGTCCATCATCGCGTTTCTGTCGATGACGCCGAAGGATAAGATGCTTTTGACTATCATCGGTGTACTGATTGCGACGGTGGTGTCTTTCCTGATCGCATCCCCGATCATTAAGTTTACGGACGGCAGGAAAGGAAGCCTGTCGGATGCGCAGGATCAGATGAAACAGATGAAGGCGGAAGCAAAAGGGCAGACATCGGAACAGAGCGATGCGCCGGTCGATGCATCCGCAGTCAAAAAGATTATCTTTGCATGTGATGCAGGAATGGGTTCTTCTGCGATGGGAGCGACGAAGTTCCGCAACCGTATAAAAGACGTCCGTCCGGAGATCATCGTTAAGAATACCTCCGTGGACAATATCCCCGCAGACTGTGATGTGGCTGTCGTACAGACGACATTGGCTGACCGGGCGAGAAAATCTGCTCCACAGGCGAGACTGATCACAATCGGCAATTTCCTGGCAGACCCGTCTTTGGATGCTCTGTATGAGCAGCTGGCGACAAAAGCTGTGCAGGAGGAAGCGGCTCCGGTACAGGAGAATACGGTGGAAAGCCATGCCGCCAAAAAGGTGATCGATGAAAACGGCATCAAATTAAATCAGTCACCGGTGGCGAAGGAAGACGCGATCCGTGCGGCAGGAGAGCTTTTAGTGAAGCAGGGCTGTGTGGATGAAGCTTATGTCGAAGCTATGATCGAGCGCGAGAAGCTGGTCAGTACATACATGGGAATGGGACTGGCGATTCCGCACGGTACATCGGAGGCAAAGGGTTCTGTTAAAAAGACGGGAATCGTTCTCGTGCAGTATCCTGATGGCGTAGATTTCGGTCAGGAGAAAGCGCAGCTCGTGTTCGGTATTGCGGGCATCGGTGATGAGCATCTCGATCTGCTCTCGAAGATCTGCGAAGCGCTTGAGGATGAGGAAGTACTGGAGAAGATGAAGACCACCGATGATATTGCATGGATTTTAGAGCAGTTAAGCTAGTAACAAAGTGTATGACCGCTGTAAAAGCGGCAAAAATAGAAAGGAGAAATATATTATGAGGGAATTTACTTACAAAATCACAGATCCGGAGGGTATTCACGCAAGACCGGCGGGAATTCTGGTGAAACAGGCGGCAGGCTATTCCTGTGCTGTAAAGATTGTAAAGGACGGCAGGGAAGTGGATGCAAAACGCATTATGGGGCTGATGTCTTTGGGCATCAAATGCGGCATGGAAATTACAGTGAAATGTGACGGCGAAGGCGAGGATGTAGCAATCGCAGAGCTTGAGACATTCTTTAAAGAAAATCTGTAAAAAACAAAAAGAAAGCAGAAATATGGAGGGGCTGCATATGGCGGTCCCTCCATATCTACAATATGGAAGATAGATTGAAAAAAGATTGAAGAAAGGAAGGATGATTTTGGATCTGAAATATCGTAAACTTCTTGCAAAAGAGTACCCGACGGTTGGCAGTGTTGCAAGTGAGATTGTCAACCTTTCTGCGATACGAAGTCTGCCCAAAGGGACGGAATATTTTTTCAGTGATCTGCATGGCGAGTATGACGCCTTCCTTCATATGCTCAAAAGTGCATCCGGAGTCATAAAGAAAAAGATCGATCTTGTATTTGAAACAACCGTGTCTGATGAGGAACGGGAACAGTTTGCGAATCTGATCTACTATCCGGAGAAAGAGATCAAACTTTTATCTGACAGAGATCTACTCACAGATGAGTGGAAAAGGCTTGCCATATACAGGTTGATTCTGGTGTGCGAAGCGGTATCTGCCAAGTATACCCGGTCAAGAGTAAGAAAATGTGTCCCAAAGGACTTTGTATATATATTAGATGAGCTGTTGAACGTTACAGATGACGTCAATAAGGATTTTTACTACGATGAGATCATCAATACGATCATTGACACGGAGGTGGCGGAAGAATTTATAGTTGCACTCTGCAAACTGATCCAGTCACTTGCGATTGACAGGCTTCACATTATCGGTGATATCTATGACAGAGGACCGAGAGCCGATATCATTATGGATGAACTGACGGCAATGCATGATGTCGATGTGCAGTGGGGAAACCATGACATATCGTGGATCGGTGCAGCTTCGGGCAACCGCGCGCTGATCGCAAATGTCAGATGGATTTCCATGCGTTACAATAATTTCGATATTCTCGAAGACGGCTACGGACTAAATCTTCGGGCGCTTGCGGTATTTGCAGGGGAGACCTACAAAGACGACCCGTGCAGACTTTTCTATCCCAACACGCTTGACGACAATATTTACGACACTGTAGATACAGAGCTTGTCGCCAAAATGCACAAAGCGATTACAGTGATCCAGTTAAAGCTGGAAGGACAGCTGATAGAAAGGCACCCTGAGTGGGACATGCAGCACCGCAGCCTGTTTTCCAAAGTGGATTTTTCGGACGGCACGCTAACGCTTGACGAAAACACGTATCCGTTGCGTGACACGTATTTCCCGACCGTGGATCCGGAGAATCCGTTGATCCTCTCAGACGGGGAGAGGGATCTGATGACTGTGTTAGAGAATTCATTTCTGCACAGTGCAAAGCTCCAGGAGCATGTGAAGTTTCTTCTCGTCAAAGGTTCCATGTATCTGGTGTGCAATAACAATCTGCTCTTTCACGGCTGTATTCCGATGGATAAAAACGGAGATTTTCAGAGCGTCTGCATAAATGGAGGAAGTTACAGCGGAAAAGAGCTGCTCGATAAACTGGACGAGATTGTAAACAGGGTATATTTCCTGTCGGAAGATGCGGCGGAAAAAGAGTATGCCTGTGATTTCCTGTGGTATCTGTGGTGCGGTCCGAGATCGCCGCTCTACGGGAAAGACAAAATGGCATTTTTTGAAAGATACTATATCGACGATGCACGCCTTCACAGGGAGCAGTATAACGAGTATTATGTCTTTTCGGAAAACATAGGTGTCTGTAAAAAGATTTTGAACATGTTCGGCATTGATGAGAATAAGGGGCATATCATCAACGGACACGTGCCCGTAAAAATAAAAAACGGGGAAAGTCCGGTAAAAGCAGGCGGAAAGCTGTTTGTGATCGACGGCGGTATCTCTAAAGCTTACCAGAAGACGACGGGGATCGCGGGATACACACTGATCTACGATTCACACAGTTTAAGCCTTGCGGAGCATAAGCCCTTTATTGCCGGAAAAAGTGAGCATACGCCAAAGGTGCATCTTGTAGAGAAGTTAGAGCGCAGGGCAAATATCTCGGATACCGACAAGGGGGCGGAGCTTTTGGATCAGATCAACGATCTGAAGGAATTGTTAAAGGCGTACAGGTCGGGAGAGATCAAGGAGCAGGCGGAAAATTAGTGGGGAAGGCCAAACAGCTATGGACATACCAAAGAAACGCACAAGAATAAAATACGGGATTGCATTTTTATTTCTACTGCTTGTGGAAGTGCTGATCGCATTATATGTTCATGATAATTTTATCAGACCTTATATTGGGGATGTGCTTGTTGTCATTGTGATATATTGTTTTGTGAGAATCTGGATACCGGAAAAATGCAGATTGCTGCCGCTGTATGTTTTTCTTTTTGCGGCGGCAGTGGAGGGATTGCAGTATTTTAATCTCGTAAGCGTGCTGGGACTGGAAGAAAATATGTTTATGAGAGTGCTGCTTGGCTCTGTATTTGACTGGAAGGATATCCTGTGCTATGGAATCGGATGTGCGGTGCTTGGCGTTTATGAAGTGGGAAAGCACTTTTTTTGAGGTGCTTTTTTTTGTGCCTGATTTTCTGCTTGCATGTATTGTACCAACGCTATATAATGGTTGTACATAATGTACAACTAGCGGAAAGGAGGGTGAGACATTATGAATCTTCAGGAGAACCTTGAAAAGTTAAATTTTTCAAAATTAGAGGCGCAGATCTATTTAGCTCTATTAGGAACAGAACCGCTATCGGCATATCAATTGGCTAAAAGGATAGATATATCCAGAACATCGATATACAATGCCTTAGAGCATATGTTAGAAAAAGGTATGGTTGAAATGGTGCCTAATGATACGGCATTGTATACCGCGCAGGAACCGGAAGTGATTTTAGGGAAAATGCGTTTTGAAATGATGGAAGCGATGGAAGAATCGGAAAAACAGTTAAAAGATTATCAAAAATTACGGCGGGAAAATATGAATCTAGTTTTCAAAGGATTTGAAACTGCCATTTTTAAAGCAAAGGCTATTTTGAAAAATGCGAAAAAAGAGGTTTATATTAACGCAGATTTTGACTTGTCATGTTTTAGAGAAGAATTCCAAGTTTTAAAGGAAAAGAAAGTCAGGGTAGTCGTGTTCTCATTTTATGATTTGGGCTTAGAATGTGATGTGGAATTTTATTCGCACTATAGAAAATTGAATAAAGAGCATATGCAATCCAGATTTATGCTAGTTGTGGACAATGAAATATCATTAATAGCCGATAGGGGGACTAAACCGCAGGAATGGAGCGGAACAGTAAGCAATAATGTTTTGTTTATAAAGATATTATCTGAGCATATCCATAATGATATATATTTGTTGAAATTGAGAGACAGATACGGAAAAGAAATATATGACAGCAATTTGTATTTAAAAACAGCTTTTGAAGCAAGGCAGAGAGATGAGGTGGAAAATGAGAGTAATAGTATCGGGTTTAATTAATATTGAAACAACACTAAAGGTTAGAAAATTTCCAATTCATTATTATCCGATTGATTATCCTTTTTTTGGCATAAAATCAGGTGTTTCAGGTGTGGCTTATAATGTCGGAAAAGCTCTCTTGACATTGGGAAATGATATACAGATTGCATCTTTTCTTGGTGAAGATGAAGAAGGAAAGCGGATTCTATCAAAGTTGGAAGATGAAAAAATAGGAAAACAGTTTATTTACCGTGAGCTAAATGAGACACCTGTTACAGTTGCATTGTATGATGAGGAAGGCAGAAGACAGATCTATTGTGATCTGAAGGACATTCAGGAAAAAAATATGGGTTTTGCCAGATTAGAAGCGGCAATAAAAGAAAGTGATCTGGTTGTTTTATGTAATACTAATTTCAACCGCTCATTATTAAAAAAAGTAAAGAAGACTGGAAAACTGATTGCCAGTGATGTTCATGTATTAAGTGACATTGATGACGAATATAATAAAGAGTTTATGGAATATTCAGATATTTTATTTTTGAGTGATGAGCAATTACCGTGCAGTGCAGAACAATTTATTTTTGAAATGAAAGAAAAATATTTGTCGAAAATTATAGTGATTGGACTTGGTAAAAAGGGTGCACTGTTATATGAGCGTTCGGAAGACAGGATATATAGATTGGAAGCTGCTCATGTAGGTGATGTTGTGAATACTATTGGAGCAGGAGATGCATTATTTTCATGTTTTTTAAACTATTACATGAAAGGATATTCGGCAGTAGAAGCTTTAGTTCGGGCGGAGATATTTGCAGCGCTAAAAATTTGTTGCAATGGTGCAGCAAACGGATTTAGCAACGAAGATACTGTGGAGAAGCATTATAAAAATAATGCGGTGATTGTGCGTGAAGAAGGTAAGCAAACAAAATTCGTTTAAATATTGCTTTTTTTTCAATAAGGCTTTATAATTCATTACAGAAATGAAATGATCCGATACTTGTGAATGGGTGATTGATCAGGAGGGGTAAGCGCAATGAACAAACAGATGAAGCAGGAAAAAATCGAAAAAAGGCTTACAGGGTCTTTTTTCAGGACATCAACAATTGTGGCGGCAGTAGCGTTAGTGGCAGTGGTTGCGCTGCTGGTGGTATCGAATAGATATTCGAATGCGTTACATAATTACGGTTTTGCGCAGGGAGATATCGGTAAGGCGATGTTTGAATTTGCAGAGTGCAGATCTGCGCTTCGGGCAGCGATCGGATATGANGATGCGGCCGCCATTGAAAAGGTATCGGGACAGCATGAAGAGAGTAAAGTACTGTTTGAGGAGTATTTTGCGGCAGTTGAAAATACAGTCGTGACGAAGGAAGGCAGGCAGACCTATGATCTGATAAAAGAGGAGTTGGCTGCGTACTGGGAGTTGGATGCTCAGGTTA
This sequence comes from Roseburia sp., assembly GCA_014804775.1. Taxonomy (GTDB): domain Bacteria; phylum Bacillota; class Clostridia; order Lachnospirales; family Lachnospiraceae; genus Roseburia. The sequence goes on along the minus strand of JAAUZB010000018.1, from coordinate 121,932 downwards.
TGGATCTTGGGGCGACCACGGACAGAGAGCTTTGTAGACAGGCACAGGACATTGCCATGAATGAATTGTCTGACTCCTATCATGTCATCTATGATAATCTGGAAAGCATGCTTAATTTGAAGGTGGAGAGCGGGGACAGTTTGTCAAGGACGCTTACAATAGTCAATATTGTTATCATGGTGATTATATTGGGCGGTATTGTGGTTGCAATGCTGACTTCCCAAAAGCTGGGGAAAGAGACCGCGAGGGGAATTTCCGTTCCACTGGGTAAATTAGGAGAGCGTCTTGCGACATTTGCGACAGGGGATCTGTCATCACCGTTCCCGGCGGCGGGGACTGGAGATGAAGTGGAGCTTATGGAGAATACAGCCAGAGAGATGGCTCAGACTCTGGATTCGATCATCGGCGATATCGGCAAAATATTAGGAGAGATGGCAGAAGGAAATTATACGGTCAGTTCAGAAATAGCCGACAGATATACCGGAGACTTTAAGCAGTTATTTGATTCTATGCGTGGACTGAAGAGACAAATGACGGACACCCTGCGCTCCATCGGCGAAGCGTCCAACCATGTGTCTTTGGGTTCAAACGATCTTGCAAGAGCTTCGCAGGATCTTGCAGAAGGATCAACGGGACAGGCAAGTGCAGTACAGCAACTGCATGCTACCATTTCTGATATTGCGATGACGATGAAGAAGAGCGCGGAAAGTGCGCACGAATCATATCGAAGGGCAGAGAGTGAGACTGAGGAGGCGAATACCACTCAGGCAGAGATGAATAACATGGTGGCTACCATGGAGCGGATCAATAATGCTTCGAAGAAGATTGAAAGCATTATTTCAGAGATTGAGAGCATTGCGTCTCAGACCAATCTTCTGTCACTGAATGCATCAATAGAGGCGGCGAGAGCGGGAGAAGCGGGACGAGGCTTTGCGGTTGTGGCAGATGAAATCAGAGAGTTGGCAGATCACTGTGCACAGGCTGCAAAAGACACCAGAAGCTTGATTGAAAGCTCCATCCGGGAAATTGAGGAAGGAAATCAGGCGGCGGAGCGTGCATCAAATGCCATTGGTTCTGTGGTGACAGGAATCCAGCAGATTGCAGATTCTTCCAAAAAGGTTATGGATATGGTGGAAGGATCGGCGGAGGCTATGCATCAGGCCGAGGTTGGAGTCAACCAGATTTCGGAAGTGGTACAGAGCAATGCGGCGGTCGCACAGGAGGCTTCTGCCACAAGTCAGGAATTATCCGCACAGGCTGCTGTTNTGGACGGATTGGTAGGGCAGTTTATTTTGGCAGATTAGGAAAANAGATNGTTGCATCCTTTGAGGTATAGGGATTAAGTTTTATAAGGCATATCAGATGTAAAAGTCTGGTGTGCCTTATTTTTTGTGATTTTTATCAAAAGCTGGAAATTGTATATACAAATAGCAACTAATTTTAGTTGCATATTATTTATGAAAGTGATATATTATATATAAAGGAGAATCACTTATGAGTAAGAAAGATAAATTGATAGAAAGATTATTGAGGAAACCCAAAGATTTTACTTTTGATGAAATGGAATCTCTGCTATCATACTTTGGATATGAGTTAAAGCAAGGTGGAACTGGTTCAGGAGTAAAGTTTATGAAAGATGGAAGCAATGAAGTAATAAACTTTCACAAGCCGCATCCAAGTGGAATACTGAAACGGTATGTGTTAGATCAAGTGATAGAGAAGTTGAGGAAGGATGGTTTGTTATGAGCAATTTGTTGTCATACAAGAATTATAATGGAACGGTGGAATATTCTAAAGAAGATAGTTGCCTTTTTGGAAAAGTCATTGGAATAAAATCTTTGCTATCTTATGAAGGGGATTCTGTTAAGGAACTGGAGCAGGATTTTCAGAATGTGATTGATGAATATTTAGCGGACTGTAAAGAACGGAATGTGGAACCTGAGCAGCCGTACAAGGGAACATTCAATGTAAGGATTAGTCCAGAACTTCATCGAAATATTGCATTATATGCGATTGAGCACGGAAAAAGTTTAAATGCTGCTGTTGAAGAAGCTATTGGAAATATGGTTGGATAAAATCTAAGTTTTATTATAATTGAAAAAATGATATGCGGTAACTCACAACAAATACAGTTGAATATAAAAGGCAAATATGATAAAATTGGGAAAATGTTTATTTGGGAACAGTTATCAATTCTGGAAGCAGGAGGTTTTAATAGATTATGGAACAGTATAAGCAGGAATTTATAGAATTTATGGTAGAGAGCAATGTGCTCAAATTTGGAGAATTTACACTGAAGAGCGGAAGGAAATCCCCGTTTTTTATGAATGCAGGGGCATATGTGACGGGAAGTCAGCTGATGCGCTTAGGGGAATATTATGCGAAAGCGATCCATGAGAATTACGGCGACGATTTTGACGTGCTGTTTGGACCGGCATACAAGGGAATCCCGCTTGCCGTTGCGACGGTNATTGCATTTTCCAAACTGTACGGAAAGGAAATCCGTTATTGCGCCAACCGCAAGGAGGCAAAAGATCACGGAGATGCGGGAATCCTGTTGGGAAGCAAGATCGCGGACGGAGACAGGGTTGTCATCATTGAGGATGTGACAACATCCGGCAAATCGATCGAAGAGACATTTCCGATTGTAAAAGCACAGGGGGACGTTAAAATCTTAGGACTCATGGTTTCATTAAACCGAATGGAAAAGGGACTTGGCGGAGAAAAGGGTGCATTGGACGAGATCCGTGAAAAATACGGTTTTGAGGCAAATGCGATCGTCACGATGGAGGAAGTTGTGGCGCATCTGTATAACCGTCCGTGTCAGGGAAGAGTGGTAATTGACGATGCAATAAAGACTGCGATTGACGAATATTATCAGCAGTATGGATGCAAATAAAAAAAGGCGCCGCCTGGCAGCTGGCATTTTATTTGTTCTATACTTTGTAGTATTGTTCTATTTCCTCTTTTTTTCGGAGGAAATGGGGCGAACTTATGTGACACAGACGTACCGCTATAATCTCGTGCCATTTAAGGAGATTGGAAGGTTTATCCATTACCGGGAGTCACTGGGGTGGAGAACGGTTTTTTTGAATATTGTGGGAAATGTGGCGGCGTTTCTGCCGTTTGGCACATTTCTTCCCATATTTTCGACGCGGTGCAGGAGATTGCTCAACACGGCACTCTACAGTTTTGAACTCAGCCTGCTGGTCGAGCTGTTACAGCTCGTGTTTAAGGTGGGCACTTTTGATGTAGACGATCTGATGCTCAATACTTTGGGCGGAATTATTGGTTTTCTGATTTATGTGGCTGTGGTGCATGTCGCGAAAAAGACAGGCAAACGGGAGGATAAAGACGGAGATGGCAGCAAGGAGAAAGCATAAAAGAGGCTACAAGTTTACGGAGAAAACACAGTCAAAGCGGGGAATGCTCGCTTTGTTTTTTGCCGTAGTATCTCTTGCAATCTTTATAACGGTGGTCTTTTATTCTTTTCAGAGCAGGGGCAACGGCAGCATGTATCTGGGAAGTGCAGGCGTTGCATCAATGATCTTAAGCGTGATCGCGCTGGGACTGGCGGTCGTGAGCCTGAGGGAGGAGAATTCGTTTAAGTTATTTCCCTACCTTTCTACGGTGGTATCCTTTTTGATGGCAGGTGTCTGGATCGCACTCTATGCCGTAGGTTTTGCCCTGTAGGCGTTGCAAAACAAGGGAGGGAAACAGGTGACGGATTTCGAAAAACAGATTTCTTTTATCATGGAATTGGACAAAATAAAAAAGATAGGGAGACAGACGTACCTCGCTGACGGAAGCAGAAAGGAAAATGATGCGGAGCATTCCTGGCATCTGGCGTTGATGGCGTTTATGTTTGCGGATTACGCGAACGAGCCGATCGATGTGTTAAAGACNGTGAAGATGGTTCTGCTCCATGANGTNGTTGAAATTGATGCGGGAGACACCTATGCTTACGACGCCAGTGGAAATGAGACAAAGCGTGCGCGTGAAGAACAGGCTGCAGACCGCATTTTTGGAATCCTTCCGGATGGGCAGAGGGAGGAGTACCGCGGACTGTGGGACGAATTTGAGGCAATGGAAACGCCGGAGGCAAAATTTGCCAATATGCTGGACAAGGTACAGCCGCTGCTCTTAAACGATGCATCCGAAGGAAAATCCTGGATGGAGCACGGTGTGCGGGTTTCTCAGGTGATGGCGCGCAATGAAAGGACACATGAGGGATCGGAGGAACTTTGGACTTATGCAAAGTCCCTGATCGAAAAAAACTGCCGTGAGGGAAAGCTTATAGATGGATGATTGGAGGGAGTTGCGTAGGTGAACTATAAGGAATTGTATAAAGAGTCCAACGAACAGGCATCGGAGCGTTTTGCGCTGGTGTTTGGACGTATAGAGGAGATCGTTGACGCGCAGGAGGTGGCACCGGAGTATGCCGGTTATTTTAAACAGACAGCGGAACTGCTGATGCTGCTCGGTGATCTCTGTGAATGTGCGGAGAATGGAACATTGGAACAACGTTCAGCTTTGGAGTGTGAGCGGACCAATGAATTACTGTACGGGGAGCTGCTTGACGGGGTGCGCTATGAAAAAAGCTATGCGAACCCGGTTTATGCAGTGGAACAGTTTGGAGAGAAAACAGGACAGACGCTTACACTTTTGCTTGCGCATATCAGGCAGAATATCGGCGCGGCATTTCGCGGGGATAAGCTGCGCGTTACGGCGGCTGCAGAGCTTTTTGTGGAAATCTACAACCATTTTGAGGAGACACTGCGCGGGGGAATGCCAGAGGAAAAAGAAATAGAGCAGGACGTTTACTGGTATTTTCATGACTACTGTGAAATCTTCGAGGAGGAGGCGGTGCGGAGACTGATCTGCCCCGAGGAGAGTTTTGAAACGGAAATCGTGATGAACTCGGATCTGTCCGATTTGAGGTATCTGTACCGGTACGGCAGTTTTATCGGAGAAAATGAGAGAAAGACAGCGGAATTTTTGAATACGTGCTCCGAGGAAAAAATTCAGGCAATGGCTGACACATTTACGGAGGGTTACCGGATCGGATTCGAGGTTACAGGCAAAAATCTCGCCAAAAAACAGACGGTGCAGATCCGTTATCCGATCGGGTTTGAACGTATGGTGCGTGCGGCTGTCCGTAATTTTGAAAAAATGGATCTGAAGCCTACGATGTATGTCGGCAGCACTTCACCCAACAAACAGTATGATTACGATCACAGGGAAGACCGGGCATTTTATCTGGACAAGGCATATGTGGAGCGCTGTCTGGAAGTGAGAAGGACTTATTTTGAGGAAAATGCAAAGACGGCCGCGAGTCATGCGGGACCGGCAGTGATTGAGGTATTCGGGGAGGAACCTTTTGCACCGGAGAACAACAAAGAGGCGATCCGTTACAGTGACAAACAGCAGCAGCTTTGCGTATACGAGAGGAATATGCGTGGACAGCAGACCAATCACTATATCAAGGGAGAAGAGCGGAGCTTCACGATCATAGCATACCCGATTCCGGCGATCGGTGAAAAATTCCGCGAGATTTTTGAAAAAACGGTGGAGATCAATACCTTAGATTATAAGCTTTACCAGAAAATGCAGCAGAAGATGATCGATGTCTTAGACACTGCAGAACAGGTTCACATTACCGGGAAGGGGAACAACCGGACAGATCTGTATGTCAGAATACGGGAGCTTTCGAATCCGCAGAAGGAGACAGCGTTTGAAAATTGCGTGGCAGACGTCAATATTCCGGTAGGAGAGGTATTTACGTCTCCGGTGCTGGAAGGGACGCAGGGAAAACTCTTTGTAAGTCAGGTCTATCTGAATGAGCTGAGATATGAAAACCTCGAGCTGGATTTTAGGGATGGCATGGTGGTGGATTACACCTGCACTAATTTTGCAGACGAGGCGGAGAACAAAAAATATATCCGCGACAATGTACTGATGCGTCACGAGACGCTTCCGATGGGTGAGTTTGCGATTGGAACCAACACTACGGCATACCGGATGGCGAGGGATTACGATATCGCAGACAAGCTTCCGATCCTGATCGCAGAAAAGACGGGACCGCATTTTGCGGTGGGAGACACCTGCTACAGTCATGAGGAGGACAACGTCTCTTTCAATCCGGACGGTAAGGCGATCGTGGCAAGAGATAACGCGATTTCTGCCCTTCGCGCGCAAAATCCGGACAAGGCGTATTTTAACTGTCATACCGACATTACGATCCCCTATGACGAACTCGACCGGATCACAGTGATCAGGAAAGACAAAAGTACAGTGGATCTGATCGCGGACGGAAGATTTGTTCTCGAAGGGACAGAGGAATTGAACCGTCCNTTGGACANCAAAATATAATAAAAGGAAAAGGAGAATGAATATGNCAAAAGTAGGAATTGTGATGGGAAGCGATTCGGATATGCCGGTGATGGCAAAGGCAGCNGATATTTTGGAGGAGCTGGGAATCGATTATGAGATGACGATCATCTCTGCGCACAGAGANCCNGATGTGTTCTTTGAATATGCAAAAACNGCAGANGAAAAGGGATTTAAGGTNATTATTGCGGGAGCNGGAATGGCGGCGCATCTGCCNGGCATGTGTGCNGCNATTTTCCCGATGCCGGTCATCGGTATCCCAATGCATACAACGTCNCTTGGCGGAAGGGATTCGCTTTACTCTATCGTNCAGATGCCGTCNGGAATACCGGTTGCCACGGTTGCGATCAACGGAGGNGCTAACGCCGGATTGCTCGCGGCTAAAATTCTTGCGACTTCCGATGCAGAGCTTCTGCAGAAGCTAAAAGATTATGCAGAGAATTTAAAACAGCAGGTACAGGCGAAGGATGCCAGACTGCAGGAGGTTGGATACAAAAATTATTANGATNTATGGGCGNCGCTGCTTGCAGNGGCGCTTTTTTTGAACATAAGGACGACTCGCGAAGCGTGTTGTCCGTTGTTCTGCTCTGTTTTATTGATAAAAAGGAAGGTCNATTTCGTCATAAATATGGTCGTATTTCGCCATACATCTAAATACCACAGTTTTTGTGGTATTATTTTTGTCAAGATATATAAAACACAGGAGGCAAGGTATGAGAAAAATTTTTATTTCCATGACGATGGCAGCTACCTTATGTGTGTTGACGATTTCCGGCTGTCAGANAATGCCGGAGGCGTCGGACGACCAGGATGTTTTGCACGCGCAGGGTGCGCTTGAACAGCAAATCGCAGATATCGCAGGGGAAAAGCCGCAGCAGCAGTCAGGCGGTGCCTATGAGGGAACCNTAGGAACGACTGACAACAAAATGAGAATAAATGCCAGGATCCCTGATATCCCGGCAAATGTATATCAGATCACGCTTGTTCCGAATGAGGATCTTGATATGGAGGTGCTGACTGCNNTGCTTGACAGCGGGGGCGGCAAGATAGAAGACACATCACAGGAGATGCTGGATGAGATCGAAAAATCTGATTACGATAATACACATGGCGACGAAGAAGTATTTTTTTATTCAAAATTTAGCGACCACAGCGCGATGCNGCTTACCGACGGGCAAAGAGAGGCTAGCTTTACAGGACGTACAAGTGCAGGATATGTTGACTATGATTTGAGGGATACCTACTTTGGGAACATTCACACTTCGACTAAGGATGCTGAAAACTCAATACGTATTCCGGTCGGACAACNGGACACGGGAACAGGTTTTTCGGTAAAAGAGGCAGAGGAGATNCTGTTGGATAAGCTTGAGCCTCTCGGCATAACGGAAATCGGCTTAAACAGGATCATGTTCACGGAAGGCAATGGCTACAGTTATTATGAGTTGGGTTTTGTTCCGCTTTATGAAGGAATGGCGATGATCGGTGAAGTAGACAGTTGTGGATTTGGAGAGATTTATCCGAAGGGCTTCGCAACTGTTACACCGGAAGGTGTGGCAGACGTAAATTTAGAAAATTTCTGCGGAAAAATTGCTGTCAAAGAGCCTGTTACCGTAATTTCTTTTGCGCAGGTGGAAATGATACTTGAGCAGTACCTCGACAGCAATATGATACGTGCGGACGAGAAGCTTACGTTAAGCAACGTAAAGNTTGAATATTACCCGGTGCCAAACCCCGCACCTGCGAAGGGGGAAATAGAGTACAGGTCAAAGCTTGAACTGATTCCCATATGGCATATCTATATGCCGCTTGACGATTATGTGGATGCGGGATATGAAGGTGATGGTTTTCATAACATCTGTATTAATGCGGTTACGGGAGAGATAGAGAGATTAAGTTAGAGAAAATAAGGCAGAGGAAAAAATGAGTTGGAAATTTTTATTGCAGGATATCAAAAGAAGCTTTATGAATATGGGATTTGTGACCGGTTTTTGTGGGCTTAGCGCGCTGCTTGCGTACAATTTTGTCACGGAATCNCTCCATTCGGAGGATACCTATTATGCAGTGGTCAACATACTGGTTACATCAGGTTTTAGAGTATTTCTGCCCGTGTTTCCGGTGCTTGGATATGCATCCCGCTTTTGTGCGGAATATGAGAGCGGATATTACAGGCTCATACTTTCCCGGGTGAAACCGAAAAAATATGCGCAGACGAGGATCATCAGTGTGGCGTTGTCAGGCGGCGTGATCGTTGCNCTTCCTTATCTGCTCGTATGTCTTGCNGCTGTNTACTGGGGGACGCCGGAATTGAACGCTTCAAGAGTGGTGACGGATATTGAAATGGTGATGATAGGTCAAACCTATGGGGTTGAAGTGATGGTGGCGCTCAAGGTATTGCTTGGATTTTTGTTCGGAGCGGCATGGGCGCTGANAGGGTTGGCGTTTGGAGTATGGCTGCCCAATAAATATGTGTCGCTGATCGCGCCCTTTGTCCTGTACCAGTCTCTGTGGATTTTGATGGATAAAAGTATCAATCCTGCATTCTTGGTACGGGGGGATGACGTGGGTCATCTGCGGTCGGTTGTGATGGAATGCGTCTGGCTTTTTATTGCTGCCGTTGCTGCTATGGCGGGATTTAGAAGGAGATGTCGGGATGAATAAGGTCATATTGATTACCAAGGGAATTTTACGGCAGGAGATGCGGAGCGTCAGGGTGATGATGGGATATATACTGGGACTGACATTTCTGGCAATGGGATTACGCGATTTTTTGGGATACATCATAGAGATAAAAGAACCTGTCAATATTTTTGAGGCCTTTATTGTTACAGAAAGCCAGAGCACAGCGGGCAGGCTCTGGATCATGGGGTATCTGCTGATCATTGCGGACGCGCCCTTTGTGAAAGGGAATACTTATATGATCCTGTACCGCAGCGGCAGACGTGTCTGGAGTATGGGCATGCTGTTTTATGTTCTGATCCAGGCATTTTTGTATACGGCTTGTTTTGCGGTGCTTTCCGTTGCGGCCAGCATTCCTTACGGTTTTTTCGGACGGCTCTGGAGCAGCCCTGTCTATATGCTGGCAACGAATACCTCGGACGCGATCGCAATGAAGTATAATGTTTATTTTGAAGGTATGGCAATGATGAAACATATGACGGTTTTGCAGGCGTTTGGAATTACTTTTTTATATATGTTTTGTTATTTCGCTTTTATCGGANTGCTTTTGTATGTCTGTAACCTTGTGTTTGGAGGCATTTGGGGGNTCGTGGCAGCAGCGGTGGCGCATCTGGGAAGTATGTTCCTTTCTTTTTTCGCCATTCTGCCTCAGAGTCCGGTGCGTTATGTTGACGGTGCNGGCAGTCATTGGAGATATCCCTGCATTTTTGGGACGTTTATTCTGATCATGATAATTGCATTGCTATTTGCTGTAGGTAGAGTGGATCTTTCGACAAGGACAGAGGGAGGCACATGATGGAACAAAGCATGATTTTTNGCTTTTTTGGAGGAGTGTTACAGAATGGTTTTGACTTCGATTCGGGGGTTGATTTTGATAAGGTGCTCCTTGAACTCATAAGATGGCTTTTGCCGATTAGTGTGTGTCTGCTGGCGGAGGGAGCCTGTCTTGAAAAGCGGAGAAAAATAGAGCTGCTTTTGTGCTGCCGCTATGAGACGGTTCAAATATGGTGGCGGCAGAAATATGTGAAAAGCCTGTTATACGGCATGTCTGTGACGGCAGTTTTATTTATTGCGGCAATGGCGGTTGATGTAATAGGCGCTGTGGATTTTTCGGGTGAAGTATGGAAGGTGTTTCTTTTATGGTTCGCGCATATTATGACGATCATGTCTTTTTTTCTTGTTCTGNATCTGACAAAGTTTAGGAGATTTGCGCCGGCAATCCTGTTGANGNTGGAAGGTGTTACCTTTCTTGCNGGCTTTCAATCGATGAGAACAGCCCGGTTTATGTACGGAATGTGGGGAATGTATTTTCAGAGCGAATGGCATTGCAGCGAGCCGGGAGTTTCTGTGTCAGCTTCCTTGATAACGGAGGGGGTATTGCTTGTACTTAGTTATTTGACAGGACGGGTTTTGNTGAAAAAGACGATNCTGAGTGAGTAGAGATAAATTAAGAAAGGATGGGTTTTGAGTATGGCAGAAATGATCAGTATTGAAAATATAACAAAAAAATTTGGTGACGTTACTGTACTTGAAAATATCAATTTAAGCTTTGAGCAGGGGAAAATCTACGGAATTGTCGGAAGGAACGGTTCCGGAAAAACAGTTTTGTTTAAACTTATCATAGGCTATTTAAAGCCAACCGGCGGACGGGTTGTCGTATGCGGAAAAGAGATTGGAAAGGACAGGGATTTTGCGGACGATATAGGAATTATCATAGAAAATCCCGGTTTTTTGAACGGATATACAGGATTTAAGAATCTTGAATATCTGGCGGGNATACGGGATATGATCGGCAAGGAGGAAATCAGGGAGAGCATGGAAAGGGTAGGACTTGACCCGAACAGCAATAAAAAGGTTGGGAAATACTCGCTAGGAATGAAGCAGCGTCTGGGTATAGCGCAGGCTATTATGGAAAATCCGAAGATCCTGATTTTGGATGAGCCNATGAACGGTCTGGATAATCAGGGCGTAGAGGATGTCAGGGGGATTTTAATGCGGTTACGGGATGAAGGAAAAACNATCATACTGGCAAGCCACAATAAAGAGGATATAGAGATATTATGCGATGANGTATACGAAATGGATCATGGGAGACTTAAGCAACTTGATTTTTTTATTGACAAAAAGGTCTATCAGTAGTAGACTTGGAANATAAGAGGTCTANATATGATAGACCACGGGAGGGAGATGCAGACATGGCAGAATACCGTTTGGCGGAGGGAGAGGCAAGGTTTGCGGACATCATATGGGAGAGAGCGCCGATCGGCTCTACGGAGCTCGTCAGACTCTGTGAGCAGAGACTGGGCTGGAAGAAATCAACTACATACACTGTATTAAAAAAGCTCTGTGACAGAGGCATTTTTCAAAATCGGGATGCAGTGGTGAGCGCGCTTTTATCACGGGAGGAGTTTTATGGGGAAAAGAGCCGCAAATTTGTGGAGGAAACATTCGGAGGGTCCCTTCCCCGGTTTTTGACAGCATTTATCGGGAAGCAGAAGCTCACGGATGCACAGATTGAGGAGATGAAAACACTGATTGAAAACTACAGAGAAGAGGGGTGACAGATGCAATGGAACAGATTTTTCTGCAGATACTGAATATGAGCATCACTGCCGGGTACTGTATTGTGATCGTGTTGATTCTGCGGCAGCTGCTGCGCCGGGTACCTAAGCGGTACTCCTATGTGCTGTGGTCTGTGGTATATTTCAGACTGGCGTGCCCGGCATCTTTTAAAAGTGTGCTCAGCCTGATCAAAGTCAATACACAGACGATCCCGCAGGATATTGGCATGCAGGAAGTGCCGCAGATTGCCAGCGGTATGAGATCTGTGGACACTGTTGTCAATTACAGTATGAGGCAGGTGATCACGCAGGCAAAGCCGGAGTACAGCATCAATCCGATGCAGAAGGCATTGTTTGTTGCGGGTGTGATCTGGGCAGTGATCGCCGTGAGTTTGCTTCTGCACGGTCTGTGGTCTTCATTTCAGCTGAAAATGCAGCTTAAGAAGGCACAGTGGATAGAGGAAAATATCTATGAGGTCGATAATCTGCCAACGGCGTTTGTATTTGGGATTTTTACACCGCGGATCTATCTGCCGTCCGGGCTCACCGGCGGGAACAGAGAGGCTGTGATAGAGCATGAAAAAATGCATATCAGGCGCAGAGATTATCTCATCAAGCCGATGGCATTTCTACTAACCTGTATTCATTGGTTCAATCCGCTTGTCTGGCTGTCTTTTCAGCTTCTGTGCAGGGATATGGAAATGTCGTGTGACGAGAGGGTGATCCGGAGAATAGGAGGAGACAGGAAGAAAGAATATTCTGCAGCGCTGCTTTCGCTTGCAGCAGAGAAAACGGTGATAAGTGGAAGTTCGATCGCTTTCGGTGAAGGAGCGGTAAAGAAAAGGATTGTGAATGTTCTTTCCTACCGTCGTCTGACTTTTTGGGCGCATGCATTTGTGGTCGTGCTGTTGACTGCAGTTTTGATCGGGTTGGCGCTTGATCCGCAGATGGAGGTTTTGGGAGCTAAGAGCGGACGACTGCCAGGCATTCCCACGGAGATGTCAGAACCCGCCGGGCAGTCAGAGGGATTGGAAGATGACTTAGACACCAAAGATGTGTCGGACGTAACGTATATGGAGCACCGTCCGGGATATGAAAACGCGGTGCTGCATCTGTATTTTCCCGCAAATGCGCTGGAAAGCGAGTATGTAGATACGGAATGGCTCACAAGTGAGGAAAGCGATGCGCTGGCACAGCAGGCAATCCAGGAATTATACGATGTGACGGGAACGCAGATAGAGGAGTGTTATTATTATTATACTACATGGGGGAATTTTTCTTTTGGACTGACGGAGGATGATATGGAGCATCAGAGATGTTTCCTCTACAGGACATATGGCGCACATGAAAACGATAAGATGACATCGATCGCAAGTATGTTTGTCACAAGTGCAAGGAGAGTCTGGTATTCTTCTGTCTATCAGTATGAGCTTCCGGCGGATTACGAAACCATGACGGATGTGGAGAGGGCGGTCTGGTTTTTAAAGCACAGCGGACTTTATAACGGACAGCCGGTTGCGGAGTGTTTCAGACCGTATGAGGCAATGCCGGAGACATGGCGTATCGTTATGGAGGATGACACTGCCTATGAGATCACATTGGACGATGAGATTGACAGCTTTTATGATATCGCAGGACCGTATCCGGACAGTGATATCCGGCATTGACAGATGAGAAAAAGGGAGGATATGCAGAGTGAAAAAGAGAGTATGCGGATTAATGGGAGCCGTATTGCTGTGCGGTATGCTTACAGCATGCGGAAACGGTAACGGCAGCGGAGCGGACAGCGGGGGAGCAGACCTTCCCGGAATGGAGCGGGGATCGGAGCTGCAGAACCGGACAGAGGAAACGCAGAGAGCAGAGGAGCAGACAGGCGCGGACACAGGGACGCGGAAGATTGATGACCAGAGCTTTGAAGTGGAACTGAACCCGCTTGGAAAAGTCAGCTTTGTGTCCTACGCGCCTGATACGGAAAGCAATCCGAAAGGGGACGTTGTGTTTACGGTGACAAGGGATGGGGGAAGCGTGACAGAACTTGAGGGGATGGAAGCCGGGAATGTGCGCAGTTGTTATTTTAAATCGGTGGATGCGGTGTCATTTCCCGATTATAACGGGGATGGATTTAACGATATCATCACAGTCTGTTCTTATGTGCTGTCGGAAGATGACAGAGATCCGCTGGTGGAGGCAAGGATCTACAGTGCGGACGCATCAGGAAATTTCACACTGGAGCGGACGCTCACGGAGAATGCAAACTCGGCACTGGCAGAAAAGACGGTAGCAAGCGTGCTGGGATTTCTGGGAGCCGGCACAAGTGGAAAGCTTCCGGCAAGCGACAGCTGGCAGCAGGCATATATTGACTATATCAAAATGTGGGAAAACGATGAGGCATATACGGGCTATGCGCTGATCTATCTGGATGCGGATGATATTCCGGAGCTGGTACAGATAGGGGACTATGAGGCGGCAGGCTGTAAGATCATTGGCTGGTATGACGGGAAGACATATGACAACCAGCTAAACCGGCTGTACTTTTCCTACATTGAAAAAGAAAATCTGCTCTGCAATTCAGAAGGAAATATGGACTATTACTATGATCTCGTATACCGGATGGAAAAGGGGCAGCTGGTGTCGGTGGCATCCGGTTACTACGGTGCAGAGGACAATTCAAATGTGAAGTTTGACGAAAATGGAGAACGGATTTACCGCTATGAGTGGGAAGGGACAGAGATGTCAGAGGAGGAATATGCGAAAGAACTGAATAAGGTATATGATACATCAAAGGCACGCGACGGGTATGAGTGGGACGGCAGGCTTACGGCAGAAGATATGATGAAGCAGCTCACAAAAATGATGGAATAGAAGATAAATGACAGAAAGGGGCATGAGGAATATGAAAGCAAAAATGCATATGGCAGTTATCATAAGTATGTTTTGCGTGTCGCTTTGTGCCTGTCAGGGAGCGCCGACGCCAGACAGTGGGAATGCAGGAGAGACAGACGGGCAGGCAGGCGGCGGGCAGACAGAAAGCGGTCCGGATGAGATGGGAGAGCAGTCTCCCGACGATGGCGGAGGAGAACAGGAAGCGTCGGGGCGGAGTCTCACAGAGGAGGAACTGCAGACGTTTACCGAGGAATTAGGCGCTGACGAGAATTTCGGTTTTTTATATTCCGTGTATGCAGATCCGTCAGAGATCGATCTTGAACAGGTATTTTATTGCGGCGCAGGGATAGCGACCGAACCGATGAGTGATGAGGAAGTACGGGCATATCTGTCCGTTACCGGATACGATGAGATCTACACGGATGTGACAAGGATAGAGAAGGCAGATCTGGAAGAGTTTGTGCTAAAAAAGACAGGAATGACCTATGATCAGATGAAGCAGCCGCTAGAGTGGGTCTATCTAGAGGAATATGATATTTATTGCAACGAACACGGGGATACCAATTATCAGCCGTATGTATGTGTGGCAGGCTGGACGGCAGATGAGACGACATTTACGCTCAGATGCCACCCGGATATGAGTTATCTCAGTCTTGAGGATGACGGATATCGCGTTATGGACTGTGAACTGACCGTGCAGAAACAGGATGACGGATACCGGTTTCTTTCCAACCGTATGCTGACGGAGGAGGGACTCATCGAAGACCAGACTTTTTCGGTTACCGTACCGGAACACGGAGAGGTGACGATTGCGGCTTATGAGCCAAATGAGGGGACGCCGCAGGCAGACGTTACGTTCGTGATGTTGGGGAAGAACGGGCAGGTGATTCAGGTCTTAAGCGGATCGCACGGGTACAATATCCGTGCAGCCGCGGAAGCATTTGCCGGTGTGGCGGCGGTAGGATTTCGGGATTACAACGGTGACGGCCTCATGGATCTCATCACGATCACGGACTATTCTTATATACAGGGACCGGATGTGGGAACCGGGTTTGAGGAGATACGGATTTATTCCGGCAATGAATACGGCTACTTCTATTATGAGGAAGACCTTTCGGCATTCATAAATGCAGAGTGCACCGATTACACGATACAGGGTGTGTGTGATTTCCTAAGCAACGGAGTCCTGGGTGCCGAGGAATGATTTTATAAGAAAAACAAAATAAACTTAAAAGATATATAAGCAAAACTAATAAAAACATCAGAATATATTATTGGCAAATACGTCGGAATAAAGCTATACTTAGTGTGAAGAAAAACACGTAAAAAGGTACGCTTTGACCGGCGTATTTTTTGAGAAAACATGCTGTATGCAGATGGAGGTAAAATAAATGGATTACAAGAAGTCCGGCGTTGATATCGAGGCAGGATACAGATCGGTGGAATTGATGAAAAAACATGTACAGGGAACCATGAGACCGGAGGTGCTTTCGGGACTGGGAGGTTTTTCCGGGGCTTTTTCTATGGAAGCATTTAAGAATATGGAAAAGCCTACTCTGGTATCCGGTACGGACGGAGTCGGAACCAAGCTGAAACTGGCGTTTCTTTTGGACAAGCATGATACGATCGGCATCGACTGCGTGGCGATGTGTGTGAACGATATCGCGTGTGCCGGCGGGGAACCGTTGTTTTTCCTGGATTATATCGCATGCGGCAAGAACTATCCGGAGAAGATCGCGGCGATCGTCGGCGGTGTGGCGGAGGGATGCAAACAGTCCGGCGCGGCGTTGATCGGCGGTGAGACGGCAGAACATCCGGGATTGATGCCGGAGGAAGAATATGACCTTGCAGGTTTTGCGGTCGGAGTTGTAGACGAGAAGGATATTATCACGGGTGCAGATATCAAGGCAGGGGATGTGCTCATCGGCATGGCGTCTTCCGGCGTGCACTCAAACGGATTTTCACTGGTGAGAAGCATTTTTAAGATGGATAAAGAAACCTTAGATACCTACCATGAGGAGCTTGGAGCAACGCTCGGTGAGACGCTGCTTGCGCCGACAAAGATCTATGTCAAAGCATTGCGCTCCGTCAAAGAGGCAGGGGTGCGCGTGAAGGGCTGCAGCCACATCACTGGCGGCGGATTTTATGAAAATGTGCCGCGCATGCTGCCGGAGGGAAAGACGGCAGTGATCCACAAGGACAGCTATGAGGTTCCTGCCATTTTCCGTATGATGGCAAGAGAAGGACAGGTCGAAGAGAAGATGATGTACAACACTTACAATATGGGAATCGGCATGGTGCTGGCGGTAGACCCGGCAGATGCGGATCGGACGATGGAAGCGATCCGTGCGGCAGGCGAGACGCCGTATCAGATCGGTGAGATCAAGGACGGCGAAGAAGGAGTGATCATATGCTAAAGCTTGCAGTTCTCGTGTCCGGAGGGGGGACAAACCTTCAGGCAATTATGGATGCGATTGCCGGCGGCACGGTCACAAATGCCGAGATTGTGACAGTTATCAGCAATAATGCAGATGCGTACGCATTAGAGCGTGCAGAGAAAAACGGGATTGACGCAGTCTGCATTTCTCCGAAAATGTATGAAAGCAGGGATGAATTTAACCGGGCGCTGTTGCAGCAGTTGAATTCGTACCAGCCGGATCTTGTGGTACTGGCAGGTTTTCTTGTTGTCATCCCGGAAATGATGATAGAAGAATACCGCAACCGGATCATCAATATCCATCCGTCCCTCATACCGTCATTCTGCGGCAAGGGATATTATGGGCTGAAGGTACACGAGGGCGTGCTTGCCCGCGGAGTCAAAGTGACCGGTGCTACCGTACATTTTGTTGATGAGGGAACGGACACCGGACCGATCATCCTGCAAAAGGCGGTAGAGGTACAGCAGGGGGATACACCGGAGGTATTGCAGCGCCGTGTGATGGAACAGGCGGAGTGGCTGATCCTGCCCAAAGCTATTGATCTGATCGCAAACAGCAGGGTGTCTGTCGTGGACGGACATGTTCGGATTGAGGAATAAAGGAACAAGGAGAATTTGATATGAAGGTATTGGTAGTTGGAAGCGGCGGCCGCGAGCATGCCATTGTGACGAGCGTCGCAAAAAGTAAGAGAGTTGATAAAATATACTGTGCTCCGGGAAATGCGGGAATAGCTGCGCTGGCGGAGTGCGCACCGATCGGTGCGATGGAATTTGATAAGCTTGTAGCTTTTGCAAAGGAAAAAGAGATTGATTTTACCATTATCGGCATGGACGATCCGCTGGTGGGCGGTATTGTGGATGTCTTTGAGGCAGAGGGATTAAAGGTGTTCGGTCCGCGGAAGGCTGCGGCAATCTTAGAGGGTTCTAAGGCATTTTCCAAGGATTTGATGAAAAAGTATCATATTCCGACGGCGGCATATGAGAATTTTACCTCGCCGGAGGCGGCGTTAAAGTATCTTGAGACTGCCAAAATGCCGATCGTGCTGAAGGCGGACGGTCTTGCGCTCGGAAAAGGGGTATTGATCTGTAATAACCTCGAAGAAGCGAAGGCAGGTGTGCGCGAGATCATGGAGGATAAGAAGTTCGGCACTGCGGGCAATACCATGGTCATTGAGGAATTCATGACGGGACGTGAGGTGTCCGTACTTTCTTTCGTGGACGGAAAAACGATCAAGATCATGTCTTCCGCGCAGGATCATAAACGGGCGAAGGACGGTGACGAGGGACTCAATACCGGCGGTATGGGTAATTTCTCGCCGAGTCCGTTCTATACAAAAGAAGTGGATGAATTTTGCAGGAAAAATATTTACCAGCCTACGGTAGACGCTATGGCTGCCGAGGGCAGACCGTTTGTAGGCGTTATTTTCTTCGGACTGATGCTGACAGAGGACGGACCGAAGGTGCTTGAGTACAATGCCCGCTTCGGCGATCCTGAGGCACAGGTGGTGCTTCCGAGGATGAAAAACGATATCATCGATGTGATGGAGGCATGTGTGGAAGGCAGACTGGATGAGGTGGATCTGCAGTTTGAGGACAATGCGGCAGTCTGCGTTGTGCTGGCATCCGACGGTTATCCGGTAGCATACGAAAAAGGATTTGAGATCAAAGGACTGGAAAGTTTTGACGGCAAAGACGATTATTTCTGCTTCCATGCCGGAACGAAATTTGATGCGGACGGAAAGATAGTGACCAACGGAGGACGTGTGCTCGGGATCACGGCAACCGGAAAGGATCTGCACGAAGCCCGCGCAAAGGCATACGAGGCGACAGAGTGGGTTGATTTTGCAAACAAATACATGCGCCATGATATCGGCAGTTCGATTGACAAGGCGAAATGATTTTATATTTATATCACAGGTTACATGAATTACGAGCATTGCAATTGTCGAATCTAACTGTACTATAAATGAAATTTTGTGGGTTTGTCAAACATATGTTACACCATCCTCAATAAAAGCAGCTAAGACAGCCTGTGGTGATTTCCATTCCAGAGGACGCATGGGAAAGTTGTTATAATCCCTGCGGTTATATACTTTCAACTGTTTGTTGAAATTCTCAAAAGAATAAAAGGTATGAGTGGCATAAAATCTTTCATTATCTTTGCGGTGACTGCGTTCTACCTTTCCATTATGTCGCGGAGTAAAGGGACGGATTAACTTGTGGCGGATTCCCTGTTTCATTAGTTCTGCTTCAAAAAGTGTGAGATTTTCCTTTTGTGTATTTGGAGAAAAGCGTTCCGTAAATTCAGTGCCATTGCCGGTCGGCACACATTCGATTGGGGCAGGAAAGACTTTTATTAAATGTTGCAGAAAACGCATAGAGGAAAAGGTGCTGTGTTCTTCAAATGCTTCAACAAAACGCCAGCGGGAGTATTCATCAATAGCGGTGTACTGATAGAATTTTTGTCCTTTTGCTTCGTTTACAAGGCAGATGGAAGGGACAAATTTCACATCGATCTGGATGCGTTGTCCGGGATAAGTCATTTACTCATAAGGCTTTGCAACGTACTTGGGATTTTTCGGTTTTACAGCCATCATGTTCTGTCTGCGAAGGAAACGGTAAAGACCGGGAATGGAGCGTGTATAACCGCGCTGCATAAGCTTTACCCAGAAAACAACAAGCCCGACATCAGGATTACGTCTACGCATATCTAAAATCAGTTTTATTTCCTCAGGGGTGTGCTGATTTGGTGATGTGGACGTCTAGAACGTTCCCGTAAAGACTCAATAGAGCCGTCGTAGCGTCGCTTCCAGCGATAAATATACTGCCGGTTGGTTTTATATTTAATGGCAGCTTTAGTAACCCCATATTTATCAGCGTAACGAATTAAGGATAGACGATACCTCATATCTTGTGTTATAGTAGCCATAGCAGAGAACTCCTTTCGGTATGTTTTGGTTGTGGTGACTTAAATATAACATAAAAGGCGGTATCTCTGCTTTTTAATTATTCAGTTGTAACATATGTATTGTAATCCTACATTTGCCTTTTTTGATTTTTGTCAAAAGGTAGAAATTGTATGGCGAATGTGGTATAATAACGAATGTGATATTGGACAATAAACTGATTGTTCTATCTGGAGGATAAAATGATTTACATAGTTTTTGATACAAATATGCTATATAATTCCTCTGCAAAGTACAGTGATTTTTCTTTTAATAAGAATATAGATTTAATTATTGATTTTTTGAAGAAAGAAGAATTAACAGATAAATGTTCAATATTGATTCCAAAGATTGTTATTGATGAACTGAAACAACAGAGAGAACATTTTTATGAAGACTATAAAAAAATTCAAGATTTATCAAAGAGACAAGGGGAGCTATGTAATATAGAGTGGAATATTGGTATTGATAAATATGAAGGATATATAGATCAGAAAATAGAAAAATATCTTATTCAAAAGAATGTGAAAATTATTGATGTGTGTTCAGATAATTCATTTAAAAGAATATTGGATAAGGCGATAAAGAAAAAACCGCCTTTTGAAGGGATAGAAAAGAAATCAGATAAAGGATTTAAAGATGCTGTTATTTGGCATTCACTAATTGAGTATAGTGTGCAATATGGAGGAATCTATATATTCTATACAAATGATAACATATTTTTGAATAATAAAGAATATTTAAGTAAAGATTTTGAAGAGACTGAATATAGAAAAGTGAAATTTTTTCAAACTATTGATGAAATTCGAACATATATATTGAAGGAATTGGATTTAAATTTTATTTTAGACGAATATTTTGAAAGACTTCAAGAAATAAAACTTTTGAAGTGCCTGGATAAGTTTTTAAATGAGATTGAATCATTTCCAGATTTATTTATTGTTGATGAAAAGACATATTTCTTGCGTATGGTGAATTATGATTTAAAAAATATAAGAATGCCTAGTATGATAGAAAATGAAAGCTTGATTCATATAGATGCTGAAATTGGTATTTATGAAGATTTAAGTATGAAATTTTATATCATTTTTGAAATAACGGCTACTAAAATAGAGGAAAAGTGGAAAGTTACTAAGTATGAACTGATATTAAAAAGTAGTGAGTTTAATAAAATGGATATAGATATGTCATAGTATATATCAGTAATGAAATAATAGTTTTATGGAAGTTAAAAATTCTATTTTAATACCTTTTCTGTATAGTAAATCTTGATTATATGAATGTTATTATAATATTTTATGGAGAAGAATGATATGAAAATTTTTATAAGTTTGGCACCTATTGCGATATCACTTTTGTCAATCTTTATATCTATTATAAATCTGAAAATTATTAAAAGAAGCAATATATCTAATGTTATCTCTAATAATAGGATTAAATGGATGAATCATGTAAGGGAGTTATTTGAAGTGTTTTTAGAAAATTACATAATGGGAGAAAATGAAATAGAACTAAAAATTATCAAGTCTAAGATCGACTTATATATTAGATTTGATAGTATTTTTTATAAAGAGCTTGAAGAAAAACTGACATACTGTGTTACACATAAATATACAGAAGATGATTATAAAGAATTAGCGTCTTGGTGTCAAAAATTTATGAATAATGCATGGGTTAGAATAAAAAGAGAAGCAGGAATATCAGAAAGAGAAGAAAAAGAAATTGAACAATATTTACTTAAATATAAATAAACTAAAATATAAATTTTCTTTTAAAATCTAAGCATCAACAGTGATTTGATAATATTATAAAGTATGGTTGTTTAATATGGAAAATAATTATAAGATACCTGAGTTTCTTAAACCAGGAAATAATAATTTAAAAGATATACCTGATAATATAAGATATTTATTGGAGAAATCTAAAGATGAAGATACACTCATTTTCTATTTTGAGTATGGTAGTTATTTTGGTGGAGCGTGTGAGTTTTTGATCATAAAAAATAATGATGAAAATTGTCAAGTTGTGGCTGAAGGTGGTAATGGTTATACGCTATATTGGAATTTTGAGATACCTATAGAAAAGATAATATCATTAGAAAAAGTGGTGCGGCCAGCTAGAAAATGGCTAAGAAATTATGAAACGCAACAAGAAATTGACGATGGGTATGGATGGAAATTAATTTTTATAGGTAAAGATTATAAAATTAATACAGATGGTTATGAAGCGAATCCTTCAAATTATTTTAAAGTCGGAAATAAGATTTTGAAAGTACTCAATAAATTTCACTTAGAAAATACCACTGACAAAGATAAAGTGATATTACCAATAAATGGATATAAGCATGCATCAATTTTTGTTAAGTAGTTGTTGCTGAATTTACATTATTTAGTTACAATGAAATTAGATGTTTATATAGAGATATACTCCCTATATAGTAGGTATTTAAAATTTTAGATGTAAAGCATAGCCCCTGGTAGACTTTATATAAATATTATAGTTATTTTCTGTGAAGATATTATTGGAGATGCTAATAGAATGGAAGAGCGAGTTACCGGATTGCGTTTTATACCAGATAAACGATTTGAAGAAATGTTTAAAGGGTTACAAAGTCTAATAAGTATAAGTTATAAAGGTATTTTCTTTTTAGACGCATCAAAAGAAGCAACTAAAAAAATGAAATATCATGCTTGTTTGGGTTCTAATAAATTAAATGGATGGATTATCCCAAAAGAAAAAGTAGAAGATTTTGAACAGTTATTTTATCAGAATAGAGATCTTGCGGATTGGGATGCATATAAAACATCCGTATGGGCATGGAATGATACTGAAGGATATCGTACGTGGCTATATTCATTTGAGGGAGCAATTTTTGAAGAAACTGTGATTGAATGAATATGAAATTTTACAGATTTTGCAGTTATCCAGTTCGGTAGGTTCCAAAATTAAGTTGACATGCACGTAGAACAGATAGTCGATTTCTTGCACTAAAGTCAGATTCTAAAGATGTAAACCTACCCGTAATATAGGTTCTTTCCATTGACCTAGATTCCTATAAATAAGCACATTTAAACGATCATTTGGGCGGTGGGATGCTATTTCTTTGCATAACAGTCCGAATAATATTGTGCATCTGGTAAATACCTAAAGGACTTGTAGACATATAAAGATCTACACACGAATCTCTCGCACATGTCATTTTCTCCCCGCCAATCTTACAAAAATGTAAGATGTACCAGGGAAATGTAAGCCAAACCAATGGCTTGCATTTCCCTGTTTTGCTATACTAATGATAGCCACCATTGCATTATATCTTATTTTATGTATAATATGAAAAGAATATCATGGAATGGGGAATAAAGCAGTGGAGAAGAAAACAATTTTAGAGCATAAGACGTATTTATATTTTACCGAATTTTTTGCGGGAATGGCGGTGATGGCGGTAGAGCTTGGAGCAAGCAGGCTTTTGGCACCGTACTTTTCGTCTTCGCAGATTGTGTGGACGATCATCATCGGAACGATCATGATCGCTATGGCGCTGGGCAATCTGTACGGAGGAAGAAGCGCTGACAAAAATCCAAACCCGGACAGGCTATATGTCCGCATTTTGATTGCGGCAGTCTGGATCGCGGCAATTCCTGTGGTCGGGAAATATATCATCTTGGGAATCTCCGGTGTGCTGATTCTGACGGTTAGTCAAAATTTTCTAATTATTGCCGCTTTTCTGGCATGCATGATTATTTTTGTATATCCGCTCTTTCTTTTGGGAACGGTAACACCGTCGCTGGCAAGATATACAGTGGACAGTCTGGATGACAGCGGCAGGACGGTGGGAACGCTTGGAGCATTCAATACCATCGGAAGCATCATCGGAACTTTCCTGCCAACATTTGTCACGATTCCGGCGGTGGGGACTGCTGTGACGTTTTTGATCTTCTCCGGAATCCTCTTGCTGCTGGGGATCTTGTATTTTATCAGCAAAAAGGCGAAGAAAGCTGCATGTATTGCGTCAGCGGTTCTGTTTGTCCTGTGCAGTTTCCTGGGGAATAACGGCAGCTTTGCGTTTTGGGAGAAAAATCTGACTTATGAGGGAGAGTCCATTTATAATTATCTTCAGGTCAAAGAAGATTCTAATAATGTTATTCTGTCAACAAATGTGTTGTTCGGTGTACAGTCTATCATGAAAAAGGATGATTCCCTGACCGGTATGTATTATGATTATGCCATGGCGGCGCCTGTAATGGCGGGTGTCGGCGAAAAGGAATCGGCAGATATGCTGATCCTTGGGATGGGTACCGGAACTTATGCCAGACAGTGCCTGCGCTATTTTGACAACCTGAATATTGAGGGCGTGGAGATTGACAGAAAGATTACAGATCTTGCGGAAGAATATTTTGATATGCCCAAAGAGGCGGCAGTCACAACCTACGACGGCAGGGCATATCTCAACACCGTTGACCGGAAATATGATGTGATCATGGTCGATGCTTATCAGGATATTACAATTCCGTTTCAGATGTCCTCTGTCGAGTTTTTTACGCTCGTGAGAGACCATTTGACCGATGACGGGGTGATGGTGGTAAATATGAATATGCACTCTGAGAAAGAGGGCAATATCAATGAATACCTTTCAGATACGATTGCATCCGTTTTCGACTATGTTTACACGGTGGACGTCAGGGGCTCTACGAACCGGGAACTGTTTGCGTCGATGAACGGGGACTGTATGGATGAACTGAGTGAAAATAAGTCAGATATTTCAGATACGGGACTTTATGAACTGTTATCTAAGGTGGAGAATTCTCTGGGCGCCTACGGGAGAGGCGATCATATTCTGACGGACGATAAGGCGGCGGTTGAACTGCTTGGCATGCAGGTGATCGATGAATTGATCCAGGATGAACTGGGGTACTATAAACAAATCTTTCGGACAGAGGGAATGGAAGGATTGCTCAATGGCATATAATGAGGGCTGAGCGGAATGGAGGAGCACAGTGGCGGATGATATTTACGGAAAGTTGGAATATTTAAAAGAATATCTGCAAAAGCTGGAAAGCGTTGCAATCGCATTTTCCGGTGGCGTGGATTCCACGTTTCTATTGAAAGTAGCGCATGACCTGCTGGGGGACCGTGTGATCGCAGTGACGGCGCAGTCGAGTTCGTTTCCGGAGAGGGAGACAGCGGAGGCAAAGGAATTCTGTAAGAGCGAGGGAATCTTACAGGTTATGTGTCAGTCGGAGGAACTCGAAATAGAAGGGTTTTGCGAAAATCCGCCGAACCGGTGCTATCTTTGCAAGAAAGAGCTGCTTGGAAAAATCGGAAGCGTCGCGGCAGAACACGGTATCACATATATTGCGGAAGGTTCCAACACGGATGACAACGGCGATTACCGTCCGGGACTTGCAGCGGTAGCGGAACTGGGCGTGAAGAGCCCGCTCAGAGAAGCGGGGCTAAGCAAGGCGGAGATTCGGATACTTTCTAAGGAACTGGGACTTCCCACATGGGAAAAGCCGTCATTTGCCTGTCTGGCGTCGCGTTTTGTATATGGGGAGACAATTTCCAAGGAGAAACTTGCCATGGTGGATGAAGCAGAGCAATTGCTGCTGGATCTGGGATTTCATCAGGTGCGGGTGCGTATGCATGGCATGCTCGCAAGAATTGAGGTTGCGCCGGAAGAGATTGCGAGACTGACAGAGCCGTCAGTCCGTGATAAGGTGACAGCGGGATTTCGAAAGGCAGGGTTTTCCTATGTTGCTTTGGATCTGCAGGGATACCGAACCGGAAGCATGAACGAGGAATTATTGAAATCTTCTACAAAAATTTAGATATTATTTAGAAATACCTATTTGGATATTAAAGTTTCTCCTATATAGTGTAAAACAGAAAAACGAAAGACGAGGTATCTTGGTATGAAATATCTTACAGTGACTGTTCCCTGTTATAATTCGGAGGATTATATGAATCGGTGCATCGATTCGCTGCTGGAAGGCGGAGACGATGTGGAGATCATCATTGTGAATGACGGGTCCACAGACCGTACAGGAGAAATTGCGGATGATTATGCGCGGCGATATCCCGATATCGTACGTGCAGTACATAAAGAAAACGGAGGACACGGTTCGGGTGTTAATAAAGGAATAGAGCTTGCTACGGGCTTATATTTTAAGGTGGTCGATTCGGATGACTGGCTTGCACCCGAAGCATACCGGGCGTTGATGTATCAGATCAAGGAATTTTGCGGGGAAGCGGTATGGAATGATGTGGCACCTGTGCCGGACCTGTTTGTCTGCAACTATGTATATGACCATCTTGATGAGGGAACCAGCCGTGCCATGAATTACAGAAACGTATTTCCGTCCGGACATATGTGCACATGGAATGAGATTGGACATTTTCATCCGTCTCAATATCTGATCATGCATGCGTTGGTATTCCGGACCGAGATATTGAGAAAAGCAGGCGTGAAGCTGCCGGAGCACACGTTTTATGTGGATAACCTTTTTTCCTACCAGCCGCTGCCGCTGGTACAGCATATTTATTATATGGATGTTGATCTTTATCATTATTACCTTGGCAGGGACGACCAGTCTGTCAATGAGGAAGTTTTAAAACGCCGGATTGACCAGCAGATTTATGTGACGAACGAGGTGAGCCACTGTGTGGATCTTTTGGAAGTCAAAGAGAAATATCCGAAGCTGGCAAATTATATGTGCAGAAATATCTCGATCATGATGGCAATTTCGTCCATCCACCTTCTGCTGATTGAGACGGAAGAATCAAAGCGTAAACATAAGGAGCTGTGGCGGAACATGAAACAGCGGAACAAGGGGCTGTACTATCGCTTAAAATATTCTACGTTAAGCGGACTGACCTGCCTTCCCGGAAAGCTGGGAGGGAAACTTACGGTAGGCGGTTACCGGATGGCAAAGAGGATTTATCAATTTCAGTGAGACAAAAGAGGAAGATGTGATGGCAGAATTATATATAGGATTTGTTGATACGCCGGGACTTTTTGCGAGTATGATCCGGGGCGTCATCCGGCAGAAATATATTCATGTGGTGGTGGGGCTGGATGACAGACTGGAGGAAGCATACAGCTTTGGCAGGCGTAACCCGGCGGTTCCGCTGATTGCCGGATTTGAAAAAGAGAATAAGTATAAGATATGGCAGGTGTTTCCAAATGCAGACTATATGGTATGCAGCGTTTCCTGCACTGATGAGCAGAAAGACTACATAAAAGAGAAACTGGAGGAGGCATACCGGGAGCGAAGCCATTATCACTATGCGGTGCTGGGACTGCCGTTCATCTTGTGCAAACGTCCCTTCTACCAGAAAAATCATTATACCTGTTCGTCGTACATAGGAAAGCTTTTTGAGGAGGCAGGCATTCATGCGTGGGGAAAACATTTTTCTCTTGTGACTCCGAAAGATTTTTTTGAGTGGGACGGGAAAAAGGTAATATTTGAGGGGAAGCTGCAGGAGCTTTTGGACGAGCCCGGATTTCTTCCAGCTTTCCGGTCTGGCATAATTTTGAGATAAGGATGATGGATTGATCTATGAGCAAAAAGAAAAAAGTGGCACAGGTACTGTTTTTTTTGGCGGTGATGGGGCTGACCTTCTGGGCAGTTCTGCACAACCAGAATTTGCCGGAAATATGGCAGGCTGTACGGAGTATGAAAACGGAATATTTCCTGGCGGCAATGCTGTTGGGAATTTTCTTCGTCAGCATGGAGGGATTTATGATTTTTAGGCTGCTTTCCGGTATGAATGGGAAAAGCAGCCTTTTTCGCTGTATACAATATTCTTTTATCGGCTTTTTTTACTCTGGAATCACGCCGTCCGCTACCGGAGGGCAGCCGATGCAGTTATACTATATGAGCAAAGACGGAAACCGGGCATCAGACAGTACGGTAGTTTTGATGACGGTAGCGCTGTACTATAAACTGGTGCTTGTCTTGATCGGCGTGGGGATCTTGCTGGGATGGAACCGGCCGCTCCGGCATTATCTGGGAGGCTATTACGGGTTGTATCTGCTGGGATTAGCCTTAAATACGCTTCTCGTGTTGCTGATTTTGGGAGTCATGCTGTTTCCGAAGACTATACTGAAGACGGCCAATGCCTTTGAAGCGATGATGATCCGGCTTGGCCTGTGGAAACCGTCCCCGAAGCGAAGGGAAAAGGTGGCTGGTTTTGTCGACAGCTACGGGAACGCGGTTTCTTTTTTGAAGAATAATAAAAGTAAGCTATTGGAGATACTGATACTGACATTTTTACAGAGATGCAGTGTTTTCTTTCTGACATATCTGGTATATCTTGGATTCGGGCTAACCGGAACGGATGCAGGGACCGTGATGTTCCTGCAGGCAGCGATCTATATCGCGGTAGATATGCTTCCGGTTCCGGGAGCACAGGGCATTACGGAAGCGATGTATCAGGGGGTATACCGCACCGTATTCACTGGCGGATATCTGATGCCGTCCATGCTCGTGAGCCGGGGAATCAACTTCTATTTCCTTCTTATTATCAGTCTGCTTATAATTGTTTGGAATTGTTTTGCCAAAAAATCTTCTTGAGTGTATAATGTATATGATGCGGCGAAAGACAGATGCTGCATCATATACGGTTAACGAGAGGAGGAGAGCTTTTGGGTCAGCAGATAATGCTATTTATTTTTCTCGTGCTGATCGTCCTTATGGCCGTTGTATGCGGAATTCTCGTGAGGAAGGCAGAGATTGAGAAGAAGAATGCGTTGGAGGAGGCTGCCAGAGTCAAAACAGAATTTCTGTCCAGAGTAAATAAGGATATCAAGACACCGATGAATGTGATCGTCGGAATGACTGCTTTGGGGTTAGAACAGACCGACCAGCCGGATAAGGTGCGCGAATGTCTGGAGAAGATACATATGGCAAGTGGATTTCTGATGCAGCTTTTGGGAGATCTGGTTGATATGTCCAAAATCGAAAACGGACACTTCCGTCTGCATCCGAAACCTTATGCAATCAATGATTTTATAGAGAAGGTTCATGACAGGATGGACTTAGAATGCAGGAAAAAGCGGATTGCATTTCACATGAGCAACGACATGCTGAATCTGAATATCATGGTAGATCCGGCAAGGTTTGAACAGCTGTTTTTCAATTTGATGTCAAATGCCGTGCAGTTTACGCCGGAAGGCGGGGAGATCTCTTTTCGGATCTGCAATTATGCCGTGCATAGCGAGCTGTTTTCTGCCGACTATGTGGTGGAGGACAATGGCATCGGCATGAGTGAAGATTTTCAGAGACTGTTGTTTGAGCCTTTTACGCAGGAGAAACGAAGCCAGGCGGAGAAGAACGACGGAGCGGGACTGGGCCTTGCCATCTCGAGAAATATTGTCGATCAGATGGGAGGCACGATCCAGATTGAGAGCGAGTTGGGGAAGGGAACCAAAGTAAAGGTGCATTTGGAAGTGGAACTGGCGAGCATTCAGCCGGAGAAATCCGGAGAGTGGATTGATTTCACAGCCTCAAAAAAGATTCTGGAGGGCAAGCGGGTACTTTTGGTGGAGGATCATCCGCTGAACGAGGAGGTAGCCAAACATATTCTGGAGAGTCAGGGAGTACAGGTTACGTGCGCAAAAAACGGGCAGCAGGCATTGGAGCGTTTCATAAGAGAAGACTCGCATACCTTTGATGCTATTTTGATGGACATCTATATGCCGGAGATGGATGGTCTGATGACATCAAGACGGATACGGAAGGTGAAGCGCATGGATGCGCAGACAATTCCGATCATTGCGATGAGCGCGAGCGATGCGCCGGAGGATATTGTGGCATGCAAGGAGGCAGGGATGAACGCCCACGTGGCGAAGCCGGTGGAACCGCGGAAACTGTATCGGGTACTCTGTGAGTATCTGGAGTATCCTTTTTGAGGGAATTAGTTCGCAGGTTGAGAAAGGAGAATAGCTATAGATATGGATGGAAAAACAACAATGGAGATTACAAATGACAGATTAGAGGAAGCGATCAGGGAATATGCTGCCGAGCGCACCCCGGAGAGGCTGTCTGCTGTACTGAACCTTTTGCGTCCGACAATGCTTTTTGTGCCGGCAATGCTGCAGGCGCCGGACCGGCCGACACCCTGCCTGATAAGGAACGGAAACGGGGAGCAGTTTCTGGCTGTATATACCTCGAAGGAGCAGATTCCTAAGGAGCCGAAAAGCCAGGCGCTTTTAAATATGCCGTTCCCGTCATGCAACAGTATCGTGGTAAAGGAGGAGCTGAAGCTGAACGGAATGGTCATCAATCCGTTTACCGACAATCTGGTGTTGAAGCTTGAACTGGTGCAAAAGCTTCACGAGGCTGATGAAAAGGCGTCCAAGATGCGTCAGGTGAAGATGACGCCGGAACAGTTCGACGTATTTATGAAGAAGCAGATCCAGTTTGGAATTCTGCCGAAGCGTCTTTTTTCTGAGGGAGAGGAATTTGTGACGAAGCTTTGTGCAGAGAAGGAGGCGTTTGTAAATCAGGCCTGTGCGGACGCATACAAGCAGCCGGGACTGTATCACTACTCCGAGAACGACTATTCTGTGATGGCGCTGGACATTGCGGAGAACCTGACTCTGGTCCGTATCGATATGCCGGAGAAGGGGCGCGGACCGTCTCTTTGCTGCCGGGTTTACATTACGTTTGATCCGCAGACAGCGCGGGCGAGATATTTTACGATTGAATTGACGAAAGATAAGGATATCCGTATGCTGGGAGAGGTTCTTTCGGACGGTAAGCATACAGGGCACGGACCGGCGCCGGTGGAAGGTGCTGAATTACAGAAGATCATAGACCTTACCAAATATGACGGGACGGAAATGACAAGTTGAGCAATGGAAGGATAGAGAGTGAAAGGAGTATTGCTGTAGCCATGAAAGAGTTTCTGAAAAGAGTAAAAGCGGATGTCATCCTGTCTGCACTGTTATGCATTGCGCTGGGAATTGTGATCATTGCCTGGCCGGAGCAGACCATAGTCTGGGTCTGTAGGACGATCGCGGTGGGACTGGGAATTATGGGCGCGGTATATCTGGTCACTTATTTTACCAATAAGCTGATCCACCCGTTTTCTGGAATCCTGGGACTGGTCGTTCTGCTAGTGGGCGTGTGGATTTTCTTAAAACCGGGGAGCCTGTTCAGCCTGATTCCGATCGTGATAGGAGTTATCCTTGCAATTCACGGTATTCAGGATATAAAGCTTGCCATAGAGGCGAGGAGAAACCAATATGAAAAATGGTGGACAATGCTGATCATTGCGCTGGTCAGTCTGATATTTGGGGTTGTGTGCATTGTAAATGCATTCGGCATTGTAAAGCTGGCAACTCAATTGATCGGGATTGCATTGATCTATGACGGTATTTCGGATCTGTGGATTGTAAACCGCATTACTCACGCGGTGAAAGCGGCAAAGCAGGAGGCAGAGGCATTGGATGTGGAATACAGGGAAGTGGATGACGAAACGGAATGAGAAGAGAAGAGTTTAAAATGGAGCGTACCGGGTTGCTGAATGTCGGTGACGTGCTCCCGATCACGGAGGGGAAGCTGCCGAATTCTTATTACTATACACTTGGAAAGGCATATGCAATGTCTGCAAATTATGCGGTCAGTCAGCGCATACGGTCGCAAGAGGGCACGGTTGTGGATGTGAAAGAAACGCCGAAAGGATATTTTGTGACAGTTGAATTTGATGAATAAATGTTATAAGTAAGAGGAAGCTATGACGGGACAGGGAAAGAGTGCAACTGATACAATTCTGGCAGAAAGCTTTAAGGAGCTTGCGTTAAAACAGCCGATTGAGAAGATCACGATCAAAGAAATCACNGANAAAGCAGGNGTGATCCGACCTACCTTTTATAATCATTTTCAGGATAAATATGAGCTGCTGGAGTGGATCATTCAAAANGAACTGGTAGANCCTGCGGAGCCTCTGATACAGAACGGTATGGTGCATGAGGCNCTTGTTNTGATGTTCACCAATATTGAGAANGANAGAGAGTTTTATACCAGNGCCAGCAGGTTAGAAGGGCAGAATTCTTTTGGAGTCATTGCGCAGGCATGCGTGGAGAGTCTGCTGCTTGAGATCATACAAAAGAGAGCTGCGGATAAGGAACCGAAGTATGTCTGGCTTACGCCGGAACGTATCGCAGAATATTATGCGCAGTCGATGTGCTATGTTGTTATCTCATGGATACAGACAGGAATGACGATTCCGGCCACAGAGCTGGCAGAGATATACCGATATATAATCAAGCGCTCCATGGAAGATATTTTGGCGGAGATGTAGGATCGGAACAGATATACAATTTCATCCGTATGTCATTTCGAATAGACACTTTTGTAAAAATGTATAGTGAAATAATACAGACAAAAAAGATTGAATATTTTCATATTCAATCTTTTTTTATATAGTTCTGTCTGTAAGAAATAACGGTGAAATACTGAGAAAGAGGTGCAGACAATGATTAAATTTGGAAAGGGCGTTGTCAGATTCAGGATACCGATTTTGATTTTAAGCATCCTGCTTTTGATTCCTGCCGCTGTCGGATACTTCAACACGAGAGTCAATTATGACATTCTGTCGTATCTGCCGGAAGATATTGAGACCATGAAGGGACAGGATATCCTTTTGGACGAATTTGGAACAGGTGCGTTTTCGTTCTGTGTGGTTGAGGGAATGGAAGCAAGAGACATATCGGCAATGCGTCAGGAGATGGAGGAAGTTCCGCACGTAAAAGCGGTCATCTGGTATGACTCTCTGGCAGACATCAGTATTCCGATGGAAATGCTCCCCGATGAGATCTACGAATTTTTTAACAATAAGGACTCTGACAGCACATTGCTCGCGGTTCTGTTTGACACTTCCATGTCGGCAGATGAGACTATGGATGCAATTGAAAGCCTGCGTGAAGTTGCGCGGGAACAGTGCTTTATCAGCGGAATGTCTGCCATTGTCACAGACACTAAGAATCTGGTGGATCAGGAAGTATTTATCTATGTGGGAATCGCGGTTTTACTTGCGGTGATCGTGCTGGCGCTCACGATGGATTCTCTCGTGATTCCGCTGATCTTTCTGTTGAGCATCGGAATGGCAATCATCTACAATCTGGGAACCAATATGATCAAAGGCGAGATTTCCTATATTACTCAGGCATTGGCAGCAGTACTGCAGCTGGGAGTGACGCTGGACTATTCTATTTTCCTCTGGCACAGCTATGAGGAGAATCAGGGACGGTTTCCGGGAGACAAAAAAAGGGCGATGGCGCATGCGATTTCCAATACCATCACATCGGTGGTCGGAAGCTCCATCACAACGGTTGCAGGATTTATCGCACTCTGCTTTATGAGCTTTACGCTCGGCATGGATCTCGGAATCGTAATGGCGAAGGGAGTTGTGTTCGGCGTCATCGGATGTGTCACGATTCTGCCGTCTATGATTCTGGTATTTGATAAGATCATTGAAAAGACGAAACACAGACCGATCATTCCCGATGTAGGAAAGATCGCAGCCTGGGTGACCAAACATTATCGGGTGTTTTTCGTTTTGTTCCTGCTGATTTTGGGACCGGCGATTTACGGACAGAGCCATACCAGTGTGTACTACGACCTTGCAGGGACGCTTCCGGAAAGCCTCGACAGTGTCACTGCAAATCACAAGCTGGAGGAAAATTTTGAGATGGGGGCAACCCATATGATCATTGCCGACAGCAAACTTTCTGCAAAGGATGCAGCGGCGATGCTGGATGAGATCAGCAAGGTGGACGGTGTCAAGCTGGCGGCAGGATTTGATTCACTGGTCGGACCGGAGATCCCAAGGGAATTTATTCCAGACGAAGTCAGGGAGATTATGATAAACGGTGACTATCAGATGATGATCGTGAGCTCGGAATACGCGGTGGCGTCAGATGAGGTAAATGAGCAGTGCGAGGAGATCAACAGCATTATGAAAAAATACGATCAGACAGCGATGCTGATCGGAGAAGCGCCATGTACGAAAGACCTGATTGAGATCACAGATACAGATTTTAAAGTCGTAAATGCGATATCGATCATAGCGATTTTCATCATTATTGCCGTGGTACTGAAATCCGTTACACTGCCGGTTATTCTGGTCATGGTGATTGAATTTGCAATCTTTATCAATATGGGCCTTCCATATTATACACATACCACNCTGCCGTTTATCGCATCCATTGTGATNGGAACCATTCAGCTCGGCTCAACTGTCGATTATGCGATCCTGATGACAAATAAGTACAAGAGGGCGCGCTCTAAGGGTGCAGAAAAGCAGGAGGCAGTCACACAGGCAGTGAGAGAATCCGCGCAGTCTGTCATGGTAAGCGCTTTGGGATTTTTTGCAGCGACTTTTGGTGTTGGACTTTATTCCAATATAGACATGATCAGTTCGCTTTGTACATTGATGGCACGCGGAGCGATCATCAGTATGTTTGTGGTAATCTTTATTCTGCCGTCCGTGTTTATGATCTTTGACCGGGTGATCTGTGCGACAAGCGTTGGATTTCGCCCAAAGAAGAACCGCACAAAGGTAGATGTATCAGAAAATAATGTTTCTGTTCAGTAGAATGCAGGAGGTATCAGACAATGAAATTATCAGAGTTAAAATTAAAATTCAAAAATAAATATATGATTCGTATCGTGGCAGGAGTTCTGGTCGTGACAATGATCGGAACCGGCGCATCGGCGGCTTCGGCGCAGGCNGCAGGAAACCGGAACGCAGCAGCAAAAACGGTGGCGGAAGCGACGGAAGANATGGAAGATGACACGTCAGGAGCTGACGTTGAAAGCGGCATTGAGGGCGTGCTGGGGAACACAGTTCCCGTTAATGCAGACGGAATTGGAAAAGACGAGACGGTATATATTATTGCCGACAGCACCGGAAATGCAAAGGAAATGATCGTCTCGGATCATCTGACGAACAAGGGATACAAAGAGACAATAGAAGATGTTTCCGAACTGGAAAATATTGAGAACATCAAAGGCGGAGAAACCTTTGAAAAAGACGGTGACAGGCTGGTATGGCAGGCGGACGGCAATGATATTTACTATCAGGGAACNGCGGAAAAACAGCTTCCGGTGACGCAGGAGATCACATATTATCTGGACGGAAANGAAATCTCTCCGCAGGAGCTTGCAGGAAAATCCGGAAAAGTTACCATCCGTTTCGATTATGTTAATCATGAAAAGACACAGGCAAAGATCGCGGGGAAANCAGAGGACATTTATGTGCCGTTTCTGGCAGTCAGCGGTGTGATTTTGAATGAGAACTTCCGCAATATCGAGGTGACAAACGGCAGAGTTTCGGAAGACGGAAGTCGCAGCGTTGTGATCGGGTATGCTCTTCCGGGCTTAAAGGACAGTCTCAAAGTCGAGGAAAAAGATTTCAACTCCGAGGTCAAAATCCCGGACTATGTTGAGATCACTGCCGATGTGGAAAATTTTGAACTGGGCATGACGATGACGGCCGTGGTCAACGCGACAGATTATCTCAGCTCTGACGGTGGCAGCGATACGTCATCCGTTGCAGACATGGTTGATACTTTGACGGATGCCGCAGACCGGCTGCAGGACGGATCGGCAGAGCTTGCGGACGGCGTGGATACCTTAAAGGGCAGTCTGGGTGACTTTTCGGACGGAATGAAAACCCTAAAAGACGGGATCGCGAGCTATACAGGAGGCGCATCGACATTATCGGGCGGGATCGGAACCTTAAAGAACGGCGTAGATGCGCTGGCAGGAAATGTGCCGGCACTGACAAGCGGTGTTGCACAGTTAAAGAGTGGTGCGGACAGTGCAGCAGCAGGCGCGGAAACGCTGAAAGGAGGTACAGCGGACTTGAAAAGCGGAGCAGGTGAACTTGCGGCGGGAGCAAATGCACTCTTAGAGGGAGCGGGTGCACTGTCATCCGGAGCGACAGATTTAAGCGCAGGGGTAAATACGCTTACCGGCAAGCTGCAGGAGATGGGAACAAGTCTGGCGGCGGCGAAGACAGGTGTATACGATGCGTTCCAGAGCAGTGCAGGAATGTCATACGATGACGCGGCGCAGGCGCTGCAGTCTCTGAAAGCGCTGCAGGCGGGACTGGTACAGGGAATTACGGCGGAGACACA
The DNA here is from genome assembly GCA_014804775.1 of Roseburia sp. GTDB lineage: Bacteria > Bacillota > Clostridia > Lachnospirales > Lachnospiraceae > Roseburia. The sequence goes on along the minus strand of JAAUZB010000018.1, from coordinate 85,893 downwards.
GGCAGCAGGGTTATTGACCGCAGGAGATGCCGAAGGTGCGCAGGCAAAAGTGCAGGAGGCGCAGGGGTACTATGGTGCAGTGCAGCAGGGACTCGGTGCGATTGGAATGAACGTGGAGATCCAGAATGCAGCGGTTGCGGCAAATGTGATGGCACAGCTGGGTGAAACCATTGCAAATCTGCAGGCGGGAATGGCGCAGGTAGACGGAGCAGTCGATGTAATTGACAATGTGTCAGGGCAGCTGCAGAATCCGGAGACGGCGGCACAGATTGCAGCGTTAAGTCAGGGAGCCGGAGCCCTTGCGTCCGGAGCCAAAGAGCTGGAAATAGGTGTTGGAAGTGTAGCAGCGGGAGCGAACGCACTGTCTGCGGGAGCAGACCAGGTGGCAGCGGGAGCGTCTGCACTGTCGGATGGATTGAATACGCTGGATGCGGGACTGAATACCTTAAACCAGAAGGCAGGTGCTCTGGGCAGCGGTGCGGCGGAACTCAAAAAAGGCACGGATCAGCTTGCGGCGGGAGCGTCTACTCTTGTTTCCAACAACGCATCCCTGAATGACGGAGCAACAAAATTATTTGACGGAACGGGAGCGATCGTAAGCGGCGTCAGCCAGCTTAGCGACGGTGCACACGAGCTTGCAGACGGTATCGTGACCTTCAACGAGGAGGGGATCGAAAAGATACTGAATGCATACAACGGAGATATCCAGCCGCTGATGGAAAGGATTCAGGCGGTGCTGGATGCCGGCAAAGAATATCAGACATATTCGGGGATTGCACAGGGTGTAAACGGGAGCGTGAAATTTGTTTACAAGACCGATGCAATAAAAACAGAGGTGGAAATATCTGAAAAATAGGGTATAATGGTAAAAGATTGGGAGGACAAATATGAACTGGATGGAAAATGTGCTCATTGTCACAGGTATATCGCTTGATATTTTTGCGGCCATGGAATGCCAGGGTTCTCTGGTAGCAAAGATAGACAAAAAGGCATTGACTGTGATCTGCGGGCTGATCGTGGCATGGCAGATGGCAGCACTGACAATCGGGAATTATTTGTCAAACCTCCTTTGCCGATACGGGACGAAACATGATGAGACAGTGATCGGACTGGTGCTTGCATCTGTGATCTTCTTCTGTCTGGGTGTACGCTTGATCATAAAGGCAGTAAGAAATGAGCATGTACATGAGCATCTTGAGGAGAAGCTTGGGATATGCCGGTCTGTACGTATGGCAGCAGTGACCAGCCTGTATACACTCTTGACAGGAATTGCGATCGGCTTTCTGGGCAATGATCTGATCACGATGCTGATCACGGTCCTGTGCCTGACAGTTGCAGTTGTGATCGCCGGAATGTACACAGGGTATCGCCTTGGTTCCATACACAAAGCAAAAGCGTATATCGGCGGAGCGCTGCTTTTGTGGATTGCCGGCATAGATGTGATCGTGAGGCACATTATGTATTGACATCCGGGGGAAGTGAGAAAAACGGGAAAAGAACGGAAATAAAGGTATTACTATGAAATTTTTACTGACAGCGATTAACGCAAAATATATTCACTCCAACCTTGCGGTCTATGAGTTGTACGCCTATGCCATGCAATACAAAAAGCCGGACCTGTCTTTGGAGATTGCGATTGCAGAATACACGATCAACCAGCATGTGGATGAAATTTTGGGAGAGATTTATAAGCAGAGGCCTGATGTCCTCTGCTTTTCCTGCTATATCTGGAATATTGGATATGTCACGGAGCTGGTGAGGGAGTACCGCAAACTGTGCCCGGAGGTGCCTGTCTGGGTGGGAGGCCCGGAGGTGTCCTATGAGACTGAGCAGCTGCTTTTGGATTATCCGCAGATTACCGGAGCAATGCTGGGAGAGGGTGAGCAGACATTTTTGGAATTATGTGGACACTATGCCGGACGGGAAGGAGAACTTGGAGAGATTGCAGGCATTGCATACAGGGATGATACCGGGATACGCGTTACAAGTCCGCGGGAGCCGGTTCCGATGGACCGGATTCCGTTCTGCTACGGAGAGACCGGAGATTTTTCAAACCGCATTATATATTATGAATCCAGCCGCGGCTGTCCGTTTTGCTGCAGTTACTGTCTGTCTTCTGTGGATAAACGGCTCCGGTTCCGCAGCGTGGAAACGGTGAAAAGGGAACTGACATTTTTTTTGGAAAAACAGGTGCCGCAGGTAAAATTTGTGGACCGTACCTTTAATTGCAGCCATGAACATGCCATGGAAATCTGGCGCTTTATTCTTGACAATGATAACGGTATGACGAATTTTCACTTTGAGATATCGGCAGATCTGCTGGCGGAGGAGGAATTGGAACTGCTGGGCAGGATGCGCCCGGGACTGGTTCAGCTGGAAATCGGAGTGCAGTCGACCAACGAGGCGACGATCGGTGAAATCCACCGAACCATGAACCTTGAGAAGCTGAAGCGCGCGGTGAGAGCGATTCAAAGCAGGAATAACATTCATGAGCATCTTGATCTTATTGCNGGGCTTCCATATGAAGNCNATGATACCTTTGCAAANTCATTTNACGAAATNTATGAATTAAAACCGAATCAGCTGCAGCTCGGNTTTCTGAAAGTGCTGAAGGGGTCCTATCTGTATGAACATCGGCAGGAATACGGCATCCTGTACCGTGATACNCCGCCCTATGAGGTGCTGCAGACGAACTGGCTGAACTTCTCGGAGCTGCTTTGCATCCGGCAGGCAGAAGAAATGCTGGAGGTTTATTACAANAGCGGACAGTATGANGTTACAATGANGCTTCTGGAAACNCAGTTTGACAGTCCGTTTGGGATGTTTCGCCGGCTCGGAGAATTTTATGAGANGAAGGGTTATTTTTCCATGAGCCATTCGAGAATCCGGCGTGCCGGGATACTGTTAGAATTTGCCGAAGAGGAAGCAGGGATAGCAGACGGGATATGGAAAGAGAGCCTTACCTACGACCTTTATGCGCGGGAGAATTTAAAGAGCCGTCCTGACTGGGCGCCGGATGTGACAGAGTGGAAAGACATCACGAGGAAATTCTGCAAAAACGGAAAACAGTCCCATGTGGAGCGGTTCTATTATTGCTTCCCGGGGAAATATGAGCGCACCGCAGAGCGGCTGCCGGAACGCCAGAAAGAACCAAAGTATGTGTTGTTTGATTACACCGAAAGAGACCCTTTGGANCGGCAGGCACTGCAGCGGTATGTGGATGTCTGACAGAAGATAAAAAAGGTGGGAGAACAGTTGCTGGAAGATTATGTGGTCATCGATCTGGAGATGACAGGATTGAATGCAAAAAAAGACGCAATACTGGAAACAGGGGCGGTCCGCGTGCGGAACGGAAAGGCCGAAGAGNGTTACACGGCACTGCTGAATTCGGGCAGGATGCTGTCAGAGGAATTGACAGCGCTTACCGGCATTACACAGGAAATGGCANCGGAAGGNAGAGAGCCGGAAGAAGCGATGCCGGAGTTTTTTGATTTTATCGGAGAGGATGTTCTTGTGGGACAGAACATCATTTTTGACTACGGTTTTCTGAAACAGTGGGCAGTGAATCACGGCTTTCCGTTTGAACGGAAAGCGGTAGATACATTGAAACTGTCCAGAATNTTTTTGCCCGCNGATCAGAAGAAAGATTTGGAAAGNCTGTGCGGATATTTTGAAATTGAGCGCCGGAATGCACACCGTGCNCTGGATGATGCCATAGAGACATGGCAGATTTTTGAGGANTTAAAAAGACGCTATTCCGATAAANGTGAAGCATTTGTGCCGAGAGAACTTGTATATAAAGCNAAAAAACAGACCCCTGCGACAGATCGNCAGAAACAGTNTTTGAGACGCTACGCGCAGCGGCTTGATATCACCGTTCCGGCGGAACTTGACAGGATGACGCGAAGCGAGGCGTCGAGGCTTCTTGACAATTGGATCGCACAATATGGNAAGCTGCCTGCCGAACCCGAAATACGTCAGNCNTGACGCAGCTTTAAGAGCTGCTGCTGGATGACGGCTTTCTGCGGAGAGTCAAGCTGNGATGCATCGGTGATGAGGCGGTCCATNTGCTCGGTGTCGCCTGCGTCCAGATAAAGTCTGGCAAGAAGCATATAATTCTGGACATAATCGGAGCCGCACGAGATGCCGAATTCCAGAACCGTCTGAGCGTCAGCTGAGTGGTTTAGGCGGATGAGCGCCTCGGCGTAAGAACTCAACGTGCGGCAGAGTATAGCGAAGTTCTCGTCGCATTCCATGAGAGNGGAAAGGTTTGAGACACCGTATTTCAGCTTTAGATCCGTGTTGCTCTGGCTGCCGAGATTTAGGATCTTTTTGTCGGACAGCGAAAGCAAAACGTTTTCATTTTCTTTTANCTCTTCATTTTCAAAGTTACCTATTGGAAATTTATCCAAGGGTATGGTAATATAGGGAAGTCCGCTGATATCCTGTCTGGGACTGTGGTTCGCCTGGTACTCGCGCTGCCAGAAAGCATCCTCGACGGCTTCCTGCTTTCGGGTCTGCTTCTTGCGCAGNCAGGACAGGATGCAGACAATGATGATAAATATACCTAAATAAGTCATAATAACAATCCTTTCGTTTGTTACGGTATTACTCAAAAATCGAGGTGATGGACATGTATAACTTTGGAAAGAAAAAAAATCAAAAANTAATTGCGGCAATTGTGATCATTCTTGTGGCGGCAATGCTGCTTACGACAGTGCTTGCGGCATTGCTNTAACAGTATTCCNGTGCAATACTGCTTTCATGTAAAATATACTAAAAAACGCGGAATGAGTCAAATATATTCGTGGTTATGCATCTTGAAAATGAGAGCGGTTATGTTAAAATAATTGCACGAGTGAATGAACAGAGCGCAAAGCTTTGCAAAGCTCTGCAGAGCTTTGCAGGAATGGAGAGCATTATGAAGAAAAAGAGTAAAATTCTGATACTGTTTGTGCTGACTNTGACGGTATGTATCGCAGCCGGNGGTGCCGCACANCTGCGGGCAGAGACAGAAGACAGAATAGCAGACGGTGTTTATATCGGCAGTATCGATGTTGGAGGAATGACAGAACAGGAGGCAAAAACTGCCATCGACGCTTATGTAGAAGGAGCAGATACTGCGGTCTTTACGCTTGCGGTAGGACAGAAGAGCATTGAAGTGTCTGCGGCAGAGATGGGCGTCTCGGTTTCTGGTGCAGATGTGGTTCAGGAAGCCATGGATGTCGGCAGAGTAGGGAACATTATCAAGCGCTATAAAGACAAGAAGGATTTAGAGCATGGCAATAAGGTGATTCCCATGGAGCTTACGGTGGACCGTGCGGCTGTAACGGCGATCCTGGAGGAAAAGGCAGAGGAGCTGAATCAGGAAGCAGTAAACAACGGACTCATTCGTGAAGACGGAGAATTCAAGATCATTGAGGGCGAAGAGGGGATCGAGGTGAATGTCAGCGATTCCATTGCGGCCATTGAAGAATATATCAGCACAAGCTGGCAGGGATCAGATGACAGAATAGANTTGGCGGCAGAAATTGTAGAGCCGCAGGGAACGAAAGAGGAACTGTCCAAGATACAGGATCTGTNGGGAAGTTACACGACGAATTACAATGACTCGGGCAGTAACCGCTGCACCAATATCTCACTTGCGGCATCCAAGATTGACGGGACAGTNTTATATCCGGGAGAGGAATTTTCGGTATATGAGGCGATCAGCCCGCTGACAGCNGCAGGAGGATATGAGCTGGCAGGCGCCTACGAGAACGGTCAGACGGTAGAATCCTACGGCGGCGGAGTATGTCAGGTATCGACTACGCTGTACAATGCGGCGATNCTGGCTGANCTGGAGATCTCACAGCGTTCCAACCATTCCATGATCGTGACTTACGTGAAGCCGTCACAGGATGCGGCGATCGCGGGAGACTACAAGGATCTGAGATTTATCAATAACCGTGAGACACCGATCTATCTGGAAGGCTATACAGTTGGAAAAAACGTCTACTTCAATATTTACGGAGANGAGACAAGACCGTCCAACCGGAAGGTATCCTATGAGAGCGAGGTCGTATCCAGAGACGATCCGGCTGTNCAGTTTGTAGCTACCGGAGATCCGGTCGGCTATATCAGCACGGTACAGGGAAAACATGTCGGCTATGTGGCGCGNCTCTGGAAAGTCGTGACGGTAGACGGCGTGGAGGAAAGCAGAGAGATTTTTAACAAGAGTACCTACAAGGCATCTCCAAAGATCGTAAATGTAGGAACGGCATCGGAAGATCCGAATGNATCCGCTGCAGTCGGTGCAGCAATTGCAACAGGNGANGAGGCGACGATATANNNTACTGTNGCGCAATATACGGCAAATGCNTCAGCTGTTGTAGAACCGGCACCGCCGGAAACGACACCGGAGGAACAGGCTATTGTTGCAAATTAAAAAAGGTTAATCTAAGGCTGTCTCATATGAGACAGCCTTACCCGCATGAAGGCATTGACAGATATGAAAATAGGAAAAGTACCGGAGAACGTGCTGAAACGTTCTGTGATTAAACAAATACATACCAGAAGAGNGGAAGTCCTTTTAGGGGCCGGAGTAGGGGAAGACTGTGCTGCAGTGAAACTGGCAGAGGATGAGACGCTTGTCATGTCCACAGACCCCATCACAGGCACTGTGCATGATATTGGCACGTTAGCCATACAGATCACTGNCAACGATCTGGCAAGCGCCGGCGCCGAGCCGATCGGNGTGCTTTTGACGGTTCTACTTCCGGAGNCGNTTGAGGAGCCTGAACTGAAAAAGATGATGGCAGAGATTGAGGAAGCCTGTGCAAAGACCAATATTCAGGTGNTGGGCGGACACACCGAGGTTACTGCGGCTGTCACCCAGCCNGTCATTTCCGTGTGTGGNGTNGGAAAGGTNAAGGACGGACAGTTGGTCTCGACTGCAGGCGCAAGACCGGGAATGGATATNCTCGTGACCAAGTGGATCGGCATTGAGGGAACTTCNATATTGGCAAAAGAAAAAGAACAGGAGCTGCTTACACGGTTTGCACAGCCGTTTCTGGATAAGGCAAAAGCGATGGATCAGTATCTGTCCGTGCTTCCGGAGGCCGCAGTCGCCGTTCAGTCTGGCGTCGCAGCAATGCACGATGTCACTGAGGGCGGAATCTTTGGAGCGCTTTGGGAGATGGCAGAGGCATCCGGCGTCGGACTTGAAATAGATTTGAAGAAAATTCCCATTCGGCAGGAGACAGTAGAAATCTGTGAATTTTTTGGACTCAATCCGTATCAGCTGATTTCCAGCGGCTGTATGCTAATGGCGTCTGGTGACGGAAACCGCCTTGTGCGTGAGCTGAATCTGGCACACATTCCGGCAGCAGTCATCGGAAAAGCGACGGAGGGAAATGACCGCGTTTTATGGAATGAAGAGGAACGGAGATTTTTAGAGCCGCCGAAGACGGATGAATTATATAAGGTATCAGTCGCAAACACATAATTTTAAGGAGGCATTGTTATGCGTGAGAAGATTTTAACTTTTATAGAAAAGAACAGCCGTATTGATTTAAAGGAGCTTGCCATTGTACTTGGAGTGGAGGAAGCTGCCGTGGTCAATGAACTGGAAAAAATGGAGGAAGAGCGCATTATCTGCGGCTATCATACGTTGATCGACTGGGATAAGGTTGGGATTGAGAAGGTGACAGCNCTGATCGAGGTGCGTGTGACGCCTCAGCGCGGCATGGGATTTGACAAAGTGGCAGAGCGTATTTACAATTATCCGGAGGTTAATTCAGTGTATCTGATCTCAGGCGGATTTGATCTGATGGTGACGATCGAGGGAAGGACGCTGCGGGAGGTGTCGCAGTTTGTCTCCGATAAGCTGTCACCNTTGGATTCCGTGCTCAGCACAAAGACAAANTTTATTCTGAAAAAATATAAAGANCACGGAACCGTGATGGCAGAAAAGACGAAAGATGAAAGGATACAGATGATACCATGAGAGANCCATTGAATAAAAAGATTGTAACCATTCAGCCTTCCGGCATTCGTAAATTTTTTGACATTGTCAGTGAGATGAAGGATGCGATCTCTCTTGGNGTCGGGGAGCCGGATTTTGACACNCCGTGGCATATTCGCGACGAGGGCATTTACTCGTTGGAAAAGGGCAGNACGCATTATACCTCCAATGCAGGATTAAAAGAGCTGAAGATTGAGATTGAAAATTTTTTNAAAAGACGCTATGGACTATCCTATGACTACAATAAGGAAATCATTGTGACTGTCGGNGGAAGTGAAGCAATTGATATTGCCATGCGCGCCATGCTCGACCCGGGAGATGAGGTGTTGATACCGCAGCCGAGCTATGTATCNTACCTGCCCTGCGCTGTGCTGGCNGGCGNAACNCCGGTAGTGATCGAACTGAAAGCCGAAAATGAATTCCGGCTTACCGCAGAGGAGCTTGAGGCGGCGATCACACCGCAGACAAAGCTGCTGGTATTGCCATTTCCGAATAACCCGACAGGAGCGGTTATGGAAAAGAAGGATCTGGAGGCGATTGCGGAGGTCATCATCAAAAATGACNTGTTCGTGCTGAGTGACGAGATTTACTCGGAGCTTACCTATCTTGAGAGACATGTATCTATCGCATCTCTGCCNGGCATGAGGGAAAGGACGCTTGTCATCAACGGTTTTTCCAAATCACATGCAATGACCGGATGGAGGCTCGGATATTTATGCGGACCGGAGCAGATGATACAGCAGATGTTAAAAATTCATCAGTATACCATTATGTGTGCACCGTCCACCAGTCAGTATGCGGCTGTGGATGCGTTGCGAAACGGCGACGAGGATGTGGCGGGCATGCGCGAGGAGTATGACGGAAGGAGACGTTATCTGATGCGCCGGATGCAGGAGATGGGGCTTGAGTGTTTTGAGCCNTTTGGAGCTTTTTATGTATTCCCGTGTATCAAAGAGTTNGGAATGTCTTCGGAGGAATTTGCAAATGAGCTGCTGCAGTCTAAGAAGCTGGCTGTGGTTCCGGGGACTGCGTTCGGGGATTGCGGAGAGGGATTTATCCGCATTTCTTATGCATATTCGCTGGAGAATNTGAAAAAGGCGATGGATCGGATNGANGCNTTTGTGCAGGAGCAGAGGGCAAAACANAAATAGGATAAAATGTCATGACAGAGCTGAATATTGTGTTATATGAGCCGGAAATACCGGCAAATACGGGGAATATCGGAAGAACCTGTGTGGCGACGGGAACCCGGCTGCATCTGATCGAGCCGCTGGGATTCCGTCTGGANGAAAAATCNCTCCGGCGTGCCGGCATGGATTACTGGAAAGATNTAGACGTAACGACTTATGTTAATTGGCAGGAGTTCTGCGAAAAGAATCCGAATGCCGANATNTATATGGCGACCACCAAGGGAAGACATGTTTATACNGAGGTGGAGTATCCGCCGGATTGTTTNCTNATGTTCGGCAAGGAGAGCGCNGGNATCCCGGAGGAAATTTTAAAAGAGCATCCGCAGCACTGTGTGCGGATTCCAATGCTGGGAGAGACAAGGTCGCTTAATCTGGCGAATTCGGCTGCGATCGTGCTTTATGAAGCGCTGCGTCAGAACCGGTTTGACCAGATGAAGCTTAAGGGAGAGCTGCACAGACTGCACTGGGAGGATTAGACGGGAATGATCAAAGCAAAACAATTGGTTCATGAATATATCAGGCGGGACGAAGAGGGAAACGTGGAATCTATCTCGACAGCGCTTGACCACGTGGACTTGGATGTAAAGCCGGGTGAGTTCATTGCTATTCTGGGACATAACGGTTCGGGAAAATCCACCCTTGCAAAGCATATCAATGCACTTTTGATGCCGGGGGAGGGTTCCTTATGGGTAGACGGCATGGATACTTCCGAGGAGCAAAACGTCCTGCCGATCCGTCAGACCGCAGGCATGGTATTCCAGAATCCGGACAACCAGATCATTGCCAGTGTTGTGGAAGAGGATGTGGGATTTGGACCGGAGAATATCGGGGTCGAGACAGACGAAATCTGGCAGCGGGTGGAGGAAAGCTTGAAAGCGGTTGGTATGCTCAAATACCGCCATCACTCTCCGAATAAGCTTTCCGGCGGACAGAAGCAGCGCGTTGCGATTGCGGGAGTTGTGGCGATGCAGCCGAAATGTATTGTGCTGGATGAACCCACAGCAATGCTGGACCCGAATGGGCGAAAGGAAGTGATCCGTACCGCGCATGAATTGAATGAAAAAAAAGGAGTGACGATCATTCTGATCACCCATTATATGGAAGAGGTCGTGGATGCGGACCGTGTCTTTGTGATGGATAAGGGAAAAATCGTGATGCAGGGAGAACCCCGCCAAATTTTTTCGCAGGTCGGTAAGCTCAAAGAGTATCGCTTGGATGTTCCGCAGGTTACGATCCTCGCAGACCTGCTGCGCCAGTCCGGTGTTTCGGTACCGATGGGCGTATTGCACAGAGAGGAATTGGTGGAAGCTATTTTAAGGGAAGCGCAGATATGGTAGCCCGGATAAGAGGTAGATATGTCGATTATATTAGATAAGATCAATTATATATACAGCCANGAAACTGCATATCGGATTTGGGCGCTGAAAAATGTGTGTCTGGAAATTAAGGACGGACAGTTTATCGGAATTATCGGGCATACCGGCTCCGGGAAGTCAACGCTGATTCAGCATTTGAACGGTCTGCTTCGTGCAACATCCGGAGCAATTTACTTTAACGGTCAGGATATTTATGATGAAGATTTTAGGCTCAAGGATCTTCGAAGTCGTGTAGGACTTGTGTTCCAATATCCGGAACATCAGCTTTTTGAGACGACAATATTTGACGATGTGTGTTTTGGACCAAAGAATCAAGGACTCAGTAAGGAGGATGCGGGACTGCGTGCCTATGAAGCGCTGCGCAGTGTAGGAATGCCGGAGGAGCTATATTATCAGTCTCCGTTTGACCTTTCCGGCGGACAGAAGAGGCGTGTCGCGATCGCCGGAGTGCTAGCGATGAAGCCGGAAGTGCTGATTCTGGATGAACCGACGGCAGGGCTGGACCCCGCCGGCCGCGATGAGATTTTGGATATGGTGGCGCGGATGCACAGGGAGAAAGGGATCACGGTGATCCTTGTTTCGCACAGTATGGAGGATGTGGCAAAGTATGTACAGCGCATTATTGTGATGAATCAGGGAGAGGTAATGTTTGACGATGCGCCGAGGGAAGTGTTTAAGCACTATAAGGAACTGGAGCAGATCGGGCTTGCTGCGCCGCAGGTGACTTATCTGATGCATGAACTGAAAGAGCGGGGACTGAACGTAAATACGGAGGCAGTTACCGTTGCAGAGGCAAGGCAGAGTCTGTTGGAGGCGCTGATTGGCGCCGAAGGCCGCAAAAGAGACTTCCACATTGAATAGAAAGGTATTGTTGTCCGTATGTTGAGAGATATCACATTGGGCCAGTATTATCCGGCAGATTCTGCCATTCATAAACTGGACCCGCGCGTAAAATTATTCAGTACACTTCTTTATATTATATCGTTGTTTTGTTTTCGTGGAATTGTATCGCTGGCGATAGCGACACTGTTTCTGTTCGGCGTCATCAGTATATCTAAAGTTCCTTTCAAATTTATGGTAAAGGGATTGAGAGCAATCCTGATCTTGATGTTGATCACTGCCGTATTCAATCTGTTTCTGACACCGGGAGATCCCCTGATCACTGTATGGATATTTACGATTACAAAAGAGGGCGTGAAAAACGCGACGTTGATGGCGATCCGGTTAATCTACCTTATTCTCGGAACATCTATTATGACGTTGACAACGACGCCGAATCAGTTGACTGACGGGTTGGAGAANTCTTTGATGCCGCTCTCTAAAATCGGCGTTCCCGTGCATGCGATTGCCATGATGATGTCGATTGCACTCAGATTTATTCCGATCCTGATCGAAGAGACGGATAAGATCATGAAAGCGCAGATGGCACGCGGGGCAGACTTTGAAAGCGGCAATCTGATGAAAAAGGTGAAGGCGATGATACCGCTTTTGGTGCCGCTGTTTGTCTCGGCATTCCGTAGGGCAGATGACCTTGCGATGGCAATGGAAGCACGGTGTTATAATGGCGGAGAGGGACGGACCAAAATGAAGCCGTTAAAATATACGGCGAGAGATTACAGGGCGTACCTGGTCGTGGCGGTGTATTTTGTTTTGATCATTCTTTGCAGAATATTTCTGCATTGGCCGCAGTAAAAATAAAGTGTCGGCATTTGCGGGCGAACGGTTGTGGAGGGAGCTTTGAAACGGATTAAAATGATTGTGGCATACGACGGCACAAACTATAAGGGATGGCAGGTGCAGCCGAATGGCATTACTGTTGAAGAGGTGCTTAACAATAAGCTGTCAGAGCTTCTGGGAGAGGANATTACGGTAACNGGGGCGAGCAGAACCGACTCCGGCGTGCATTCACTCGGAAACNTAGCGATTTTTGACACAAATACCAGAATGCCGGCGGATAAAATAGCGTTTGCGATCAATCAAAGACTGCCNGATGACATTGTGGTNCAGGATTCCTGTGAGGTACAGGGNGATTGGCATCCCAGATATCAGAAGAGCAGGAAAACATATGAGTACCGNATTTTAAACAGAANGTTTCGGATGCCGACCAGNCGGCTGGATACTTATTTTTACCATCATCCNCTGGATGTGGAGAAAATGCGGCAGGCGGCGGCATATCTGGTTGGAGAACANGATTTCAAGAGTTTTTGCGCTGTGGGAGCGCAGGTAAAGAGTACAGTGCGCACCGTCTATGCGTGTGATGTGGAAAACAGAGANGGCATTATCACGATCCGCGTGACAGGCAGCGGGTTTCTCTATAACATGGTGAGGATCATTGCAGGAACTCTGATCCGTGTGGGAGGCGGCGAGATAGAGCCGGAGGAGATGCCGGCCATATTGAACGCTCATGACCGCGGTGCTGCGGGACCGACAGCACCCGCACACGGTCTTACGATGATTGGGATCAGTTTTGAACAGACCGAGGGATAGCAGAGAAAAATTATCCAAAAAGTTCCCAAAATGAAGAAAAAACGATTGACACGCTTGGGAACGTGTACTATAATATCTAAGTCTGTGATAGTGTNTAAATGCCAATCCAAAGCCCCGGAACGGCATTTGAACTATAAACAATTATGNCACATATTGACGGTGTGTCCGGACATTCACGCCGTTACCGTGTGAAACAGTATTTTTTAGGAGGAAGATCAATGAAAACTTTTATGGCTAGCCCGGCTACCATTGACAGAAAGTGGTATGTAGTTGACGCTGATGGTATGACATTAGGACGTTTAGCATCTGAAATCGCTAAAGTATTGAGAGGAAAGAATAAGCCGATTTTTACACCGCATATCGATACAGGTGATTATGTNATNGTTGTCAACGCTGAAAAGGTGAAAGTTACCGGTAAGAAATTAGATCAGAAGATGTACTATAAGCACTCCGGCTATGTAGGAGGGCTGAAGGAAACCACATTAAAAGAAATGTTGGCAAAACATCCGGAGAGAGTTGTTGAGCATGCAGTAAAGGGAATGCTCCCGAAGGGACCGCTGGGACGTGAAATGTACACGAAACTGTTTGTGTACGCAGGACCGGATCACAAGCATGCAGCTCAGAAGCCGGAAGCTTTAACATTTTAATGAGGAGGTAAAAGACATTGGCTAACGCAAAATATTACGGAACAGGAAGAAGAAAATCATCTGTTGCCAGAGTGTACTTGGTACCGGGTACAGGTAAAGTTACCATCAATAAAAGAGATATGGACGATTATTTCGGATTAGATACATTAAAGGTTATCGTTCGCCAGCCGTTGGTTGCTACNGAGAGTGTTGACAAGTTTGACGTTCTGGTGAATGTTCGCGGCGGCGGTTACACAGGACAGGCGGGAGCGATCCGTCACGGAATCGCACGTGCTCTGCTGAATGTGGACGCTGACTACAGACCGATCCTTAAGAAAGCAGGATTCCTCACACGTGATCCTCGTATGAAAGAGCGTAAGAAATACGGTCTCAAGGCAGCTCGCCGGGCACCGCAGTTCTCNAAGAGATAATTCGAGAGAAGATAAAAAGAGTATTAAGATCCCCGAAAACATTGTGTTTTCGGGGATTTCTTTATATTAATATTGCACTCGGGAAAATAGAATTTTCAAGTTCATAAGCATAGAATATCATAAAATTAAACNTCAGATTAATAAAAATACGAAAAAAACNCAAAAATATTGATTTAATAATTAAAAANTAGTATATTATATATTGTAAAGGNGGTGCGGTGATATGTTAGTNCAATTTATGGTAAAGAATGTCCTGTCTTTTAAAGAGGAAACTATATTGGATATGACGGCGATTANTGCATATAAAGAACATGAGTGCAATTTGATTGATATNGGGACAAANGAAAAGTTNGTNAGNGTTGCAGCAATTTATGGAGCGAATGCAAGTGGTAAATCAAATCTCTATTTGGCTATGACATATTTTCAAAGAATTATTGTTGAGTCATTCAATAATGTTGATGACGGAGCTGACACAGCCATTGAGGAGTACTATGTGCCTTTTTCTTTTGAGAGCAATGAGGAAAATTCTGAATTTCAAATAATTGAGATTTTAGGGGATTTTGAGTATAAATATGGATTTGAGTATAACGCAGAGTGTATTGTGGCAGAGTGGCTGTATAGAAAAAATTTGAGGACAAACAGGACAGTTACTATTTTTGAGAGAACAACAGAAAAAGTTGAATTTGGTGCATCGGTTAGAAAAGAGTGTGATGTATATAAAGAACAAATTCCTGTTGAGACGCTGGTACTTTCTTTTTTTAATAAATTGAAACTTAAGACGGATATATTTAAAAATGTATACTCAGGGATTATGGGAACATTAGTGGGTCCAACAGATTTTGGTGAAGATACCAGAGTATTGGACGCTGTTTTGCCAAAGATTATTGATCGTGAAAAGGAAAAATTAGTGCAGTTTTTGGCGGCTATAGATACAGGAATTAAGGATATCGTCTATGACGATAGTGAAAAAGAAATTAGATTCTTTACATTTCACAAAGGAAAAGACGGTGGAGAATATCCATTGAGTCTGTATTCTGAATCTGAAGGAACGATTAAAAGTATTATGCTGTTTATATATGCGAGAGTGGCGCTTTTAAATAACGCATCTATTTTTGTTGATGAATTAAATATTAAATTGCATCCGCTGCTTTTAAAATTTATTGTAGACTTGTTTTACGACGAAAGGTCTATGGCACAATTAATTTATACAACACACGATACCACATTAATGGATAAAAAGTTTTTCAGAAGGGACCAGATTTGGTTTGTTCAAAAAGATGAGTTTGGATATTCAGAATTATCTGCATTATCTGACTTTAAAGTTAGATCAGATGCATCATTCGAAAAGGATTATTTGGCTGGAGTGTATGGAGGTGTTCCGCTTCTTAAGGAGTTTGATATGAAAGAAGGTGAATAGATGGGGTCAGATGATTTATTTAAAAAAAGAAGAGAGGATAGAAAGCAGAGACGGCATGAGTATAAGACTCCTAGGGCGAATTCATTTTTGATTGTGACGGAAGGTGAGCGAACAGAACCGCTATACTTGAAAGGGATTCAAAAACTTATTATAGATAAAATCGGTGGGATGGTTGAAGTTGTTGAAGCACCTGTGATTGATATACATGGGAAAGGAAGCTCCACAGAAAAATTAGTAGAACTCACGGAACAGATTGTAAAAGAAGCAAAGATTATATATCAGAATGTTTGGGTGGTATTTGATAAAGATGATTTTGAGGACTTTGATCAGGCTATAAATGATGGCATCAGTAGAGGATACAAAATAGCATGGAGTAACCAATCGTTTGAGTATTGGCTATATTTGCATTTTTATTACAGCGATGCTGCACTTCACAGAGATGACTGGAATGAAAAGCTGGATCATATCTTTGAAGAATATCATCTTGGGGACGGCAGTTATCAAAAGAATTATGAAGACATATATAATATGGTCAATGTCAATGACGGTGTAAACACTGCAATAAAAAACGCGAAACGTAGAATGGCATCATTTAAGAATGGTATCGATAAGCCCTCTGAATATGATCCGGGGACAACAGTATACGAGTTAGTACAGGAATTAAAGACGTATTTGGACGAATAGAAGTTTATATTTTATAGGGCGAGAGAAAGGCAGTGTTAAGATAAAATGAAACTGTTATACGGAACAGGAAATCCNGCAAAATTATCTGCCATGAAATGCCGGCTTGAACAATTGGATATAGAGTTAATCGGCTTAAATGATCTGAAAACAAAAGGGATTACTATTCCTATAGTCCCAGAGGATGGAGAAACACCACTTGAAAATGCAAGGCAGAAGGCAAATGCGTATTATAAAGCATTTTGCATNCCTGTGTTTTCCTGTGATTCGGGACTGTATTTTGATAATGTCCCGGATGAAGTTCAGCCTGGCGTGCATGTTCGTACCGTTAATGGGAGATTTTTGGATGAAAATCACATATATGAGGCAATGGAGCCTTCTATGGAAAGTGAAAAGTTTATCATAACAGATACACCTCATTCAACGATAAGACAGTCATCATTCCCAAAAGCAATGGTAAATAGGGCAATATGCAGAGGCAGGGTGATAAAGTGAAAGATACCGATAAATTAGAAAAAGCATATTTATTGATTGAAGCATACAAATCTGGCAAGCTCGGTGGCGAAAAAATGCCTGAAGATGAAAATCCGGCATTAGATATAGCGTCAAAAGAGAATTACATATATTTTACATTGCCGATGGCACTCAATTATCAAAGAAATTCTTATACACTATGGGAAAGTGCAAATAAAACATATAAAGATGCAGATACCAGGGCAGTTTTTAATGTCGAAGCAGTAACTGGAATGAGTGAAGAGGAATTGAGAGGAAAACTTTTGAAATATAAAGTGGCATTGCAGCCGAATAAACAGCCGATAATATGGAAAACCATATGCGAAACCATAGAAAATGATTTTGAGGGTGATATTCGCAAGCTATTTATGATCAACGGATATTCGGTACAAGCTATCAAAGATTATATAGCAAAGAACAAAAAGAAGTTTCCATATCTGGGAGGTAATAAGATTTGTAACTATTGGCTGTATGTAATAGAGCAGTATACGGATGCTGAATTTGTTGATAGGGAAAATATAACGGTAGCGCCAGATACACACGTGATTCAGGCAAGTGAAAGGCTGGGGATCATTTCTTCGGAAGAGGCAGGGCAAGCCAATGTACAGGAACTTGTTGCAAAGCGTTGGCAGGAGATCCTTAAGGGAACAGACCTGGTTCCGATAGATGTGCACACGCCTATGTGGTTATGGAGCAGGGGGAAATTTACAATTGATATCTGACTTTTAAAGATACAGTTACAACAATACGGGTTAATTTCCCCGCAAGTCGAAATACTCAAATGGAGGCAANCCGCGCCAAAAAACTGCATGCCATTTCCATTGCCTNCCAGTTTNCCTGNCTGGCTGAATTCTTCTNCCACATCAGTTTTTTCCNGCAAAGGCAATGAAAGAATNTCTTTAATAATCCCTTTAGCAGAAATATTATTTTTCTCCTGTACCATTTACATTATTTATTTGCATTAACTAAGGATTGGTACATGATTCCCCAATCTGATAAAGACGATATGATGGGGCGCATTGTATTGCCTAATTCGCTTAAAGCATACTCTACCCGTACAGGAACTTCGGGATAAACAGTACGTGTAATGATACCGTCATTTTCCATAGAACGGAGATTATCTGTTAANACCCGTTGGCTAATGCCGGGAATATCNTTTTGCAGCTCATTAAAGCGCCAAGGACGGTCTAACAGTCTTTGGACAATAAAGATCTTCCATTTATTTCCAATTAGCATTAGTGTTGTGGCAACAGGGCAGGCTGGNAGCTCGTCTTTGGTCAACATAAATAATACCTCCTATAGCNTATAACATTCATTTTTGCACTAACTAAGGAAGANNTCACTATATAATAAAATAGTGCGTACTTCTTTTTTTGATTGTTGCAACTTACACTGAGTATAGACCAANGAGGTCACAAAATCAAGCAAATAAATTAAGGAGGTNACTATCATGAGCAATCTTGAAAATGTCGCTGCATTTGCTGGCACAAGTGCCATGTCGTCCTGNGGTTCANCTTGTGGGGCAGCAGATCCNAANCCGGAGGANAAGCCTGCATCAGCCTGCGGTTCAGCTTGNGGNGCAGCAGATCCNGAATCNAAGTAAANTTCGNNTTGTAAGATACATAGCGTATCAATGCGGTCATGGACACACNGTTTTNGTGTGTCCATGATTATANNCAAAAGTAAAACTTTAGGAGGAATGNNCGAAATGAAACCATACTTTGCGTTCCAATGGCATATTACAGANGAATGTGACCAAAGATGCAAACATTGTTATATTTTTTCTGAGGATAACCATATCTGCCTGAAACAGANGAAATATGAGGAAATGGAAACGGTAGTTTCAAGCTGTGTGGATATGTGTGAAAGATTAGGACGCACACCGTATTTTTANATTACNGGCGGNGATCCNATTTTACATAAAGANTTTTGGAAACTCTGTGNATTACTNAAAAATCATAATATTTCTTTTGGNATTCTGGGTAATCCATTCCANTTGACNGATGAGGTATGTGAAAGACTTTATAAGTNTGGCTGCAGAAAGTATCANCTTTCACTGGANGGAATGAGAGAAACACATGANAAATTCAGAAAACCNGGNTCTTTTGATATTACGATAGAAAAGATTGACTGCATCAAGAAAGCAGGAATGTATTGTGCGGTCATGTCNACNGTATCATGCGCCAATAAAGACGAGTTTCNTGATATGATTGATTTGGTAGTAGACAAAAATGTTGATGTATTTGCATTTGGAAGATATTGTCCTACGAGCGGACAGAAATCAGAAATGTANCATATACCGCCTNTTGAGTATAAAGAATTTCTGGAGAAATGTTGGGGGAAATATGAACAATATAAAGACAGNCANACCACTTTTCAGTTAAAAGACCATTTATGGACTTTGTTTNTATATGAAAAAGGNATTTTCAAAATTCCCAAAGATGCAGACCGGAAAATGATATATGACGGCTGCCACCTCGCAATCAGNCACATGACAATTCTTCCGACGGGTGATNTATACGCNTGCCGGCGAATGGAAAGTAAAATAGGAAATGTATTCGATACCTCCATGTATGANCTTTTTATGAGCNCANATATGGAGCAGTATCGGGATTTTGATAAATTTGAAAAATGTAACAAGTGTGANCTTCGCGGGTTNTGCAGGGGNTGNCCGGCTGTGACCTATGGCTATACCGGAAATATGTATGCGCCTGACCCGCAATGTTGGAAGGAGGTTTAATGTGGATATTTTAGCTGTAATGAAAGANCGCAGATCTATCCGTAAATATCAGGATAAGCAGATTGACAGGGAAGATTTAGAAAAAATCATTGAGGCNGGATTATANGCACCAAACGCAGGAGGCGGGCAGAGGGCAAGGATTGTTGCTGTTCATGACAAAGAATTAGTTGAAAAAATCGGCAGGCTTAATCTTGCATGTTTTGACCGCAGTAAACTTGCAGGAGGTNATGTTTCATCTGAACAGCCAAGTATCATTGATGATCCGACATTAAAAANTGGTTTTTATGGAGCNCCTACAGTATGNGTTATTTTTGGCGCAAAGAACTTTTTATATAGTATTCCCGATGCGTTCTGCTGTGCTGAAAATATGGTGCTTGAGGCTGCAAATNTGGGGATTGCATCATGCATTATTGCAAGAGGGGAAGAAACCTTTGATAATGAAGTTGGAATGNCATTATTGAANGAGTGGGATATCCCCGATACGTACATAGCCCGCTGCTTTGTGATACTGGGATATTGTGATGGNGATTATCCGCGNATTAAGCCAAGAAAAGAAAACCGCTTTTTGATCATAGATTAAATCTGGAGGTGTAAGTTATGGATACACAAGACTGTTAAAAAAGTTGTAATATGTCAAAGTGTTAAATTTTGCGACAGTAGATAAATTATGGAAAGAAGCTAAGAACGTTGCATGCGGGAAGGGATTCTGAGACTATTTCTGTTCATGCAAAGATCTCAACGTTTTGCATATTGTTTCGATATCATGGTCTGATAAGTTTTCAAAATCGTCAAGCTGCATTTGCAGCGTTTTTATTATTTCGCTTTTGGCATTTTTTTTAGCTGCATTTTCGTGATGTTGAAAAAACAACGCTGTGATGGTACTCGTGAGAGAACCGATCAAACCGATTCCGACTATCATNAGTACAGCCGCAATCATACGTCCGGCAGGGGTAGAGGGAGAAAGGTCGCCATAACCGACTGTTGTTGCGGTCACGAAACTCCACCATATACCGTCAAATACAGTCATTCCCTCAACAAAATGTATTGCAATGCCTCCGGCAATGATGCAGAACAGGCTTGTGAAGACCATGTATTTGAGACCGTTTATATCAAAGAAGAATTTCACCCGTTTATAAAATCTTACGAGGTATGCAGAAAGACGGGCAAATTTCACAATTTTCAAAGCCTTTAGAACTTTTAGAATCTTTAATATGCGGAAAAACTTGAAAAGGGATGTAAATGGGATGATTGCAATTAAATCAAGAATATTCTGCTTGAAAAAGCTCTTTTTGTCCGCCGCTACGGTGAGTCGAACAATGTAATCAATGATAAAAATTATCGTGATAATATTGTTAACCATGATTTGGAAATTGGTGCATCCAGTTGTCATATCGCACCAAGAGAGATAAACTGCTACGAGTGCAAGGATGCAAAATATCAGGTCATATATAAGCATAAACCGTGATTTGTTCTTTGATGGTTCAGACATTAAAGTTACCTCCGTTCTATAAGAGTCATTATATATTCTATAAACTTCAGCCAAACGCCATCCATAAACCGGAAATTATACCGCAGCAATCATAAACTTGTAATTCTCAATATAAACCTCAAATGCATAAACTCCCCACGGTTGCAGCTCAATATTTGTTGGATTTAGGCCGCAATGTTTTTTGTATACTTCTTCAACAAACTCTGATGGAATGGTAAGATATATCTCTACACCACAGCCAAGATATTTTTTCTCATTATTTGCTACGTAACCATCTGTGATTCCTAACAGAATTGAATTATCGAACAGTGATACGCCAACCAATGGATCCCCGCTTTCTGGAGATTGCGAAAAATCAAGATNCCATCCAGCACTTACAAATTTTGCTGCTGCATCATACGGATTTTCACAAGCTAATATTGGTTGAATCATTTCAATATTCCTCCAACTTCCAATCTGTCAATTTGTTACGAGAGAAGTATATCACNAACGCTAATGACTTTCAATCCTCATTTATAGGTGTTGATAGTAATAGCAAGCAATGCCAAGGACAAGAAGGCGAAGCCCCCAAAGGACAAGCTTGTAATCTTCAAAAGAACCAAAGAGCCGATTATTGATGAGGAAATATGGAACAAGGTGCAGGAACTCTGAAAGACGGTACGCTGATCTGACAGTTTAGGTGAGGCGAACTCGCTGACAGGCAAGGGTGAACTTCAGAGCGAGAGCTGACAGCAGGCTATCCAAAAGATAGCCAACAGGCAACAGAGTAAAACTAAGCGGAGGGAGGAAGAACTATAAGTGTGTAATTGATAGTTGCTTTTGTGCGCTTATTAANTTCTTTTAATTTTCTTTATATGCTTTATAATAGCAATAACGGAGGGTGATTTTTATGAACATCAATATTATATCAAGATATTTACAATTTCTGCGTAAAAGCCATAATTATACACAAGAGGATTTAGNAAAAAAACTGGAAATATCAAGACAGGCAGTTTCAAAATGGGAAACAGGAACAACAATTCCCGACTTGGATNTTTTGCTGGAAATTTCCAAGCTATATAATGTCACGATAAATGATATATTAGAACCAAATATAGAGCCACAGCGGATAACTGATTTTGAACAAGTATCTACAATTCCCGAAAAGGAATTGAGAGATATGTTAAAACAGTTTGACACTAATTCTCTTGTAACAGCTTTAATGGGAGCGTCACCCGAAGTAAATAGTTTGTTTGAAAGACTGTTTCCCGATGTGGATTTTGAAATGACAAGAAATAGTATCGGCAAGGTAAAGATTGAAACCGTTGAGGAGATGCAGAANCAAATGGTTGCTATGATAAATTTACNGTCAGTTGACGGCTGAGCTGGCTGTGATTTCCAATTCTGCAAAATGATTTCCAATTCTGCTGTAATGATTGAAAAACGTAAAGAGCCATTTATAATATTGCAGAGCGAGAACTGTATGGTATCATTCTATGCCGAGGAGGAAAAAGCATGAAAAATAAGAAGTTTGTAACTATGGCGTTTGCGCTTTTGTTATCAGCCAATGTGTTTTTAGTGGATGGATGCGGGAAGAAAGAAGCTGACGTTGTGCAGCATGATTATGAGGACTATGCAGGGAGTTATGAAGACTATGCAGANAGCGGGTATTTAGACGACAGCGATGACTCATACANCGGGACTGATTCCGTGATAAAAATAAATTTTGAAGGAGAAGATGGCGCTGAACTGAANGGAAAGATTGAATCTATNACTCCCTCTGGTACAGGGTTGCTGATCGCNANTACAACAGAGGGAAATCTGTTTCTGCTGGACCCGGATATAGATTTTTACTTTGAGGATTCCAANATAGAATCTTATAAGATAACGGATCACAGCAATATTAGTGATTTGACCTATGCAAATCAGCATGTTGTCTATGGGGAAAACGGTTTNGTCTATTACGATACCATTGGGGAATACGTCGAATCGTATGAAGCGGANTCCTATGCCTACCCGGAGTATGTTTATACTTTTGAAAATATACAAAAGATAGATATTGCGGATGCACGGGATTTNATTTTAATGACAGATGAAGCGAGGTATTATGTCTTTGTAGATAAGGAGGGCCGTGTGTGCGTAGATTACAGGGACTCCTCGGACGAGGAATATACAAGGTTTTCTGATGTGCCGTTTGCAGAGGGAGAGAGCGANGGGAAGCAGGTTGTGGTAAACAAAAGCGCTTATCAGTTTNTTTTAACGGAAGATCAGGAACTGTTCTATATCNAAAACGGAAANTTCACCGTTGACTTTGCCAGAAATGTGGAGAGCGTATCTATTGACTATATAGATCTCACTGATAAAATAGNCGGTAAAGTGACAGATATTTATAACCTCGAAAACAATACGGANTGCTGTTACGCTGTGGACGAGGANCATAATATATATTATGTGTCGGTTGATTTTGGTGATGATATTACNGTAAANGAANTTGNTNAANTNNATNATATAACGGTTACGGACATACAAGGTTTTTCCGGACAGANCGAAAACATGCTGATCAGAGCTGACGACGGNTCTTATTACTATAACGACGGAGNTTCCGGAGNCATCAGAAAAATTGAGNAATTAGANCAGACATACAAAAAAGCGNTACTGCTTATGGATGAAGANATCATTGCTTTAGGAAATGACGGNTATTTTTATATCATTGGGGATTAANGGGAACTACTTCGCGAAACAGGCTATCGTTGGAACGGTATTGTGACGAAATATAAATANGACAGGGAAGGGGGATGACATGTGTTTCGTATTGCAATATGTGATGACGAAGAATATTTTAGAATTCGCGAAATGAGCCTGATTGAAAAATATATGGAAAATCGGGGGTATGACTGTCGGATAGATTTATACGCGTCGGGGAAAGAAATGCTAAGCGAAGCGGATATCGCTTTACAGTATGATGTGATATTNTTTGATATCAGNATGGAAGAGATGGATGGGATAGAAGCAGCCGNAAGNATCCGGCAAATGTCTNANGATATTTATATCGTGTTTGTGACAGCNTATATCACTTATGCGCTGGAAGGATATAAGGTCGGCGCAGTGCGNTATCTTTTGAAAGAGGACGGCAGCCTTGAAAGTGCNNTGAACGAATGTCTGGATACAATAGCTGACCGGATGAACNTTGAGGAAGCATTGTATGAATTTAATTTGGGGGATAAGAAAAAGAGTATTCCGGNAGATTCCATTCTATANGTGGAGAGCAGNCTGCATAAGGTCATATTTTTTGTTATGGAAAACGGNGTGCAGGAATACTCCAGATACGACAGGCTGGACGCGGTAGAGACGGAATTGCAGCAATACGGATTTTGCCGCGTCCATCAAAGNTTTTTGGTAAACATGAAATATGCAAGGGGCGTCGAAAGATACCAGATGTCGCTGGAAAACGGAACAAAGATAAGCATATCGAAAAAGTATTATAAGTATGTGGAAGAAGAATATATCAGACGGCAGGGGGAGATATGATGGCAGATTATATTTACTTTGTATTTATTATTGCAGAGGTATATTGCTGTACTTTGTTGTTCCGGTCTTTTGGCGCGAAGAGAAATAAAAAGAATAAGTTTGTCACGTTGATAGAAGCAGCCGCATTAGTCTGCTTTTATTTCATGAGTGCAGTTTTTTTATATGAATGGTTCTATTTAAAGGCGGCCACAGTTATTCTGATCACGTCTATCGTTATGTTTCTAATGTTTGAGATCCGTTATTCCAAAGTATTGGTGTTATCCGTTTTATTTTATGGAGCAAATCTTATTGCAGAATATGTGACGCTTACGCTGATGGGCGGGATCATCCCTTTGATCGCCCAAAAGCCGTTGGATTTATCCAACGTATTTACCATTAACACAGTTACTGCAATAAGCAAGGTATTGTTATTGGGTATTATTTTATGCGTCAACAGGATGATGGCTGGAAGAAAGTCTGCGGGTGCTCTGATGCTCAGGGAATGGTGGGCATTGTTTGCTGTGTCTTTTATTACCATATTTTCAGTTGGAACGATAGAGATACAGATTGATCTGGTGAATCATACAAGACAGCCGGTTTCTTTTTTGTATATTGCAATAGGGATATTNGCGATCAATTTTATNGTGTNTTACCTGATAANTAATATNATGGAAAGGGANATCAAATTGAGGGAACANGCNGTTTTCCNNGAAAAAGTAAAAAGNGAAACNGCNATGTACCGTTCGATNTCTGAAAATCTNGAAAANCAGAGGAAAAGAACACATGAATATAAAAATCAGATTGCAGTGNTNAGNGCATTTGCCGCNCAGGAGCAGTATCAGGAACTGANNGCATACATAGAAAAAATAGATCATGCNATGCANANNAGCATGGANGCGGTTGATGCCAACAATGTGATCGTGAATGCGATACTGAATACAAAATACCGTGAGGCAGTCAGNCGGGACATTGTATTTGTNNTGAAAGTAAATGACCTGTCGAAATTAAAAATAGCGGANGAGGATATTGTGGTTATCCTTTCCAACCTGCTTAGCAATGCCTTTGAAGCCTGCGGACAGTGCAAAGACAAGGTTGTGAAATGCAAGTTTGTATTGGAGGGGGAGCAGGTTGTGATCTCAGTAAAAAATAACATGGAATCAGAGCCGGTTGTGGAGAACGGAAAATTTCTGACAACCAAACTTAAGGAGGCGGACGAACATGGAATGGGAATCCGGAATGTGATTGAAACGATTGAAAAGTATGGCGGCAGATACTTGATCGACTATGACAAAAGAAATTTTCAATTTTCAATTTTGATTCCCAATCACTAAAGAAGCATGCTATTGCGTGGACCTCAATTCCGTAGTAATATAGAAGCATTGAGAGACTGTTCGGATGTAGAAAGAGGGGGAACGCATGCAGGACATACATATATTATCGGAAATTGAGGAAAACGTAGCAAAAGTTATCATAGGGAAGCGGGAAGTTACACGTCTGCTTCTGGCATCCATCGCCGCAGGAGGACACGTTCTGCTGGAGGATGTGCCGGGGACAGGAAAGACCGTACTTGCAAAGACAATCGCGAAATCCATGGGATGCANATTTGACCGCGTGCAGTTCACGCCGGATCTGCTGCCAAGTGATGTGACGGGACTGTCTTTTTTTAATCAGGAAAAAAATGCTTTCACCTTTAAGGAGGGACCGGTATTCACAAATATCCTGTTAGCGGATGAGATAAACCGTGCAACGCCCAGAACACAGTCAAGTCTTTTAGAGTGTATGGCGGAGGGGCAGGTAACTGTGGATGGCATGACACGCAGTCTGGATGCGCCATTCTTTGTTCTGGCCACACAGAATCCGGTTGAGACGATTGGGTGTTTTCCGCTGCCGGAGGCGCAGCTTGACCGTTTTATTATGAAAATAAGCATGGGAAGCTTAACGCAGGAGGAGGAGAGGGAGATGCTCGAGCGCTGCCTTCTCGAGGAGCCCCTGACGCACATCGAAGCTGTGTGCACCGGAGAGGATATCTGTCGGATTCAGAGAGCCTGTCGGGAGGTTTTTATCCATGATGACCTGAAGAATTATATTGTGTCGCTGGCTCAGGAGACAAGGCGCTATAAAGGGGGCGTACAGGGAGGAACGGTGCAGGGGGTAAGTCCAAGAGGAACGCTTGCATTTGCACGTGCCGCGCAAGGGTATGCCCTTGTGGGCGGCAGAGATTATGTCGTGCCTGAGGACCTTAAGACGGTGGCGCTTCCTGTGCTGAGCCACAGGCTGATCGGAGAGCTTGAGGAAGCGCAGAAGGATGCACTGATACGGGAACTTTTAAACAGCGTTGCACTTCCTACAGAGGACTGGTCAAAGAGATGATACTTTATTTTATACTTGCGTTGAATCTGGTTACGGTGATATGGAATCTTTATTATAAGCACCATTGGTACAGAGATATTGCGGTGCAGCTCCGGTTCGAAGCAGATGCTCTCTATGCGGGGGAGAAGACAAGTATCTATGAGGTGATCGACAATCCCAAGAGGATGCCGGTTCCGGTTCTCGAGGTGGGATTTCACACGAAAAAAGAGCTTGATTTTGCGCAGGAGGACAATGCCAATATAAGTGATTATATTTATAAGCGTGATATTTTTGCGGTGCTCGGAAGACAGAGGATCACGAGAAAAATTCCGTTAAAATGTACGAGGCGCGGGTACTATGAGATTAAAGAGGCGGAGCTTACCACATATTCCCTTCTGTATAAAAAGCGGCTTAGCAGAGAGCTGAAAAGCGATGCCGCAATATATGTTTATCCTAAAATGGCAAATGTGTCGGACATCATGCCGCTGTGCGAGCGGATGCTGGGAACACTGCAGTGCTCAAAGCGGCTATATGAGGACCCATTTGCATTCCGCACGATCAGAAATTATACCCTGGATGACCCCATGAAAACGATTAATTGGAAGGCGAGCGCCAAGACGGGTACGCTGATGGTGAACACATTTGACTCTGTGCTGTCCCAGAAAGCGATGCTGTTTCTGGATGTGGGGGACACAGGCATTCTGAAGTATGAGGGATTAGTGGAGGAAAGCATTGCCGTTACGGCAACATTGGCACGCAGGCTGCTGCGACAGGGCATTGAAGTAGGCTTCTGTTTTAACGGCAACACTGCTGCAGAGAATTCCAACCGGGAGAGCGGATTTGCACCGACAAATGAGAAGGGTATGCTGATTCGAATGGAGCATATGCTTGCAGAATACCGGCTTGAGGACGGGGTGCATTCTTATGAGTCGGAGTTTGATAAATATCCGACAAGAGAGGATATGCTGCTTGTATTTATAACTAAGAATCTAAATGCCGGGCTTTTGGATGTGATCAGAAAGCGTGCCGGAGAAAATCAGACTCTTGTCATTTATCCTGTTTATCGCGGAGAGGTTTCACAGGAGGAGATTTCCTATATAAAAAACACTGGAAATGTGCGGGTATCGGTGAGGGAGGTAGGCAGAGAATGAAAAGGCATATGGAAATCATAGAATGGCTTCATGCGACCCTTATTTTCTCCCTGCTTATTCCGCTTGTATGTGCAGTTGGCGCGTTCCCTGTCTCGGAAGGAACCGTGATATTCTATCTGAAGTGTCTGCTTGTCGCGGTGCCGGTGGCGGTGACAGGAATTGCAGTGAAGCGCACAAAGACATTGTGGGGATATATTCTAGCGTGTATTATGCTGCTGGCAGCAGTCTGCGGGGTTGCAGCCGGCATACCGTATCTTATGGGACAGCGCGGCTTTCCGGGATACAGTGCGGTCTGTTATCGCATCGGTATACTCGCGGAGACGGCGATCATTGCAATAATACGGCTTGCAGACCGTATCAGACGGATAAGGCACATAGAGGAAAGAAAAGGCAATCCCTTCGCCCTGCTTGNGCAAAGCTTTCTAGATCAGCCATCGTTAAACATATGGTATTTTATAGGAATTTATATCATCGGGATCTTGTTTGAGTCGAAGCTTTTGTGTGATCTTNCACTTTTTTGCGCAGTCATATATTGGTTTATTGTGCTGATATATAAGTTTTTCGGGGCTACGGAACACTACTTCATGCTTAATAAGCGGACGAAGGGCATTCCGAAAAGACGCCTGTATGCGATCAGCGGGGGAATGCTGTGTCTCTTTGCAGGAATTATGCTGGTGGCAGTTCTGCCGTCCTTTCTCCTGACAAATGCGCGAAAATACACGAATGTGAGGGAATGGTTCGGGGATGTGCCATTGATACCGTACAGCTACGAAGGCAACGGCGAGTTTCGGGCACCTGCTGGCGGTGATATGGACGGACTGCCGCCGCTGCTTGCAGACAGCGCATGGAATACACCCGAGCCGCTGGAAATCTGGGATGACCTGTTCTGGGTATTGGAAATCATCGTGGGGATAGTCGTTTTGGGGGTTATTGTGGCTATGATCAGGAAGATATTTCAGGATTTCAGAAAAGAGGCNGATGAGAACGGAGACAAGATTGAGGACTTGGAGGATGCCGTAGAAAGTGAGCGCATNGCAGTGACAGTTCATAAGCCGGATGGCGNGACAAGCGATATNAAACGCCGGTATAAACGGACGATCAGGAGATACCGCAANGAGCGTCCGGCAGNGTATGAGACNCCCGCAGAGATTGAGGAGAAAGCAGGGCTGGCNGAGGANGCGGCGATGCAGGAACTCCATGCGGAGTATGAGAGGGTGCGCTATGGAAGATAAGGGAGACAGTAAATGCTGCATATAGCCATTTGTGACGACGAAAAAGAGTTTGTTGTATATTTAGATAGATTATTAAATCAATATGCCGCCGAAACCGGTGAGGAAATAAAAGTAACTGCTTATTATGACGGTATAGAACTGATTGAAAAATATGATACCTCGATCGATCTGATTTTTCTTGATATTCAAATGAAACTCGTCAACGGTCTGCGCGCCGCCGAGCGTATCCGCCAGATGGATGAAAAGGTCAGTATTATCTTTCTGACCACCCTTACCCAATACGGCTTGGAGGGGTACAAATATCAGGCGACCAATTATATTATTAAACCGATGAAGTATGTCCGGCTGAAAGCGGAAATGGATCAGTGGATCAAAAAGCGCCGAAAAGATGATGGTCCTGTCATGGTGATAACCAACGACTCCGGGAAATATAAAGTATTTCTGAAATCCCTGCGCTATGTGGAAACATTTAACCGTAAACTGCTTTTTCACACGGAGCAGGAAAATATTATCTGCTATNAAAGCATGANNGAGATGGAGCAGNAACTGGCAGGTCAGGGGTTTGTGCGCTGTCACAGCAGTTACCTCGTGAATCTTGCTTATGTAAAAGGGGTGAAAAAGCTGGAAATCACATTGATCACCGGAGAAAACCTTCCCATTAGCCAGCCAAAACGAAAATTATTTATGGAGCAGTTGACAGAGTATTGGGGGGATATGCTATGATCCGGTTTCTTGACATTATTTCTTTTTTATTGGCAGTAAGTTACGTCTTCATTTTCTTTTGGATATTACATACATTTTTAATTCTGCGGAAAAGCTGGATTATGCGAATACTGGCGTTTGCCGCCTGTAATGTGCTGGCCGATGTTATTATATATTCCAATGACCCGGCAAATCTTGTGGGAGCGTTAGCAGGTTTCGTTGCGTATATTGTTATATTTCACCGTGGACGCTGGATTGAAAAACTGTCTGCCGTGCTTATGTTTTATCCTGCACTTATTGCTGTGAATTATTTAATGCAGGATATCGGATCGCGGGTATTTTTTGCGACAGCCGCCGGACGGGCCATAGAAAACGGTGCAGAATGGAACAGGGAATTATCACTTGTCAGCACTGCCATTCATACATTTTCGCTGTTGTTGCGGCTGTTATTCTGGCTGGGGACGTTGCTTGGCTTGAAAAAATATCTGTTGAAAATCCAATCTAACCTGACTGCAAAAATGTGGTTGATCGTAGATATCCTTATGGCGGCCCCCTTTATCGCTATTTTTACAATTATCTGCTTTCTTCCGGGAGAGGTTGTAATTGTTTATCCTATTTGCGGGGCGTCTATCTTTTCCAGTTTTGGATGTATTTATCTGGCATCCTATATCTGCAATTCTGTCCAGACAGCCTATCATGCGCAGGAACTGGAAATGAGACAGGCATATCTGAGCGAAAAAATCACTGACGAGGAGCGAGTACGCGGGATCTACCATGATATGAAAAATCATCTTTTACTTTTGCAGGCGCAGGCAGGAAACGGGCAGGAGGTTCAAAAGTCTATCCAAAAGCTGCAAGACCAGATTCAGGAATACGAGAATTACTGCCATACAGGAAATGAATTTTTGGATATTATCATCCGGGATAAAGCTAAGCTGGCACAGGAAAAACAGATAGATTTTAATGCCGTCATTTCTTTTGAGGATGCCGGGTTTATAGAATTATTAGATATGAGCACGATCTTTGGCAATGCACTGGACAACGCTATTGAGGCCAGTGAACAGCTGTCTGAGGACAGGCGGTTGATCACTGTGAGGGCGAACCGTGTCCGGGATATGCTGGTGATCACGGTTGAGAACAATACTTCTGCCGATATGCCTGTATCGAAGAAAACAACGAAAAAAGATACTTTCATGCATGGATTTGGACTTTCCAATATTAGAAAAGCCGTAGAACAGTATGGCGGTCAATGCAGTGTGAAAGCAGAAAATGAAATGTTCATCNTGAAAATCCTTATTCCAATTCCATAATATTAGATTTTGCATTGTGGATATTAGTTTTTACACTTTCCATTGTGCCTTTTTTCTATGCCGATATAATGAGCTTAGTTCCGAAAGGAGCGAATAAGCAAGAAAAGAGGTATGTATGATGAGTATTTTAAAAACAACCCATTTGACAAAACAGTACGGTCAGGAGCCGAATATCGTAAGAGCACTGAATGATGTGAGTATTTCCGTAGAGCAGGGAGAATTTGTTGCCATCATNGGCACGTCCGGCAGCGGTAAGTCTACGCTTTTGAATATGCTGGGAGGCCTTGACAGACCAAGCTCCGGCAGTGTGAACGTGGATAAGTTTGAATTGGGGAAACTTTCAGATGAAGATTTGACGGCGTTTCGCCGGAAGCGTATCGGTTTCATTTTTCAAAACTACAATCTCATTCCNTATCTCACGGCTTATGAAAATATCGTGCTNCCTGTCCGTCTGGACGGCAAGAATGAGGATAAAAAATTTTTGGAAGAAGTCGTGNAGTTTTTGGAACTTGACAAAAAACTTTCCANTTANCCGAGTCATCTTTCCGGAGGTCAGCAGCAGAGGGTGGCGATCGCACGTGCNNTGGTGTCAAAACCTGCGATCATTTTAGCCGATGAGCCGACAGGTAATCTCGACAGCCNCACAAGTGATAAGGTGATCGAGCTTTTGAAAAACACGAGTGAAAANTTCCNTCAGACAATCGTTATGATCACACATAATCCTGAAATAGCAGANAANGCAGATGTGAGNATCNGAATTGAAGACGGTAAAATTCACGCATAAGGGGGGCAGNGAAATGAAGGGTAAGAAGATAACAGCAAAAATGATTTCTCTGATGTCAAAGCNGAGCTTAANATCAANCCGTATGCGGAATATTTTTGTTANGGTCACCATTGTTTTGGCGTCTTCCCTGTTGATGGCNATNCTGATGTTTGCAATGGGTCAGAAACAGCAGATAAAAAACAGCCTTTCCCACAGACAGCAGGTGAGNTACTATAACCTTACNNAGGAACAGNTGGAAGCGTTGAANAAGGATGAGCGCATTGCTTATCAGATTCAGGTAAAGTCAGGTATTCTCACCGAAATGGATGGCTTNGACGTGATGCCGTATTATGTGAGCGAGCTGTCGGATCAAATCCNGGTCGGTGANCTCGAAAGCGGCAAAATGCCNGAAACAGAGAGTGAAATTGCGGCACAGGCGGCNATGCTGGAAAAAATGGGTGTGACNCCNGNCGTTGGCAGCAGTGTTACCTTTTCTTTTTACGACGGAAATACAGAAACATTTACAGTGTCNGGNATTTTAAAGGGCAGCGACGCNGNAAAACAGTTTTCTGTTTTCTTTTCTGAGAGCTACGCCGAGACCGGCAGTCAGTTAAAAGATATGCCTTACGAGGTACATGCGAAGCTGTATAACGCCACAAATNTGTCGGCTGAGGATTGCAAAGAAGCAATGTATCTGATCGGCAGCGATGCGGGAATTGAAAGAAAATATGTCAACCCGTCAAACGCATTTACGGATTCTCTGTCCGTAGATATGCAGTCGGTAATGCTTTACGGTTTGGNAGGTGCGGTTATTCTGCTTGCCTGCGCGCTTGTGATCTATGGCGTATTTTACCTGTCGGTGATAGGGAGAATCCATCAGTTCGGGCAGCTTCGCACAGTTGGCATGACGAAAAAACAGATGAAGAAATTTGTTTCCCGCGAGGGCTGCAGTTTGTTTTTGCGTTCCGCACCGATCGGCATGATCATCGGTGGGGTTGCGGGATACTTCATGGTTCCGGACGGGTTTCACATCCTAAATACGCTTAAGATTATCGTTGCCGTGTTTGCAGTGATCTATCTCATCACGATGATTTCTGTCCGCAAGCCAGCCCGCATAGCGGCGGCGGTTTCCCCGATGGAGGCGCTTCGCTATATGCCGCAGGACGGAATGAAAAAGGCTGCAAACCGGAAAATGTGCCGGAATCTGACTCCATTTGGCTTAGGATGCATGAATTTTTCTAAAAATAAAAAGAAAGCAGCGATCACCATGATGTCGTTGGCGCTGGGCGGTATCCTCTTTATGACGGCGGCGACCTATATGTCCTCTTTTGATAAAGCAAATTATGCAAGACAGGGATACTTTACGGACGCAGAATTTCATATCGAATATACTCAGTCCGCCATCGATTTGAACGAATACGGAATGAACGGTCTGCAGGCTCAGATGCCGCTTGATGAAGAAATGGTACGGCAGATCCTGGCATTAGACGGTGTGAAAAAGGTGACGGAAATTAAGGGGTTCGGCGTCAAATTTGATTATCCCCAAAATGATGAATATAACAATGACGATGTTGTTTATCCGATGACAGAGGAGGAAACAAAAGAAATAGGCAGGTATCTGGAGGAAGGATCGGCTGATTATGAGAAGCTGATGGGCGGCGACTGCGTTCTGGTTGCAGGAAACGGTATCGCCGAAGAAATTTTCGGCTGGAAGTTTGCGGTAGGNGATACAGTTACGCTCCATTACTATGACGGCAGCAAAAATGCAGAAAAAGACGTCACGGTACTTGGCATTTTAAATGAACAATATGTCCTTGACAATAAAGGACTGGAAGGATGGTTTTTAATGCCTGAACAGGCAGTTTTACATCTGGTATCTTATGACAGCTTAAATGCCCATCTGCTAATTTCAACTGAGGCAGAAAAGGAAGAGGCGGTCGGAGAAAGTCTTGCAGAGATGATCAATGAAAGTACTGTGCTGGGTATGGAAACACTTGCAGAACGCAGAATAGCATACGGGCAGAATGCAAATCAGATATTCGGGGCAATCAGCGGTCTTTCTGTTTTCATTATGATGTTTAGCATTTTAAGTATGATGAATACGCTNATNACCAATATTGTTACCCGCAANCAGGANCTNGCAATGCTTGAATCCATNGGCATGAGTAAGGGACAGATCCGAGTNATGCTTCTTGGAGAGAGTGCGCTTCTGGTACTTGCCACTGTNGGGGTGACAATGACGGTTGGAACGNTGTGCGGATATNTGCTGAGNAATATGCTTTACAATGAGGGAGCTTTTTATATGGCGTTCAAATTNCCGGCAGTCTTTGCCCTTGCCTATGCAGGCGTGCTNACNGCNGTTCCGTTATTGATTACCGNAGTGTCNATGCACAGCTTTTCAAAAGANGTTCTTGTGGAAAGATTAAAGGCTNTATTTGATTGACGAAAGCATCATTCCAAATTATACTATTAGAAACAGGTGTATATACAGTAGCGGATGCAGAAAAGAAAGGAAATCAAATATGAGATTTTTTAAGGGGGTAGACATTTCTTCACTTCCAGAACATTTGGATGGCGGAGAGAAATTTTATGCGGCGGATGGCAGATGTGTGGATGCGTTCGAACTGCTTGCGGAGAATAAAATAAATTCTATACGAATCCGCATCTGGAATGATCCGAGCCAGTACCCGGAGACGAAGGGTTACTGTGATCTGCAGCATACCATTGAGATGGCAAAGAAGATTAAGGNAAAGGGCATGCATTTTATGCTCGACTTCCATTATTCTGACTTTTGGGCAGACCCGGAANGGCANAGAAAGCCGCGTGCTTGGGAAGATCTGTCTTATGAAGAATTAAAGGATGCAGTGTACAGCTATACGAAGGAAGTGTTGGAGACACTTGACGGTCAGGGCTGTCTGCCGGATATGGTTCAGGTGGGAAATGAGATTCGGAGCGGCATGCTTTTCCCGGATGGTGCNGTTCCCGAATATGAAAAACTGGCAGGACTTCTTAATGCAGGAATCCGGGCAGTAAGAGANATGTCGAAAGATATNGAAGTGTTGATTCACTTGGATCAGGGTGGCCGCTTCTTCTATTTAAAGGAATGGTTTGATGCGGTATTTGCGGCAGGAATGGAGCCGATCGACGCAATCGGNGTTTCGTTCTATTCCTTCTGGCACGGAACCTTTATGGATCTGAAGAGCTCCATGGAGCAGTTGATNGGGCGCTACGGGGTTCCGGTCTATNTAGTGGAGACGGCACATCCGTGGAGGCANTGCGAAACGGAGCACGTGTCGAGAGATATGATGAAGATGGCAGGACTTCCGGCAGGAGAAGCAGAGCAGAAAAAATCACTGGAACTNATAATGCAGATTGCNGCCTCNGTCTCNGGNGACCTTCCGACCGGNGTCTACTANTGGGAACCGCTTTGNATTCCGGGACGCACGTATGGAACATGGGATGAGAACATGGGAATGCTTGATGTAAACGGAAAAGCACTGTGCGGTTTTGAAGCATTTCGCGATTTCGACCCGTCAAAACCGCCGATTGCAGACTTGGAGAATTACATGGAGACGCTCTATGTGATCGATGAATCCCAGATNGCACCGGCAGGAACAAATTTGGTGGCGAACGGTGATTTTTCCAATGGAATCAANGACTGGTGGGTGAAGATGTACCCNCAGAAAGATATCATTGTGGAGGAAAGAGAGCAGGAAATCTATGTTTCTGCAAAATGCAACTTTAAATTTGAACTGTTCAAGACGATTCACATTGACAAGCCGGGACGCTATCAACTGTCGGTGGATTATCGGGGAACGAATACGACCGGTGTACAGGTGGAGCTGTTCTTAAGAAAAATTAGCTGCAACGAACAGCAGGAGTTTGCGAAGCGGATATATCCGTCAGATGTCTGCTTTGTTACCCATAGTCTTGAGGCAGTGGAACTTGATGTAGGGCAGGTGCAGCTGGGAATCAAAATGAATACTCCGCCGGTGTCTGGAAGGATCAAGAATTTCAGACTGATCGAGTTGGAATAATTAGGACATAATACTTCTTTTTGGTAAGAATGCGGATATGAGCATTCTTACCGGGAAGAAGTATTTTTATGTCGATGTCTAAGAAACTGCGGTAAACGAGACGTTGAGTGCGCTAAACGAAGCATCGGTTGTTATAAAAACAGAAAGCGTATATGCTGTTATCAGATAAAGGAGGTATAGAATTTGAATGCAAAAAAATTTGGCTCATTTTTAGCCGCATTAAGAAAAGAACAGGATATGACACAGGCCGAACTGGCAAGCAAACTTCAAGTGACGGATAAGGCGGTCAGCCGTTGGGAGCGCGGCATTGGTTTGCCCGATATTTCTATGCTTGAGCCGTTAGCGGAGGCATTACACATCACTGTCTTAGAACTTTTGAGATCCGAAAAAATGAATGAACAAGAACTCTCTCCCGAGGATGTTTCAGAAACTGTGATTGAGACACTTAAAATTGCAACGGAGCAGAAAAAATCCTTAAAAAACCGTTTTTTAGCAATTAGTGCAGGAGTGATATGTGTTCTGGCGATACCTGTTCTGGCATTATTTGTCGGATTTACAAGTTTCCCTTTTTTAGAATTTTTTCTGTTCTTTATCCCTATGTGCATACTCTTTGTAATTGAATATGTGATGTGTGGAAAGAATAAAATGATCGCTGCTATTATACCAATTATTGTTGCCTTTTCCGGGTTTGCCTTCGGAGTTTATCCGCTAGTGATAGGGATTGCTTTGTTTGCAGAGTATTTTGTGATTCAATACATGGATAAATCCATGAAAGGGAAATTGATGATTTTGTTGGTGACTGTTTTTATATGCGGCTTATCCGGGTGCGCAAAGACAGATGTGCTCAGTCAATATAACTGGGATGGAGTATACAGCATATCATACACAGATATTGATACGGTATGTGAAAACCAGGAACTGACAGAGGTAGGCGCAGATATTCTATCTGATATGGAGGAACAGCTCCTGCTTTCTTTTGTGGTCGATAGCAGCATTGAGCTTACGGAAGAGCTGGAAAATTACGATCATTTGATTGTGACAAATCCTCAGTGACTGGAGCGATTTGGCAAATCTGACAAACTAAAGCCGGTGGAATACGGAAGTTTATCAAATAGTATGCAGGAATTTTTGGATGCCCAGATGCCTATATGGACGGTTGATAAAAGTGTAATGCCTGATGGAGTGGGTCTGTATCAATATGAAAGCGACAAATTGTTTGCACTTCCGGTAAATGTGGCATTGGGTGTGGGAGAGCCGGTAGAGGCAGAAAATCCGTTGATCATTCTTGTGGATAGACCGGCACAGACTTTTAAAGCTGATAGTTTTATGTTGCCGCTGACCTCAAGTGGGAACGTACTGTTTACAGATGATGAATTTCAAAAGGTATTTGAGAAGAGCGAACTTAGGGATTATGGAACAGTTCAAGAGATGGAAGGGTGAAGTAAACGGAGAATATAAAAAAACTGTTGACATATACAGTCTTGCTGTATATAATAACGATATACAGTTTAACTGTATATTGGAGGTGTATAAATGAACAGAGATAAAAATTTACCGCTGACGGAAACGGTCTATTATGTTCTCTTAGCTTTGACTGAGCCTGCTCACGGGTATGCGATCATGCAGAAGGTAGAGGAGCTGAGTGACGGACAGGTCAGACTGGCAGCGGGAACGATGTATGGAGCGATTGAAAATCTCCTGAAGAAGAAGCTGATCACTTCTTTACCCAGCGACGACCCCAGAAGGAAAATATATGTAATCTCCGATTTGGGCAAAGAGGTGTTGTACGCTGACTACAGACGGATGATCCATATGATCGCTGTGACAGAGCAGACAGTAAAGGGGGTACTTGGTGATGAAAAAGTTCAGAATCTTTCTCCGGCTTGACAAGGAAGAAAAATGGCTGGAGCGTATGGCGAGTCAAGGATGGCTGCTTGCCTCAAAATCATGGTGTTACAATTTTCAGAAAATCACTCCAGAAAACCAGACGATTAGAATCGATTATCGGATATTTAAGTCGCAAAAAGATTTTTCCGATTACTGCATGTTGTTTGAGGATAGCGGATGGCATCATATTGCAGGGAACCGTAATTCGGGATCACAGTATTTCCGTAAAAGCAGTGCCACAGGCAGTGCCACAGGCACGGAAGATATTTTTTCAGACACGCTGTCACGGGCAGGCAGATACAAAAGGATCTCGGATATGTGGCTGTCCGCTGCTATCCCATTAGTTCCGCTTTTGACGGTGCTAATAAATGAGGAAAGCCTCAGTTATTTGTTTACACCGAGGGAATGGTATCTTACACCGGGGCTTTGGGAGCTTGAGGGACCTGGCTTCTGGTATGCATTTTTGTTTGAGACACCTTTTGCCGTAGGGCGTGGAGCAAGCTGGTGTCTGCTGGTCATCGTGATAATATGTTATTGTATTTTTGCAGTAAAATCACGGCTGCAGTATCGCTCGGCCGTTAGGTTGAATGAATAGAATGTCAGAATGGTAGAGAATCATGGCTTGTTGTATCAGCCATGGTTCTTTTTTGATGATTTGTATGAGTTCTCAAACGCTTTGATTGTAATTTCGACATAATTATGATATACTATGTAATATTGATATTTGTAATCGTATGGATGAAATGTATGGAGGACTTTGTATGACGAATGAGCGTGCAAAAATCAATTACAAGCCTTTATGGAAGCTGCTTATAGATAAAGATATGACCAAGGCTGATCTTAGAAATGAAACATCTATAGCAAGAAGCACAATGGTTAAGATGGCAAATAATGAGTATGTGGCAATGGATGTATTAGTCAGAATATGTACTGCATTAGACTGTGGAATGGATGACATTGTTGAGATTGAACGATGAAGAATGAAATGGTATTCGTTCTCTCTTTTTATAACGAAAAAGTATCGCAGATGATTGTAGAGAAGTATGGGCTTGAACCGCTATCGGCTCTTAGAAAATTTCTTTTTTCTGAAACCTATCGGATGCTTACGGATGTGGAACTCGAAATGTGGGATTTTAGCCCGTTTGGAATTTTTGACATGTGGGAGGTCGAGCAAATTACTGGAGATCCGCGCAATTCTTTATATTTAAGGAGGGATTGATATGGGTAAGGAAATGGAGTTTTTTATTTTTTTGATTGAAAACTATGCAGAATATAAAAATACTAAGGCGGATGAAGTTTTGAAATTGTGGGATAAGTTGGAATTAACAGATTTTATATACGACATGTATGAGAGATATCATATTGAGCGTTTGGAAAATACGTTTGAGGATATTGATAGGCTTATTGCAGAAAAACAAGTGTAGCTTTATGATTCTTCCAAAATACGAGGAGCATTTTTATATGAGTGAACAGAAAAAAATGATTAATTTCACAGTTGCCTGTGTCAATGAATTTGCTAGGAAACATAATCTTAGTGAGAAGGAAGCATTCCAGTACTTATTTCAATTTAAAGGAATTCAATTTATAAAAGAAAACTATGAATCGGAACATACGCTGTCTTTTGATACAATATTAGAAGACCTTGGTATATTGTGCAGAAGAAATGGAGGAATGTTATGAAGCTATATCATGGAAGTAATGTTGAGGTTCAGACACCAAAGCTGCTCCCGACAAAGAGATGATTAGATTTTGGTGCTGGATTCTATCTGACAAGTGATTTTGAACAGGCAAGAAAGTGGGCACTTCGTACTGCAGCGACGCGTGAATTAGGAACACCGATGGTTTCAATCTTTTGTGTAGAAGATAATGAGCTGAATAGTTTGAATAATTTGGTATTTGATAAAGCGAATGCGGAATGGTTAAGATATAGCCCTTCAACTCCTTTTGCCACAGAAGTTGAAAGACCAGTATTCATTTAGAACAGAGCGTGCATTGAACATCCTGAAATACATGGAGGTGAAAATGGTATGAAACGATTAGAACCTGAAATAATTGATTATTACGATGGTGAAGTTGTTGAGATGATAGCAAACAAATATGACTACAGTAATATGGAGGCACTACGTATATTTGTGACATCTAAGACTCATGAAATGTTGGAAAATGAGGAATGCGGGCTGACGGCATTTGGAGCAGGTGCAATATTTGAGATGTGGGAAGTAGAAATGATAACCGGAGACCCGCGAAATTGTATATATATACGGGGAGAATAGTATGTCAGAGGAAATGAGATTTTTCATGTACTTGCTGGAATATTATGCAGTTTACAAAGATAAAAAAACCGGAGATGTTTTAAAAGAATGGGATGCTAACGGTATAACCCAGAAGATATATGATAATTACTGGATTTATCATACGGAACGGCTGGAAAATGCTTA
Source organism: Roseburia sp. (assembly GCA_014804775.1). Lineage (GTDB taxonomy): Bacteria > Bacillota > Clostridia > Lachnospirales > Lachnospiraceae > Roseburia. Next base: position 45,583 of record JAAUZB010000018.1, on the reverse strand, counting down.
TATGGATATTGACAGTCTGTTGGCAACAGGAAAGCATGCATGGTAAATGGGGGTTGACAGGACACCCTCACAACTTTATAATAACGATATATTTGAGGAAAGAGGTGAAAAGATGAGAAGATAATCTACTTTTGAGAACATGAAGCTTGTAATGCTGCAGGGATTTCATCATGCAGAAGGATACTGTTTGTCATGTTACCAAAGGTGGATTATGTTTCTCATAACCTCTTTTTTTGGTGTGAAAAAATAAAGCGGACAGATAGAATGGCATGAGGAATCCGAAAGGAGGAATCATAATATGGCACAAATACAGGTAACAGATTTAACTTTTTCCTATGAGGGAAGCTATGATGCGATTTTCGATCATGTTACTTTTTTGATCGATACAGACTGGAAACTCGGATTTATCGGGCGAAACGGAAAGGGAAAGACAACTTTTTTAAATTTGCTGCTCGGCAATTATGAGTACAACGGAACAATCCAGACATCCGCGGTGTTCGATTATTTTCCATACAGGATAGAGGAAGAATGGATGGGAGAATGCGGTGTGGACCTTTTGGAAAGGATGAAGCCAAACTGTGAGTTGTGGAAAGTTCTGCGCGAACTGGACGAACTGGAAACGGACGCGGAGGTTTTATACCGGCCGTTTGATACGCTCAGCCATGGGGAACGCACAAAGGTGATGCTTGCAGTTCTGTTTTCAGGGGAAAATGATTTTTTGCTGATTGATGAGCCTACCAATCATCTCGATCAGAATTCGCGCGAAACGGTCAAGAGATATCTGAACAGAAAGAAGGGGTTTATCCTTGTGTCGCATGACAGGGATCTGCTGGATGCCTGCATCGACCATGTTTTAGTGCTGAACCGGCAGTCGATTGAGGTACAAAGCGGTAATTTTTCGAGCTGGTGGGAAAATAAAAGCCGTAAGGATGCATTTTTTGCCGCGGAAAATGAAAAGCACAGAAAGGAAATAGGCAAGCTTAAGCAGGCGTCAAGACGTGCGCGCCAGTGGGCGGACAAAAATGAGTCGACAAAGATCGGCTATGATCCGGTAAAAGAACATGACCGCCCGATGCGCGCGTACATTGGAGCCAAAACGAAAAAGATGCAGAGCAGGGTCGGATCACTGGAACGGAGGATTGACAGGGAAATTGAAGAAAAAGAGGGGCTGCTGCAGGACATAGAAAATCCGGTTGATTTAAAGATGTTTTCCCTGACTCATCACAAAGAGGTCCTGCTGAGAGCAAGAGAGTACGGGCTGACTTATTCAGGGGCAAAAGCGCCCGTTTTGCAAAATATGGATCTGGAACTTCGGCAGGGGGAACGTGTTTTTTTGCACGGCAGAAACGGATGTGGAAAATCCAGCCTGATGAAGGCAATTCTGCTGCATGCGGAAGAGAAGAGTGCAGAGGAAAGAGAACGCTTTACGGAACAGGGAACGCTTACGGCGGCATCCGGATTGACGGTTTCCTATGTAAATCAGGACACCTCGTTTTTGCGGGGAAGCATTCAAAAATTTTGCGAATCCCGTGGGATTGAGGAAAGCCTTTTTTGCGCGGTGCTCAGGCAGCTGGATATGGAACGGGTACAGTTTACAAAGAATATGGAAGAATTTTCCGAGGGACAGAAGAAGAAAGTCCTGATCGCGGCAAGCCTCCTCACACCGGCGCATTTGTATCTTTGGGATGAACCGCTCAATTACATTGATGTATTTTCCCGAATGCAGATAGAGAAAATGATCCTCTCGTATCAGCCGACTATGCTGATCGTGGAGCACGATGTCAGATTTCGTGAGAGGATTGCCACAAGAACCGTAGAGCTGGAGCAGTAATCTTATGTGCTCTTCTTGTAGTACTTGAATCGTGCCGGCGAAACCGATATAATGAAACAATGCATACTAATTTCCATAAAAATGAACGGGCAAAAACGTACAAAAGATATACGGTGCTGTCAGAAAGGAGCGTCTGTGGAGGAAAAACAGTTCCATGTATGTATGAAAAGAATGAAAGCGGGCGAACAGTCAGCTCTGCGTGAAATATATGAGGCATACATCGGCTATATTTATTCTGTTGTGTTTCAGGTCGTCCGGAATAAGGAGGATGCGGAAGATGTGACCAGCGAGTTTTTCATCAAACTGTGGAAACTGGCAGACAACTATCAGAGCAGAAAAGGCCACAGGGCATGGCTGGCCGCGATTGCGAGGAATATGGCAATTGACCTGCTGCGCAAAAAGAAGCGTGAGATTTTTGCGGAAGACTTTACAGACTCTGTTTTGGAAAATGCGTCGACAGACGATGTGGAGGAAGAGGTACTCTCAGACGTGAGCCTGAAAGAGGCGCTTGACACGTTAAAACCCGGTGAACGCGAGATTGTAAACATGAAGATATTGGGAGAACTGACATTTCAGGAAATTGCGAATATTTTAAAGCAGCCGATGGGAACCGTTACGTGGCGGTATCAGAATGCAATGAAAAAGTTGAGGAGGTGCGGATATGAGTAAGCAGCTTGAAAAAGAATACAGATCGCTTATGAAAGAGGACGCGCCGGATCTGTGGGGAAGAATAGAGGCGGGGTTGGAACCGAAAAAGCAGCCGGTCCAAAAGATGGGATTTTGGAGAAAGTACCGCACATGGGGAACGGTGGTGGCTGCCTGTGTCTGTCTGATGGTTGCGGTACCCGTCATGCAAAGATTGACAGGCAGAGGGCCAAGCAATATGTCCGACAGCACAACGTCTGCTGGGGAAAATATGTCAGGTGCTCCATACGACGGCGTGTCGTCTGATGCGGCTTTGTGGGATGCGGACGAGAACATGTCAAATGAGGCAGCGGAAAATACGGCCGGCGAGATGCTGGATGGGGAACAGGAGGCAGCCGGCTGTACAATGACAGCCAAAGTTCTGGAACTGTCGGAATCGGAAAACAGAACAGCCTATACGGTGCAGATTGAGGAGACAGACAGCGGTGAACTTTCAAACGGAGAACAGATCATACTGTATGACGAGAGAATGTCGGACGTACGGCTGGAAGAAGGAAGGACTTATCGGCTGAGGATCACGGTACGGACAGACGGTGACGGTACGGAATATCTGCTGGAGGAAATCATTTTTTAATATTTTTCAAATTTTTCCATAAAAAGGCATTGCTTCATCCGTGTATTTAATATCACAGATACAAGCTGCGGAATTTCCGACAGCGGTGAGCAGGAGAAGCCGGAAACATTCCGGTATGGAGGAAAATTATGAAAAAGAAAAAATTTATGGCAGTTTTAGTGAGCACAATGATTGCTGCATCATCACTTTGCGGGTGCGGTAACAGCCATTCGGGCGGTTATGACATGAATAACGCAGTTACCTCTGATGCGGCGTCAGGCGGAGTGGCGGAGAGTTGGGATTATTACGATGAAGAGGGGGGGATGCTGCAGGAACCATATATGGAAAACGGAAATACAGAGGAATATAACAGTATCCGCGAAAACGGGTATCAGTCAGTGGCAAATGCGCCTCTCTCTACGTTTTCGGCAGATGTTGATACGGCATCGTACAGTAATCTGCGCCGCATGATCGAGAATGGCTATTCGATCGAAGATATTCCGGAAGGTGCGGTACGCATTGAGGAAATGCTGAACTATTTTTCGTACGACTATAATCTGCCTGACGGCGACGAACCGTTTGGTGTGACAACGGTCATGGGAGACTGTCCGTGGAATAAGGATGCACTGCTTCTACAGATTGGCTTGAAGACAGAGGAGATTGATTTCAGTGAGGCTCCGGATTCGAATCTCGTATTTTTGCTCGATGTTTCGGGGTCTATGTACAGCGACGACAAACTGCCGCTTTTACAGAAATCGTTTGCAATGCTTGCGGAGGAGCTTACAGAGAAGGACAGGGTATCTATTGTGACATATGCCGGATCGGACGAGGTTGTCTTGGAGGGAGCAAGAGGTGATGACAAGGCGACGATCATAAATGCGCTGGAAGGTTTAGAAGCGGGAGGCTCCACAAACGGGGCGGACGGCATCATAACGGCATATCGGATCGCCGAGAAATATTTTATTGAGGACGGAAATAACCGGGTGATCCTGGCGACGGACGGCGACCTGAATGTGGGCGTTACCAGTGAAAGTGAATTGGATAAACTCATTACGCAGAAAAAAGAGTCAGGCGTATTTTTATCTGTGCTCGGCTTTGGCACAGGAAACATTAAGGATAACAAGATGGAAACTCTGGCGGACCGCGGCAACGGAAATTATGCTTATATTGACTCTTTAGGCGAAGCGAAAAAAGTGCTGGTGGAACAGATGGGAGCTACTCTTGTGACGGTAGCCAAAGACGTAAAATTTCAGGTGGAGTTTAATCCGGCATATGTAAAGGGATACCGCCTGCTTGGATACGAGAACAGAATGCTTGCGACAGAGGATTTTGACGATGACAAAAAAGATGCCGGAGAGATCGGTGCAGGTCATATGGTAACGGTTCTTTATGAGATCATACCGGTCGATTCTGAACAGGAAATCCCGCAGACAGATCTCAAGTATCAGGAACAGGACAGTACCGGAGTGGAGAATGGGGAATGGATGAATCTGAACATCCGCTACAAGGACCCGCAGTCAGACAGCAGTGAGCTTTGCACCTATCCGATCACGGAGGCTGCCTATGCGCAGCAGCCGGCAGAAGATTTTTATTTTGCGGCGGCTGTGGCGGAATTCGGACTGATTGTCCGGGACAGTGAATACAAAAAAGACGCCTCCTTTGAAAACGTGAGAGAACTGTTAGGACGGGTGGATACCGAGTCGGATGAATATAAGGATGAGTTTGTATATCTGGTAAAAAAGCTTCAGAAAAACAGCTGACTGTCCGGCAAAAAATGGAAAGAGGATAAACGTGTTACAGGAATTAAATGAGATATCGGATGGCAAAATATATAATGTAAACGATATGGTGCGTGCAGCCTGCAATGATTGTGCAGGCTGCCATGCATGCTGTGAAGGTATGGGTGACAGCATCGTGCTCGACCCGCTCGACGTATGGCAGTTGTGCCGGGCGACAGGGAAGAGTGCGCAGCAGCTTTTGGATGATACGATTGAGCTTGGCGTGGTGGATGGGGTGATACTGCCTCACCTGCGCATGGAAGGACAGGAGGAGAGGTGCCCGTTTCTGAATCAGGAAGGCAGGTGCAGTATTCATCCATTCCGACCGGGACTGTGCAGGGTATTTCCGCTTGGACGGATCTATGAGGAAAAAGGCATTCGCTATTTCCGGCAGAGAGAGGCCTGTCAAAGCCCAAACCGTACCAAGGTAAAAGTCGGCAAATGGTTAGACGTGCCGCAGCAGAAGAAAAACGAGCATTTTCTCCTGAGCTGGCATGCTTTTCGGAAAGCCGTAGAGGAGAAGCTTTCCGGAATGAAGGATGAAAATGCAAAGAAGAATCTGAACCTGTTCATCCTTCAGCAATTTTATCTTACGCCATACGAAGACGAGGACTTTTACGGACAGTTTGACGCACGCATGCAGCAGATCAGTGTGTTTTGACAGTAAGCTTAGGAGCAAAAATGAAATATATCAGACAGTTTTTGATAATTTTAGGATTTTCTTTCATGGGAGAGCTTTTAAAAGAGCTTATCCCGCTTTCAATACCAGCCAGTATCTACGGGCTGGTATTATTGTTCGCGGCGTTGGAGTTAGGTGTCATAAAAGTGGAGGCGATACGTGATACAGGAAAGTTTCTGATCGAGATCATGCCGGTCATGTTTATTCCCGCAGGAGCAGGACTGGTAGATTCCTGGGATGCGTTAAAACCGATTTTTGTGTCGACGGCAGTGATTCTGGCAGTGTCCACGGTCATTGTCATGGCGGTATCCGGCAGAACGGCACAATTTGTCATTCGACGCAGGAAGGAAAATGCGGGGAAGAAGGGAGGTGCGGAGCATGAATGAATTGTTAAGGAACTCTCTTTTCTTTGGAGCGGTGATCAGCCTTGTCGCCTACGAATTCGGCGTGCTGTTAAAGAGAAAACTGAAATGGACTGTATGTAATCCGCTGCTGATCGCTATAGTATGCGTCATAGTGATTTTGATTGCATTCCATATTCCCTATGAGAGCTATAATGAGAGCGCAAAATATTTAAGTTATCTGCTGACGCCGGCAACTGTCTGTCTTGCCATTCCACTTCATGAGCAGGCAAAGCTGCTGCGGCAGCATTTTAAAGCTGTCATGGCGGGGCTCATTTCCGGTGTCCTTACCAGTGCGCTCTGTGTTTTTTTGCTGTCACTGCTGTTCGGACTTGGACATAAAGAGTACGTGACACTTCTGCCGAAATCGATCACCACGGCAATTGGGATGGGTATTTCAGAGGAGCTCGGCGGATATGTCACGATCACGGTGGCAGTCATCATCATTACCGGAGTATTTGGAAATATTTTTGCGGAAACAATCTGCCGCATATTTAAAATAGAGGAGCCGATCGCGAAAGGGATTGCCATTGGCTCAGCATCCCACGCAGTGGGAACGGCAAAGGCGATGGAAATGGGGGAGATCGAAGGGGCAATGAGCAGCCTTTCCATTGCTGCAGCCGGCATTCTTACCGTGGCGGCGGCACCTTTTTTTGCGAACCTGCTGTAAACATGCAGAGTTGTTCACAACGCTGCACGCAGAGTTGCACGCAATTTTGTTCTTTGACATATCATAAAGGGAGAATGAAGGGTTAATGGAAGAATATGTATTGTCAGAACAAAATTACACATACGGTACAGGAGGGTGACTCTCTGTACAAATTATCCCGACAGTATAAGACCACGGTGACAGAGCTGATTCTCGGAAATCCGGGAGTAAACCCTTACAATCTGCAGGTCGGAATGAAACTTTTGGTGTGTCCGGGACCGGAGTATGAGATGCCGGCGGAGGACATGGGGCAGAATCCAAACCAGCCGCAGATGGGGGGAAACAGAACAGAGGATGCAATGAGACTGGCATGGCTCAACCATGTGTTCTGGACCAGAATGTATTTGATGAGCGTATCGGCGGATGCGGCGGACCAGAAAGCGGTGGAGAACCGGCTTTTAGAGACAGCAGACGAGATCACATCGGTATTTGCAACGTCATTTCCGGTCAATGTCATAAGACAGCTGCGAAATCTGCTGCTTGAGCATATTGAGATCGCAGGACAGATCATTGCTGCCTTGAAAACCGGGGATATGAGCAATTATGATGCGTTGATCAAAAGCTGGTATGCCAATGCAAATCAGATCGCGGAGCTTTTGGGCCAGCAGAATCCTTACTTTGCAGGACGGGAGACAAGAAATATGATGCTCAACCATCTGGATCTGACCAGAGAAGAGATAGAGCATCAGATGAACGGAGAATATGAGCAGAGTATTGACGTGTTCCGTGATATTGAGAATCAGGCGATAGAAATGGCAGATTTTTTTGCAAGGGGACTGATGGCAAGATAAAACCAAAATGACGGTTTCGGCATATCTTATATAGAAAAGAAGATATGGGAGGAACCAGATTTGATGAATATAGAACTGATAATTGCAATTATAGTATTTGTGTGTCTTCTGACCGTGCTTGGACTGGCGCTTGTTGTGGGGGTCAGGATAAGAGAGAGCAGAGGACAGGTACGTCGGATGGGTATGCCGCAAAAGGTTCAGACTGTAAATGAACTTGCGGCTCCATTCGGCTTTTTTTATGATGAAAAGCAGGAGGTATTTACCTCCAGACTCGATGCATGGCAGAGGAAGCAGGGATATGAGGCTTTGTTTGACCGGATGGCGGCAGGAGTTAATATGGTATTGGATGCCTGGCCGGTATATTTTGATTATGAAGGGCGCACATGGCTGATCGAACTTTGGAAAGGACAGTACGGTATCAACACAGGCGGAGAGGTGGGGATTTATCACGCGAAAAATATTGTGCCGGAAGATTCTTATAAGACCGCGCATTTTGATGCGGCAGAGGATGATGAAATGCCGCAGATTATCTGCAGACTGGAGCGGAAGGGGAGAGAAGTTTATCGGCAGAATAAGGAACATTGGTGGCTGACCGGATTTGAAATGGGAAGATTTTCCAAACCTTCGGAGCTGCGCCTGACCGTAACGATACATTTCAGAGAGCAGAAGATGGCGGTGGCATTTTATCGGGGACTGGTCAAAACAGGGGTGCCGAAGGAACAGTATCATATCTGCCGTAATGAAGTTTCAATCGATATGGATCACAGCCCGAAAACAGGACACTTGGAGAAGTTACATAGGATATGGGTCCTGTTCCAGAATCGGGTTTGCTGCCGGTTATTCCTGATGGTTACCTGGCCGTTTAAAAATACTGTGGACCGAATGATGTTTCTTTATTATCTGGTGCCGTCCTGCTTCCGACGTATGCTGCGGCTGAAAAGAAACTGCATTCCCCAAAAATGTATGCGGTGCAGGAGGCAGCGCAGATGAGCTGTCACAAACGCATTGACCGCGCACTTAAGAGAGCCGTCAGGCTTCCGCTGACATGCCACAGCCGTTACGTGGTCATCAGCGATTGTCATCGCGGCGAGGGATCGTCAAATGATAATTTTCTGAACAATCAGCATTTGTATTACGCTGCGCTTGAACATTACATGAAACGGGGGTTTTATTATCTGGAGCTCGGAGACGGGGAGGAACTTTGGGAAAACCGGCATATGGAACGGATTAAGGACTGCCATTCGGATGTCTATGAGATGCTTGAACGTTTTGAAAAAAACTGTCGGGCGATACGTATATACGGAAATCACAACATGGAGTTAAAGGACAGTCTTCCCGAGGCGGTGATCCTTGAGAACAGAGAGGGTGGCAGAGATATCTGCATGATACACGGACATCAGGCAGACCTGTTTAACTCTGTGTTCTGGAAACTGTCACGGTTTCTGGTAAGGTATCTGTGGAAACCGCTGGAGCGCTCCGGGGTTAATGATCCCACCAGTGCAGCAAGGAATTACAGAAAGACAGTACGGTATGAAAAATGTCTGGAGGAATGGACAGTGATGCACGACACGTATCTGGCAGCGGGACATTCCCACCGCCCCAGACTGTCAGGAGACGAAGGGCTGTATATGAATGCGGGGAGCTGCGTTCATCCTCGCTGTATCACCGCGATTGAACTGGAAAATATGGAAATGACGTTGGTAAAATGGACGATGGCTACACGTTCGGATATGACGCTTTACGTGGCACGTGAGGTGCTGGAGGGCCCTGTGAGTATAAAATAAGCCAGAAAAAAGGGCGAAAAGAAGAAAAAATTGGAATATTTGCACAAAAATTGTGGGGCGGTTTTATCAATATATACAAAATGCTAAAAAAGGATTGCAAGATAGGGTACAAAAGAGCTATAATAAAGATACTGAAAACGTTACCGGTAACAATACCGAATGTGCGTTTTATACAATTAATTTTTCACACTAATAGGAGGGAAAGAATGAAAAAGAAACTTGTATCAGTATTATTAGTGGCTGCAATGGCAGCAACGATGCTTGCAGGATGTGGCGACGATGCCGGAACATCTTCTGGCAGCGGAAGCGGATCATCAAACGGAAGCGGAAGTGGAGCTGAGGCAGGGGGCGGAAGCGCTTCAAATGCAGGAAGCGGATCTGTTTACCTTCTGAACTTCAAGCCGGAGACAGACGGAGCATGGAAGGATCTGGCAAGCACCTATACTTCTCAGACGGGTGTAGAGGTTACTGTACTTACAGCAGCAGACGGACAGTACAGCACCACATTACAGTCCGAGATGGCGAAATCCGAGGCACCGACGATCTTTACCATCGGTAATACAACCGCAGCTCAGACATGGAACGATTATACACTTGATTTAGCTGACAGCGCTCTTTACTCACACCTGACAGACAAATCTCTTGCCATTACATATGATGGAAAGATTGCAGGTGTTGCAAACTGCTATGAGTGCTACGGTATCATCTACAACAAGACCATTCTTGAGGGATACTGTGGAATGGAAGGCGCAGTGATCTCTTCCGTAGACGAGATTAACAGCTTTGACACATTAAAGGCTGTTGCTGATGACATTAATTCCCGTGTAGACGAGATCAATGAGGCACTTGGAACAGACCTTATGGGAGCATTTGCTTCTGCAGGTTTGGATGACGGTTCCAGCTGGAGATTCTCAGGACATCTTGCTAACATGCCGCTTTACTATGAGTTCAAAGATGACGGATGTGATCTGATCGCCGGCGAAGCTGAGATCGACGGAACGTATCTGGATCAGTTCAAAGCAGTATGGGATATGTATGTATCAGATTCTGCTGCAGATCCTAAGACCTTAAACTCTGGAGCATTAAATGCAGAGACAGAGCTTGGTATGGGTGAAGCAGTATTCTATCAGAACGGTGACTGGGAGTTCTCAGCACTGACCAATCCGGAAAACGGATTTGTAGTAACAGCAGATGATCTTGGAATGCTTCCGATCTACTTTGGTGTAGACGATGCAAATCAGGGACTTTGCGTTGGTACAGAGAATTACTGGGCAGTTAACTCTAAGGCTCCGCAGGAGAACATTGATGCTACTTTAGCATTCTTAGAGTGGGTAATCACTTCTGACGAAGGTCGTGATGCGATCACAAACCAGATGGGACTTACAGCTCCGTTTGATACCTTTACAGGCGACTATGAGACATCTAACGTATTTGCTCAGGATTCCAACAAGCTGATGTCAAACGGAAAGACAGCTGTTGCATGGAGCTTCAATGCAACTCCGAACGTAGACGATTGGAGAGCTGATGTTGTTTCTGCATTGACAGCTTACACCGACGGTTCAGGTTCCTGGGACGATGTAGTAAAAGCATTCGTTGAAGGATGGGCTGATCAGTGGGCACTTGCACACGAAGAATAATTATTTAATTCTGATATCGTGTGAGTTAATATTTGACGAAAAAAGGGGTGAGTGAGCTGTTCACTCGCCCCTTTTTGAAAGAAAGGGAATCATATGGAGAAAGCAACTAGAAAGTATTTTCCTGTATTTGTCCTTCCGACCATGATTGCATTTGCAATTGGATTTTTGATTCCATTTGTATACGGAATTTTCCTGTCTTTCTGTAAATTCACAACAGTAACAGACTGGAAATGGATCGGAGTTCAAAATTATACGAGAATAGTTTTTGTAAACGGCAAGCTTGATACCACATTTTTGCACTCCTTGTGGTATACCGCACTGTTTACGATCGTTTCCGTATTGATCATCAATGTGGTATCTTTTGCGATTGCAATGCTGCTCACCAAAGGGATCAAAGGCACGAATCTGTTCCGTACGGTCTTTTTCATGCCAAACCTGATCGGCGGTATCGTATTGAGTTACATCTGGTTGATGATTTTTAACAGTATATTGTCGAACTTTTCCAGAACCATTGTATCTACACAGTGGTCTGCATTCTGGGGAATGATCGTTGTCGTCTGCTGGCAGCAGATTGGATATATGATGATCATCTATATTGCCGGTATCCAGAATATTCCGGGAGAACTGATCGAGGCGGCAAAAATCGACGGAGCAAGTTCATGGCAGATGTTAAAGAGCGTTACGCTTCCGATGCTGATGCCGACGATCACAATCTGTACCTTCCTGACGCTGACGAACGGATTTAAGTTGTTCGACCAGAACCTTGCATTAACCGGCGGTAATCCGGGTAAGATGTCACAGCTTTTGGCATTGAATATCTATGACACCATGTACGGTACGACCGGATGGCAGGGTGTAGGACAGGCGAAGGCAGTCATCTTCTTTATTCTGGTAGCAGTTATTGCTGTGATTCAGAATAAGCTGACCACGAGTAAGGAGGTAGAAGGCTAATGGCAAAACAGAACGAAGCAGTAAATTCTGTAAGACGCGCAAAGCACGGCGGCGTGCTGACTGTGATCTTTGCAGTTATCAGCTTTTTGTGGATTTCACCGATTCTTATTGTTTTTCTGAATTCTTTTAAGAGAAAGGCATATATATTCAGGAATCCGTTTGGAATCAGCGCACATTCTCTGTCAGACGGATGGGATAAATTTACCGCTGGAATCAGCAAAGCAATGTGCGGACTTTTGAATTATACAAACGCGATTGACAAGACAGAGTTTTTCTCAGTTTTTGGAAATTCACTGTTTATTACAGTTGGATCAGTTGCTTTGATCATTTTATGCTGTTCGATGTGTGCATGGTATATCGTACGTGTTCACACAAAAGGAACGAAACTTATTTATATGCTGTGCCTGTTTTCAATGATCGTACCGTTCCAGATGGTTATGTTTACGCTGTCTAAATTTGCGAACATGCTGCGTTTGAGCAATCCGTTAGGTATCATCGTGGTTTATCTGGGATTCGGAGCGGGACTTGCGGTATTTATGTTTACGGGATTTGTGAAAGGAATTTCGCTGGAGATTGAGGAAGCGGCTATGATCGACGGGTGCAGCCCGCTGCAGACATTCTTCCTGATCGTATTTCCGATTTTGAAACCGACGACTGTTACGGTAGCGATCCTTGAGGCGATGTGGGTATGGAACGATTACCTGCTTCCGAGCTTGGTTTTGAATATCAATAAATATAAGACAATTCCGATTGCCGTACAGTATTTGAAACAGAGCCACGGTCAGGTTGACTGGGGCGCAATGATGGCGGTACTGGTGCTTGCCATTGTGCCGATCATCATTTTCTACGTAATATGCCAGAAGTATATTATTGAAGGTGTGCTGGCAGGTGCGGTGAAAGGCTAAAATGTAATAATTGAAACGAGAAAGTAAATGTGATGAGGAAACTGCCTCTCTGTGATTTTGACAGAGAGGCAGTTTTTTTGTGCAAAGACAGAAAAACAGATGATATATTTTTTTCTATTGCAAGTTTAAAAGTTGATAGATGGGAAACAGAGGAAAAAATTATAATGAACTTATCAAAAATAACTTATTAAAAAACGGAGGGAATGAACTATGAAGAAAAAGTTGATCAGTGTTTTACTGTCTGTTGCTTTAGTAGCAAGTATGGCGGGCTGTGGACAGACTGAAGAAGGAACAGGAGGCACGCCGGAAGCAGGATCGGGAACAACAGAAGCAGGACAGCAGCAAGGCGGAACGGCAGACGACGGAGACTCGTTATATGCCGCGGATGCGGTGCTCAAGCTGTGGGGTTCACAGGATGACCAGGCTTATCTGCAGGAGGCAATTAAGATGTTTAAGGAGGACCATCCGGAAGCATCGGGATGGACGATTGATACGGCAGTGATCAGTTCTGCTGATGCAAAGGATGAAGTGCTGAAAGATCCGACGGCAGCGGCAGATGTGTTTGAATTTGCATCCGATCAGCTGGCATCGCTTGTAGAGGCAGGTACATTGTATAAGATCACAACTGACAGAGCGACTGTGGAAGCAGATAATATTGAAAATGCAGTGGCAGCGGCCTGTATCGGAGCAGACTTATACGGATATCCGAGTACATCAAACTCTTACTTTATGTATTATGACAAGAGCATGTATACGGAAGAAGAAGTGAAGAGTCTGGACACAATGCTGGCAAAAGATCTGGGGAGTGCGACAAACTTTGCAATGGATTTGGACAATGGCTGGTACATGGCATCTTTCTTCTTTGGCGCGGGCTGCACACTGTTCGGTGAGGACGGACAGGATCCGACAGAATGTTCTTTCAACAACGGGGGCGGTATTCTGGCAGGAAACTATATCCTTGGATTGACACAGAACCCGAAGGTAGGAAATTATGACGATACGCTGCTGTTAAGCGGATTTGCAGACCGCACATTAGGCGCAACGATTACAGGAACATGGAATGCAAAGGCGATTGAGGAATCTCTGGGCGAGGACTACGGAGTGACTACATTCCCGACTGTTACATATGGCGACGGTTCCGTTGTTCAGCCGAGTCCGATTGTAAACTTCAATATTTATGGAGTGAACGCTCAGACACAGTATCCGTTAGAGGCAATGCTGCTTGCAAATTACCTGACGGGTGAAAAGGTCCAGGAATTAAGATTTACAGAAAGAAATGCTACACCGGTTAATAAGAATCTGGTAGGAAATAAAGAACTGTTGGCGGCAAGTCCGGCGGTTGCTACTTTGGCGGCACAGACAGAGCTTGCGTCTACCGTACAGCCTTCTATCCCGCAGATTGCAAACTTCTGGTCGCCGATGGAGGCATTTGGACAGGATTGTATTGCAGGGGCAGTTTCGGAAGATAACATGCAGGAGATACTTGATGTACTGGTACAGAGTATCTTGGCCGCAATAGGTTGACAGATAGCCGAGAACGGATTCTGCCTTTAGGCAGAATCCTCTTCTCATATTAGGTATGTACAGTTATGAAAAGAGGAGGTAACATAGTGAAAATTGGCCAGGCAATCCGCAAACATTTTTCATTATATCCGGAGGCACTGCTTCACGGAGATATTTTTACCAGATTGGCATTTGTTATATTTGGCGCGGGAAATCTGTTCCGTGGTCAGGTTGTCAAAGGTTTTACGTTTCTGCTATTGGAAATTGGATTTATTTTTTATATGGTTACAGCAGGTACAAAGGCTGTTGTGGGATTTATTACCCTCGGGACAGTAGAGCAGGGCTGGGTGTTTGACGAAAAAAAAGGCATTGAGGTTATGGCAGCCGGTGACAATTCTATGCTGCTTTTGCTTTACGGGATTATCAGCCTGATTTTGATCGTAGGGTTTATTGCGATATGGAGAATGAATATACAGTCGGCATATGATACGCAGAAAATCGCCGATAAAGGTGAAAAGGTGCCGAAACTGCGCGATGAGATTGCTATGATGGTAGATAAAAAAGCTCATATTACGCTATTGCTGCTACCGGTTATGGGAGTCTTTATATTTACAGTGCTGCCGTTGATCTACATGATTTTGGTAGCTTTTACCAACTATGACAGCACACACCAGCCGCCTGGAAAGCTCTTTGACTGGGTCGGCTTCCAGAATTTTACAACGCTGCTGAGGAGTGACAGCCCGCTAGGAGCAAGCTTCTGGCCAATCCTCGGATGGACAATTTTCTGGGCAGTGGTGGCAACGGTAACATGCTTTCTGGCTGGGATCATTTTGGCATTGTGGATTAACTCTAAAATAGTAAAAGGGAAGAAGTTTTGGAGAACCATGTTTGTATTTTCTGTTGCTGTACCGCAGTTTGTTTCCCTGCTTGTCATGAAGACAATGCTGCAGCCGGAAGGAGCGTTAAATGTGCTGTTAAGAAGCATGGGGCTGATTGATGGAAGCCTTCCTTTTTTAACGAACGCGACATGGGCGAGAGCAGTAGTCATTATTGTCAATCTGTGGCTGGGCGCGCCATATACGATGCTGATATCGACCGGTATTCTGATGAATATACCTGTTGAACTGTATGAGGCAGCCCAGATTGATGGGGCAAATACAGTAACGATTTTTACAAAAATAACGCTTCCATACATTATGTTTGTGATGACACCGTATTTGATCACACAGTTTATTGGAAACGTAAACAATTTTAATGTAATCTTCCTGCTGACTGGCGGAGGTCCAAGTACACTTGATTATTATCAGGCGGGAAAGACAGATTTGTTGGTAACGTGGCTGTATAAACTGACAACGGGAAGCAAAGACTACAGCTTTGCGTCTGTAATAGGTATTCTGGTGTTTATTATTTCGGCAGTTATTTCTCTTCTTACTTATAGAAAAACGCCGTCCTACAATAACGAGGAGGGATTTCAATGATGAAAATGTCAGAGTATGGGAAAATCAGAAAAAAGGTAAAGACTGTTTTATCGTACATAGGATTGTCTGTGCTGTCAATCATTTGGATATTTCCGATATTTTGGGTTGTTCTGGCATCTTTTCGCGAAGAAAGGGGTTCTTATACATCCTACTTTTTCCCAAAAGGATATACAATAAATAACTATGTACGGCTTCTCACGGAGAACTCCCAGTTTTATTTTATGAAATGGTTTGGAAATACTTTTTTGGTTGCGGTATGTACGTGTCTGATATCGACAGTATTTGTACTGTCTGTATCTTTTGTAATGTCGAGACTGAGATTTAAAATGAGAAAACCCATGATGAATATAGCAATGATTTTGGGGATGTTTCCTGGATTTATGTCAATGATTGCCGTTTACTATATTTTAAAGGGGATTGGAATCAGCCAGTCGCTGCTGGCACTGATTTTAGTATATTCGGGGGGGGCCGGCGCTGGATTTTTTGTGGCGAAAGGATTCTTTGACACGATCCCGAAAGCGATTGAGGAAGCAGCTATTCTGGAAGGAGCAACAAAGTTTCAGGTATTTACAAAAGTTGTACTGCCGTTGTCAAAGCCGATTGCAGTGTATACCGTGCTTACATCTTTCCTAGGACCGTGGATGGATTACATCTTTTCCAGTGTGATCATGGGAGATAACTATAATAATTATACCGTTGCTCTGGGATTATCGAAAATGCTTGAGCGTGAGTTTATTACAGAATATTTCACCCAGTTTGCAGCAGGCTGTGTATTGGTATCAATACCGATAGCCATTCTCTTTATATGCCTGCAGAAATACTATGTTGAAGGAATTGCAAGCGGGGCAGCAAAAGGATAAATAACAAAGAAATATTGAGTTGGATAAGATACGACCTATGCATTTCATGTGATAGGTCGTATGTGTCTATGCATAGGAAAAACTACAGTAAAAAAGGAGACGGGAAGAATGGAAGCAATTGAAAAAAATAAGCTTGGGGCGTGGTACTCTTCAGAGGAGTTTGAAAAATTGTATACATATCTGGATGGCGATTTAGGGGCGGGGTGGACAAAAAACAAAACAACATTCCGCGTATGGGCTCCGACTGCGAAAGAAGTATATGTGAATCTGTATCAAAATGGATGGAGAGGAAAAAAAGAAACAGCGGAACGAATTGCAATGGATCCACATCGAAATGGAGTATGGACGGCTGCAAAGAATGGTGATCTGCAGGGAACATTTTATACCTATTCTGTTCTGATAGATGGCGCGGAGCAGGAAGCATGTGATCCTTATGCAAAAGCAGTCGGTGTGAATGGGGAGCGGGCGATGGTAGTTGACCTGGCATCCACAAATCCGGAAGGATGGGATAAGGATAAGAGTCCGTTTCGGGAATGCGACGCAACGGATGCAGTTATTTATGAAGCGCATATCAGGGATTTGACAGTACATAAAGACTCTGGAATAGAAAATAAAGGAAAGTTTCTGGGATTGACAGAAGAGGGAACTGTAAATTGCAGCGGTGATATTACCGGACTTGACTATATCGCGGACCTTGGAGTGACGCATATCCATTTGCTGCCGTTTTTTGATTATGCTAGTGTTGATGAAACACAGGAGGGACAGTACAACTGGGGATATGATCCAAAAAACTTTTTTGTACCGGAAGGTTCTTACGCAACAGATCCTTATCACGGAGAAACAAGAATTTGTGAGGCAAAGAAGATGATTGCAGCATTCCATAGTAAGGGGATTGGAGTGATAATGGATGTGGTATTTAACCATGTTCATGACGCAGAGAAATTCTGCTTTAACAATATTGTTCCGGGATATTTTTCTCGGATTGACAGTGAAGGTGTTTACAGTAACGGCTCCATCTGCGGAAACGACACGGCAAGTGAACGTTCGATGGTAAGGGAATATATTGTGCAGAATATTTTATACTGGGTAGAGGAATATCATATGGACGGATTTCGGTTTGATCTGGTCGGTCTTTTGGATATCGTGACAGTCAATGAAATTATAGAACGTGTTCATGAGGTAAGACCGGAAGTGCTGTTTTATGGGGAAGGCTGGGCAATGCCGACGAATGTGACAAAGGAAGTCAAAATGGCAACACAAAAAAACTCGCACCTAACGCCGGGTTTTGCGTACTTCAATGATACAATAAGAAATTTACTCAGGGGAAGAAATTCCGACACAAATGAAAAAGGATATGTAAATGGCAGAACAGGAATGGCAGATAGCCTGAAAAGCAACTTGATGGGAATACCGTATTGGGTGTCTTCCCCGTTGCAGGTCGTGAACTATGCAAGCTGTCATGACGATTTGACATTATACGATAAATTGAAAGAGGCCGAGCCGGAAGCGGACAGAGCTGGGCTGCTCCGATCTAACAGACTGGCGGCAGGAATTGTATTCGCAGCAGCAGGCATCCCGTTTATTCAGGCGGGAGAGGAGCTGGTACGCAGAAAAGTGAATGCGGACGGGACGATGAATTCTAACAGTTATAATGCAGGAGACAGTATAAATGCGATTTCATGGGAGTGTCTGCAAAATGCGGATTGCCGTGAAATGAGGGATTATTACAAAGGACTGATTGCATTTCGGAAAGAACATCCGTCATTGCGTATGGGAGATATCGAGGAAATACGCGACAGGTTCACGTTTTATGATATTCCCAAGGGTGAGGAGACAGTCTGCCTGATCAACTGTGAAGGGATAAACGGAGAATCAGCCGCACAGTTATGCATGATATTTAATCCGGAGCAGGCAGAAAAAGAGATTTTTCTCCCTGACGGGAGATGGGAAATCCATGTGTCAGCGGGTAAGGCTGGAACGGAGTGCATTGAAGAAGTCAAAGGCAGCGTAACTGTTTCGCCGGTAAGCTGCATGTTTCTTGTAAAAAAGCAGGAGAGTGCCTATGAAGAGAACAGCTGATAAAAAGGAAAATATAGCGAATATGACGGGTCAGGCAAAAGGATTAAAGTGGAGCAGAAGGCTGACGACAAAGCTTATGGTCGGATTTATGGTACTTATTGTGTTTATTGTGATGCTTGGAATAATTTCTTATCGGCGTGCTTCTGCCGCAATCATAAAAAGTTATGAAACATCTGCCGGGCAGACGATAAAGATGATGAATGATTACGTCTCATATATTCTTAATAAAGAGGAAACGGTATATTCCAAATATCTTAATGACAATGATCTGATTAACTATCTGAGTGGTCTTCTAAGCGATAACAATGTGAATAAAAATGTGATCAAAAGCCAGTATTTAAAAGAACTGGCGGATGCAAAAGTAGCTGATACGGTATTAAAGGATATTTATTTACTGTCAGATGCAGAAGAATCACTGACAACCACGATTACAGGCGGACAGGAAAAACTGTACTCTGAATATATGGAAACGGCAGAAGGAAAAACAATATCGGAGGACGTTTATTCATACTATTTATTCGGCAATATTTCCGAGGTAGATGAAGCACTTGGAACAGACAGTAGTCAGTATGCATTCCGGCTGGCAAGAAAGTTTTACAACGGAAGTGCTGTGTTATTGCTGGACATAGACAGAAAGATGATAGAGTCCATATTAGATCAGGTAAATATCAGTGACAGCAGCTATGTCGGGATGATTGCCGGAAACGGAACAGGATTGGTAAGAAGCCAAAATGAAAGTGTAGAATCCACCGTTATTACGGGACAGGAGTTTTACCGGGAGGCAATGGAGAGCGAAGAGGAGCAGGGGGTATCGTATGTCGCTTTTAATGATGAAACATATCTTTTTATATATTCAAGGCTGCCTGATATGGATGCAGTAATCTGTATGCTTGTTCCGGAGAGCTATTTGACATCCCAGACGCAGTCCATTAAAATAATTACAGTTATACTGGTAGTGATAGCCTGCATGTTTACAGGAATATTAGAAATAATGTTTGCAGGGCGGATTAAAACGGCAAACAAAGAGATCCTAAAGGTGACAGGGAAAATATCTCAAGGCGAACTTGCAACGAAGGTCCGGCTGAAAGGAAGAGATGAGTTTATTCTTCTTGCGGATGGTGTAAATCATATGATCTCAGAGATGCAGGAGCTTATCGGTCATATTTCACAGGCGTCAGATGAAATTCTGGCTTCATCTAATACGGTTGAAGAGTCGGCGGATTCTTTCTTCGAACTGTCAGAAGGCACCAATCAGGCTATTTTAGAGATTAAAAGCGGCACAGAAGTATCAGATCGGGATACTGCGCATACGCTCGGGCAAATGGAGCATCTTTCTGAGAAAATGTATAAGGTGTTGGGTGATGTTAATATGTTGAGGGAAAATGCAGAGAAGACAGAAAAAAAGGTTTTCTTAGGAAAGGATTTGATGCAGAATCTCATCAAAAGTGCAAGAGAAGTTTCTGAGACAACAGCTCTTGTGCGTGAAAATGTAAACGGAATGGCAGCAAAATCGGGAGAAATCTTTGGATTTATTAACGTCATCAATGAGATTGCGGAACAGACGAATCTGTTATCGCTGAATGCATCGATTGAAGCAGCCAGAGCAGGCGCATCTGGAAGAGGATTTGCAGTTGTGGCGAATGAAATCCGTACTCTGGCAGAGCAGTCACGTGTTTCTGCAAATGAAATTAAACTGATTGTTGATGAAATAGTGGGAAGCACAGAGGTTGCAGTGGAATGCGTGCAGCAGGCAGATGAAAGGGTACGCATACAGATGGATGCAGTAGAAGAGTCAAATCAGGCATTTACTGATATACAGCAAAGTATGGATGTGTTAGTCGAAACATTGGGAGCTATAGACAGCAATGTAGAAGAAATGGAATATGAGAGAAAGGAGACATTAGAAGCGATAGCAAGTATCTCTGCGATATCGGAAGAAACGACGGCAAGCATCGGTCATGTGGCGGAGATAACAAAACAGCAGGTAAACACCGTTCAAGAGTTGTCGAAATCGGTAACAAGATTATCGAAGCGTGCAGAATTTTTAACGGATGTGATTGCAAAGTTTAAGATGTAGGGGGAGGAGTTTAAAGAATGCAACTGCTTAAGCTGATAATTGTTGATGATGAGAGAATCATACTTCAGGGGATGACGACAACATTTGACTGGAATTCAATAGGATTTCAGGTTGTGGGTACGGCAATGAACGGAGAGGATGCATTAAAGCTGATCGAGGAGGAGCTTCCCGATGTTGTCCTGACAGATATTCGCATGAAGAAGATGGACGGAATAACACTTATGGAGCGGGCAAAAGCAATTTCCCTCAATACACAGTTTGTTGTGCTAAGTGCATATAAGGATTTTGAATATGCAAAAAGAGCCTGCGCATTGGGAGCGCTTGAATACATTGTCAAGCCGGTGAATGATGAAATGATGGAGACAATGAAAAGAGTATACGACCATTGTATCGCAGAAAAGCAGAAACAGGCTGTTTTCGACCGGTGGAAAGAACTGCTGGTGGATAATAAAGAAGGCTTTGGAGCCTATATGATTGAACATTATCTGACGGATGAACTTACACTGGATGAGATTAAGGCAAATTATGCCTTATTTACCAAGGATGAGGTGGAAAAGCATAATTACACTGTTTTGTGTATGGATGTGGATATCGTGTACAAGGTAAAGGAATACAGTGAATTTAGCGCAAAACGTTTTGCACTGTTTTCTTATGTGGAGAAAAAAATAAAAGAAAACTATCATATGTGGGCATATAAGAGTCCTGACGGAGCAGGAATCTTTATCGTAGATCTTGAAGATCACGATAAGCTGTATAAGCTTAAGATGCTGGTTGACAATGTTCGGAATGAATTGGGCTTCGACGTTATTTCGTCGGTATCCAAGGCATTTACCGGATTTGAAGGGATGAGAAAAGCATATAACCAGTGTCTGCAGTTGTATTCTCTGGCGTGCGAGCTAGAGACAGACCTCGAATATAACGTGGTAGAAGAGAGAGAGGAGGAGAACCGTTATCCGTATGAGAGAGCGCGTCGTATTATTTCCGCAATGAGGAAAAATGATGAGGGGTTATTGAAAGAAGCATTTATAGATTTTTTGTCTGCATTGGGGAAAAGCGAGAGCACGGATAAATTTTTTCTTCATCAGCTTGCGGTTCACGCAGAACAGATGCTGCAGGAAACCTATGGTTTGAATGATGAGGTCAGGACACGCCTGCAGGAGTTTTACGGATCACTGTTTAAGTATTCTTCATCCAGACTTTTTCATATGTGTTACGAGATTTTTCTGTATGCAGTGAAGGCGAGAAAGGATAGTATTCCCTACGGAGATGAACAGTACTATAATGAATATGTAAGTAAGGCATGTGCATTTATCGAAGAACATTTGGATGAGGAGGGTCTGTCGATTGGACGGGTGGCGGATGAGGTGCATCTGAACCCGATATATTTTGGCAGGGTATTTAAGTCAGTGAAAAATATGTCTTACAAGCAGTATCTGTTAAAGCAAAAGGTAGAACGGGCAAAAGAACTCCTGCTTACAACCGATGCGAGTATTATGGAAATCAGTTGTGCCGTGGGCATATCAAATGCTTCATACTTTACAAAACTGTTTAAACAGATCGAGGGGATTTTGCCAAGCGGCTATAAAGAAAAAAATGCATAGAGAAAGAAGAACGGTATGAAGAAACATTTTTTTGGGATTCAGAAAAAATTTCTGGTATATTATGCTATGCTTATCGTAATGGCAGCAACGGTTTTTGCAGTGATCATATGGAAAATGATTGGAAATGAGCAGGAAACCATAAAGAATCAATATATCAGCGTAACCGAGAATATACTGATTAAATTTGATTCCTTTTACGATAAGATGGATGATATGACCGAAAATATCATTCTTGACAGTTATGTACAGAGTATTCTCCCGAAACTTGAACTGTCATTGGTGGAAAGCGAACATCTGGAGAAAATAATCGCATATAACAATAATAATGCTATGCCATATTATTTTGTCAACAGTATTGGAAAGTCTTATTCCATTAGAAATGTTTCAGTAGACAAAGAAGAGTATCTAAATAGTATATTGTACCGGAAATTGAATGCCGACTATGCAAAATTGCATTTTGTGTGGTCAGGCGAAGACATTTTTGACACAGGAACAAATAATCTGTATGTCTGCCGCAACATTCATAGTTTGGAAAAGGATCAGAATGCTGCACAGATTTTTTTTGAGATTAATGATGAATTGATAGAAGATATTATGCCTTCAGATAACGGTCTGGAACAAATTTATATGATTTTTTCAGATGACGGAGAAATATGTTTTGAAAAGAGCGGAACAGGAATGGGGGTTGACGCGCAGACAAGGGAGACGGTACACAAAATTTTGACTGAGAGAAAAATTGAGACAAATAGGGATACACTGTATATGATTGAAACGGCAGAAGGAATTTTATGTGCAGGATATCATGCGGCGACCGGTTTTACGGTTGTTACGTTTGTTCCGAGCGGGGTGGCCGATCAACTGCTGAGAGAAACTGTCAGAGGTGTGCTGCTTGTGCTGATGACAGGACTGGCAGCCGCATTTTTGCTGAGTATAAACGTGTCGGCTAATATTTCAAAGCCGATACAAAAGATAGCAGGTATTATGGACAGTTTCGGAATAGAAAGTCTGGACAGTTACATTGAAATTAGCACCAATACGGAGCTTGACTTAATCGGCAATTCATATAATGTCATGGTTGGAAATATTAAGGATCTGGTCAACATTATAAAGGAAAAGGAAAAAGAGATGCGCATGCTCGAAATGGAATCCTTAATGTACCAGATCAATCCGCATTTCCTGTATAATACTCTGGATAATGTTTATATGATGGCAAGAATCAATAAGCAGAATGAGATCATGAACATGGTGGATGCTTTATCGAAACTTCTAAGGATAACGCTGAGCAATGGAAGGGATGTCATCAGTGTAAAGCAGGAGCTTGAGCATGCATGTGCCTATATGAAAATCCAGCAGGTGAGAAACAGTGACTTGTTTACATATAAAGTGATGTGTGAAGAAGAATTGTTTCTGTATGTTGTTCCCAAAATGATCTTACAGCCTCTGATAGAAAACTGTATCGAACACGGATTTGCAGATTTGACCGAGGGAGGACAGATTGAAATTGCGATAAGGGAGGAAGGCGAAAAGCTGCTTTTTGAGGTAAGCAATAATGGAGACGTGATGGATCATGATACATTGGAGCGGATGAACAGAATGCTGCAGTCCGGCGATGCAAAATGGAAGAATAACTCTTCAAAAACAGGTGGAGGATATGGCGTTGGAAATGTAGTGAGAAGACTGAAGCTTAAGTATGCCGAAGCTGTGAGCATGAAATATATTGTAGAAAGTGACAGGACAGTCTGCAGGATTGAATTTGCAGTGAAGGCGCTTAGCGAGGAGAATGTGGTATGACGTGTAAATTAAAATTAAACCTATTATTGTGTGCAGTCATGCTTTTAACGGCGGGGTGTGGAAGAAAAGACACGGTCACATTATTGACAGAAGGTGGGGAGGAGGCTGTAGTGATTTCGATTCTCCTGCGGGTCGACCCGGAAACCGGGGAAGAAGAGTATACGGAGCTGATAGATGGATTTAACGTGGAATATGCCGGTAGGTACAGGGTGGAGGCACAGTGGATTAAGGATACAGAACAGGGATACCGAGACCGGCTAAAGATACTAAATGCCTATGACCGGCTGCCCATTCTTATTACAGATGCGGCATTCAGTTCGGATTTTCAGGAGTTGATGATATCGAATGAAAGATATCTTAATTTGTACCCGTATTTGGAGAATAGGGAAGAGTGGCAGGAGCTGCTGGGGAAATCGTCAAGTGAGGAAATATATATGGTTCCGCTCAGCATGGGGCTGTATTCGTCAGCAGGGTTGTATTATAACAGAGAACTGTTTCAAAAGGCAGGGATTGAGACATTTCCTCAAACATGGGACGAGTTTTTTGAATGCCTCGACAGCCTGCAGCAGACGGGAATTACACCCCTTGCATTGCATGGGAGCGGAGAATACTGGTCGCCAATGCTGATTTCTACAGCATATATGTCCTCAACAGAGGATGGGAAAGCGTTTTTGGAAGAATATTTTCCAGAATCTTATGATAATGAGAGCGTGCTGACAATGTTATCCTGTATGGAAACGCTTTACGATTACACGTTTGAGGATGCATTAAATATCAACTTTAATCAGGCACAGAACCGTTTCCTGCGGGGGGATGCAGCTATATTGGCAAATGGCTACTGGATGCTTCAGGATATCGGAGAAGACCTTCAGGATAAAATTGGGTTTGCACCGTTTCCGGGGAATGCGATGATGATTGATGAGCAGATGTCAAGCTGGGCAGTGGTATCAGGCTGTTCAGAAGAAGAAATAAGGGGAGCGGTAGAATTTTTGACATACCGCCAGAGAATATCCGAGGTAGATGTCGAGAGGGCCAGTCAATTGGAAAAAGAGTATATATCTGTATTTCAGCAGACGGAGGAGAGTTTCGTCAATTACCAGTTCAGATGGCAGGAGCATCTGTTAAATGAATTTTTTAATACGGCTTTTCCGGAGTTTATCGAAGGAAATTGTGACAGCGAAGACTTTATAGAAATGATGGACGAAGAATTAGCAAAATGAAAAAATG
The DNA here is from genome assembly GCA_014804775.1 of Roseburia sp. Taxonomy (GTDB): domain Bacteria; phylum Bacillota; class Clostridia; order Lachnospirales; family Lachnospiraceae; genus Roseburia. The sequence continues at coordinate 20,243 of JAAUZB010000018.1, read as the reverse complement.
AATTCAGAACGAACAATATAGGTAAAACCGCGGCCGGGAATCTAAGAACAGGTTCCCGGTCTTATTATTCCTTGTAAAGAAGTATAAAAAGTAGTACTTGAAATATAAAAATTTATATATGCATGGTGGACAAGATGATAATCTTATTTTGTATACCATTGGAAAACAGAGATTAAATGAGGAATGAGGTGAGAAAAAAAGCGAGGATCTGAATATGGTTTCAAACAAAATATAAGATAGGAGAATGAAAATTATGAAATGTAAAAACAGAGTTATTGGAATTGTGCTATGCTTGACAATGATAGCTGGATTGATATTCCCAACTGCAAATGTTGGAGCAGAGGACACGGATTTTGGTGAAGGACCGATCATTGTTAAAAATACTGAGGGGACATACGATGTTACTTTCCGGTATAAGGATGAGAGTGGAAGTGCGAGTGAAGTTCAATTAAAGGGAGAAATTCAGGGAGACCCAGAAGTGACGTGGGGTGGCGTTTCAATGAAAGAGACCACAGATGGAAGTGACATCTGGTCGATAATCATACGAAATGTTGAGCCGGGAGAATATAAGTACAAGTTTTATCTTCCTGACACTGACCAGTGGATCGCGGATCCGGCAAATAATGAAAACCTGGATGGGGATGGAAATTCCATAATCAAAGTAGGGGATGACATTGAATCGGGGGATGACAATGAAGAGGGGGATGACTTTACTCATGTGAGCCCGGAAGTACATGGTAAGGAGGTTACATTCCGTTATTCAGATGCTTCCGCTGAATCGGTTCATTTGATTGGAGAGATGAATGACTGGGGGTGGAAAGATGACGCCCTGAAGCTTACAAAAGGAAAAGATGGCATTTGGGAGTTGACCATAGAACTGCCCGTAGGGGTGTATGGGTATAAATTCATTGTATACAAAGATGGCAAAGATGAATGGAAGAATGATCAGGTCAATGAAGAGACAATTGGCGATGACAATAACAATAAAGTAGTTGTACCAGGACTTGAAGACGGTACGCTTAATGTGATGAAGGAGGAAGAAGCAGACCTTCCGGAGTTATGCCTGTATACAGAAGATGGAAATTCTGAGATGGTTAAACCATCATATTCTCTGAAAGATGAAAGCCTTTCAGATTATGTTACTATTTCAGGTGAAAAAATTACCGTTTCTGATGAATGTGAAGCAGATAACTTTGTTTTGGTTGCGGACTATCAAGACTATACATCTGAAGTAGCTGTGTCAATTGTGGCAGCATATCTTGAAGATGCAAAATTTGATGACATACTGGAAGTTGCGATTGATGACGGTGAAAAATCACTGATGAGTCCGTACTACAGCGGAATGTTTGAAGGAGAAGTGGACGTACCTTCAGGCAGAAGTACCTATCGGATTTACCTCAATGGTGAACTGGCAAGAATAGGATACATAGAATCCGACTCGGACGGAAAGGCTTGGGTAAGATATTGGTCATTTCAGGATGAAGTAATTACCTCGTGCGATGATTCCGATGGATTTAAATATCCGGCAACATGGGTTGGCAAATTTTCCACTGTGCCTGAATTGAAGGTCTTAAACCTTGATGATTGGGCTCCGGCTGATTCAGACGGTGATTTAGAATATAAAGGCGGAGGCGTTTTCCAGAAGACATTCAATTTTGATAAAATGGAAGAAGCTACAGAATTGAAAAATGATGACGATCCAGGCTATAAAATCGCTTTTGGCGGAGACTGGAATCATGGTAGCGTTGGACTGAATGGAGGCAATAAGCCCCTGACTTTCCCGGCAGGAAGCGAAACAATTACTCTTTGGGTAAATTCACTGACCAGTGAGACTTATGATTCAATAAATGATGGAAGTAATGTAACATTGGATACAGTTAAAATATCCATTGATGGCAATAATTACGATATGATTCAGAACGGCTTTCATACGTTTATGAAGACTGTCCTGTTAGAGTCTGGCGAGCATTCATGGACTTATGCGACGGAAGGTATACAGAGTCTGGCGGATAACTCTATTACCTTAAGTGAGAGAACTGCGGTTACATTTTGGTATAATGCTGAAGATAGTAGTACGTTCAATTCTAAAGATGATTTGGAGGAATTAGAAGGTCTTACCAATTGGATAGACACGATAAATGCAAATTATCCCCTGTATGACGGTGACGACCTTGGTGCTGAATATACACCGTCAGGCACAACCTTTAAGGTTTGGGCTCCATCCGCTTCAAAAGTAATGCTTAACCGGTATGAGAGTGGCGACGGCGATGACCTGATTGGGACCCTTGAGATGACAAAGGACGAAACAGACGAAACGTGGAATGGTGTCTGGACAATAACTGTTAACGGCGATTTGAAGGGTACTTATTATACATATTCGGTAACAGCAGGCGGTGCTACAAAGGAAACCAACGATGTTTATGCAAAGGCAGCCGGATTAAATGGAGACAGAGGAATGGTTGTGGATTTGGATTCCACAGATCCAGTCGGCTGGGATAAGGATGCGCATGTGATGGTTGACGAGCCTACAGATGCTATTGTATGGGAGGTAAATGTAAGTGATTTTTCAAGTGATGCCAGTTCCGGTATGGACAATCGTGGTAAATACCTGGCCTTTACAGAAACAGGAACTACCCTGAATAGTGAAGGAGAACTTTCTACAGGAATTGACTATTTAAAAGAATTAGGAGTCAATTATGTACAATTACTGCCGGTTTTTGATTTTGTAAATGATGAGACAAGCGGCAACTATAACTGGGGTTACGCTCCACTGAATTACAATGTTCCGGAAGGTTCATTTTCCACAGACCCGTCTGACGGCAATGTAAGAATTACCGAATTCAAGCAGATGGTACAGGCACTTCATGATAATGGAATAGGCGTAGTAATTGATGTGGTCTATAACCATGTTGGCGGGGACGGAAAAGAGTCTTGGTTCAATCGTACAGTACCCGGGTATTATTTCCGACAGGATAAATGGGGCAATTTCATGGATTCAGGAACAGCTTGCGGAAATGAGACAGCAAGTGAAGCTGAAATGTTCCGGAAATATATGATTGATTCTGTGGTATATTGGGCAGAAGAATACCATATTGACGGTTTCCGCTTTGACTTGATGGGATGCCATGATGTAGACACAATGAATGCCATAAGAGATGCATTGGATGACTTAGAAGATGGCGAGAAGATTCTGATGTATGGAGAACCTTGGGCGGCCGGAACCACCAATCAGCCTGAAGGTGTGGAAATGGTCGACAAGAGTTCTGAGCATAATACTATTGTATCGCTAGATGAAAGAATTGGCGCATTTAGCAATAATATGCGCGATTCGTTAAAAGGCGAGCAATGGCAGGATGAAGAAGGCTTTAACAAAGGATTTGTTCAGGGTTCTCAAAAGATAGGTGAAAAATCAGCTAATGTCAAATTAATTGGATCAATTCAGGCAAATTCAAATCTTGATGCTGATGAACCATGGGCACTCCAGCCTTCTCAGGTGGTATCTTATGTATCCGTACATGATGATTTAAGCTTGTACGATAAGCTGCAGCGTTCCGTGAATGGGGTTGTAGGAGAAAAGAATCCGGAATACTACGAAAAAGATCCTAATCTTGTAAGAATGAATAAGATGGCAGCTGCAGTTCTTGCAACTTCTCAGGGAATGATGTTCTTCCAGGCCGGAGAGGAGATGGCAAGAAGTAAAGGCGGCGATCATAACAGTTATGAATCTCCATTGTCCTTTACAGAGAGTGGTGTAGAATATGAATTAAATGCAATTAACTGGGAAAGATCTGAGAAGTTCTCCGATTTGGTGGAATACTATAAAGGACTGTTGGAATTGAGAAAAGCATATGCACCATTTACCGCATCGGATATGTCGACTGTTAATAATATGACATTCTCCGACGGTAATGAGAATCTGATTGCATATACGATAAACAGTCCTGAAGAAGAGTGGAAAATGGTGGCTGTATTGATGAATTCAAATACAGAAGCCCAGGATGTAACCCTGCAGGTGGCGGACGGTGTTGAATTGCCAGCAAGTTGGAACTGTGTAGTAGATCAGGACAGCGCAGGCGTTGAGACATTGGGAACCTATGAGGGAACGACTATTACAGTTCCGGCACAAACGGTACTGGTGTTAGTTGCTGCAGATGAAGATGATTTCAAAGATGAGCCCAAAGACGAGCCAAAAGATGATCCCAAAGATGAGCCAAAAGGTGAGCAGTCCGGTTATGACGGCTGGGCAGGTATGAGTGCGGAACAGAAAGCACATCTAATGCAGGAATCTCTTGCACAGAATGCAGCGGTTACTGCTCCAAAGACGAACGACAATGCACCAATCGCAATGGTGATCATGCTTTTGGCGACAGGAGCTGTTGCTGTGGCAGGAGCTGTCGGCAAAAAACGCAAATTAGGCTAAAACAGCTTGGTTTGAGAGGAACAGTATAAAGTAATGTAGAGATGGATGTAAAACAGCCACAAACTGCGTAATTATGCGCATTGTGGCTGTTTTAGTATTTTTGTGCAATGTGATGTTTGCTATTTCTGTGGACACATTATCGCAAGTTTTCTTTATTTTCTGATAGATTCTTAGATTGTTTTTCAAGCTCTAACATAAATTTGTCGTAATCGGACACAAAAAGCCTATCCTGAATAATACGATATTTTTCAAATTCAGTTTCGGCATGGAGTTTGGCTTGCTCTGCACTTATTTTGCCGGCTCCAGTCAAGATTTCTGTACCGTTAAATTCAAGAAAGCCATCCAGGCGTTTTGACCAATCTTCCATACTCATCGGTATATGACGTTCCGCCTGAAACTCGGCATAATCGAGATAAAGGGAAACAATCCTTTCCAAAAAGGACAGTTCTTTTTCGGTCAGGTAGTTCTTGGCTATGGACACATCACTTTTAATTATTTTTCCATCAGGAGCATTTTCCCAGGAAGTCAATCCCATATGTTCTTTCTCCGCGTCAGCGCGTTCTACAATGAGCTCTGCCGCTGTGTGTCTATGAGTAGCATAATGCATTTTATTTTGAACGGTTTTGAAAAATTCCCTTGTGGTTTTAGCATCTTTATCATAATCAAATGCTGTAGCATATAAGTCAGTTACCTTCTGATAGAATTTTCTTTCAGAAAGTCGGATTTCCCGAATATTCTCTAACTGACGGTCAAAATATTCATCTGTAAATAAAGTTCCCTTTTTCAGACGCTCGATGTCCATTGTCCAGCCTTGAATGGTATAGTCTTTAACAATCTGTCCAGCCCATTTACGGAACTGCACAGCACGGTCGTTATTCACTTTAAATCCAACGGCAATAATGGCTTGAAGATTATAGTGATTTGTTTTATAGCTCTTTCCGTCGGTGGCAGTTATTAAGTATTTCTTAATAACTGAATCTCCGACTAATTCTCCGTCATCAAAAATTCTTTTTAAATGTTGATTGATGGCGGAAACCGATACATCATATAAAACAGCCATCATCTTTTGAGTCAGCCAAATATTTTCATCTTCATATCGCATTTCTACGCTATTTTCTTCTCCGCCGACCGAAGCAACATACGTTAGATATTCCGCTGCACTTGAACGAATTGATATTTGATTTATCTTCTTTTTCGGCATATGAATATTCCTTTCTCAAATGCTTTTTCTTAGGCTGTATATCTGGGTTCAATACCAATTTATTGCTCTGTTTGGATAAGATTATACATCGTTAATGTAGAAAATACAATTATCACATTTGAAACGTATATGCTGTTTAAATGATTTTATCGTTATTTGGTTTTAATCACCTATAAACGAGGATTGAAAGTCGTTAGCGTTGGTGATATACTTTGCTCGTGATAATTTGACAGATCGCAAGTTGGAGAAATATTGAAATGATTCTACCAATATTAGCTTGTGAAAATCCGTATGATGCGGCAGCAAAATTTGTAAGTGCTGGATGGCGTTTGGTTTTAATCATATATAATAAAGAAGATTTCAAATGAAAAGCAATATCAACTGAAATAGAATAGACGGAAAGGCAGGCTGTAATTATGTTCTATCATGCAAAAAACGGAAATGTTCGCATCGGTGATACGGATATGGATTATATTTCTTTTGGAAACGGAAATGAGATTTTGATTATGATCCCCGGATTGGGGGACGGACTGACCACAGTCAAAGGTATGGCTTTTGTCTTTGCGATGATGTATAGAGTATATGCGAAAAAGTATACGGTATATGTTTTCAGTCGGAAAAACCGTATACAGGAGGGATGTTCTACAAGGGATATGGCACGGGATCAGGCAGAAGCCATGAAAACACTCGGTATCTCAAATGCAAATGTTCTAGGGATATCTCAAGGCGGGATGATTGCGCAATGGCTTGTTATTGACTATCCTGCTTTGGTGAGCAAGCTTGTATTAGCTGTTACACTCTCAAAACAGAATGAGACAGTACAGCAGACTGTTAATAAGTGGATTGAATTTGCAAAACAGGGAAGATATAAAGAACTGATGATCGACACAGCCGAAAAATCATATTCTGAGAAGTATCTAAAAAAATACCGTCTGCTGTATCCTTTTCTTGGAAAGGGAAAGCAAAAAGATTTCAGCCGCTTTATCATACAGGCAAATTCTTGTATAACGCATAATTCGTATACCGAGTTAGATAAAATAATGTGCCCGACTTTAGTGATAGGGGGCGATAATGACAGGATTGTAGGAACCTCCGCTGCACATGAATTAGCTGAAAAAATCAATAACAGTGAATTGTTTATTTACCAAGGGCTGGGACACGCGGCATACGAAGAGGCAAAAGATTTTCATAAACGGGTGATTTGCTTTTTGTCTTAGATGCAAAAGCAGAATACTATATTTTTATTGAATCTATGGACTGTTTCGGCTATAATGATGTTAGTTTTATGTCTTAAACAAAGTCCTTATAAGGAGAGATAGCTGTGCAGAACATTCAAAAAGAAGGAAAGATGTTTTCAAAAATCGAAGGTACTTGGAGGAAGGGAGCAGTGCAGGAAGCAAAAAGGGCGTGCAGAAGGATCGCTGCATTTACGGTATGCTTAATCCTCGTCTTATCCAATTTCATAATAGTGGCAGCCGAAGAGGGGCAGTCCAATAACCGGACGGTGAAAGCCGGCATCTTCTACTTCGAGGGTTATCACATGAAGGACGAAGAGGGCAGGCTGACCGGCTACGGCATTGAATTTCTTGACCTTGTCTCTGAATATTCCCATCTGAATTTCCAGTATACAGGCTATGATAACTCATGGAACGATATGCTGACTATGCTGGAAAACGGTGAGATTGACATGGTAACCTCTGCCCGGAGGACTGCGGAGCGGGAGGAGAGTTTTGCCTTTTCTCTTCCTATCGGCAGAAACAATACTGTTCTCTCGGTTCGGGACGACAATTCACAGCAGCATAGCGGCGATTACAAAACTTATGAAGGAATGACGGTGGGACAGCTGACGGGAAGCAGTCAGAACCAGAGTCTGGTGGAGTTTGCAGAGGAGAAGGGATTTTCCTACCAGACAAAGGAGTACAATAATTCCGATGACCTTGTGGCCGCATTACAGGATGGCGAGATTGATGCAATTCTTACCAGTGATCTGAGAAAGGCTGAAGATGAAAAAACGCTGGATATTATCGGGACGGATAACTTCTACGCAATTGTCAGAAAAGACGACGTGGAGCTGATTGACGAAATCAACTATGCCATTGAACAGATGGATGAAAATGAGGGCGACTGGAAAAATGTGTTGTATTACCGCTACTACGGTCCGGTGTATTCCTCCGAACTCATCTTTACGGAGCGCGAGAAGGCATATATTCAAGAGGTGGTTTCCGGAGACAAAAAGATTACCGTGACCGCCCTTGGCAGCAGAGAGCCCTATTCCTATGTGGAAGACGGGGAACTAAAGGGGATCCTGCCGGATTATTTTGCCAGCGTTATGGAGATGGCGGGACTGCCTTATGAAATCGTGGTACCGGAGGACAGGGAGGACTATTATGCCATGGCGGGAGCCAACGGCGTGGATGTGGTGATTGACAGGCTCAGTTCCAGCGCTACCATGGAGGAGGCAACTTACCGCGGTTTCAATACGGACGCTTATATGACGACGGGCGTGGCTAGGGTAACAAGACAGGATTTTACCGGAGATATCAAAACGATCGCCGTATCGGATACCCAGAGCGGAACGCTCATTTCGCAGAAGCTTCATGGAGATTTTGAGTTTGTGAACTATTCCAGCAGAGAGGCCGCGATGCAGGCTGTTTTGAACAGGGAGGTGGACGCTGCCTATGTATATGCCTATACGGCGCAGTTGTTTGTGAACCGGGATACTACCAATTCTCTGTATTACAGCATGGTGAACGATATGGACATAGAATTTCAGATGTATGTCCGTGACAGCGCAGACCATGAGCTGATCACCATACTGAATAAATGTATTCAGCAGATGTCGGATGATATGCTGAATCAATTGGTTTTAAAACATACTTCATATACCATTGAGGATATGAATCTTCTGCAATATATGCGGGCCAATCCGAAAAGTATGCTCATCGTGGTTTTGGTGATCACCCTGATCAGCTGCATCATTCTGGTGCTCTACCTGCATGGACGGTGGAGCAGGCGGCTTCTGGATGCCACGGAACGATCAAACAGGGCGATGAAAGAGCAGCTTGCCATTGTGGAAACATTAAGCCGTGACTATACAAATGTTTTTGCCGTCAATGAGGAGTGCGGTACCGCCAGAATTATAAAATTGGAAGGTTACGTGACGGAGGGATTGAAAAAAGATTCTAAGGAAGAGCAGCCTTATGCCCCGATTTTGAATCAGTATATCCGGGATCGTGTCCATCCGGAGGATCAGGAGGACCTCGCACAGGCCCTTTCTCTGGATAGGGTCAGGGAGCAGATAAGATTAAATGGAGAATACATGGGAAGTTACCGGATACAGGCAGATGGAGAAAGCCATCATTTCCAGTATACCTATATCAAGGTTGGGGAAAGCGCTCTTGGAGAGGACAGTTTTATCCTTGCGGGATTCCGTAATATTGACGAGGTGATCCGCAAGGAGCAGGAGCAGAGGGCAGTTCTGTCGGAAGCATTGGCTCAGGCTCAGCATGCCAACAATGCCAAGACCACCTTCCTCAATAATATGTCCCACGACATCCGCACACCGATGAATGCGATCATTGGCTTTACGACAATTGCTGCCAGCCATATTGATAACAAGGATCAGGTTAAGGACTGCCTGCAGAAGGTGCTTTCTTCCAGCAATCATCTTTTAAGCCTGATCAACGATATTCTTGACATGAGTAGGATCGAGAGCGGAAAGGTACAGATCAAGGAGCAGGAATGCAATCTTTCCGAGCTGATTCATAATCTGGTGAATATTATCCAGCCTCAGGTCAAGGCAAAGCAGCTTGAACTGTTTATTGATACCTTTGAGGTTGTCAATGAGGATGTCATAGCGGATGCGTTAAAGATGAATCAGGTATTTATTAACCTGATGAGCAATGCTGTCAAATATACGCCTGCAGGAGGAACCGTTTCGTTCCGGATCATGCAGAAGGCGACATTCCGTCATGGATACGGCGATTATGCATTTATCATAAAGGATAATGGAATCGGTATGTCACCGGAGTTTGTAGAGCATATCTTTGAGCCGTTTGAACGGGAAGCCAGTGTAACCCAATCCGGTATTGAGGGAACGGGACTTGGCATGGCAATAACGAAAAATATTGTGGAAATGATGAACGGTACCATTTCCGTTGAGAGTGAACAGGGAAAGGGAAGCGTATTTACGGTAGAGCTTACGCTCAAGTTGCAGGATTTCAAAAAGAATGAGGAGCAGTTAAATGAGCTGAAAGGTCTGAGGGCTCTGGTGGTGGATGATGATTTTAACGTCTGTGACAGTGTAAGCAAAATGTTAAAACAGCTTGGGATGCGTTCTGAGTGGACCACCTCCGGCAGGGACGCGGTATACCACGCCAAAGTCGCGCATGAAGAAGGGGATGCCTACCATACCTATATTATTGACTGGCAGATGCCGCAACAAAGCGGCGTGGAAACAGCAAGAAAGATCCGCAGCATGGTCGGAGTTGATGCCCCAATTATTATCCTGACGGCATATGACTGGTCAGATATTGAAGAAGAGGCAAAGAGTGCCGGTGTTACAGCATTTTGTGCAAAACCGCTCTTTATGTCCGATCTGAAGTCAGCGCTGCTTGCCGCAAATAATCTGCTTGACCAAGAAGAGGAAGCTGCCGCATGGACGAAGGCTGATTTCGAAGGAAAACGTATTCTGCTTGTGGAGGATATTGAATTAAACCGTGAAATTGCAGAGGTAATATTGACAGAAGCCGGATTTGTTGTCGAATCAGCGCCGGATGGAACGGATGCCGTCACAATGGTGGAGAAGTCAGCGGAAAATTATTACGATGCTGTTTTGATGGATATACAGATGCCGGTTATGAACGGCTACGAAGCAACCCGCACGATCAGGAATCTGTCAAGAAAAGATGTCAAGAATTTACCTATTATTGCCATGACAGCTAATGCTATGGAAGAAGACAAAGAAGCCGCACTAACGAATGGAATGAATGCTCATCTCGCCAAGCCGGTTGATATTGACAAGTTAATAGAGGTGCTGGAACAATTTCTTAAGTGATTTGAAGCGATTAAAATAGACAAGGGCAGAACCGGAAAAACCGGTTCTGCCCATTTGCAACTATTCTTAAATATAAAGCGTATAATTCTCACCCTTGTGCTTTTTGTATTCAATATCCGAATGAAAATAATTTGCAGATGCATCCAGAATTTTTCTAAGTGCAACTTTTGTCATTTCAGTGCAGTCGTCCCGTGTTAAGGCTTCTGATATCTCACAGAATAAAACTTCACTGTTTTCATTCATATCACTTGTGGGAATTCCATCTATATAGTCCATTTCCAATAACATATACCACGTATTTCTATCACAACGGATACCAACAGCTTTCCCTTTGCCCCGCCATATGTATGCCTTACCAGCAGAACCTGATTTTCCTTTCTAACGATACAGCCTATTGAAAAATTATAATTATCAATCATGCCCATACTCCTTTTATACTGATATTATTCAAAGATACTTAAGAACTTTATCCAATTCCTCAAAACTGTTTACTATATTGCCTGAATATATTTCGTTATCCCTGTTAAAGAGCACAGTATTGATTCCCGCTTTCTGCGCTGCATCCAGATTTTTGACGCTGTTATCAATAAAAATACATTCCTGTGGATCGCACTGTATATGCTCGATTGCATAGGCAAAAATCCGGCTTTCGGGTTTTCGCATATGAATATCTCCGCTGACTATGCATTCTTTAAAATATTGATAAAGTCCATATAATTCAAATAAATAGTGACTCCACTCCTTCACGTCATTGGAAAGCAGCACAAAGTCATGTTGCTTATAGTTTTTTTCAGCAAACCATAAAAAATCCTTATCGAAGGTTAAATAATTTTTTAAATAATCCTGCATCGTCTTGATTGGCTCTGAGTATCCTAACATCGTGAGGAATTCGTCAGAACTTAAGTCTCCGTTTCCGGCTTTTGTAAATAAACACTCTTCTCGAAACGCCTTTGTAAGCCTGTCGTATTCCTTTTTATCAAAGTGTTCAAATGTGTATGGAATAAAATATCCTTTACTTTCCTTTATTATCACACCATACATATCAAGTAGTAGTACTCGCTTTTTTTCCATATGAAATCATTTTTCCTTTCACAAATGTGTATCCGGCAGTAGGGTTATCCAAAAAGAAATTCGCAATTTCAATATTTCGATTGCAGTAATCTTCGGCTTCTTTACGGGATAAGCCATGCGTCAGCAAATGGAGAATCAGCTTGTCTTTTTCCTCTTCACTGATGCCGGAAGTCCAATCGTTATATGCGATAAAATCATTTTTCGTTTCGTCGTAATTTGCAGATTGCGNAGTAACAAACGCTACCTTGTCGTTCATTCTCACGTCAACATCAACAAGTCCAAGTTTTGCATCATATGTGCAGTCCTGATTGCAACNGCATAATCTCTNCCCTGCATNGTNAGTTCAGNCNGCCACTTTTTTTCCAGTCCTTCATGCCTGCATAGTTCCTGATAGTCCATACCGTCAATATAAAGTCCACAGCATTCAAATTCTCTGTTTGAATCAATACAGACAACATATCCGCCCGGTTTCGCAAAGGTAATCATTTTTTGTATAAAAGCCGCAGGATTGTCCAAATGCCTGAGAACTGCCTGACATACTACCAAATCATACCGGTCTTCGGCTGAATACTCAAAAACATTTTTACAAAGAAAAGTGGCATCTGTTCCCTGTCGTTCAAAAAGAGTTTTTCCTTTATTGATCAAGTCCTCTGCAAAATCAATTCCTGTATAGGCGCTTCCTTTGGGCAGATAAGGGAGTAATAACAATCCTAAAAATCCATATCCGCAACCGCAGTCTAATACGGAAACCGGCTTATCGATCTTCCAAACCTGCGAAACAAGAAAGTGGGCATAGTCATCGTTCCAGGAACCTTTTCGTGTCCGCAAAAGGTATTCCAGTTTTTGATTCCAAAAATCTTTTGTGGCAGTTTTTTCNGNAANATACGCTTCTNCNTNAAGAGNTTTTAANCCCAATAACTGGTCTGTNGATACCGAAAAATATTCTGCCAATAATGGANGGACGGTAATATCCGGCATATTAATTCCCGTTTCCCATTTGCTGATAGTTTGGAATGAAACGCCTATACTATCTGCCAGCTCTTGCTGTGTCACCNTGTTCTTCTTACGCAAGTCAGCAATGCGCAAAGATATTTTGCTCATACGTTAATCCTCCTGCTTTAAATGAGATGTTCTATATCTGTGATGTTTTATTGGATTATATCAGATATTAGAGATTTTGTATTCTCATAAATCAGATAGTGTTTTCGCTTGTAGGGCGAAATGTTTGATTTTTCACTATCTTTTGATNCACATTTTCAGGCTTTACGAAATGTGATTGTAGAGAATGTCAGCTTTTGTTATAATATGGATGTAGCGGTGTGCTAGATGAAATGAATCTGAAAGGACATAATATGGACGAAGTTAAGAAAACCTTTACGAAAGTGATTGCTATTATAGAAAGTGCAAAGAAGAATGCATATCAGAAGGTAAATGAAGAGCTGATCAATATGTATTGGTGTGTAGGACAATTTATCAGCGAAGAGGCAAAAACAGTATCCTATGGAGATTCGTTTATTGATGAGCTTTCCNAATATATACAAGATACATTNCCGGGAATTAAGGGATTTAATCGTCGTGGTCTTTATCGTATGAGACAATTTTATGAAACTTATGCAAACTATGAAAAAGTGTCACCACTGGTGACACAAATCAATTGGACAAACAATTTACTGATTTTGTCGGGAACGAAAAGTATTGAAGANAAAGAGTTTTATTTGAGATTATGTATACAAGAGAACTATAGTAAGNGTGAGTTGATTTCTAAATCTGCCAAGTCCATATAAAGAAAATGATTTTAGGAAAGCATTGATCTTAAAAATGAGAGATTTTATTTTGGAATTGGGAAGGGATTTCACATTTATTGATGAAGAATATAAAGTGCAGGTTGGCGGAGAAGATTATGCGATAGATCTATTGTTTTTTCATCGAGGGTTACAATGTTTAGTGGCATTTGAGTTAAAGATTGGAAAATTTAAGCCGGAATATGTTTCAAAAATGGATTTTTATCTGGAGGCGTTGGANAGACAGGTGAAAAANGAGCATGAGAANCCAAGTGTAGGATTGATCTTATGNGCAACNAAGAATGACGAAGTTGTTGAATATGCAATGAGCAGGAGTATGTCACCAATGCTTGTGTCCGAATATAAATTGCAANTGCCAGATAAGAAAATATTGCGAGAAAAGTTGCAAGAATTAATAAATATATCGGAATAATTTCAAGTTGAAGCTATAATTATTCGAAATTGTCTACTTGGAATCACATGAAAAAGGGAGGTGCTCAATTTGAAACTTTCAAAACATAAGCTTTATAGAAGGATATGTGAATATCCAAAATGATTTTAAAGAAGGAAATGGAGGATTAGTATGAAGATTGCAGTGACTTATGAAAACGGAAATGTATTCCAGCATTTTGGACACACAGAACAGTTTAAGATTTATGATATAGAGGACGGAAAGATTGCAGGTACGCGGGTTGTAGATACGAATGGAAGCGGTCACGGCGCTTTAGCCGGGTTGCTTTTCGGTCTGAACATCGATACACTGATCTGCGGAGGTATCGGGGGAGGCGCACAGATGGCTCTGGCAGAGGCAGGAATCCGTCTTTACGGGGGTGTGTCCGGTAGTGCGGACGAAGCAGTCGATGCNCTGCTGAAAGGAACTCTTGCTTATAANCCGCAGGTNCACTGTGACCATCACGGACATCACGGNGAGGGGCATNNCTGTGGCGAAGNTANGCACGGATGTGCAGGAAACGGNGGAAGCTGNCAGTAAGAGTTTNNATGAGGNGAAAAATGTATTTATACCATTATTANGACAAGACGACAGGACCNTTTAAAAATTTATCCGACTTATCNATTGAAGAAGCAAATAAGGTGCTTCAGGAAATAGCAGTTNCAAAACCAAATGTACAATGCGCCAAAAGACAGGCTGATTATATGCAGGCGCGTGTTTATTATGAAAATATTTTGAGGAATGAATTTAAGAAAAAAGGCGGATTGNTTCTCAGAAAATCACCACATTATATGGTAGTTGAACACAGCCCGTGGCTAANNACTTGGTTTGAAAATAGTGAATTTATAAAAATACCAATTGAGGAATTTGANTTAAGAACTGTATCGTTTACATACGGAGATTCACATCCAACGTTTAGTGAAAGAGTGAATGACGGTAAAGAATACCGAAAGAAACTNTACACTTACGATGAGATATTAAAAGTNATTGAAAAATANGGCTTGCCTCAAGACTGGAATGACGATGGCAGATATGGACCNGAACGATACATAGAAGCTCATATTTGGAGTGATGACACTATTAATGNTTATATGAACCGTAAATGAAACAGAAGCGCCTTGACATCCATGAAATTTAATGGTATGATCTCAGAAATTGAACACAAAAGCTATGATAAGAAATAGTAAGCATTCTGGATTTNCAGAGAGAAGGCGG
Source organism: Roseburia sp. (assembly GCA_014804775.1). Taxonomy (GTDB): domain Bacteria; phylum Bacillota; class Clostridia; order Lachnospirales; family Lachnospiraceae; genus Roseburia. Next base: position 5,048 of record JAAUZB010000018.1, on the reverse strand, counting down.
TCGGTGCGAGCCTTTATTGAACGGATGCCCAACCCATCTTTGAGCTGTGAGCTGAACTTTCAGTAAGCCTCACCGGGAGCTCCCGTTATAGAGATATGGCATCGGAACATGATCCTGTGCCGGAGAGTGTGGAATTTATCCGAATTTAGGTGGTACCACGGACTTATAATAGTTCGCCCTAAGCTGACGTTATGTCAGTTTAGGGTTTTTTTGTGTTTATACCAAAAACAGAAAACGGAGGAATTTTTTATGAAGTTAGAAAAACTTGTCGGCGACCGCTTTCGGGAAAGGCCGTCAGACTGCATCGTTGACAGCCATGCGATCATGGTGCGCGGCGGATATTTGAAGTTTGTGGCAAACGGTATCTTTTCGTCCTATATGCCGCTGAAAAGAGTAACACGAAAGATTGAGCAGATCATTCGTGAGGAGATGGATGCAATTGACGGACAGGAAGTGCAATTTCCGGTGGTAATGCCTGCATCACTGTGGCAGGAGTCCGGAAGATATGAAAGCATAGGCAAGGAGATGGTACGCTTCCGTGATCGCAGCGGCAGTCCTTTTGTTCTTGGAATGACACACGAAGAAGCGGCAGTTCAGCTTGTACGTGAATACGGACAGAGCTATCTGAAATATCCTTTTATGGTATATCAGATCCAGACCAAATTCCGTGATGAGGCAAGACCCAGAGCAGGGCTTATCCGCGTTCGGGAATTTACAATGAAGGATGCCTATTCCTTCCACACAAGTCAGGCGGATTTGGAGGAATATTACGCGCGCTGCCACAGCGCTTATGAACGGATTTATTCAAGAGTGGGATTGCCTGAGGTGATATCGATTGCATCCGATTCCGGTATGATGGGCGGCAATATTTCTCACGAGTTTATGCTGCTTACCCCAATCGGAGAAGATTCTATTGCTATCTGTAAAGAATGCGATTACCGTGCCAATATGGAAGCGGCAGAAAGCATCATTCACAATCAGAGAGACGATGTTTCTGATGCGCTGACCTTGGTGCACACACCAAACATTCATACGATTGAAGAGGTTTGCGGGTTTCTGCACTGCGATGAAAAGACTTCCTGCAAGGCGGTTGCCTATCAGCGTAATTCCGACGACAGATACATTGTCTTATTTATCCGTGGAGATCTTGAGGTGAATGAAACCAAACTCACAAATTATCTGGGTTATGAGATCCACCCGGCGGTTATCACTGAGGAATGCGGACTTAATGCCGGATTTATCGGTCCCATCAACCTGAAAGGCGATTTTACCGTTTTATTTGACCGCTCCCTTGAGGGGTTGAATAATCTTTGTTGTGGCGCAAATGTCAGCGAATATCATTACACCGGACTTGATATGGCCCGTGATGTTGAAGGTGCAGAATATCATGATTTTGCCAAGATACAGGAGGGCGGTATATGTCCGCATTGCGGAAAGCCTTCCATTACGATTTCCCGTGGTATTGAAGTAGGAAATATTTTCCAGTTGGGAACCAAATACACAGAGTCGATGAATATGACCTATATTGATAACAACGGAGAGACAAAATATCCGGTCATGGGCTGCTACGGTATTGGCGTAGGCAGACTTGCAGCTTCGATTTGTGAGGCACACCATGATGAATACGGTCCGATCTGGCCTTTGGCGGTGGCTCCCTGGCAGGTACACCTTTGTGCTGTCCGCTCTGATGATGTTAAAGTAAAGACTTATGCTGATAAACTGTATGAGGAACTGCAAGGCAGAGGTGTTGAGGTTATTTATGATGACCGAAAGGTTCGCGCAGGAGTTATGTTCTCAGACGCTGACCTGATCGGCGTTCCGTTCAGGGTGATTGTCAGCCCTCGAAATATAGAGCAAAATATTATTGAAATTGTTTCAAGAGATAAGAGTTTTTCAACCAATGCCTCTATGCAGACGGCGGCGGAAGAGGTACTGAGAATCTTATCCGACGCAAAAGCATCAGCAGCGTTGACAAGATAGGATTGTGGCTTTGCGAATTGCAATAAAGCAGTTGCTTTCTGTTCTAACTTTGGTATAATAAACGCATGACATGACGAGATTCGTCACGAAATGAGAGGTTGGATTTATGTTCTGGAAAATGACAAATCTGCAACTGAAAAAAGGCTTTATTTTTCCCACTGATGGGGATAGTGCGCCTTTTTTTAGGAAGATTTGCAGAGGAACGGAGTAAACGGAACAACGGATATTCGATTGGGCTTGCTCATAATTCAACAAATCTTATAAAAATCGGTACATTATCTCCTTAACAGTATGAATTTAAAGTTAAGGAGATTTTTTATGTTGAATATTAAAAAACAAATATTGAGATTATATGCATCATCTGTACTTGGCAATTTATCTTTGACCGGTGCGTGGGTGGCAATATTAGCAGCACGGGGTTACAACCTGGTGGAGATTGGTTTTGCTGAAACTGTGTTTCATATCACAAGTTTGATATTTGAAATCCCGTCAGGCGTTCTTGCCGATGTATTTGGAAGGAAAAATATGCTGATTGTCAGCAGCGTTATGAGAGTGATCGGAAATATCATCATGATTTTATCCTGCAATTTGCTTATGGTATGTATGGCAATTGCATTCCATGCAGTCAGCTACAATTTTTCGTCGGGTTCAGGTGATGCACTTGCATACGATTCACTGAAAATGTATGAACGCGAAGAATATTATGAAACATATGCATCAAACCAAATGGTGATATTTCGTCTTTGCAGCGGAATATCAACTTTGTGTGCCGGATTTGCACTTTTCATCGGTCATAAGCTGGCATATGGTGCGGATATTTTAATTGGCATCGTACAAATATGGAACCTCTCGTCATTATGTGAAGCGGGTATCCGTCAACATGATGGATACAGTGAAAAAAGTATGATAGCTTCGATAAGGAAAGAGCTTATGACATGCTTTATTACCAGTATTTCCTTTCTGAAAAATGCAAGGAAAGCTTTTTTTCTAATGTCTTGTAATTCATTGGTGGGTGCGGTTGATATTTTGCTATTGTTCTTTCTTCAGGCAAAGCTGCCTCGGACCGGTATGCCGAATCTGGCGCTTGGATTTGCCCTGTTTTTTATGGAGATGGGCGGCATATTAGGAGCAAAGATAATACTTAAATGCAAAAGAATGCGATACAGAAATGTATTTACTGCTACGGCATTACTTGTTTTGGGAGGCGTACTGGTGGAACATTCCGGCATGTATCTTGTTATGACGGCGGGCGGTTTTATTGCTGCACTCAGTGACGATGCACTTCAGGTAAGGACAAATACTCTTTTGCAGGATATGTTTCCGTCAGAACAGCGGGCGACACTGATTTCAATTGAGTCGTTTACATTTTCAATGATAATGATCGTATTGTCACCGCTTGCCGGAATTTTATTTTCACATTGGTAATGATAAAAAATAAATCCTGACATAGGGCGTCAGCATTATTCTGGTAAACTAACAGTAATTTTAGTTTACAGAAAGGAAAAGAAAATAGGNAAATGGGGGAAAAATATGGAATATGCAGCGATCAGACATTTCGCAGATAAAAAATATTGTTTCGCGATAGAGAAAGGACGCTTTCTGATCAGGCTTGAGACAAAAAAAGGTGATGCGGCACAGGTNATCCTTCATGCGCAGGATAAGTATCTGCCGATCGAATATATGGATACAAGGCGTGAATATCCGATGAAGATCGCATATTCGGATAATTACATAGACTATTATGAGGTGACGATCGACATCGACGTGGTCTGTCTCAGATATTTCTTTGAAATCAAAGATGCATCCGGGGAGGTGACTTTTTACGGAAATCACAATTTTTATGATGCATGCATTACGGATATAGGCAAGATGTTTGACTGCCCGCAGAATCTGCGGGAGGAGGAAATATTCGAACTGCCTGCATGGGCGAAAAATAAAGTGGTTTATCAGATTTTTCCGTCCCGTTTTGCATCGGATAAGGATGTTCCGGAAAAAATCTGGTATCAGGCTCCGATCGGTCATAAAGCGGACCTGAAGGGATCTCTCCGGGGAATTATCGATCATTTGGACTATATAAAGGAGCTGGGTGCGGATATCATTTATATGACACCGATTTTTAGCTCCAATACCAGTCATAAATATAATATTGACGATTATTATAAAATTGACCCGTCTTTTGGCACCAAGGAAGACTTAAAGGAACTTGTGAGCAAGGCGCACGGCTTGGGAATGTATGTTATTTTGGACGGCGTATTTAACCATACGGCCATAGACTTCTTTGCATTTAAAGACATAAGAGAAAAGGAAGAGAAATCGAAATATCTAAACTGGTATTATATCAAGGATTTCCCGCTTGTGATGGAGTGGGGGAAAAAGCCCAATTATAAGACGTTCAGCTATGCCGGTTTTATGCCGAAGCTCAATCTGCAGAATAAAGAGGTCGCGGATTATGTCATAGATGTGGCTTCGTATTGGATCAGGGAATGTGATATCGACGGCTGGCGTCTGGATGTGTCGGATGAGATCACTCACGCTTTCTGGAAGCGATTTAGAAGAGAGATAAAAGCGGTAAAGAAGGATATCATGCTGATCGGTGAAATCTGGCATTTTGCCGGCGACTTCTTAGAAGGTGACGAGTGGGACAGCATTATGAATTACCAGTTCTATTTTGCGGTAATGGATTTGCTTGTTGAAGAACAGTTGAGCGCGAGTTCGTTTTGGGGAATGCTCAATTTCATGAAAGGAAATCTCAATACGGCGTTGGACGGATATCTCTGGAACTTTATAGACAGCCATGACACGGCAAGATTTTCACACAGTGTGGGAAATAACATCAAAAAGCAGAAACTGGCAGCGGCGCTGCAGCTTTTGCTTCCCGGCATGCCAATGATATATTACGGTGATGAGGTGGATTTAAACGGCGGACCTGACCCTGATTGCAGACGGGGCATGCTTTGGGATGAAAGGAGACAAAATAAAGAAATCCTTAGTTATTATCAGACGCTGATCCGAATCAGACGTGAGTATGCGGTATTGACAGAGGGAGATATCGTGGAACAGTATGCGGA
>JAAUZB010000017.1 GCA_014804775.1 Roseburia sp. | reverse complement strand
CACCGCCTTCGCGTTAGAAAAGTCAATGATGACATCCGCCCTCACGTCGCATACAGAAATGTTCGGAAATACCGGATAGTCATTTTGAATCCCCTGATAGAGATCTATACCTGCCACAATCTCAATCCCGGGATCTTCCTTACAGATTTCGGTGATAACCTGTCCCATTTTCCCGTTGCATCCGTTCATAATCGCTCTTATCATACTGTTTTATCCTCTTCTCTATTATTTATACAAAGTAACTATTCAGAACCCCCGAAAATTGGATAAACTGATTCGTCATGTTTACATGTAAGAAGCTGTTTATCCGATTTTCGAGGCGGCTCGAATAGAGCCACCACCCCATATATGAGCAAAAGGTAAGCTTCGAAGAAGCGACAGACAGCTTTGCTGGATGTTTTTGCGAATATATGCGGTGGGGTTCTGAATAGTTACTATACAAANATATTTATTCCGGAGTACACATTTTGCTGCGTACNCCGGCAGATATTTTGCTCTATGACAGTANTCCGTATTCCTTCATNANTTTTTCCANTTTNGCAGCGTTCTCCGGCGTCATTTCCGTCATTGGGGAACGCAGCGGTCCCACTTCCNTNCCCATTAAGTTGAGCGCCTTCTTCACCGGNATTGGGTTCACCTCGGAAAACAGNGCTTCTATCAGAGGCTGTGCCTTCATCTGCAGCTTCAATGCNTTCTGATGATCNCCCTCCAGGTAACTCATNCACATCTCATGTACGTCNTTCGGTGCAACGTTGGACCATACGGAAATCACACCGACCGCCCCGATTGCCATAAGCGGTATNACAATAGCGTCCTCGCCCGAATACAGATCCAGTCTGCCGTCCGTCAGGTACATAGTCTTTGTCGCCTGCGCCAGACTNCCGGTCGCTTCNTTCACCGCGACGATGTTCTCCACNTTCTTATAGAGCTCNGCAGCCGTCTCCGGCAGAATATTGCAGCCCGTTCTGCTCGGCACATTATACATGATGATCGGCAGCTTTACAGNCTCCGCGATCTCAGTATAGTAACGGATCAGTCCCCCCTGTGTCGCCTTATTGTAATAGGGAGTCACTGCAAGCAGTCCGTCTGCNCCCACCCGCTCTGCCTCTGCTGACAGATAAACAGCCTCTCTGGTACAGTTAGANCCNGTTCCGGCAACTACCGGAACCCTGTGCTTTGTAAAATCCACTGCTGCCTTGATTACCTTGATATGCTCCTCTGTTGTGAGCGTCGAACTTTCCCCTGTCGTCCCTGTAATAATGATNCAGTCNGTTCCCTGCCCTATCTGCCAGTCGATCAGNTCTTCCAATTTGTCATAATTTACTTCCTGATTGTCTTTCATNGGTGTGACNATCGCCACACCGGCACCTTTAAATATTGACATTGCGAATTCCTCCTAAATTCATTATACGCTTCACATATGTTTCTGTGTCTNATCCGGTCAAACACGGGCTCTCAAACGGTAAAAAAACCGGCNCCTGAACGAGCCGGTCTAATCTCCTCAATATCCTGCNTTTTACAAAATATGTAGAATACGATAGCGCCCCATCCAGTCAGATGACAGTCATGAAGCTCTTAACTTCATGCCCAAGTNATATAATAACAGGGATTATATCCTTTCGGCGTCTTCTCCTTTTGCNCCTCTTCCCATGTGCCTGCCACATCCGAAAAGCTACTCTTAAAAGACGCAACCTCTATCAACATTATGTTTNNTTNACNATAGCACTATCCTACGCAATTGTCAATCTATTCTTGCAAAGACTGTAATTCACAGTAACACTATTCCTCGAGAAATTCGATTTTGCTGACGGATACCTCGTAGGCAACCCTCTTTTCCGTCTCGGTCTCAGACAGNCTTTTNACATATTCCCNACTCTGGATCCGTCCCCAGACAGCCACATGNCCGCCCACCTCAAAGCTCGAGGCAAATCTTGCATTTCTTCCCCAGCAGATGCAGGGAATATAGTCTGATTTTCCGTAAGAGCGGTTGACTGCGATCAGCAGGTCTGCAATCTCCCTGCCCANCGGTGTTTTTCGGTANATCGGCTCTTTNCAGATATAACCGTCCAGAAAAATCTGATTGCTTTTGATATCCTCAGGAANATCATCCAAAAANTCCAGTTCTCTGACGAAGACCGACAGTACNAGCCGGTTCTTTTTTTCCTCATGCCGGTTGAANGAACGAAACTGTCCCATCACGTATATGTTCTGCCCGATATAATCTGCNGTCACNTCAATCAAACGCTCCGAAATCATTAGCGGTATGTAATCCATATAATTGCTGAGGCGGTTGACCGCCACATCCACCACATAGAATCCTTCTCCGTACACTTCGTGGCTGAACCTGAAATCAGAAACAATCTCTCCCACAATCGACACCTGGTTGTTTTCAAACATTTTATCTGCCATGAATTTTTTCTCCCTTCCTCTTCGGTCACACTCTTATGACCTGCCTGACATATTATTTTTATCATTTATTAGGGCAGAAATATCATATACTCTGTCGATAAGAAATGGAATGTAATGACATATTTTGTCAGAAAAAGTCAAAAACGCTCCTATGGAATTTGTCAAAATGCTTGCGTATTTTATAAAATGTGATAGAATAAGAACGTTGATTTTTTCATGGAAAAGCCATGTTTCTTTAAAATTAGGAGGATATATGAAAACAAAGCGTGAAGATGTCCGTAATATAGCGATCATTGCTCATGTTGATCACGGAAAGACGACACTGGTGGATGAACTGTTAAAGCAAAGCGGTGTATTTCGTGAAAACCAGGAAGTCCAGGAACGCGTTATGGATTCCAATGATATCGAAAGAGAACGGGGGATCACCATTCTCTCCAAAAATACTGCGATCACNTACAAAGGGGTAAAGATCAATGTCATTGACACCCCCGGACATGCAGACTTCGGCGGTGAGGTNGANCGTGTCCTNAAGATGGTGAACGGAGTCATNCTCGTGGTAGATGCCTTTGAGGGCGTCATGCCACAGACCAAATTTGTTCTGATGAAAGCNCTNGAACTCTCTCTCCCNGTGGTCGTCTGNGTCAACAAGGTCGACCGTCCGGAAGCGCGCCCCAACGAGGTNGTCGATGAAGTGTTAGAGCTTTTTATGGATCTGGACGCATCAGACGANCAGCTGGACTGTCCGTTNCTCTTTGCNTCGGCAAGAGACGGCTATGCAGTGCGNGAAATCGGCGATCTGATCAANAACAGAAAAGATATGACTCCTCTTTTCGAGACNATCATCGATTACATTCCTGCTCCGGAGGGAGATGCGCAGGCCAACACCCAGGTACTCATCAGTACGATCGACTACAATGAATATGTTGGACGTATCGGCATCGGCAAGGTTGACAACGGATGTATAAANATCAATCAGGATGCTGTNGTAGTCAATCATCANGAACCGGACAAGCAGAAAAAAGTCCGCATCAGTAAACTGTATGAGTTTGACGGTTTAAATAAAGTTGAGGTCACGGAAGCGGGGGTCGGGTCTATCGTTGCCATATCCGGTATTGCNGACATNCATATCGGAGATACCATCTGCGCTCCCGAAGATCCTGCTGCAATCCCGTTCCAGAAAATTTCCGAACCGACGCTGTCAATGAATTTCGTTGTAAATGANAGTCCGTTTGCCGGTCAGGAAGGGAAATACGTGACTTCACGCCATATCAGAGACCGCCTGTTCAAAGAATTGAATACNGANGTCTCCCTTCGNGTGGAGGANACNGACAGTCCGGATTCTTACAAAGTTTCCGGCCGCGGTGAATTGCATCTGTCCGTATTGATNGAAAATATGCGGCGGGAAGGCTATGAATTTGCCGTGAGCAAGGCAGAAGTACTCTACCGCACCGATGAAAACGGACAAAAACTGGANCCTATGGAACTGGCATATGTGGATGTCCCTGATGCTTTTACCGGTTCTGTCATNGAAAAACTCAGTCAGAGAAAAGGTGAAATGACCAATATGAAGCCGATCACNGGCGGCTACACACGGCTTGAATTTCACATTCCGTCCCGCGGNCTGATCGGATACCGCGGCGAGTTTATGACNGATACCAAGGGAAANGGCATTATCAACACGATTTTTGACGGATACGCGCCNTANAAGGGAGAGATNGCNTANCGAAAGCTCGGTTCTCTGATCGCGTTTGAGACCGGCGAATCCGTCACNTACGGTCTGTTNTCNGCGCAGGACCGCGGCACTCTGTTTATCGGTCCCGGACAGAAGGTATATGCCGGAATGGTCATCGGCTCTTCCTCCNGGGCAGAGGATATTGAGCTGAATGTCTGCAAAAAGAAGCATCTGACCAATACACGNTCCTCCTCCGCTGACGAAGCGCTGACACTGGTTCCNCCCAAGATCTTAAGTCTGGAGCAGGCGCTTGATTTCATCGATGTGGATGAGCTTTTGGAAGTAACCCCGGANAGNCTTCGCATCCGCAAGCGGATTCTTGATCCGACNCTGCGGAAGCGCGCTGCAATGAAAAAATAGGAAGAGCCGCTGTTTTATTACAGCGGCTCTTGTTATATTTCTGATTTCCACTCTCTTATTTCTTATTTTTTCTCTTCTGCGTCACAANCACTCCGGCAATCGCAACGATCGCTACNCCGCAGATGCCTGCGATCCANCCCNNTGNGGAAGNTTTCGGGGAAGATTTCCNTGCCGGCTCACTGACCTCTGCCGACGCTCCNCCTTCTCCCTGTACAANTACCATTGCNGAAATCGGGTCTACCGTCGCCTTGCCGTCCTTGACTGTCGCAAGAATCTCCGTCCCGGCTTTTTCCCCGTTGANGTACACATCCCATGNACCGTCCGGNAGTGATACNTCAACAGCCTCATTGTTAGCGTTAAAGACAACATAAATTCCGTCAGAGACTTCTCCNTTCACGCCNCCGCTGATCTCAAATGCCACAACGTTGTCCGGAAGGTCTTCCACCGGTTTCACGTTCTGTTCTACNTCCTCCGCATTGGTCAGTCTCAGCGCCGCATGTGCCTTACGGAATGCGATCAGTCCNTTATAATAATTGTAAACATTTTGATATTCCTCTTCTTCAAGCGTATCCCACTTCAAACTGTTGACAGAATCCGGTGAGGAATAACTGTTCTCGTCAAACGTGCCGTCAGACTTCACCTTGGTCCGAAGCATCTCCTCACCTGCCTGCATGAACGGGATTCCCTCTGCCGTCAGGTAAATCGCTGCCGCAAGATTATTCATCCTGATCCGGTCTTCTCTGGAAGCATCCGGTGTAGAACTTTCAATGCGGTCTATCAACGTCATATTGTCATGACAGGACGCATAATTGACGCTCTGCGCCGGCGTTTTGCACCAGGAAGGCATACCCATGAAACACTGCTGGATCACACTTTCCTTGCCCTTTGCACCAGACACATACCCCGGTTCCGAATTGTTGAATACATTTCCTTTCATTCCGTCACGGATCGTATCGCTGAAGAACGCAAATCCCGGCACCTCTCTGGAGAACACCTGTGTCGCCATGGTATATCCGCTTTTTGTCATCTTGGTATCCATCGTCCAACCTTCTCCATAGAAGATCACATCCGGATGATCCTTATGTACCTCTGTGACGATCTCATTGATCGTCTCCGTATCGATCAGTCCAACCAGGTCAAAGCGGAATCCGTCGATATGGTATTCATCCGCCCAGTATTTTACGGAATCCACAATATATTTTCTCACCATGGTCCGCTCGGACGCCGTGTCATTTCCACAGCCGGAACCGCTGGAGTAGCTGCCGTTTTCATCGATGCGGGAGAAATATCCCGGCACAATGACGTTAAAGCAGAACTCACCTGCATTGTACACATGATTGTACACCACGTCCATCACGACACTGATATCATTTTCATGAAGCGTCTGTACCATCTGCTTCATTTCCTTTACCCTTACCTCACCGTTATACGGATCCGTAGAGTAGGACCCCTCCGGCACATTGTAATTGACCGGATCGTAACCCCAGTTAAACTGTTCCTTATCCAGATTTTCCTCATCCACAGAACCGTAATCATAAATCGGCAGCAGATGAAGATGTGTGATTCCCAGATCTTTGATATGATCCAGACCAGTTGGAATGCCTGATTCTGTTTTCGTTCCGGTTTCAGTCAGTCCAAGGAACTTGCCCACGTTCTGAATTCCCGCACTGGAATCGGATGAGATGTCCCTCACATGCAGCTCATAGATGACCGCATCATTATAAGTCTGTCCGGCATGCGGGTCCGAATCTGAATCCCATCCTTCCGGATTCGTGCCGGAAAGGTCGATTACCATGGCTCTTTTACCGTTAACACCGGTTGTTCTCGCATACGGATCACATGCCTCCGCCTGCTCACCGTTAATCTCAACCGTATAGGTATAATAAGTACCGTTCAGGTCACCTTCCTTTTCCGCTACCCATGTACCGTTTACATCTGCCTGCATTTCAAGCTGTTCCTGCAGATCGTCGGTTCCTGCCGTACCGCTGGCATAGAGATTGACCTTCACTGCCTCCGCTGTAGGCGCCCAAACGCGGAATGTGGTCTTATCACTTGTCCAGACAGCGCCGAGGTCATCCCCCGTGTAGGTGTACTCTTCTTCAAACTTTTCGGTAGAGTAGACGATCGGCATAACGATATTGTATTCGTTTCCGTCGTATATCACCCGATAGCTTTTTGTGAGGTCTAAGGCTTCCTCCACGGTCAGCGTATACACAAACTTATCGCCCTCTTCCACATCTGCCACTGCAACCGCGCCTGCTGCGCCCTCAATCTGGAAAGCATCGGCAATATCGCCTTCTACCGCTCCGGTCATCTGGATAACGACTGCACTCTTCTCGTCATCATATCTCGCCTTTGTGACCTTGACTCCGGTTANGGCNTCATCTCCGTATTCTTTGGTGAATCCCTCTACCCCGGACTCCACATAGATATGCACCGTTCCGGAAGCCATCTCNGAAATATCGATAAACTGNTCCGCATCTACGTCTTTGGTCCAGTCAGAGGTTCGAACGATAAATCCTACCGANGTTACTCCCGGCGTCACGACCATCGTCGCCACCATCTCTCCGTCTTCCTCAACCAACTCGTAACCGGCTCCTTCTCCGCCTTCTTCCCACATCCATACATCCCAGTCGTCATAGGTATCGTCCGGTCTGTGGTAATGAAGCTTGATCGTCAGATCCTCTGCCGCTTTGACANTTGTCACATCCGGAATGCTGACAACCGCTGCAAGAAAAAGCATCATCGCGCTCATCGCCCATGCTCCGGCGGAGCGGAGCAGACGGCTCGCATGCATCTTCTTTGTCTGTTTTTCGTTCATGATACAGTTTTCCCTCCTTATATTTTTATCGCTATATACAGTTGTCCGGTTTCTGTCTCAAACGCGACTGAAACAACTGCAAATATATGTAAATTTTACCATATCTGTGCATGTTTTGAAATAATATTTGTGAAATTTATTTATTTTTTTCGAAATTTTCCGAAACAAAACAGGACAGAACTCTTCGCTATTCAGAGTTCTGCCCTTGTATTGTTCCTCCGCCCAAAACGGTATCGCCGTCATAGAGCACTGCCGCCTGTCCCGGTGTAATCGCCCGCTGCGGTTCATCAAAAACGATATGAACGGTATTTTCATTCACAGGTATTGCAGTCGCCCACTGCTCCTGCTGACGGTAACGTATTTTTGCTTTACAGCGTAACTTGGTCTGCGGTGCCTCACCGCTGATCCAGTTAAAATCACGTACCTCTGCTTTTATGTCAAACAAATCATCCTTTTTTCCCAGAATAACATTTCCGCTTTTCGGACATATTTCACGGACATACAGCGGCTCCGGACCTGTAATTCCGATTCCCTTTCGCTGACCTACCGTATAGTGAATAATTCCCCTATGCCTTCCAAGTATACTCCCCTGTTGATCCACAAAATATCCCGGAACAGACATTCTTCCAGTATACCGTTCGATCACAGCCGCATAGTCTCCGTTCGGCACAAAGCAGATATCCTGACTGTCCGGTTTTGCTGCATTGACAAAACCGTTTTTTTCTGCAATTTGCCGCACCTCGCTCTTTCTCATACCGCCGAGAGGGAACTTCACGCGCGCAAGCTGCCTCTGGGTCATAAAATACAATACATAACTTTGATCTTTTGTCTCGTCGGCCGCTTTTTTCAGTACAAACTTACCGTCTTCCTCTTCAATCCGTGCATAATGACCTGTTACGATATAATCACATCTAAGCATTTCCGCCCGTTCAAAAAGCTTATCAAATTTCATGAAACGGTTGCATTCTATGCAGGGGTTTGGCGTAACTCCCTTCTCATAGCTTTCGACAAATCCACGGATGACTGTATCCCGAAACGCATCCGTAAAGTTAAATACGTAAAACGGCATGCCCAGCTTATAGGCAACGCTTCTTGCATCCTCTACATCTTCAAGAGTGCAGCAGGTACGTGAGTGCTCTATACCGGCATCTTCATTGTTGTACAGCTTCATCGTACAGCCGGTACAGTCGTATCCCTGCTCCACCATCAGCTTTGCTGCCAGCGAGGAATCAACCCCGCCGCTCATTGCAATCAGTGCTTTCTTCATCGTCCCCACTTAATCTACTTTGCCGCCTTCAACAACGAGTGAATCAGGATCAGCAGCGTCACCGTAAACAGCGGAAAGTGTTGCGGCATAATCGGCATGAAAAAACTCCTCCGCGCCGAGCGCTTCGATCTCTTCATTCAACCATGCAAGAAGCGTGCTGTTGCCCTTCTGAACTGCGGGAGCAATCGTGTCAGCGTTGCCAAGCGCATCAATACCTACCGTATATCCGGGGTTTGAAATCGCCCATGCAAGCACCTCCGTGTTATCGGTGGAAAATGCGTCACCTCGTCCGTCAAGCAGAGCATTGTATGCGTCTGCATATTCATCGTATTTCTGAAGTTCTACATCGGGATAATTTTTCTCAAAATAAGTTTCAGCAGTGGTTCCCTTGACAACGATCAATGTCTTACCGTTAAGCTGTTCTGCATCGACAATCTGGGCAGCATCCGGAGAAACAACCCCGAGCATAACTTTCATGTATGGAAGTGCNAAATCAACCTGCTGGGCACGTTCGTCCGTCACAGTAAAATTTGCAAGAATGATGTCAACCTTGCCGGTGGCAGCATATTCTACACGACTTGCCGGGTCTGTGGACACATACTCAACCTCAACGCCGAGATCTTCTGCAATGCGTTCCGCAAAATAAATATCATAGCCCTGATATTCGCCATTTTCATCTATGTATCCGAATGGCGCCTTATCGCTGAACACACCTATGACAACTTTTCCGCTTTCCCTGATCTCATCAAGAGTACGGTAGGAGACCGCAGCGCTTCCGGACCCGCTTTCACTGTCAGAAGAGCCTACAGACTGTTCATCACTGCCTGCTGCACTTACGGGCTGTCCGCCATTGTCTGCGGAGTTTCCGCAGCCTGCAAGGCTGCCTGTAAACAGCAGGGCAGCAACGGTGAAAGTGATAAGTTTCTTAAAGAGATTTTTTTGTTTCATAAGTAATTCCTTCTTTCCTGTTTTTTGTGGCTAATTGCCTTTCAAACTATAGCACTCCTGCGCTTCTCGTAAGCAAAGGTCCGCAGGAAGTCCTTTGCCCGCTCGGTTTTGGGCATTGTGAAAAATTCGCCCGGTTTGGAATCTTCGACAATAACGCCGTGCTCCAAAAATAGAATTCGGTCCGCGATCGCGCGTGCAAACTGCATCTCATGAGTTACGATCACCATCGTCATTCCCTGATTGGCAAGCTCCAGCATAACGTCAAGAACCTCTCTGACCATCTCAGGGTCCAGTGCCGCGGTCACTTCGTCAAAAAGCATGATCTCCGGATTCATACAGAGCGCACGAATAATCGCCACGCGCTGCTTCTGTCCACCCGAGAGCTCTCTGGGATAGGCTTTGCGCTTTTCCCACAGCCCCACTCTTTTTAGAAGCACTTCAGCCCCCTGCTCCACTTCTTTGCGGGAACGTTTCTGTACTTTGACGGGAGCTAAAGTAATGTTATCCATAATATTTTTATGTGGAAACAACTCATAGCTCTGAAAAACCATGCCGATTTTCTGACGAAGCTGCGTGATTTTCTTACCGTCTGAAGTAATCTCCTCACCATCCAGAAAAATAGCTCCGGCACTTGGAGATTCCAAACCGTTCATACATCGCAAAAGCGTGCTTTTTCCGCATCCCGAAGGACCGAGCACTACAACAACCTCTCCTTTGCGAACCCCGAAGTCAATACCATCAAGAACGGTCTCGACACCAAACTTTTTTACAAGTCCTGATACCTGCAGCTGTACTCTTTCTTTCATTAACTATATTCACCTCCATCGTGTTTCAAGTTTCCTTGCCAGCACGGAAACAGGCCAGCAGGCAAGGAAGTATAGCAAAAATATCACTCCGTACACCCACAGTGCCGCCGTGGGGTATTCAAAGCGGTTCGCATCAATTATCTGTTTTCCGACCTTCAAGACTTCTGTCATACC
Source organism: Roseburia sp. (assembly GCA_014804775.1). Lineage (GTDB taxonomy): Bacteria > Bacillota > Clostridia > Lachnospirales > Lachnospiraceae > Roseburia. The sequence continues at coordinate 34,697 of JAAUZB010000017.1, read as the reverse complement.
GATAAGTACGACAAGGCTTGTTGTCTTTATCATACGGGTGGCCAGGTTGATCGTCAGCGGAATAAGCCTGCGCACTGTCTGCNGANTGACTACATATGTAAATGTCTGCGCCTTGTTCATTCCAAGGGCGGCCGCACTGTCATATTGGTGCTTTGGAATACTGATCAGTGCTCCTCGCACCAAATCACCCATCTCGGCAATTCCCCACAGGGTAAATACAATAATCGCGCTCGCATCTGCGGAAAGATTCCACCCAAAGGCTCTTGTAACTCCGAAATAAGCTATAAACAAAAGGACAAGCTGCGGCATGATGCGGATACATTCAAGATATATGCGGCTTATCGCCTTTGATACCGGATTTTTCATTGTCATAAACATACCAAACAATATACCGAGTGGAACGGATAACAGCACAGCAACCAGACTGATGCGGAGCGTAACCCCAAGCCCTTCCAGCAGACGCAGAAAATTCTTTCCCATAAAAAATACATTAATTCCCGAATCCTGCATATCTCATCCTCCTCTCAAGAATGCTGGNAGCTATGGAAACCGGAAGCAGGATGATCAAATATGCGAGTACCAGCATCAACAATGCTTCGTCGGTTTCATAATACAGACCAATGAGATCTTTTGCGACATACATCAGATCAGCCAATGCAATTCCGCTCACAACCGAGGTCTCCTTGATCAAAAAGATCACGTTTGCGCAGATGCCCGGAATGGACACTGCAATCGCCTGCGGAAAAATAACCTCTTTCATGATGAGCACTCTGTTCATTCCGAGGCTGGCGGCGGATTCAATCTGCGTTTTTTCGACAGATTCAAGTCCGCTTCGTATAGACTCCGCCATGTAACTTCCTCCGAGGAATGCAAGGCCTACAACAGCACAGACTTCAGCGCTCCATACGATACCGATTTTCGGGAATCCGAAATAGAGAAAAAATAATTGAACCAGCAATGGCGTATTACGGCTGATTTCAATATATACTCTCACAATTCTTCGTATGATCGGAACATGATAATACTGCACAATGGAACAGACAACTCCTACCAGCAGCGAAAGAAAAATACCGAAGAATGCGATTTTCACAGTCAGTACTGCCGCGTCAACATACCACGGCAGATATCTCTGCATAAATTCGAAATTCAAATCCATGTCTCTTTGCACCTCTTGATTCAACATTTCAAAAAAAGAAAACCGGAAGACTCCACAAGGTCCCCCGGCGATCAGCACTGTAGATTCCACAATTATTTATGCGGCAGAGCGTATTTTCTCTTTGACGGAGAACATATCGGAAATGAACGCAAAAAAGCCATACACATGCAACATGCGCACATACACATTCCCACTATCATAAGTGCACTCACATTAAACTGAATCATACCGACACGCTCCTTCCTTCTGTATTACCCACTTAACAGGTTGGTTGTATTATAGTGCTCATTTACCTATCATGTCAATAGGTAAATGAGATTTTTTCAAAATATTTCCATCAGCTGTTGCTGCTCACCCGCCTTTAGTCCATTCCGGCGACAATATTCAACCACCATAAAAAGAGAACAGAGACAAGCAATTCTGCCTGTCTCTGTTCTCTTTTTATGTATTCCACTTAACCGTTCTCTTCTATTCTCTTCATCTGCTCCAAATCGGAAATCACTTCCTTCGAGCATTTCTCCGCATCTTTTAAGATCATCTCTGCCTTGCTGTAATCCTCAGAAAACAGCGCTCTCGTGATATCGCTTCCATATCCGTGAAGCTTCTTGTGTTTTGCCTCCAATCCCTTCCAGATTTCCTGCATCTCCGGTATCTTCGGAGTTCTCGAATAATAGAAATGTCCAAATCCACATTTGGATGCATCCAACTGTATCGGCAGCATACTGCGCTGTGAAACCATCTCTTTTAACTTTGCAATCCAGTTCTGATGTGCTGTAATTGCTTTCTCAAGATATTTGGCAAATTCTTTCGGCTCCATACTGTAGAACGGGTCGTCTCCCATCTTGCCCATCTTCTTCGCCATATTGTCCAATTCATTCTCGATCTCCACAACAGGACCAGTGCTCTCCTCGAGTGCCGTACTGACTTCATGCATCTTCGTAGAATTATCCTTCAGCTGCTCACACTGTTCCTGGATACTGGAAGACTGTGTCTCCAGCTCCGACATGGAACTGCTGATCTCTTCGCTGACTGCTGCAAGAGAACTGATCGAATCATTCACCTTCGATATATTCTTCAGATTGTCCTCATTGATCTGCCACACGTTATTGATCTTTTCATTGACTGTTCCAAGGGATTCTACGGTATTGGCCGCGCTCTTCGCACTCTTTTCGGAAGCTCCGCGGATGCCTTCCACGAATCCTCCCATGTTACCGGTCAATTTCTGCGTCTCCTCTGCAAGCTGTCTGATCTCATCTGCCACAACTGCAAAGCCTCTTCCTGCCTCACCTGCCCGGGCTGCTTCAATAGATGCATTGAGTGCCAGAAGATTGGTCTGGGAAGAAATCGCATTGATGCCTGCGATCACCTCGTTCATGCGGTTGATCACCTCAAACAGCTCGTCCATATCCTTCTGCATCTCCTCAGAGGTCTGGATTGTCTGTGTAGAGAGTGTTCGAATCTCGGTCAGTTCATTCTGACCTACCTGAATATTTGTATAGACATTCTCCGTCTCTTCCGAAGCCTCGATGATCGTATTCGTCAGATGCTCATGCTGACCGGACACTCTCTCCGCCACATTCGCTGTCTCAGAAGCCACTCCGTAAATCACCTCTGCCGCATCCTCTACCTGTTTTGAAATACCGCTCATGCTCTTGGTATAATGCTCTAAAGTGCTGTCCAGAGAACTGATCTGAGTCACAGCATTCATATTCCCTTCTACCACCTCAGCAAACTGCTGTTTCCCCTTCAACAGACGCTGATAGATTCCCCCCAGCTCTACATCCTTTGAGTAATCTGCCGGCTTCAGCTCTGCAACAGACTGTACCAAAACCGCTTTGTTTCTTCCAAATCCCATAGTCCTCGTCCTCGTCTCTTCCTGATTTTTAACATCTCTTGTCGCATGTTCCAAAATATATATAATTATCCCCCAATTTTACTAATACGTCAATGGGTTTTCCACTCTTTTTTGTCATATTTTCATTAATCCCGCATTTCAAGTGTCCTTTTCCACTCCTTTGTCCCCTCCACTTTGTGAACCTCAGAACGGTTTTTATAGAGAAAGCGGGTCAGATCGTAACAATCCACCCAGATCTCATTATTTCCTTCCTTTTGCGATTCATCAAAAATGAGCTGCAGTCCAAAGTGCAGATGCACGGTATCAATATTATTCACATTCTCCTCTGTGCTGTAGCCGGTATGTCCCATATAACCGATGACATCTCCTGCGGTCACGGTGTCCCCTTCTTTCAGTCTTCCCTGATAAGGGTAATTCTGCCTCAAATGTGCATAGTAGTAATACCGCTTTCCGTCAAGGCTTCGAATGCCAATGCGCCAGCCTCCATATTGATTCCAGCCGAGAGCTTCCACATAGCCGGACTCCACCGCGATGATCGGTGTCCCCACCTGCCCCATCATATCGTGTCCCAGATGCTGTCTCCGATAGCCATAGCTCCTGGACACACCGAAGTCGTCATAATCGCTGTACTCAAATCCTTTTGCGATCGGCGAAAATGCTTTCAGACCGTACTTTTTTTCAAATTCTCCGTCCGGCTTCTCCTGAATCTCATATTCTCCGACAAAGCCGCCGAGTACTGCCGTATATGCTTCAAGATAATAGTCGTAGTATTTCAGATCGGCTGTCAGTTCTTCCATCGTTGTCTTTTTATCGAGCAGCTGCTCTGCCACCTTGCGGATATCCGCTGCCGCTCCGCTGTCAAAATCTCCACCGCTTTTCGCCGCAATATATGCCAGCAGCTCGATCCAGTTCAAATGAACCTCATTCCCGTAACTTTCCACATCATATTCATACGCTTTGCAGAGTGCTTCATAGGATACGTTGAAATCCACCCATTTGATGTAGCCGTCCGCGGTTGTTTCCAGTGTACCTTTTTGCAAAGACGTCCGGTCTCCGAACAGGATCATTCCGATCGCCAGCAGCATGGCTCCTTCCAGAATAATCGCCGCTTTCAGTCTGCTGCACCGGTCTGTCTGCATTTTTTCTGTCTGTTTACGTTTGAAATCTGCCTGCATATCCCGCCATCGCGCATTTTCTCTGTTCATCATATGCATACGGATCACTGTTCAGAACAGTTGTACACAAAAGACTGACTATGAATCTTTTTGACGCTGTGTGCATTTCTGACAGGTTCCGTAAAGAACTGACTTCCTGCATTGCAGCGTAAATCCGTGGTCCTGCTTCACATGTTTTGAGATCTCACCCATAAACTCACAGTCCAGGTGGATCACACAGCCGCACCTGACGCATTGCAGATGCAGATGCTCATCACATTTTTTTCCGTTCTCCACATACTGGTAAGCCGCCTGACTTCCCTTTTCCGCCGCATATTTGATGACGCTTCCCTCGCCGGATAGCTTATCGAGATACCGGTATATGGTCGTAAGATTAACCTCATTTCCGGTTTCTTTTAAGTGAAATGCTATATCAGCTACCGTGACCGTTCTGTCACAGTTATTCCGCAGAAATTCCTGAATCCGTCTGCGGCTTGCCGTCGTATAGTGGCCTGCCATAGCCATTCCTCCCTTTCTTTGTTCTGCCTTAAAACATAACTCCGGCAAGCTCTGTCACAATGCCCCAGAACACGCCGAGTCCGTAAAGCGCTCCGACAATCCCGAGATTCTGCCGCAGATCACGGTTCAGGCGGAACAATACAAGAATACCGACCCCCGAATTGACCAAAAGACCGGACATCATGGCTCCCGCACTGATCACTCCGCCAAGATAAAGCTCTGTAATGATGACGGAGGATGCACAGTTTGGAATCAGTCCCACCAATGCGGCGATTATCTCCCCCACCACAGGAATATTCTGGAATACACCGGCGAGCTTTGCCTCTCCGATCACAGCGATCACGGCATTTAAGGCGAGAGAAATCACAAAGAGATAAAAAAAGACTTTGGCCGTATGTTTGACGGCTGAGAGAAGCATACCGTCCTCACATCTGCAGTGTTCCTCCTCACAGACCACATGAATATCCATATCCTTTTCTTTCTTGTTCATCAGCTTCACATAAACCAGCTCCACCACCAGACCGGAAATCACCGCAATAGCCGCTTTCATCAAAAGAATCTTTCCGATCGTTCCTGCGGGAACCGCCTCTGAGACCAATACCGGAAGCATTTCATCGGAAGTGGAAAGATAAACAGCCAACAGCGTCCCTACTGTAATGACACGCCCCGCATACAGGCTTGACGCCGCTGCTGAAAAGCCGCACTGCGGGATCACCCCCAGCAATCCTCCCCATACCGGTCCGCTTCTTCCGGCAGCCCGGATTTTATTTTGAATGCTGCCTCCTGTCTTGTGCTCCAGCCATTCCATCAGAAGATAGGTCANAAACAAAAACGGGAGCAATTTGATACTGTCAGNGACAGTATCAAGGCATATATCAAACAACATGACGTTTCCTCCAATTCTGTCTGTTACTACGCAAAAAATGCAAACAGGCTGCATTTGCAACTTGTTTGCATTTTTATTATACAGAAATGAATCCACATGTCAAGTGTCAATCTGTCCGNCTTAGAGCTTCTTGATCCTCTCGAGCGCTGCCGCTGTATTTTCGTAACTTCCAAATGCTGTCAGTCTGAAATACCCCTCACCGCTCGGACCGAATCCNGAGCCCGGCGTTCCAACCACATTTGCCTTCTCCAACAGATAGTCAAAAAATTCCCATGATGTCATCTGGTTCGGAGTCTTCATCCAGATATAAGGTGCATTCACNCCGCCAAATACCGTATATCCGGCATCCTTCAGTCCGTCCTTGATCGTCTTTGCGTTGTTCATATAATAAGCGACCTGTCCGGCAAGCTGTGCCTTTCCCTCATCCGAATATACAGCCTCACCCGCACGCTGCACGATATACGGTGCACCGTTGAACTTGGTTCCGTGGCGTCTTGCCCACATGGAGTGCAGAGAAATCTCTCCGCATTTCAGCTCTTTCGGCACAACAGCGTAGCCCAGGCGCACACCGGTAAATCCCGCATTTTTGGAAAAACTCTTCAGCTCGATCGCACATGTCTTTGCTCCCTCGCACTCATAGATAGAATGCGCCACATTATCCTCGCTGATATATGCNTCATAAGCTGCATCATAGATAATGACCGCACCTACCCTGTTTGCATAATCTACCCAGCTCTGCAGGTCTGTCTTTGTAACGGTCGTCCCTGTCGGATTGTTCGGCAGACAAAGGTAAATCATATCCGGCGTCTCCTTCGGGAATTCCGGCACAAAGTTGTTCTCCATAGTACACGGCATATAGATGACGTCACTCCACATCTCCGTCTTCGGATCATAGGTTCCTGTTCTTCCTGCCATGACGTTGGAATCTACGTATACCGGATACACCGGATCGCAGACCGCAATGCGGTTATTCTGTCCAAAAATCTCCTGAATATTTGCCGAATCGCTTTTCGCACCGTCTGAAACAAAGATCTCGTCTTTGGAAATATCACAACCTCTCGCATGATAGTCATTTTCTGCGATCGCACTGCGAAGAAACTCATAACCCAAATCCGGTGCATATCCGTGAAATGTCTCGGCATTTCCCATCTCATCGACCGCCTTATGCATTGCCTCTATAATGGCAGGCGCGAGCGGCTGCGTCACATCGCCAATCCCTAATCTGATGATTTTTTTGTCCGGATTCGCCTCAGAATAGGCGTTTACCTTTTTTGCGATCGTACTGAAAAGATAGCTGCCCGGCAGCTTCCCATAGTTCTCATTGACCTGAAACATATTCTTTTCCCTCCTCTGCCTGTTCTCAAACCGTGTCTGTTGTTCCAGTATAACATTTTGTTTACTTGGAATCAATATATTTTATCACCGCGTCATAAGACATCGGTCCGCCAAACAGATCTAACGCGCTCCCAATCGTCACATTCAACCGGTTTTTGCCCATCTGTTTTAATCTGTTTAAATCTTCAAAGCTTCCCACCCCGCCGGCATAGGTGATCGGAATCCGGTTCCAGTCGCCCAAAAAGCTCACCAGTTCCTCTTCAATCCCGGAAGCGCTTCCCTCCACATCTACCGCATGAATAAGAAATTCATCACAGTAATCTACCAATAAGTCAAGCGTCTCCCTCTTCACGGTCTCATCCGTGAATTTCTGCCAGCGGTCTGTGACAATATAGTATGCCCCGTCCCGCTTTCTGCAGCTTACATCGAGCACCAGTCTCTCTTTTCCCACAGCATCCTTTAACTTCCTCAAATTGTCATAATTGATCCTGCCATCCCGAAATACATAGGAAGTCACAATGACATGGCTTGCCCCTGCCGCAAGAAATTCACCGGCATTTTCCTCTGTGATCCCTCCGCCAACCTGCAGCCCCCCGGGATACTCCCGCAGTGCAAGCAGCGCCTGCTCTCTCGTTGCCTCATAATATTGGCTGTCCCTCGCGTTCAGCATGATGACGTGACCGCCCTTCAATCCCTCTTCCTTATATAAGCGCGCAAAATAAGCCGCATCCTGCTGTGCAACAAAATTTTCTCTGGCACGGTCGCCGGCATCCTTTAAAGTGCCTCCGACGATCTGCTTTACTTTTCCGTTATGAATATCAATACAGGGACGAAACTCCATTTTTCTCCTCCATGTCGCTTTCCATTGTACAGTTTTATGCGCTTGTCATCATAGCATACATTTTTTTATTTGTGAATAGCGTAATCTTTTTCTCGAATTCAGGTCGATATCGCGTTGACATCGCCCTTCTTTTTTGCTATGATACATAAATTAATATACAATACATTATACGGATTTTAAGAGGAAAGCGAGGAAAAGAAAAATGGGAACAATTATTGGTGAGGGAATTACTTTTGACGATGTCCTGCTGGTTCCGCAGTATTCGGAAGTAACTCCCAACATGATTCAGCTGTCAACACATCTTACCCAGAAAATTGTTTTGAACATTCCTATGATGAGTGCCGCTATGGATACCGTTACGGAGCACCGTATGGCTATCGCCATGGCAAGACAGGGCGGCATCGGTATCATTCACAAAAATATGTCTATTCAGGCTCAGGCAGAAGAAGTAGACAAAGTAAAACGCTCCGAGTACGGCGTTATCACGGACCCATTCTTCCTCTCTCCGACTCATACCTTACAGGATGCCGAAGATTTAATGCGCAAGTTCCGCATCTCTGGTGTACCNATCTGTGAGAACGGCAAGCTTGTCGGCATCATCACAAACCGTGATCTGAAGTTCGAAACAGATTTCAGCAAGAAAATCAGCGAAAGCATGACTTCCGAGAACCTCATCACCGCTCTCGAGGGCATCACCTTAGAAGAGGCCAAACAGATTCTTGCCAAGGCAAGAAAAGAAAAGCTTCCAATCGTGGACAAGGANTTCCATCTAAAAGGTCTCATCACCATCAAGGACATTGAAAAGCAGATCAAATACCCGTCTTCTGCCAAAGATGCGCAGGGACGTCTGCTCTGCGGCGCCGGNGTCGGTATCACAGGCAATATGATGGAGCGNGTGGANGCTCTCGTCAAAGCTCATGTGGATGTCATCGTTGTCGACTCCGCGCACGGNCATTCCAAAAATATCTTAGACGCAGTTAAGAAGATCAAAGACGCATATCCGGATCTGCAGATCATCGCAGGTAATGTTGCCACCGGCGACGCAACCCGTGCACTCATTGAAGCGGGCGCCGATGCGGTTAAGGTAGGAATCGGACCCGGTTCCATCTGCACCACGCGTGTTGTCGCAGGAATCGGTGTTCCACAGATCACAGCAATCATGGACTGCTATGCGACTTCCAAAGAGTACAATGTTCCAATCATCGCAGACGGCGGTATCAAGTATTCCGGCGATATGACCAAGGCNCTCGCTGCAGGTGCAAATGTCTGCATGATGGGAAGCATGTTTGCAGGCTGCGACGAAGCCCCCGGTACCTTTGAACTGTATCAGGGACGGAAATACAAAGTATACCGCGGCATGGGTTCTCTCGCCGCTATGGAGAACGGAAGCAAAGACCGCTATTTCCAGGAGGGNGCAAAGAANCTTGTACCGGAAGGCGTCGAAGGCCGCGTTGCNTATAANGGCACAGTAGAGGACACCGTATTCCAGCTTGTGGGCGGTATCCGTTCCGGTATGGGATACTGTGGCTGTCCTACCATTGAAGACCTGAAAGAAAAGAGCAAATTTGTCAAGATTTCCGCAGCCGCGCTGCGTGAGAGCCATCCGCATGACATTCATATCACCAAAGAGGCTCCGAACTATAGTATTGACGAATAGCCCGATTACCTATATAATACAAGAGATACTTTATCAATTGCATTCCGGTGCCTTTCGTACCGGAATGCCGTTTTATAATTCATTGAGGTGAATTTTTTTGGACTCTGGAGACATATATCAAATAATATTTTTAGTAATCCTATTATTTCTTTCTGCTTTTTTCTCTTCCGCAGAAACCGCATTGACCACCGTAAACAAAATTCGCATTCGGACCTTAGCCGAGGACGGTGACAAGCGGGCTGCATGTGTGCTTCGTATTACAGACGATTCCGGCAAAATGCTGAGCGCTATTCTCATCGGCAACAATATNGTGAATTTGTCTGCTTCTTCCCTTGCTACATCCCTTGCGATAAAAATATGGGGCAGTGTCGGCGCCGGTATTGCCACCGGAATACTGACGTTGCTGATCCTTATATTCGGAGAGATATCTCCAAAGACACTGGCAACCATACATGCGGAAAAGCTTTCACTTGCCTATGCTAAAATAGTGAATTTTCTGATGAAGATTCTGACTCCGGTCATTTTCATCATCAATAAAATGTCCATGTGCTTTCTGTTTTTGCTTCGCGTAGATCCGAGTGCCGGAATTCAGCAGATGACCGAAGAAGAACTCCGCACCATTGTAGACGTCAGCAAGGAATCCGGTGTCATAGAATCCGAAGAACATGAAATGATCAACAATCTCTTTGATTTCGGAGATTCTCAGGCAAAAGAAGTCATGGTTCCGAGAATTGATATGACCTTCGCCCATGTAGACAGCACATACGAAGAACTGATCCATATTTTTCGGGAGGACAAGTTCACACGCCTTCCGGTATACGAGGACACCACAGACAACGTAGTCGGCATTATCAACATGAAGGATCTGCTGCTCTACGAAGACCGGGAACATTTCTCTGTCCAGTCTGTCATGCGCGAACCGTATTTTACTTATGAACATAAAAATAACGCCGAGCTTTTTATCGAGATGCGTCAGTCCTCCATATCTCTCGCCATTGTTTTAGATGAGTACGGCGCGACGGCAGGTCTGATCACACTTGAAGATTTACTGGAAGAAATTGTCGGCGAAATCCGTGACGAATACGATACCGACGAGGAAGATCCTATCGTACAGCTGANCGAGCGTGAATTCCTTGTGCTCGGTTCAACCAATCTGAACGATTTGTGTGAAGAACTGGAATTGGACTTTACCTCGGAAGATTACGACACCATCGGCGGTTATCTCATCGGATTGCTTGACCATGTTCCGGAAAAAAATGAAATTATCATCACTGACGACGATGTGCTTCTCCGGGTCGAGCAGATGGATAAGAACCGCATTGAAAAAATCTTTATCAAAAGACCCGAGTCCCAAAAGGCAGATCAGGAAGCGGACGCTTCCTGATCCTGCGTCCTTTCTCTGCATCATCCCCATTCTGCATAATACACGATATCCTGCTCTACCGGCTGTGTAAAATCCGCCATATAGTCGTTGGCATCTCTCCATCCAAGGAACTCACCATCTTCCGTTGCCGGTTGTACCGGTTCGGCCAGACGCTCCCCTTCGTATACCTGATACACTTTATAACACTGCTCCTCGCACAGCATTTCCTCTTTTGTCCGGTAAAAACGCGCTTCATACCATACCTGCTCCTGTTCTGTCCGGCGGTTGTAAATCGCGATTTTTTCATCGAATACTCTTCCGTCTGTTCCGTTCGGATAGCAGAATTCCTCTGTGAGACGCATCGCTAATATCCCCTTTTCTATATCCGCTTTCATAATCTCCGCTGTCAGATCAGAATCGGTATCAAGCTGCAATGCCAGACGTTCCATACTCTCTGCCACTGTCTCCTTATCTGATCGCGCCTCTGTCCCTGTCCCTGACATCATATACATAACGCTTCCTTCCACTGCCGCCGGCAGATTGCATTCCACTTCAACACTGCGGTTAGTTCGACTTGAGATTGTTATGATAATTGCCAGAACAATCATTCCAAGAAGCATTCCCGACAGTNTCGTCACTGTGTTCTTCATTTTCTCCTCCATTTCTGCTGTCTGTCGCAGCATAAGTCATCTCACATTGACAGGAATCCGAATGAAACACTCACTTCTGCGGTTGCTTTCATCCACCGCCAGCACCCGAAAAGTATATATTCCCGGATACAAAAAATCCAGTTCCGTCGATTCTCTGTCATAATTTTCCAGCACCTCTTCGCCCTGTACTTCAATCCCCAGAACTCGAAACGGAAGTTTGGTTCCGTTTCGGTCTTCTGCCCTGATGTAATCGGACAATGCATGTTTCCCTGTACACAAGGGTCCTGTCCCGGTGTAAGAGATCAACGGCCGCATTCCCCCACTCTCCNCCGCATAGGCTGCAAAGTCCTCTCCTGTGCCTTCCTGCGGCTCTCCCAGCGAAAGCTGACTTCCTGCAATATGCAGTGCTCCTTTGTTTCCGTTTCCGTCCGTGATNCCCCAAAACAGTATCGAGACAACAGACAGCAGAACTACCGCCTCCAGCAGATATGCTCCATATGTGCGAATTACCTGTTCCATTCCTACCTCCTACCCGCAGATCCCATTGATAAACTGCTGCACAATCTCATGCACAAATCCCCCGTCCCTTAAAAATGACATAAAAATTCCAAACAGAAGCACTCCCGCTGTAATCTGCAAGAAGCCTTCTCCAAAATGTCCTGCAATCTTTTCCATATTTTCCTCCATATCTCTCTGCGATGCACACGATCAAATCCCCGATACATATTGCAGCACCGCAAGCATCAGCGCCACCGCGCCTGCACCGGTAAGCAATCCAAGCAGCGCTTCCCCGAGTTCACCCGTTATAAGTTCAAATCCCATGATAAACCTCCATTCTTCTCATCGTGCAACCCCCTCCGTCGTCTTCTGCCCCGAAATTCCAAGCAGCGGGATCTCATACGAATAGCTCAGCTGAACTCTCGCACTGCGGATATCCTGCTCCTCATCGTATGTACTGCACTGCACCTCCAGAAGATATCCTCTCTGAGTCGCCTCCTCGCGACATCCCGCAATCACATTAGGGTTGAAATTACTGTTCTCAATCTCGGCGATCACTGCCGCCTTATATTCCTTTGCCGCTGCAGCCTCTGCTCCGAATGTCAGCACAGCGGCACCGATCCAGAGATGAAGCAGCAGAAAAATGAGTGTAGAAAAAGCTCCTATAATATGTCTCACTTAATGTCCTCCCATACCTCCCAGAAACTGCAGCATGACGATCATGCCTACCGTCAGATCTATCAGCAGCTTCGCAGTTGCCGCCACGACCGGATAGGAAAAGATCAGTTTCATGCGAAAAGCAATTCCCTCATTTGCAATGTCATCTGCTCTGCTCTGCATTTCGTTCACCCGCTCTAACAGATGCTGCATCTGAACCCTGACATTTCCCGTCCCGTTTTCACATACGGCATGCAGCATCTTCATACAGCTCGACACCTCCGGCAGGTCAAAGCTGCTGCAGAACGACGTATACGCCTGCAGCTTTCCCGGATTCTCTTTCAACCGCTCCATCAGCGCTCCTAACTCCTTCTTTAAAAGTTCCGGCGCATCCTCCATCGACTTCATCAGAGACACCTGCACGTTATTGTTCTGTAACAGCAGCGCCATCTCCATCAGCCACTGCGGCAGTGACAGATACATCGCATTTGTCACATCTTTCTTCGCAATGTGATATCCGACTCTGTGCTGCAACATCAAAAACACAAGAGGAATCACAAGCACTAAACTCCACCCTGATTTTCCCAGAAGAAGCAGGATACAGAGCAGCACAGCCACAGGTGCGGCACAGATCAGACTCTTTCTCCTCTCCTTCTTTTCGTCATAATTCCTGATCATGTCATAGCTCTTCACCAGATATCCCTGCTCCCATATCGCATCCTCTGTCAGCCAGTCATCAGTCAGATTACGAACACTTTTCACAAAGACATACAGGAGAATCATCAGAAATACTGTCGACGACACCTGTATCACCGGAATCTGAAACACGACCAGCGAGCTCTCCGCCGCAAACATGTGTTTCATCTGATCAAGCACATAGAGTGCAACTGCGCACAGCACAACAGAGCATATGATCGAAATCATATTGTCCGTATGGCTTTTTTTCTTCTCCGCCTGCAGACGGTATCCCCTTTTCTTCCAGTTTGCAATATCCTCCAGCAAAAGCAGGATCGAGTTCTCTGCTTCTCCCCCATAGTCTTCCATTCCCGCCAGCAGCTCGTGTACAATATGGAGCTTCTGACACCCGTACTGTGCTTCTATCATATCAAAGCTCTCACGCAGCACTCCCTGCTCTGTCTCCGGTTTTCCCGCCTCCAGATGCCTGATGGCACGTTCCAGCGTCTGCCGCATCTGCCCTTCCGAAAAACTCTCCAGACATTCTTTCCATGCGCTGATGACCTTTCCCGTCTTCTGAAATGAATAAAGCATCTGCTCCATATAAGCCGCCACATCTGCAAAACGCTTCTGCTCGTACATCCTTTTGTACATATCCAGAATCAAAATCGGAACCGCACAAGCCACTGCCGCCGCAAGCACGACAAAAAGTACCGGTGAAAGTTGAAACAGAAATCCGACTGCACCGATTCCCGCCAGCGTAAACAGCAACAGCAGTGCATGCGCCTTCCACGAGAAATGATATCCGTAGGCATCCACCTCTTTCTCCAGATTTTTGGGATGAAGCAGCCTAATGCTGCTCCACAATTTTTTCTTTTTCCGCATTATTTTCCCTCTCTTAAAAACTCTTCCCATTTCGCACAGTGAAACGGTTCCCGGATTCCAGCATACTTAAATTTGCTTATCATCTGCTCCGGCAGTTCCTCCGAGACAAACTCTCCGTCTTTGACAAGCATATAAATCCGGTTTTCTGCCTGTTCCCTGCTGAAAAAACAAACCTGATCCATATAGCGCCTGACACTTCCGTCCGCCCGCCTGGTCCGCCGGATCAGGATTCCTACATTGACATAACGGTAGATCCGGTTTTCCATTCGGTCCGCATCGTTGACATTGTTCATCATATTCTGAATGCGGTCCGGCAGCTTTCTAAGATCGTCCAGGTGAATGGTCGTAAAACCATTCACCCCGGTGCTCCACTGTTCTAGCAGAGATGTCACCTCCGTCGATCTCGCCTCAGACAACATAAGCCATCTGGGATTTTGTCTGAGGCTTGCCTTGATCGCATCCGTATAGGTAAATCCCTGACCGATACGCAGCTCCACTGCGTCCGCTCCCGGATTGATATCCGCGTAATGGATCTCCAGCGAATCCTCTATCGTGATCACACGCTCTTCCTTCGGTATAAACTGCATAAAAAACTTTGCGCATTCCGTTTTTCCTGCTCCGGGTTCCCCTCCAAACACAAAATTCATGCCGGCGCGAACGCAATTGAGCAGAAGATGCAACACCTGTTCCTGACAGTATTCCTCCTGAAGCATTCCACGGATACTGTTACGGACGATACACGGCGATTTCCGGATACATATACTGATCCCGGATGTCGCCACCGAATTGTGGATAATACTGATCCGCAGCTCCTTGGTATCCGCTTCCAGAACCTTACTGACATTGTTAAACTGCTTATTCACACAATTGGAAATATTGTGCGTAAACGTGTGCACAAACTGTTCTGTCACCTCTTCCTTGGCGCGATACCGTCCCCGTTTCAAATCCGTGATCCAAAGCTGTGAACCGTTATAATCCACATCCGTCACCCCCGGCAGCATCAGATATTTCCAAAATACACCGAATTGCTCCCTGGTAGGTTCAAAAGTAATCATTTCTCCCATGGCTGCCTCCGTTTGGCTATGATCTAAGACCGCTCATACTCGAAAAGAAATTCGTCAGCGCGCTTTGGAATTGCTGTGCTACATATCCGTTTGAGGAGAGGGCCGCCACAAGAATTGCTCCCAAAGCCAGCAGCACGATTACCGCCAAAATTGCATTTCCATAATGTTTCATTACCTGTTCCATTCTATATTCTCCTTATCCTTGTATACTTTTTCGTTCCGCCTGTATCATAAGCCTCTGGGCAAACTGCTCCAATTCCCTTATGAAAAGGCTGTTTCGCATGCACCCCGGATGGTCTTGTCTGCTTTTTACAAAATGACGGACCCTGCCGCGAAGACATGCCTGATAAAATTCACTGTTATAGGAAACAACGCCGAGGTGTTCCGGCTCTATGCGGTACATATGCTCCAGATACCTGCGGCTGATTTCAGACTGTTCACAGTAATTCCCGACCAGAACCATGGATTTCGCCAACAGACAGCGATGCTCCAAAAAAAGCCGGTTCAGTTCCTCCTCCCGCTGTCTCACATTTACCACGATTATATCTGCCTGTGAAAGAATATGCCGCTTACAGGCATCCAGACCTGAGCCACAGTCCAGAAAGACATATCCGCTTTGTGCTTTTTCTTCCTTTGACATGCGTTCGGCAGACTGTCTCTCATTTGATGTGTGCCCCACGGTATGCGTGATCTCCCGTTCCTTTTTGCCCTCAGCCCTCTCCGGTTTCCCAAGGCTCCGAAGGGTAACACGGCTCCCGGGCGATATCGCAGAAACCATGGTCGAAACAGCAAGCATATTGGACGTAGTTCCACTATGTCCCGCTTCGCTCCAGAATGCGATTTTCATGAAAAACCTCATTTCTTTTTCTTAATTGGAAAATTTGGCAGAACCCTGCCTGATCTAAAAATAGAAATTCATGTATTTGAAAAAAGATATGGTTATCATACTTCCATTTCATACGATTGTAAAGTGATTTTTGCCTTTTTATATTTTTTTTAGAAATTGGGACGTTCTTCTTTTCTTTTCAAACGGTTTCATTTATAATATAAAATTATGATTTAGAAATGGAGGAAACCATGAAAAATTTTGTCATAACAACCGACACTACCGCGGACCTTCCGGCTGAATATATCGAAAAACACGGAATTTCCCTCATGTCCCTTACCTATACCATCGAGGGAAATACTTATACCTGGGAAAATCCGCTGCCGGTCGCGGACTTTTACCGTATGATGCGAAACGGCTCCCTGCCGACCACCTCACAGGTCAATCCTGAGGAAGCCGGTGCACTGTTTGAGCAGATCATAAAGACTCAGGATGCGGACATTCTGCACATTGCTTTTTCCTCCGGTCTAAGCGGCAGCTATAACAGCGTGCGTCTTGCTGCCGAGGAGCTTTCCGAGAAATATCCGGATCACAGGATCATCGTTGTCGATTCTCTTTGCGCCTCACTTGGCGAAGGACTTCTGGTGCATAAAGCGGTGATGATGAAGGAATCTGGCAAATCCTTAGAGGAGACCGCAAAGTGGGTGGAGGAAAACAAACTGCACGTCGTTCACAATTTTACAGTGGATGACCTCTATCATTTATACCGCGGCGGACGTGTTTCCAAAACTGCTGCCTTCGTCGGAACTGTCATTAATTTAAAACCGATGCTGCATGTGGACGATGAGGGGCATCTGATCCCACTCTCGAAGGTGCGGGGACGCAAGAAATCCCTGATCGCTCTTGTAGACGCAATGGAACGGCAGATCGGTTTCTGGCGCGACAAAAACGATATCATCTTTATCAGCCACGGCGACGCTTTAGACGAGGCGGAATATGTTGCCTCTCTGATCAAAGAACGCTTAGGCTACGACAGCTTTTTGATCAATTATGTAGGATCTACGATCGGAGCACATTCCGGTCCCGGAACCATGGCATTGTTTTATATGGGGGACTACCGCTAGAATTTCCTTACAAAAAAAGCAATCAACGCATTTATTTCCATGCGTCGATTGCTTTTATTATTCCTCAACTAACTCGCGCAGATGCTGCGATACTTCATTTACTTCGTCAAAGATGCTGGTCAATTCACCCATCAGAGCATTTTGCTCCGCCAGGCTTTCTTTGATTTCCATGACCATATCTGTCGAATGTCCCATAAGACCTGTCATATTCTCCGACATGTCAACAACCTTTTCCACATAGTTCTTTGAGCTCTGGCAGCTTTGCGTGATCTCATCTACTATAATTTTAGAGGCTTCCTGAATCCTGCCAAGATTGATCGCTTCTTTTTTGGCATTTGCGATATAGTCCATACCGGATTTCACGGAAATCGTATTTTTCTCCACAGACAGTCCTGCGATATCCACGCTGCTCTTGATACTGCCTACGCGCTGGGTGATTTTTCCCACTGCAGCATGTGATTCCTCCGCGAGCTTTCTGACTTCCTCTGCAACGACCGCAAATCCGCGGCCGTTCTCTCCCGCCCTCGCTGCCTCAATGGAAGCATTCAATGCCAGCAGATTCGTCTGGCTTGCAATACTTACAATCAATTCCGTCAACTCTTCAATCTCTCTGGACTGCGTTCCCAATACAGATATCGTCTCTTCCGTTTCCGTCGTAGCCGCTTTGATATCCTGCATGCTGGCAACAGCGCCATCCATTATCGCGATATAGTCCTTCGTGCTCTTATACGCCTGATCTGCCGCCTCCTGCATCTGATCCGATTTATCAACAATTTGATCAACTAATGCCGTGAGTTCATGAACGCTGTTTACAATGTCGTTGACATATTCCTGATTATGCGTGCAATCATCTATCGTCTTCTCTGCGGAAACAGCAATCTGCTCGCTGCTCTGTCTGCTCACATCAAGCGAATCGTGCAGTTTGTCCATGGCGGACGCCAGATCACCGGACGCCCTCTCACAGTTATCTACCACTTCTTTTACACGCTCTGTATCGTGCAGACTTTCCAACAGCTTTCTCGCCCGCTTGGTGATCGCGATAAAAACGGCGGACATTGCAATATATTCGATGGTAAATCCCATAACATAACCTTTGAACCATTTAAAAGCGGTATCTCCCTCCACCAATGCGACATTCTGGGAACGGAAAAACACTGCAATGACCATACAGAAAAAGCCTAAAATGGCGATATGTTTTGTAAATCTTGTATCAAAATACAGACAGCTTATGGCAAGTGCCAAAACATATGTCATATAGATTCCGAGATGCGAGTTTGTAGCCATAATTGCAACCACCACAGAGAGCGCACTTACGGAACAGTATTTCAGCATTACGGAAGAAACATTAAGTTTCTTTAAAACAGTCGGCAGCACAGTACACACGCAGCCAATCGGTGTCACGATCAAAAGTTCACCAAAGGTCACCTGAAATACTTTGAGGAATGACAGCAGAAAGAGTGCCGGAAAGACCATTGTCATCCACAACAGGATCTTACACACCAATTGATTCACCCGAATATCATTTTCGGCAAAAAAATCACTCTTCTCTGTGTCCATGTTACACATCCTCCTTTGTTTTCCACCACCGTATTACACTACTTTTCCGATAAGCCTATCTATACAAGAATCTCTGCTTTTACACCCAGGAGTTCGCGATTCGCCTGCAAAATCGGGTTTACCACATTTTCAATAAATTTCTCTACCTGCTGCGGTGCGCGTCCAACATATCTGGACGGCTCCATAGCAGCCTGCAATTCCTCTATCGTCAGGTTAAACTCCGGATCTGCAGCGATCAACTCAAGAAGATTGTTGTCTTTTCCCTCCTCCTTGACTGTCTTTCCCGCCTGCATGGAAAGCGTGCGGATCTTCTCATGAAGTTCCTGCCTGTTTCCGCCGTTTTTCACTGCATCCATCATAATGTTTTCCGTTGCCATAAACGGAAGTTCCGCCATCATATGTTTGCGGATCACCTTATCATATACCACAAGACCGTCTACCACGTTGAGACAGAGATCTAAAATTCCGTCAATCGCAAGGAAGCCTTCCGGAATAGACAGTCTCTTATTTGCTGAATCGTCCAGCGTCCGTTCAAACCACTGTGTCGCAGACGTGATTGCCGGATTTAACGCATCTATCATCACATAGCGGGAAAGGGACGCAATGCGCTCCGAGCGCATCGGATTTCTCTTATACGCCATCGCGGAGGAGCCGATCTGAGACTTCTCGAACGGTTCTTCCACTTCCTTTAAGTGCTGAAGAAGACGGATATCATTGGACATCTTGTGAGCGCTGGCCGCAATGCCTGCCAGAACGTTGGCTACCCTCGTATCCACTTTTCTTGAGTAGGTCTGTCCGGATACCGCATAGCACTCTTTAAATCCCATCTTCTGTGCGATCATCGGATCGATTTTATCGATCGTCTCATGATCTCCGTTAAACAGCTCTAAAAAGCTTGCCTGAGTCCCTGTCGTCCCCTTTGACCCCAGAAGCTTTAATCCGTTCATGACATATTCCAGATCCTCAAGGTCTATCATAAATTCCTGCATCCAAAGCGTAGCCCGTTTGCCCACTGTCGTCGGCTGCGCCGGCTGAAAATGTGTAAATGCCAGTGTCGGCAGATCCTTGTATTTCTCGGCAAATCCCGCAAGCTCTGCAATGACATTCACGAGCTTCCTGTGCACAAGCTTCAACGCTTCCCTCATGATGATAATATCCGTGTTGTCACCGACATAACAGGAAGTCGCACCGAGGTGAATGATCCCTGCGGCTTTCGGGCACTGCTGCCCGTAAGCGTATACATGGCTCATAACGTCATGGCGGACCTGCTTTTCCCTCTCTTTCGCCACGTCATAGTTGATATCGTCCACATGCTCCTTAAGTTCATCGATCTGCTCCTGTGTGATGACCGGCCTTCCGTTCTCGGAAAGTCCCAATTCCATCTCAGTCTCCGCCAGTGCGATCCAGAGCTTTCTCCACGTCGTAAATTTCATATCCTGTGAAAAAATGTACTGCATCTCCTTGCTGGCATAGCGCTCTGACAGCGGACTGCTATATCTGTCTGTACTCATAATAATTTATGCTCCTTCCGTAGCCTGCTTTACCGTTCATAATCTCCCCGGATATCCTCACTCGGCGGCTCCATCGGGTATTTCCCGTCAAAGCAGCCCTTACAGATCGGAAGTCCGTTCACCATCTCCCCAAGGCGCTCTGTTCTAAGATACCCCAGAGAATCCGCTCCGATAATCTCACGTATTTCGTCTATGCTGTGCTCATATGCGATCAACTGCTTCCTCTCCGGTATATCGGTTCCAAAATAGCACGGCCACAAAAACGGCGGAGCCGCAATTCTGACATGAACCTCNGTTGCCCCGGCATCCCTCAGCAATTTTATCGTAGGATTCGATGTGGTTCCCCTCACGATCGAATCATCGATCATGATGACCCGCTTTCCNTTCACTGCCTCTTTTAACACATTGAGCTTGACTCTGACNCTCGANTCTCTGCTGCTCTGTTTGGGCTTGATAAAGGTACGGCCTACATAACCGTTTTTTACAAAAGCTGTTCCGTACGGAATNCCGGACTGCAGNGAATANCCCAGTGCCGCCGCATTGCCGGATTCCGGCACACCGACTACAAGATCCGCATCCACCGGCGTATCCATGGCGAGGAAACGTCCCGCCATAATTCTGGATGCATAGACACTGACCCCGTCGATATGACTGTCCGGTCTTGCAAAATAAATATACTCAAAAACGCATCTCGCTTCCTGTTCCTTCGGCAGAGCACGCGACATATCGGACACGATTCCGTCCTCCGGTGTAATTGTGACCGTCTCTCCCGGCAAAACATCGCGGACAAACTCTGCTCCCACGGTATCAAGCGCACTGGTCTCCGACGCGATCACATAGGCATTGTCCCGCTTTCCGATGCAGAGCGGCCTAAAGCCGTAGGGATCTCTTGCCCCGATCAGCTTTCTCGGACTCATGATCACAATCGAATATGCGCCCTCGATCTTGCGGCAGGCACGGCTCACCGCCTCCTCAACCGTCTTCGATTTCANACGCTCCCGCGCAATATGGTATGCAATGACTTCACTGTCAACCGTTGTCTGAAAAATGGCACCGGTGTACTCAAGCTCCCTGCGTAGCTCCTTTGCATTGATCAAATTGCCGTTGTGCGCCAATGCAAGTGTTCCTTTTACATAATTTAAAACCAAGGGCTGGGCATTTTCTCTTGTTGACGAGCCAGCCGTAGAATAACGGACATGACCCACGCCGATNTCCCCGTGCAGCTCTGACAGATTCTCCTGCGTAAACACATCGTTTACCAGACCCATCCCCTTATGTGATGTAACCTTTCCCTTCGGTCCACTCGTCTCACTGACTGCAATACCGCAGCTTTCCTGTCCTCTGTGCTGCAGTGCAAACANACCGTAATATATCGTTGACGCGACATCCTTCCCGTCAAAATCATAGATTCCGAATACGCCACATTCCTCATGCAGATTGTCTGCATGCAGTTCATCTAATACTTTTTCGTTCATGGATTCTCCTGTTTTGCAAATTTATACGGAAAACTCTGTTCCTGTCAACAGCTCATATGCTTCCTTATATTTATCTACTGTCTTTTCCACGACATCCTCCGGAAGCAACAGATCGTTGTCCGGATTTGCCTTTAGCCAGTCTCTGACAAACTGCTTGTCAAAGGACGGTTGTCCCTTTCCTGCCTCATAACCCTCCAGCGGCCAGAATCTGGANCTGTCCGGTGTGAGCATCTCATCGCCAAGCACTACCCTTCCGTTCTCATCCAGTCCGAACTCAAACTTGGTATCTGCAATGATAATACCCTTNTCTCTCGCATACTCTGCACATTTTTTGTACAGCGCTATCGTATTGTCCCTGATCTGTGCAGCATAATCCGCACCTTTTCCGGGATATTGCTCTTCTAAGATCTCAACGCTTCTCTCGTAGGAAATATTCTCGTCATGCAGACCGATTTCCGCCTTAGTGCTCGGTGTATAGATCGGTTCCGGCAGCTTGTCGGATTCTACCAGTCCTTCCGGCAGTCTGATGCCGCATACGGTGCCGTTCTGCTTGTAACTTTCCCAGCCGCTTCCTGTGATATAACCGCGGACAATNCACTCGATTGGAAGCATTTCCAGTTTCCGGCACATCATGCTGTTTCCGGTAAACTTCTCATTTTGAAAGAATTCCGGCATATCTGCCACGTCCACAGAAACCATATGATTNGGAACAATGTCCTTCGTAAAATCNAACCAGAATTTTGACATCTGTGTCAAAATCGCTCCCTTTGAGGTAATCCTGTTCTTTAAGATGTTGTCAAAAGCTGAAATTCTGTCCGTTGCAACAATGATCAGATTCTCCCCGATGTCATAAACCTCACGTACTTTTCCTTCTTTGACCGGCTTGTATTCCTGCATTTTCTTTCTCCTCTTTTCCTGCTGTTGATTCGTTTTCTGCTTCTTTCGAGCTGTCTCAGCTTCGAACCAGCAGAGATTTTCCTGTCATCTCTTCCGGCTGCTCCATTCCCATCAGCTCNATCAGAGTCGGAATAATGTCTGCCAGACATCCGTTTTCTCTCAATTGATAGGAAGGATCGGCATTGATCAGGATAAACGGAACCGGATTGATCGTATGCGCGGTAAACGGCGCTCCCGTCTCATAATCCACAAGCTGTTCTGCATTTCCGTGATCTGCACAGAGGAACATTTGACCGTCAACCTCCTTTAACGCATCCACNGCTCTTCCGACACATGCGTCCACAGTCTCAACCGCTTTTTTTGCCGCGTCGAGAATTCCTGTATGACCGACCATATCCGGGTTTGCAAAATTAATGATGATAACATCATATTTCTGCGAANGGATCGCATCGCAGAGTCTGTCACACACCTCGGGCGCACTCATTTCCGGCTGAAGATCGTATGTTGCAACCTTCGGAGAGTTTACCAGAATACGTTCCTCACCCTCGTTTGGCTCCTCAACGCCTCCGTTAAAGAAGAACGTCACGTGTGCATATTTCTCCGTCTCGGCAATTCTCGCCTGTGTCTTGCCATGTGCGGCGAGGTATTCGCCAAATGTATTTTTCAATTCTACCTTTTTAAATGCAATTTCCTTGTTCGGGATCGTTACATCATACTCTGTGAAACAGATATAAGTAACTTTCTTTCTCTCGCCTCTGTCAAAACCGTCAAACTCATCCGCACAGAAGGTTCTGGTGATCTCACGGGCACGGTCCGGACGGAAATTGAAAAAGATTACCGTATCNTTNTCCTTGATCGTCGCGATCGGTGCACCGTTCTCTGTGATCGCCGTCGGAACAAAGAATTCGTCTGTGACATCTTTGCCATAGGAAGCTTCCATCGCCGCCACTGCGCTATCTGCGGTCTCTCCCTCACCCTCTGTCAGCACACGGTATGCTTTCTCCACGCGGTCCCATCTGTTGTCACGGTCCATCGCATAATAGCGTCCTGAAATAGAAGCGATCTTTCCGACACCGATCTCTGCCATTTTTGCTTCCAGCTCTTCCACAAAGCCTTTTCCTGAAGTCGGCGCCGTATCACGTCCATCCAGGAAGCAATGTACGTATACACGCTCAATCCCCTCTCTCTTTGCCAGTTCAAGCAGACCGTATAAATGTGTATTATGGCTGTGCACACCGCCGTCAGAAAGCAGTCCGTATAAATGAAGATCCGAATTGTTCTTCTTTACGTTGGCAATTCCGGCAAGTAACGCTTCGTTCTTGAAAAAGTCTCCGTCTTCTATCTCTTTCGTNATTCTCGTCAGTTCCTGATACACGATCCTTCCGGCGCCCATGTTCAAATGTCCCACCTCAGAATTTCCCATCTGTCCGTCCGGCAGTCCGACTGACAGTCCGCTGGCATACCCCTTCACAAAAGGATAGTCGCGCATCAGCGCATCAATATTGGGAGTCGCTGCCTGAGCAACGGCATTTCCCTCATTCTTCTCATTCAGTCCAAATCCGTCCAAAATCATCAATACGGTAGGTTTTTTACTCATCTTATATCTCCTCTCTTCTCTATCTTAGATTGCCGACNATATCAATAGCCCTTCCTTCGTTATCCTCTGTCCCNATCACTGATGTGGTATCGGTGTCAGAATTGTATCTGACCTCTTCCGGATAACCGTCCTCCGTTTTGGGATAGATGATTCCCTCTGCGTCCAGACCGATGTCATCCGATATCGCTGCGACATAGCGGTAAAACTCNTCCATTTCAGTTTTATCTGTTATCACCTTTGTTGTCAAGTCCTTTTGCAGGCACGGAACAAATTTTAATTGCAGTCTTCCATCCTCTGAAATAACAACCTGTGCAAGAGTCGTGTACAGCGTCCCTTCTGAAAACCAGAAGTTTCCCAGACTGTACGCCACAGGCACGTCCCCAAAAAATCCTACGCCCTGCAGCCTGTGAGGATGATCTCCAATGACAACATCTGCACCTGCCTCCGCGAACCGCCTTGCCATGCTTGTCTGCTGTCCGTCAGGGTACAGATCCCCTTCGGTTCCCCAGTGCACCACTGCGATCACATAGTCACTGTTGGCATCCGCTTTCCGGATCAGTTCCGCAAAATAGGNNGGATCCAACGTCTTCAGCACGCCGCTTTGTTCATTCGTCGCCTCTCTCGTATATTTCACAGAACGCTCGATCTCCGTCGCCGACACGATCGCGATCTTCCTGCCATTGGCAATATAATAGACAATCTTAGACGCCTCGTCCAGATTTTTGCCTGCTCCAACATAGACAACATCTTCTTCCCTCAGCAGTTCCATCGTATCAAGCAGCGCATCCTCCCCATAATCATAGGCATGGTTNTTTGCCAGCGTGACAATGTCTGCGCCGAATGTCTGCAACAGATCCACCCTGTCACTTGACGCNCGAAACGTATAGGCCTTTCCTGAAACAGGCTGTCCTCTGTCACTGTACGGGAACTCATTATTCATCATCAAAACGTCGGAATCCTGCATCATACGCATCAGTCCACCGGAAATACAGTCATGGATCCCATTCGGCTGTGCATCCATATACTCCGTGGTACACCAGTCCTCTGACAGATTAAAATCTCCGGTAAAGCTCAGTACTGTCTGTTCCCTGCTGACGCAGTCTATCCAATAGGTGTCACCGAGACGGTCTGTCTGAAATCCGCTGTCCCTGCAATATTCCGCCCAAAGCACATGGATGGTGGCGCCTGTCACGTCATACCATAGATCCACATCCATTTCCCCGTCAAGAATGCCTGCTGCGATACGGTAAATCGCTTCATTCCCATAACTGGCATCCAGCCACATCAGAAATGTGACGTTGATGGGATATCCCGCTATAAATTCTTTTGTTGCACCTTGCAGAATAACGGCAAAAGCCTCTGTCATATCCGGTATCATCAGCTCTGCGGCACTCACAGTATAAGGCTCTGCAATGTACCCATAACATCCTGCCATATATATA
This sequence comes from Roseburia sp., assembly GCA_014804775.1. GTDB lineage: Bacteria > Bacillota > Clostridia > Lachnospirales > Lachnospiraceae > Roseburia. The sequence goes on along the minus strand of JAAUZB010000017.1, from coordinate 9,073 downwards.
TATGCAGCAAAAACTGTCACTGCAAATGCACTTATGAAATGCCTGCGCTTTTTCGCCATGTATTCTCTCCAAAATAAAATGCTGTCCAAAAATCATTCTGCTCTGCCACGATGCCACTAGCATTATATACTATTTATTGAAAAAAAGAAACCTTTTTTGTATCGTCATAATATGCCATCTCCACAAATCTGCCGATGACAAGGTATCTCTGTTCTCCCACACCGCTGACACAGGTGGATAATACGACAAGCCGGTCTTCCGGCTCGATTTCCATCTCTTCGCGCAGATAAGAACCGCTGTATTTGGAAACACGTTCCCTGACTGCATCCAGAAAGCTGTCTCTGCCTTCTGCCGTATCGACATCGTAATATGCAGGAATATAGGCGTCTGTGAATTTTACAACCGCATAAATTTCATATGTCAGCCGCCCCGTTTCGGTATAAATATGAAACTGTGTATTTTCCTGAAAAAATTCCTCATCCTCAAATCCGTGAAGACTTCCGAACATTGTCTTGTTCTTCATATTATGTCCGTAAAACACAGTAATATAATCCGTGAATTCCTTACTGTTGCATTTGTTGCTGTAGATGCAGCCCGGATATCCGCTGGAACGGTCCAGATTGCGGTTCAGATAATAATTGTCCTCCTCCGTCTGCAGGATCGGATAATCCACTTTTGTCTCGGGAACGGTAATCCATGCATAGATATCTTCGTTTTGATCTTTCAGTTCATCAAAATCATGCACCCGCTCACAGTATATGTTTTCATCGATTTCTGTCGGCTCCTCTGTTTCCGTCTCCGGCTCTGGCAGCTCCCGGATTGCTTTCGGCAGTGACGCTGCATCCTGACCGTCTGCTTCATGCAGCCTTATGTTGCAGTACACCGCGTAGACAACGCAGCCGATCAGAATGACCGCCAGCACTGCGCCAAGCGCTATTTTCCCGTGATTGTTTTTTCTTCGTGACTCCATATGTATTCCCTCTCGTTACGGCAAACAGCAAAACTCACTCCAACTATGCATTTTCATAAGTTAAAGTGAGTTTTTGCTTACATATGTTCTTTTTTAGAACACTTATTATTTATAATTAACAATCTTGCCGAAATCAGCTTTCAGAGATGCTCCGCCAACCAGTCCTCCGTCAATATCCGGCTGTGCAAATAACTCTGCTGCATTTCCTGCATTGACAGAACCGCCATACTGAATACGGATTTTTTCTGCCGTATCGGTATCGTAAATTTCTGCAATACAGTCGCGGATTGCCTTGCAGACTTCCTGTGCCTGCTCTGTGGTTGCAGTCTTGCCTGTTCCGATTGCCCAGATCGGCTCATAAGCGATGACAATAGATGCTGCCTGCTCTGCCGTGATATCCTTTAAATCGGATTTGATCTGGAAACGGATCCAGTCTAAGGTGACTCCCATCTCTCTCTGCTCAAGAGACTCCCCACAGCAGAGGATCGGGATGAGATTATGCTCAAGCGCTTTCTTCACTTTCTTGTTGAGCATATCATCCGTCTCTTTGAAGTAATCACGTCTCTCGGAGTGACCGATGATCACATATTTCACACCGGCATCCACGAGCATAGCCGGAGCGATCTCTCCGGTATATGCACCCGACTCCTCGTGATACATATTCTCAGCGCCAACAACTACGTTGGTTCCTTTTACCGCTTCCACAACCGGAACGATATCGATCGCCGGTACACAGTAAACAACCTCAACATCATCACTCACCACCAGCGGCTTTAATTCTTCTACCAATGCAACCGCCTGACTTGGCGTCATGTTCATCTTCCAGTTGCCAGCTACAATCTTTTTTCTTGCCATTTGCCTATTCCTTTCCTTTTCAAAATGAAACTTTTATTTATCATCTGCAGCCATTACACCCGGCAGTTCCTTACCCTCTAAGAATTCAAGGGAAGCTCCTCCTCCGGTAGAAATATGGCTCATCTTATCGCCGTAGCCCATCTGATTTACAGCTGCTGCGGAATCACCTCCACCGATGATCGTTGTAGCATCCGTCTCAGCCAATGCCTTTGCGACTGCAAGCGTACCTGCCGCAAGTGTCGGGTTCTCGAATACGCCCATCGGTCCGTTCCATACCACCGTCTTTGCAGATTTCACTGCATCGGCAAACAGTTCTGCCGATTTCGGTCCGATATCGCATCCCTCTCTATCTGCCGGCATCTGCTCGGAAGCGTAAACCTCAGTCTCAACAGGTGCATCGATCGGATTCGGAAAATCCTTGATCGTAACAGCGTCAACCGGAAGCAACAGCTTCTTGCCAAGCTTCTCTGCCTTTTCCATCATTTCCTTGCAGTAATCCAGCTTCTCGTTATCTACAAGGGAAGTACCGATCTCATAGCCCTGTGCCTTTAAGAATGTATATGCCATACCACCGCCAATGATCAGCGTATCGCATTTTTCCAGAAGGTTATTGATCACGTTTAATTTGTCGGCAACCTTTGCACCGCCAAGGATTGCCACGAACGGGCGAACCGGATTCTCCACTGCATTGCCGAGGAAATCGATCTCTTTCTGCATCAGATATCCTACTACATTCTCGCCGCCTTTTTCGCTGATGAACTTCGTCACTCCTGCAACAGAAGCATGTGCTCTGTGGGAAGAACCGAACGCGTCACATACATATACATCTGCAAGCTCTGCAAGCTCTTTGCTGAACTCTTCTCCGTTCTTTGTCTCCTCTGCACCGCGGAAACGTGTGTTCTGCAGCAATACAACATCTCCCTCGTTCATTGCTTCCACCGCTTTTGTCGCTTCCTCTCCGGTCACATTGTAATCGGATACAAATACGACATCCTTGCCAAGCTTCTCAGAAAGTCTCTTTGCAACCGGCGCTAAGGACTCTCCCTCGTTCGGGCCGTTCTTTACCTTGCCGAGATGTGAGCAGAGAATTACTTTGCCGCCGTCATTGATCAATTTCTGAATAGTCGGAAGCGCTGCCACGATACGGGTCTCGTCGGTAATCTCGCCGTTTTTCAGCGGTACGTTGAAATCGCATCTTACAAGTACACGTTTGCCTTTTACATTGATATCATCTACTGATTTTTTATTTAATCCCATGTTGATCCTCCTTGTTTTGCGGAGCAAAATCCACCTCAACTTGTTGAGGTTTTTCCTCTTGAACGAGGAGAGGATTTTCCTCCTTGTTTATGAAAGAAGGTCCGGTCCATTTGGACCGGACCTTGCCTAAAGTCTCTTATCAAATGATTTCTGCAAACCGCTTCGTTTGATTAAGCAAGCTCGCTGAAGTATTTGATGGTACGAACCATCTGAGATGTGTAGGAATTCTCATTGTCATACCATGAAACAACCTGTACCAGATTGTCCTCGCCAACCATCGTCTGGGTTGCATCAAAGATAGAACCTGCGGTGCTTCCAATGATATCGGAGGATACGATCTCATCCTCATTGTATTCGAAGGACTCTGTAGCAGCTGCCTTCATTGCTGCATTGATCTCATCCTTTGTCACGGATTTCTCAACTGTTGCAACAAGGATCGTAGTAGAACCTGTCGGGCACGGAACACGCTGTGCNGAACCNATCANCTTGCCGTTCAGTTCCGGAATAACAAGACCGATTGCCTTTGCAGCGCCTGTGCTGTTCGGAACGATATTAACTGCTGCTGCACGTGATCTTCTCAGATCGCCTTTTCTCTGCGGTCCGTCAAGAGTCATCTGATCACCNGTGTAAGAGTGAATGGTGCTCATGATACCGGACTTGATGCCTGCCAGATCGTTCANAGCNTTTGCCATCGGAGCCAGGCAGTTTGTAGTACAGGAAGCTGCGGAAATGATNGTNTCCTCCGGCTTTAAGGTTGTATGGTTTACATTGTATACGATAGTAGGAAGGTCATTTCCTGCCGGAGCAGAGATAACAACTTTTCTTGCACCTGCATTGATATGAGCCTGTGCTTTGTCCTTGCTGGTGTAGAAACCGGAGCACTCCAGNACTACNTCAACCTTTAACTCNCCCCACGGGCAGTTGTTTGCATCCGGGAATGCATAGATTTTGATCTCTTTTCCGTCAACNGTGATGGAATCCTCACCTGCAGAAACCTTGTCTGCCAATGCATATTTTCCCTGAGATGAATCATATTTCAATAAATGTGCTAACATTTTCGGGCTTGTCAGATCGTTGATCGCTACTACTTCATATCCTTCNGCTCCGAACATTTGTCTGAATGCAAGACGACCGATACGGCCAAAACCATTGATTGCTACTCTTACTGCCATTTTTAATTCCTCCTAGAATTTATAAATGTGATTCCGTGGGAGNATGTCCAAAGCCACNTCTCCCAAGCTTTTTTTATTTTACCCAATTTCCACAGAAAGTTCAAGCCTTTTTCTCCACTTTCTTCCTGCTTTGTTAATTTTTTCACTATACCGTCTATCCCTTACCGACCTTCGGCTCCCTCTGACGCGATGTAATCGTACAGACAGATCATTGCCTTCTCGCTGTCACAGGCAATATCGGGTTCGATCAGTCCTTCCCTGTCATCGATGCGGTGCCATTTCTTGGTTGATATCTGCATAAAGATCCCCGATTCAGGCAGCCTGAATTCTGCGATATCCCCATAGCTGTCCGGTGCGTTTCCAGACGCCTCNCCGACAATAACCCCAAGCTCATTGTCTTTTACATACTCTGCAAAATCCATCGCAGAGCTGAAGGTGGAAACGGATGTCAACAGATACAGATTCCCGTCAAACAGCAGCTCCTCATATTTCGGATTGCGAAGCACTGACTGTTCATTTTTTATGAGAAACCATCCAAGTCTCCACTCATCTGCCCATTCCTTATAGGAATCCACGTCGATGTATCTTAAAAATTCCGTGGCAACGCTGGAGCTTCCGCCGCCGTTCTCGCGCAGATCCACCGCAACATTTCTGATTCCCCGCTCCTTTACCTCGGTAAACATTTCCCTTACGCATGCTCTGTACTCGTCATCATTGATACACTGTGTCAGGGTAAGAACCGCCAGATCGTGTTCCGGGTCGATTTCATAAGATACAAAGCTCTCCGAACCGCCCGTTTCTTCTTCAATCCCATTGTAGGCCGCATATTCCTCATAGGTCAGAAAATCCTCATATGCGGCATATTGCTCCACAAGCTCTCCGTTCTCTGTTTCATATGTGTACGTAACGCCATCCTCCGCCGAAATACCGAGATACGCCAATCCCTCAACCGAAGAAACATGCGAGGTCAGATACATAATTCCCCACGNAACTGTCTCATAGCTGATTTTNTCTGCATTCTGTTCCAGTAATTCTTCCAGTGAAAAACCGTTCAATCCGACAAAGCTGTCGCCCTTCCTGTTATGCTCATATATGTATTTCATAAATCTCCGGTTCTCATAATTTAACCAGATATCTGTATGGGCATCGCCGAGAAGTGAAAATACTCCCTCAATCTCCTGCGCAAGGCTGTTCACATCAACCGTGTCCATTTCCTGCAGGTTCTGNACTGCCCTGCGATACCGTTCCTCTATNGCAGACGGTATACCGTCCGGTATGCNGTCCAGACCCCCGCGGTACAGCGCCGGATGAAGCTTTTTCAAATATTTCATGGCATAGTCGAGATCTTTTTTTGCCTGCTCATAGGTAAGGACCTCATCATAGTCCCTTGTATCATAACTGTAATTATTTCGGAAAGAAATCGAATTCCAGTAGGGATTGCAATANCTGCCGATCACCGANANCACAATTGCCGCCNCNCCGANCACGGACACGGCAAGCTTAGCAAATATCATTCCCCGCAGTCTCACCCACAGGATTATATTTGCTGCNGCCACCGCAAGCGACAATACAATGCAGATCCACTCAGGCATCCCGAAACAGAATACGTTCACGGGCACTACGGCAACCGCCAGAGCTGCTGTGACAAAACACAGGCAGACATATACTGCCAGATAACTTTTTTTCTCTTGTTTCATTTGAATATCCTCCGGTCACACTGCCAGTCTTGCAAGTTCAAGGCATCCCATAAGCCCCTGGTCATCGTGCAGGCTGTCCGGGACGATATAACGCTCCATATCCTCCAATTCTTCCGTCTGAAGATAGCCTCCGAGCATTTTTGNCACNTTTNCCCNGATCAGAGGAAAGAGCTGCTCCTGATGCATCACTCCGCCGCCTAATATGATCATCTCCGGCGACAGTGTCAGGATATANCCCACAAGCGCCTGNGCAATGTAGTCTGCCTCNAAATCCCAGACTTCCGGTCTGTCGGCAAGGTCTTTTNNNTTNTGTNCCCAGCGCTCCTCGATCGCCGGACCTGCTGCAAGCCCTTCCAGACAGTCCCNGTGATACGGACATTTTCCCTCATANGGGTCATCCGCTCTCTTTCGAACCATCACATGNCCTGCCTCNGGGTGAAGCATGCCGTGAAGAAGCTTCCCTTCTATATAGATGCCGGCGCCTACGCCGGTTCCGATCGTGAGATAAATCACACAGTTCTTCCCTTTTGCCTGCCCAAATGTCACTTCTCCCAGTACAGAGCCGTTTACATCCGTATCAAAACCGATCGGACACCCCAGCTCTTTTGCAAAACTCTCTACAATATTATAGTCTCTCCATGCCGTCTTGGGTGTCGAAGTAATGCATCCATAGTTGGCGGCATTCTTATCTAATTCAATCGGACCAAAACATGCAATCCCCAGCGCATCTACGCCACGCTCCCNAAAAAAATCAAGAAGCTTCGGCACCGTGATATCCGGCGTCTCCGTGGGGATGGATATCTGCTCAAATATTCTGCCCCTCTCGTCTCCTATGGCACATCTCATTTTTGTGCCGCCTGCTTCCAATGCTCCTAATCTCAAGATTGATTCCTCCTTACCGTTTATTTTCAATAGGTGTAATTGAAAGAGTATACCCTAACGGCGCAAGAATTTTTAATAGTGTGTCTATTTGCGGGGTCGCTTTCATACTTTCCAATCTTGCAATAGCAGGCTGCTTAACTCCGCTCAATTCTGCAAGGTCGCGTTGTGAAAGACCTTTCTTTTCCCTTGCCTCAATCATTTTACCAATTAAAGATACTTGAAAATTAATCTGCTCCCTTTCTTCCGGTGATACATATTCATCATCATCAAACATTTCATTAAAAGTTTTGTGTTTTTTCATATCAGCTGTTCCTTTCTATCCAATTTTTAATATTTTTCATTGCCTTTTTTATTTCCTTTTTAGGTGTTTTCTGTGATTTCTTTATATAGTAGTGAACCAACACAAACTTATTATCTTTCCAGTAAAAGAAAAAAATGCGGTTGCTTAATGGTCTTAATTCCCACAAATTACCGTCTATATGCTTTACTATAGGCTTCCCTATTCTTGTGCCGTATTCTTCTAATGCTCTAACATATGAGAATATCTTGTTTTTATTTATTCGTGCACTCTTATCTGTTTTTGCGTCTTCCGCCAGCTTGACAAAATAATCCCGTATCTCAGATACTCCATTTTTATCTTCATAAAATTCTATTGTATACATGCTTTTCCTTTCTCTTCTAGTCTTATGATAACATATTCGTTATTGTCTATCAAGTAAATTTTACTTCTTATCCCCCTGATTCTGTCGTAAAATTTAGGACTTCTTTTCTTCGCACAAATCAGCTAAACTACACCGTGGAAAGAATCTGACACAGCACACAGAAAGGAAATCTCTCATGCTTTGAATATCAGCGATTCTGTATAAAAGTGTTTGAAAGAAAATTGCGCATAAGATTATCCAATCTTCTTATGCGCAATTTTCGTGCAATATCTACGACTCACTCCAAAGCTGCACTTTCACAGTGTCCGTACTCCTATCCGTGAATATATCAGAATCCGATATCGCATCGGTTCTTTGCTCTGACATATCCTGAACCAACAGATTAACCATATGATCAATGTCCGCTTCCGTGTAATCGCCTATCGCCACTCCTTCGTCTATTCCAAAGTTCTTCGGTTCATCCGCACCTGCATCCATGGATGATCGTCCGGCATATAAATCCTCCATTTTTTCCACGCAGCTGTCTACCATTTCATTGATTGCCGCACTCACGTTATGTTGTGCGTTGAGCGTCCGGTTCTCATAATCAATATCGTATCTGGTTCCGTCCGAAAACTCCATGTTTTCTATCACAGTTCTTCCGTCTGCAAAATAGTATGCATCCTTTACCGTAATGCGGTCTCCTTCTCCATAGTCAATCACAAGGTTATTTCCCACGCGTTCCATGTGCACGTCCTCTCGCGTGATTCCCTCTCCGAATAAGATTTTATCATCCTTCCCGCTTGTTTCGCTGCTTCCGTAGTCGAAAATAATGTCCTCTCCGTCTCCCCGGTGGAATACATAGGTATCGTTTCCAGTTTCTCCATTCAGGGTATCGTTTCCGGTCCCTCCGATCAGGATATCGTCTCCTGCTCCTCCGTTCAGGTTGTCGTCCCCGGCTTCTCCGTACAAAATATCATCTCCGGCATATCCGTAAACCGTGTCATTTCCATCTCCGGCATAAAAAGTTTCATTTTGACTGTACCCGGGGACTTCCCCATAGCCTTTCATGGTATCCGCCCCGTCTGTTCCGTGGAGCACCGCCGCTCTGACACTGATTTCTTCCGGTCCCCACTTTATCCCATCTGCAAACTCGATATTCTCTACAAGGCATCTTCCGTCCGCATAACGGTATGCATCTGTTACCGTAACCCGGTCTCCCTCTCCGTAGTCGATCACAAGGTTACTTCCCACGCGTTCCACGTGCACATCCTCCGGTGTGATTCCCTCTCCAAATACAATCCGGTCCTGTTTTCCCTCGGTCTCACTGATTTCTGTATCACTGATCGTATCTATTCCGTCTCCACGTTGAAAGATATAGGTGTCGTTTCCACCATATCCGTAAAACCTATCATTTCCGGCTCCACCGATAAATGTCTCATCCTGACTGTAGCCGACAACCGCCGTATAACCCTGTATACTATCCGCACCGTCCGTTCCGTAGTGGATCGCCGCTCTTCTCTGTATCTCTTCATGCGTCCACTTTGTTCCGTCTGAGAATTCGATATTTTCTATCACAGATCTTCCGTCTGCAAAATA
>JAAUZB010000016.1 GCA_014804775.1 Roseburia sp. | reverse complement strand
AACAAAAAGAAAGACGGCGTAAGCTCTTTGCGACCGTCAAACAGGTCGTAAATGGCATCTTCTTTGGGATCTGCAAGGAAAATCCTCCGTATATCCATAGGACGGACCAGAACCTCCTCCTGCGTCTCAAATACAAGCTGCCTCTCCTTTGCCTCCGCAAGAAGCCTTGTTTCTCCTGGCACCTGTGCCTCGCTGGAAATCCCATCCGGCAGCCCGAATACTACGAACCCTTCCGCCGGACTTGCCGGATACAGCTTTGCATTCACTCCGTCAAAAAAGGAAAACATGTGTCCCGCTGCGGTCATATTAAATTTTTTAATATTGTCGTACATCATATCAGCAAATATAGATACCAATGCTGTTCCGGCATCCGGCTGTTCCTCATCGTACCGCCATTCCGGGACGTACTGCTTCGCACATTCTCTCATATAGTTGATGATGTCCTGCTTTGACATTTTTTCCATCTGCGGAATGTCCATAGCTGCTCCTTTCCCTACTCCCCTTCATTGATGTAAAAAGGATATACCATGTTATACTGATTGTTGGTAGAACGGATGACATAGCTGACATGGATCAGCAGGACTCCCTCACCGATCCGCTCATCACTGACCTCGGCCTGAATGTCTGTAATCCTTGGTTCCCAGCGGATCAGTGCATGTTCCACTTCTGTTTTCATGGAATACAGTGTTGTATAATCCGGCGATTCAAAGGCATAGTCCTGTATTCTGCACCCAAATTCCGGATGCATCGGGAGTTCTCCCTGTCTTGTTCCGATAATAACCCGAATGGATTCCCTTATGCTGTCTTCATCTGAGGACATTTTTATCCGTCCGGTGGCTCCGTCAATCTCCACCGGAAATTTCCATCCTGTCCCGAGAAATGCTCTTTCCATGCCTCTCTGCTCCATGCTTCCTCCTAATTGATCTTAACCATGCTGCCCTTTAGCTGCGTCACACCGGATGCCTGCAGTCCAAGTTCTCCGTCTGCATTTATTTTTACACTGGTTCCCTGTACGGAAAATGTCTGCCCTTTCAGCGTTAACTGCTGCTGCGCATCCGCCTGAATGGTCCCGCAGGTAAGCTTAACGGTTTGCGCATCTGCCTTCATGATCTCTGTTGTTCCTATGGCAAGAGAAATCTCCTTCTCTGCGTTAAGAGCTACGGTTCCGTTTTTACAGTCCATTGCCAGACTGTTTTTCTTTTCCTTATCCTGCACATGGATGGCTTCATTCTCATCATCCAACAGAATTTCCAGTCCCTTCGGCGTATTTACCGTGATCTTTTCCTTGCCCTCCGTCTCTGTAAAAGTGATCTTATGCCCGCCTTTGGTCACAACAGCCTTTGTCTCATTCTTCTCGCTTGCCACACCTTCCGGCAGCTTGTCCTTCCCGTTCCACAGACATCCCAGCACGACCGGCATATTCATGTTGCCATGGATAAAACCCACAAGGACCTCCGTTCCAATCTCCGGCAGCCAGTAATTGCCAAATCCGTCTCCGCCGTAGCCCGTCATGACTCTCACCCAGTCAGATGTCTTCTTATCCTTTTCCCCCATAAGGTACTCCACTTTAACCATGCCCTGATGCTGCTCATCCCAGATATCCTTCACAATTGCATTCAAAAGTCCCGGAGCTGTCACCTCAGGGTATGTCTTATCTTTCTCTTTATCTGCCAATAACTCGTCGTAAAAATTCAACGCTTCCAGCCTCCCACTTCAAAAGTTGTCCGGTAACCTTCACTGCTGAAAGAATGCTTTGCCTCCATGATGTCGTATATCCCATCGATCAGCTCATAATCTCCCTTTTTGATCTTCACTCTGCCTCCTGCCTGAATTTCCGGGATCCCGATACATACTCCGCTTGCCTGTCTCGCCTTTTTTTTCATCTCATCGGCCTTATGCTCCGCAATTTTTTTGGCATCGCTGTTATTCTCTATGGCAGCATCCATTTGGGTAGTTTCACTCCGTACCAGTGATTTCTGTTTGTCATCCGCCTTGACCGTTACTTCTGCCGCCACCTCTTCCTTCTTATCCGTGTCCTGTCCCATAACCTTTACAATGGTATCCTGGAAAGACGCCGTTCTCTGAAAGGAAATAAGATCCTTTGACCACTCCATTTCCACCGTGTCAAACAACTCAGCCGATATATTTTTAAAGTAAAGCTTTCCGGCATGGACAAAAAAGTCTCTGTTCCCTTTCCGACACAGCTCCTTCATGATGAAATCATAATCGCTGCCGTTTTGAATGATACAGTCCGCCTCAAGCTTGTCCGTCACATCCACATCCGTTGTCTTATAAATATCCTTATATTCTTTCACTACCTCATTAAACGCATCGGAATAACTTTTTACCTGATGCGATAAATTGCTTTTTTTGTTCTCCATCATCGCCCTGCGGACATCCACCGCCGTCACCCGGACAGAAGGATTTTCGGAAAGTTCATAGTTGATCTCATCCACACTCCCATAGAACAGGGAAGTCAGGGAAGAGCCATACCCCATTTCAACTTCTATCATCTCTCCCAAAATGAAATCCGAACTGATATCGTCCACAAAGCTGCGATTCTCCAGATCATACACATTGGTCAATTTGATCACCGCCACGCTTGCCGCAGTCTGCGACAGCGTCACCTCTACAGATTCCACTGCGTAATCGCTATCGCCGATCAGATTCCTTCCTCCACTTTTTACTTTCATCGCAGGCACCATGAAATCTTTATATTTTGTTGCCAGACTCGACATAGAAACTGTTGCCATTTCCATCCCTCTCCTTAACCGTTATCTGTGACTGCTTTCTCAGAGCGCCGGAAGCTTCACTACCTGCCCGGGTCTTACATCCAGTGGATTTAAGATCCCATTTTCCCGGGCAATTACTTTCCACATATCCGGGTCCCCATACTCCATATTTGCAATATCCCACAATCCCACTCCCTGACGGATCGTGCGGTATTTGGTGCGGTCCGGAGATTCAAAGGGAGACTTCCTGCTGGTATCCTTGGGCGATATCAGCGCTTTAAAGGTCAGGCTCACCTTTGCGCGAACCGGCATTCCACTTTCCGTAAACATCGTATAGGTGTGATTAAATCTCGTCACAACTCCCTGAAAATTCAGCGATCCCCATTTGAACGTAACCTTAGGCGGACGGTGCAGGCTGCCATCAATGGAAGTCGCATCCGCGATCTGCTTTGTAATATAAGAGACATCTGAAGAACTTCCGGAACTGCCAAGAGGAATCATGGATGAAGACTTCGCAACATATGTGTCCAGAAAAAGGTTCAGCGACAATTCCGTTGCATTGCCGGAAACATACTGGATGATCGGTCCGTCCATTCCCGGCACTTTCTTTTCCGAATAATTTGCACTGTCCGTAAGCTGGTATTCCGAAGGGTTAAACAGCACCTCTATCACTGTTTTTCCCACTTCTTTTTCAATTTCCAGTTTCGCTTTTGTAAGTCCCAAAGAAATCCCTCTCTTTCCAAACTTATATCAGCCCTCTGCGCAGCTTCTCTACATGAAGCTCCTCATAAAGCTGTCTCTTTACCTTGTCCGCCAAATCTCTCACATCTTCCTTCGCTTTTGCCGTAGACTCCAGTTTCTTTAACTGCACTTCCACTTCCTGCAGCTTTTTATCAATCTGCTGCTGCGCCGATCTGAGCTGATTGGTTTCCTCCTGCATACGCATTTTATCTCTTTGCTGTTCCTCTCCTGATATCTGGGCATTTTGCACAGAATACTGCAGCTTCCATTCACGATTGCGGTTCTCCCAAATATTTTCAAGGTCTATGCTGTTTTCCCAGACACTTTCAAGACCTATTCCGTTTTCCATGCTCTCCCTATATGCAGGCTGCGGCAGACGCCCTGCTTTTCTGCTGTCATAGGAAACTCCTTGTTCCAGATATATCATTTGATCCTGAAAGAGTACATTATTCTCAAGCGTCGTGATCTCCTCCCGGATTCTCTTATGCCTCTGCTCTTCAAATTCACGAATGTGAGTCACAAGTTTGGGATAAGCTGCCGCCAGCTGCCGGCTGTCCCATCTTTGTTCTATATCAATGCGTTCGCCCTGTGTTTGCTCCGTCACGATAGCATCTGCTTTGTGAATTTCCTGCCCGATATGCTGCATCCATTGAATTTTCGTAACCTGTGACAGCTCTTTTATGAGAATCCCATACTGTTCCTCATCCAGCTTGCGTATATAGCAAAGCAGGCTTTGGACTTGCGGTATATTCAGCTGACTGTCTGCATACTCAAGCCGGAATTTTTGCTCCAACGGCTCCTGCCCGGAATCCACCCTATGGTTTATCTGCGTAACAAGCCGCTGAAGACTGTTCCTGTCCTTTGCCACCTCTATCTGGCGGTGTATGATATCGGACGACAGTTCTTCCTTGCGAACTCTGTTCGCATTGCGCACACTGTCCGAAATCTGCAAATTTTCCTGATAGCCGGGCAAAAGATCGGCATCTGTCCGTTCCTGTCCGTGTTCCGTATAAAATAACAGTGCCTTTCCCCACTCCCACAGCTCGTGATACGGTATCTCCGCTGTTTCTTCTTTCAGCTCCTGGATATGAGAGAGTAGCTTCTGAATCTTTGAGGATTCCGTTTCAGAGAAATTTTCTATTACTGTCCTGCCCCATTCATAAATATTTTGGAGTTCTTCCTCCGTCAGTTTTTCCTCATGCTCGCTTCGAAATATTTCTTCTGTAAGCCGAAGCAAGTCTGTCTGCGCCGGAAGATCAATTCCGTCTTCTTCTGTCACGGAAGCCTGCAAAGGTGGTTGCTTAGACATATTTACCTTCTGCCAGACATGAATCATATCCGTCAGATTCTCTATAAATTCCTCCCGCTTTTCTTCTTTCAGCTCATGTATATAGGAGATCAGCTTCTGAATCTCAAATCCGTCTTCCCCTAAAATCTCCCGGTATTCGTTCCGGTATTTCAAATAACTCTGTGCTTCCCGCTGCTCTATGCGCTCCCTGTGCAGCTTTAGCTCTGACTCTATGCGCTCTGTCATCTGCCATATTTCTGTCTCTGAGGTGATCCTGCTTCCGTCAGCAGACTCCCTCTCCAATTCTTCCCACAGAAAATCCGCCATATCGGCAATTTCCTTAAACTTTTCTGTACTCAACACGGAAGTAACCCGTTCCCGGAAGTCTTTGATCACTTCCCGGAAGTATTGCTCTCCAAGCTGTACCAGTTTTTCTGAAAAAACAGAAGAATTTTCCATCTGTATCCAAAGCTGACGGACTGTCTCTGACTCCTGCTTCTCAATATAAGAGAGCATTTTTTCTTTCTTGCCCTTCCATATCACAAACTGTCCATCCGCCCCCTCTATGCGCACTGCCTGACGGAAAAACAGGTAAAATTCCTTCTGCCCAAGCTGATCGGCTGCCTTGGCAAATGCTTTACCCTCGGGCCGCTCCTCAAGCTGCTTTATATTCATCCTTATCCCGGTTTCTTCCAGCCGTTTTATTATTTTGCGGCATTGTACCTCATTGCAGTTTTCCAGAAAAGAAAGAAACCTCTCTTTTTCCTGCCAAATGACGCTCTCCGCCAACTGCCGGTATTCTTTTTCTGACAGAGCAGACAGCATCTCTTTTTCCACAGTACGCATTGCCTGCACGGAATGTTCTGTCAGAAATTCTTTTATATCGGAAGAAAAAAGAGAAAACAGCCGATATCTGTCCCGCTGCTTTTCAATAGCCTGATGATCCTTCTGCCAGTTCCGGTAACGCCTGACATCTGTTTCTGCCTGTGTGAGCATTTCCGCATATCGGCTCACTTTTCGGAACGTTGCAAAATCACAGCATTTTAACTGCATGAGGTAGTATTTCTCCATGCGCTGCAAGCTGTTTCCCATCTGTTCCCGGACGAGCGCCGTCTTTACCGGATAGCCTTCCAGTCCCATCCGCATAATTCTGTTTTTAAGCACAAGACTGATCAGCAGCTGTATCTGCTGGGACTGCCCAGATGTCTGCCCGGCTCCCCCATCCAGATAAATCAGTTGAATTTTCTCATACTCAGATGACTCGACCGGAACATACTTATCCCACAATTTCAGCAGCATATCCTGCTTAATATGAAGATGTATTTTTTGTGAAAAAGGCTCTCTTAACTTTACCATGATAATCCGACCTTATTAATTGTCTCCGTCAATCCGTTGTGGGAGATTTCCACTTTTTTGATCAGCACGCCGCTGCTTACCGCATCCAGCGTATCAATTTCCCATTTGGTGACTATTCCCCAGTCTGCCTGATAAATTGCCGTAGGAATCGATCCTGAATCGGGCATGACCATAATGATAATACCTGCTTTAAGCTCATACCCTGCTGTCAGAGTAGTTCGCAACAACTCTCCGCTGGCAATCCCATACTCCAGAGTCAGCTTATCTAATGACTGCTTCGGTTTTGGCAGGTAATGGATCCGGTCATTGACCCCTCCCTCCGAAACAGACTCAAATTCCATCGTAGAAGATATATTGGATACTTTGGAAAACCCCAGCGGCATCCCATCCAGTATCACCTGAAACCTCGTGCGTTTTGCTATATTATCCTGCTTTGCCATCTCTGTTCACCTCTGTGCACAGCCTTATATCTTGAAAATATCGTTTTGGGGCGGCTCCCGGCTGACTTTTCTGTTAATGTCCGAGATTTCTTTACACCAGCGGAGCCTCTCACTGTGCGTAAGCTTCAGGATATCATCCCTGTTCCAATGCACATAATATGCAACAAATGCTGCTTCCTGATAAATTTTGTCTGCCGGGTATAATTTTATAGCCCGGCTTCCATAAAATTTATGGGCGCTTCAATTTCCTGCCCACAGTGCGGGCACACCGTGCGGTACACCGGAGTCTCTGTCTGATTCACCCTCTCATATAAATCCTGAAGATATGCCAGATCCGCCGTATAAAGTCCTTCTATCACTTTTGTGTCCACTGCCGGCATTGTCCCCAGGCTTGTGATCACCCTCGAGAGTAAAATGATCACAAGATACCCCGGATTCTGCTGCACCCTTGGATCACGCAGCGGTATAATCTCGTCTGCCGCCGTAGCCAGACGCATCTTTCCCTCTTTGTGTAAATTTCCATCTCTGTCCACGTATCCTTTCGGAAGGACAAAAGAAAATTCCGTATCAAACATCTGCCCCTTACCTCTGCTTTCCTATCTGCCCCGGACGGTCCTAAGACATCCGGGGCATACTTCCAGTGTAACTGTTCAGTACTTTCACAGCTATGAAACTCTGGTCATTCCCTCATGGGCAATCTCAATGCTTTCAATCGCAACTTCAGAAGATGTCGCATTGAAATCCGGCGCCGTGTATTTCGTCGGCCATGCGTTGATCACCTGCCATGACGCAGTAGCAGTTTCTGTTTCATCCAAAATCGTGATAGTGATCGTCTTGCGCTCCACTTCACCTTCTACGCCTGCAATCATCCATTCATACATTACCATAGAATCTGCAACACCCTGTTTCAATGTAATGTTGCCATATTTTTTCAATCCCGGGAGTTTCATCGGTGTCTGTACCATGTCACCCTCGCGGTACTCAATCACATCGATCGACGCGTCAAATCCGGATGCCTCAGAGAATCCTCCGGCTTCTAATCCGTCAATTTCTACCTTGTATCTAAACTTTCCATATGGAGTACTTGCCATCTCCCCACAACGCTCCTTTCTTATTTTTTATGAACCAAAACGTGCAATCCCGTTTCCGCACCGGAAGCCTTATACGGAATCACCTGTTTTCTGTGAAATCCTAAAGATCACAAACTCAGCCGGCTTCACCGGTGCAATACCGATCACACAGATGAGCCTTCCGTTGTCAATATCATCCTGACCCATAGTGTTCCTGCCACAGTCAACAAAAAATGCCTCAGACGGTGCAGAACCGGCAAGCGCTCCCGACCTCCAGAGACCTGTCAGGAATACGTCTATCGTACGTTTTACCCGTACCCACAAAACCTCGTCATTCGGTTCAAATACTGCCCAGTTTGTGTTCGCCTTGATACTCTCCTCAATAAAGATAAACAGGCGGCGTACATTGATGTATTTCCAGCTCGGATCGCTGCTTGCCGTGCGCGCACCCCAGACCCTGATGCCCTGTCCCGGGAAAGAACGGATCAGGTTGACGCCTTTAGGATTCAAGATATCCTGCTCGCCTTTATTGAACTGGCAGTCCAATCCGACACATGCACGCACCGTTTCATTTGCCGGCGCTTTGTGCACCCCTCTTGAGGTATCGCTGCGGGCATAAATCCCGATTACGGAACCGGACGGCGGAATCGCCATATTCTTCTTGTCCAACGGGTCAAAAACTTCCAGCCAGGGATGGTACATTGCCGCATAATTGCTGTCAACAATTTCCCTGTGGGCAATGATGTCGTCTATTTTCTTGGCATCCCTTGGCATATCCAACACCGCAAACCGGCTGGCAAGGCTTTCACAATGCGCAACCAGCGTCAGCTGCACGTTGGGATCGACCACACCCGGAACTGCCATAATAGATACACTGTCATTATCTAAAAATGACTGGATCCCGGTCCGTTTGCCTGCTCCATTGTCCGTACCGATAAAATCAGCCGCACTGATATTGGACACGGAACCGTTGCTGCCGCCGTTTAATGTGATCGCGCAGAATGCTTTTTCCGGGTCTCCCCCGGCGATCTCATCAAAAGGCGCNACCGCCTCTGACTTCTTGCNGCCCACGTAGNTTGCAACNATCAAATCTGACTTNGCCGTCTTCTTCTCAATATAATTGGGTATAGACACGTTAAAGGACAGATTCTCATAAAACTCCACAATATCATCGTATTTTACTTCTAAGTTAAATTCACAGGTGGAAATGACCTTTTTCGGCAGCAGATTCTTATCCACTACATCCTGCTCAAATTCCTTTTCAAATACAATNATATTGTCCTGACTCTTTACTACACGGTTGTACACAACNTTTGTCATGTCACTGTAAACAACCACATCTCCTTCATTAAAGCCNGCGGAACTTTTTACGGAATACTGCTTTCCGTTTACCGTCNCAANCTCTTCCAAGATCTGGGTCTTTGCCTTGCTTGCAGGCGTTATGACAATGTTCATGCTGTTGCCCCATAGACCGGGATTTTTTGCCTGCACCGTAAGAACCGGACCCTGTGCCGGAGCTTCGGCGTGGGCGGGTTTTGCATCGCTTGGCGCTACGCGGGATACGAAACAGCGGGAACCGCCATTTACAAAAAAGTGCTCCACCGCATAGGCCAAAAAGCGGTATTCCCCATACTCATTCTCGGAAAGATACCCTCCGAATTTCCTCTTAAAATCCGCAAAATTAGTTACAAGCTGCGGAACTCCTTCCACCGGTCCTCTCTCCGCAAGACCGATAAATCCGGCTGTGCTTGTACCAACGCCTTCCATGGGCTTTCCGCCTGAATCAAATTCCTCTACATATACGCCTGGTGATAAATATTCAGCCATAATCTCCCAGCAAAAGCTGCTAATGCCGCTAATGCCGGCTACCTCCTTTCCTTACACTGTTGCTGTTGTTTGATATTTATGAATTATAAAACATCCCACTAAACAAAATTCTAAACATTTCGACATTATTTTCATNATTTCCCNAATTGGTGTAAAAATCGCCGAATTGTTGCAAAACATGGCAGGTTTTGTCAAATAATATATAATTTTTTCAGAAAGGATAAGACGGGATATGTGGAACGAAAATAANAAAATTCAAATACCAAACGTAGGCAGGGGATATACCAAACGGNCGGCAGACGCCCTCCTTTCTTCCCTGCAGACAGATATTGTCCTGCTCAATGCCGGTGCCGGTTATGGCAAAACACAGGCGCTGGCAAATTACGTGCGCCNCTTTCCCGATNAGAGTGCCTGGTACAGCATCAGCAGCACGGACAATGATCTCATGTCCTTTATCCAAAACTTCACAAAATCCGTTCAGCATGCAACAGGAAATTCTCATGAAGATTTCAATGTATCTGCATCCCTTCTGGAAAATATTGATATCGTAATGGAGCAGCTTGTCATCTGGCTGGATGCACAGATCGATTTTTTAAACATCATTCTTGATGACTTTCAGGAAATCACCAATCCCGATATCTTCAATTTATTAGACGTCTTAATTGAGGCACTGGATAAAAAAATACGCCTGTTCATCGTAGAGAAACGCTCTCTTCCACTTTTCTTTGACAAATATATAAAGGATGGACGCGCTGTCTGCATAGGAATGGAGGAGCTGAAATTCACCTCCTCCGAGATTGCAACTATTCTGGAAAATACTGTAAAAAACACCGGACAATGGGCGAAACTGGTGTATGACTGTACGGAGGGCTGGCCGGTGGGCGTTGCCCAGATCATGCTGCAGCTCGGGCAGCAGCTTGGACAGCCGAAAAAGGATGCTACCATGGAAATCATAACAGATATCTGTGATAAGCTGGAGGTTTCCGACTATTTCATGACACGGGTATACAAAATGCTGCCTTTTGACATNCAGACATTTCTNAAAAAGACAGCCGTATTGGACTATATGACCCCCTCCATCTGCAACAAAGTGGCAGGAATCTATAACTCTGACAGTATGCTGCGCTANCTCGTAAGTGAGAATCTGTTTGTGCAGACACTTGGCGAAGGAAACAGCCTGTACCGCTACCACTCTATTTTCCAGCGTTTCCTGCTGTCGCAGACAACGATTGAGAAACGGCAGGATTCCCTTCGGACGGCCGCTTATTATCTTTTGAAAACCAATGACAAGATCCAGGCGGCAGAATACGCATGCCGNGGAGAGGCAACTGACATCGTACAGGCAGTCATTGAGGTTTGCGGCGATTCCATGTTAGACGAAAAGCTTTACCAGACTCTGGAGCGCTGGTTTGCATTTCTTGATACAAACAATTGCGAGCTGACGCCAAAGTCCAGATTTATCTACGGAAAATATCTGATGATCCTGGGNCATGATGCAGAGGCAAATAAACAGATCACACNGGCGGGAAAAGCCTTCTATGAAGAAGGACGTCTGCGNGACTATAAAAAAGNNCTGCTGTTTGCTGCCGCNGCAAAACGAAANGCCGGAGANCTTCTTCAGGCTGACATATATNTGGAGCAGGCCNGTCAGGATATGGAAACATCCTGGAATGAAATTGCAGAAGCNATCTGCACAGAACAGGTAAAGNTAAAATGCTGCCTCCACCAGCTAAAAGACGCNGCACANCTTCTTTCATCCTATACGGAACAAAACGTCCTGTTTCGTGAANATACNTTTTTATCTGCCGCACAGCATNNCCTGACGGTACTAAAGCAGCTGCCNGAGCATGATANCCTCTTCCACAGCATACAGCTTGGGAATATTGCGGANGGTTTTCTCCTGCAAAACTGCCTGTTGGCAGANCAGATGAAAGCTGCCTATNTGTCCGGCGANTATCAGACCGTGAAACAGACCGCCAGTGACATTATACAAAACTCCGAATATGAAACNCTGCAGACATCTGCNGCCTGGGAATTGCTTGCAATCTTATCCTGGGAAGACGGAAATTACCGNAAAGCAGTGGAACAGTCACNGNCAGGAAATACNTTTTTACATAAAAACAACATATGGAATCTGGAGCTTATGNCNAANCANCAGCAGATTTTAAATGAGATCCACTCCATGCACCGNAACGCNGNAGATACCAGATTTCTTATCTCCTCTAANNAGGAAANCACAGNGCCGGATNAAAAAGAATCGGGNAAANTCAAAATTCAGTGCCTGAACGGCTTTNTCGTATCTCTCCNCGNTCCNNAATGGCAGGAACTGAAATGGCGGACAAAAAAAGCAAAGGAATTATTTGCATACCTGTTCCACCTNCAGGGACACAGCGTCTCCAGAGAAGTCCTNATCGAGCTTTTATGGCCGGATACCGGGGCAAAGAGCGCCATCGCCCTGTTCCACACNACNCTTTACAGCATACGCCAGTCATTTATGCAGGAAGGNCTGGANGANTTGATTTCCTATGAAAAAAAGAGATATTCCCTGAANATGNAGCTCGTAGATTCCGATCTGCAGGANTTGACGTCTTTCCTGTCCGACCGGCAGGCATGGGNAAATGATCCGGAACGGATCATGCATCTCTACCCCGGCAGCTATATGGGAAACAGCGGCTATTTATGGTCGTATGGAACGGCAAAGGAACTGGAAAACAATTATCTTNCCGTGCTCAAATCCGGCGCGTCAAAAAGNATGTCNCAAAACCAGCCGAATGCCGCNATNCCATTNTTCCAGAGAATGCTTGAAGCAGATCCTTATAACGAAGAAATTGTATCGCAGCTTATACTCTGCCTCTATCAGAGCGGNAAACAGTCGGAAGCAAAACAGCAGTATGACCGGACACAGCAGCTGTACCGGNAGGATCTGGAACTGGATTTTTCAAAAACATTCAAAGAAATCATAGCGGGTTAAGGAGGAATCCATGGACATATACAGCAATTACCNGGAATTTCTGAATGACATCATAATCTGGGGCGATAATGTNNGCCAAATGAAAGACAGCTTCCAANCCCAAAAATCTTTTTTGGCGTTGCTGGAAAAGGCC
Source organism: Roseburia sp. (assembly GCA_014804775.1). Taxonomy (GTDB): domain Bacteria; phylum Bacillota; class Clostridia; order Lachnospirales; family Lachnospiraceae; genus Roseburia. The sequence continues at coordinate 31,787 of JAAUZB010000016.1, read as the reverse complement.
GCACAGAGCGCAGACCACGGGGTATTTTCGCCCTTTCTCTATATTTCTCTTGCCGCACGCTTAGAACGGGAGGAAATGATGTTTCTCGCCGCGGCATTCTATATGGAGCTGCGCGCAGAACACCTCAGCTTTGACACATGGACGCTGTTCTGGGACAGTGAAACGGCTGACTTCCCCGGAACNGAACTGTTTTATCAGCCCACACCACTGCTGTTTGAACATGAATGGGATGATCCGTACGCGGATCCCCCNGTTCGGATTTCCCCTCAAATCTTTCTTTTCTTGAAGGGAACCCTATTGGAAACAAGACATATCCCCGGCATGTACTGGTATCATTTAGCGGAAGACCCACTGCCCTCTCTCGGTTCTTCTGCCAGCCTATATGAACAGATCAATACATGCCTTTCAGAAATCAATGGCAGAAAACTGGTGTATCTGCATGGTCCAAAAGGGAGCGGCAGAAAACTCAATTATGCCCATCTCGCTGCACAAAACGGCATGGGACTTGCCGTAATCCCATACGGAACGCTGTCTTCCGAAAGCCTGCTTCGGGAAATGCGCACAGAATGCCTGCTGCACCATTCCATGTTTGCCATAGAACTTGAGGAGGAAGTGAGCGATCTGTCCCCACTGCTGCACTGGCTTGCAGATGAGGAGACTATTTTTCTTCTGGGTACGCGGGAAGAAATTTTTGGAGACAGTTCTTTCCACCGTCAGTACCTCCCTTTCTCCATCCCTGCGCATAAGGTTCTCGGAGACAAAAAATTGTTTGAAGACCTGAGTCTCGCCTACCAATGGGAACACGATACAGAACGGACTGATTTCCTCGGCAGATACAATTTCCTGCCGGGCAGGATGCGCGAAATACTGGAGCTTGCAAAATCGTACTCCCTCAGCGATGGCAGCGGAAGAATTTCCAGCGATCACCTAAAATGTGCCATACTGCGGGTTTCTTCCCATTCTCTGGACAGATACGCAAAAAAAATCCAGTGCATTTACCAAATGGATGATCTCATCCTCCCTGACCTTCCGAAGCAGAAGCTTATCCATATCATAAACAGGGTACGCAATCGCAAGCTTGTCTATGAGGAATGGGGATTTCTGGAAAAATCCGCTTACGGCAACGGCACATCCATGATTTTTGCCGGACCTCCCGGCACCGGAAAAACGATGGCTGCCCAGGTCATGGCGTCAGAGCTTGGCATGGANCTTTACCGGGTGGACCTTTCNGCNGTTGTGGACAAATATATCGGAGAAACNGAAAAAAAGCTGAACCGNATCTTTGANGAAGCAGAAAAAAGCATGGCAATCCTNTTTTTTGATGAGGCAGACGTACTCTTCTCCAAACGNACTGAAATCAAGGAATCCAATGANAAATACAGCAATATGGAAATCGCCTTTTTGCTGCAGAAAATGGAGGAATTTGAAGGNATCAGCATTCTTGCAACCAATTACATGCAGAATTTTGACAGTGCATTCCGCCGCNGGATCAGCGACATCATTGACTTNCCATTNCCNGANAGCTGCCTGCGNNNGAAGATGTGGCNGTCCATGATCCCATCCAGATTACCGGTATCAGACGAAATAGATTTTGATTTTCTTGCATGTCAGTTCGAAGTATCAGGCAGCATGATAAAAAATGCGTTAATTTACGCCAGCTTCCTTGCCGCGGAGGCACAAGATGCGCTGCTTACCATGGATAAAATACTGAAAGGGCTTAGTCATGAGTTGGAAAAAAGCGGCAAGAAACTCAGCCGTGACGAGTATGGAGAATATGGGCACTTATTTTAGAGACGAGCAGAAAAAACCTCGCTGGGAATCCGGGCAGGCAATCCTGCATAAGAGTAACCCGGAAACTGCCAGACAGCAGGAAGACCAGAAATCTTATGAGGTAAAAAACTCTTATGGCAGGCTCAAATATCTGAAAAAAGACGAAAAAAACGGACAGGATAAGGAAGGCTTTGCTCTCGAGGCTTTTGAGTCCCCCGGCACTCCTGTACATACAGAAAAAGAAAAACATATTGACCGTGCCACTATGAAAAAAATAAGCAGCGGAAATGAGAAGACATTGTTCGCATCGGAAACACCATTGCGCAGCCAGGCGCTCTTTTACGAAATGCCCATCAGCAAGAAAAGCACTGCTTTCCTCAATTGCATGAAAAAACTCGTCCATCAGCGGGGACACCAGACATTACATGACGCATTCGGATTCTTAGAACAGGAACCGGAACGCCAGGAATTAGATGTACAAAAAGAAAGAAGAACAGACCTTTCACCGGAAGAATTTGAGCAGAAAAGCAATCTCATCAACACGTTAAACAGCAGCCTTCTGAGAAAGGAGGCGAAGGAACGGCAGCTTTGCAGTGAGCTGCAGACCATGTTAGATCAGCGCACCAAAGAGGAAAATCCAAAAGAGGAAAAGAGCTATGACAGCAGCCGGAAAATGTCAACACCGCTGGTTCCCGAAGCTGCAGAAACAGCGTCGGAAACCAGTACGGATGAGACTGCTTTGGAAGAAGAGAATTCGTAGGTATCTCTCCGATCATTTTGTTACGCTTCCTAATTTTTTCAACAGGATCTTTACATCAATGGGTTTTGTCAAGAAGTCATTCATCCCGTGTTTCAGCGCCATGTCCCTGTCCTCTTGGAACGTATTGGCGGTACAGGCGTATATCAGCACAGAATTCGCGTCTGGCCGGGGGAGTCTGCGGATTTCACTGGATGCNGTGCAGCCGTCCATAATGGGCATCTGCATATCCATCAGGATGATGTCAAATTCACCAATCGCAGAGTTTTGGAACAGTTCCAAAGCCTCTTTGCCGTTTCTGGCATGAACAGCTTCGAAGCCTTCCAATGCTAATATTTCCAGTAAGATTTCTGCATTCAGTTCCATATCTTCAGCTACGAGGATTTTCAACGGTCTGCTGTCTGCCTTATCCCGAGACAGAGTTCTTTCGGAGGCAGTGCCATCCTGTGCAGTTTCTTTCAGATATTCAGGTATCTCCTTTATGATAAGGAATGGGATCGTAACGGTAAAGGTACTCCCCACATCCAACTCACTTTCTACGGTGATGTCGCCTCCCATAGCGTTAGCAAGGAGCTTGCTGATAGTCATGCCAAGACCAGTGCCCTTGATGCCGTTTGTATTTCGGCTGCGCTCCTGGCTGAAGGAGTCAAATATCTTGTCGATGTATTCCGGGGAAATGCCAATCCCGGTATCCTCGCATCGGAATATCGTAGTCACATGCATATCGTCTGTTTTTTTCTGGCTCACAGAAAATTTGATATACTTGCCTTCCGGCGTAAATTTAGCGGCATTGCCGACGATATTCATTAATATCTGTTTGATGCGCGTCGCGTCTCCCTCAATGCAGGGTTCTGTAATATCCGTCTCCAAAATAAATTCCACCCCGNGGCTCTTTATATTGTCTGTCTGCATCGCAACAATCTCATCAATGAGCTCCGTCAGAAGAAGCGGCTCATTCACCANGCTCACTTTGCCNGCCTGNAGCTTTGACAGATCNAGAATATCATTTACCAGCGAAAGGAGATANTTTGCCGTGCTGTGGGANTTTNTCAGCCATTCCTTTATCTGCGGCTTCTGGCTCTCGTCATCAATATGTACCATAATTAGNTGNTTCAANCCGATCAGTCCATTTAANGGCGTNCGTATCTCATGNCTCATNTTGGACAGGAACTCNTTCTGCGACTTTGCCTTTTCCGTTGCACGTATGGCCTTGTACTGATTNNGCATCATGATCAACAGCATGCNNATGATCGTTANCATGCTNNCAGCCAGCATGGTCATGCTCATTATNATGAATGTTTTGGTCTGTTCCAGAAAAACATCATCCGTGACAGACATAATAAAGTACAGGTCAGTGTCTCCGGTAAGAGGGATAAAATAAAGCAGTTCCCTTGCGCCGTCTTCTGCATGGGTATGGTAAAAACTAAAAGTCTCCAGATTGTCTATTTTTTGCGCTACCTCCTCATTGGTCAATTCACAATTCAANGATTCTGATAAATGGTTGTACAGGTTATCCTGTTTGTTCAGGTAGATTTCTTTATCTACATTCATAATGTAGTTCCCTTCATTGTCGATGAGAAAACTGTTGCCGCGGCTATTCCCATCTTTAATGAAGCTGTCAATCACCATATTATCCTGGATCGATGAAATATCGCTGATGCCGATCAGTGCAAGCATCTTTATTCCGTCCACTTCATAATTGTCTAAACGTACGCCATATAGGATGCTCTCCTTCAGCCATCCGCCCGTCGCTTTATCGTCAAACCGCATGATCACCTGCTCTTTTCCGGTTTCAAAGTAGGGCAGGAAATCCAGGCTGCGGTTTACATTATCATTGCCCGGAGAATAGGTGACAAACTTGTCGGTATAAATCGTTCCGTCCTCTGACAGCATATAAATATGTGTGAAATCACTGGTAGCGCATTCTATGTTCATTCTTATCTCAATATCCTGGATGTTTTCACAGCCATAGCCGATAAAACGGTCCTGGATTTCATAGAGGTCCTCCCAACAAATATCAATATATGCTTGAATGGCGGCTTTATCATGTTCTGCAATTTCACTGATCGAACTGATGATATTTTCTGAGATTGCCTTGTTTAGCTGGCTTACATAAAATACGGTTACAAAGCCGATAATTGCCAGTGCGGCAGCAATAAGCAATGCATTAAATCTCTTTGGTCTGTTCGCCACAATTTTTGCTCCTTACATGTTATTTGTCTTCTCACAAGTAAGACTTACCTGTATGACATTATATATCATTCGCTAAAAAAAATCCATATCCATTGAAGTATTGGGTATTCTCAGTTTCGGGATATTGGTATATTATAATATTAGTGTTTTCTTTTAATGATTTTCAAATTTTAACACAGCTATGATGCTGGAAAGGAAGGATAACTATGAATTTTGAAGACCTAACGGCGTCCTTAGGAGCAAAAGCCGAAAATCTTTTGAAAGGGGCTGTAGCAGACAAAGCCGGGAACGCGGCAAACGCCCGGGCGGAAGCGTTCAAAAAGATATGCGGCCTTATTCCGAATAAGATCGATAATGCCACGGTGGTGAATGTGCTGGATCTGATGCGTAAACAGCAGAAAGCAGTCAGAAAAGATTTTTCCGCCCATCTGAAAAAGAACGAGGATGCGTTCCAAAAACATGCCGCTGTTATCACAAAAAATAATGGCTTTGTGGAAGATCAGAACAGCTATACGGATATGGCTTACGGCGATGCGACCATGCAGTATTCCGGCTGTGAGATCTTTGCCACTTACAATGCGATCCACAGTATTATGGGCAAGCAGAGCATGTCTCTGGCAAAGATGATCTCCGAATATGAAAAAGACGGTATGGTGCTTTCCGGCAAGTTCGGCACGTCACCGAAGGCCATCAAAGATTTTCTGGATAAACATGGCTTTAAAACGGATATGACAACAAATGAGGCTGACTTTGATAATTTCGGAAAGAAATTCCAGAGCCTGATCCTTACCATGTACAATGATAAGGATGATATCAGCAAGGAGGTACATACTGTCAATATTTCTAAAGAAGGCGGAAAATTCGTGGCACATAATGTATACTGCAACGGGAAAGTAGTGGGTCCAAACGCTACCGTAACAGAACTGATCGCGAATATGAATGGCGGCAAGGCAAAAGGCATTTCCCTGATCGGTGTTTCCAAATAGGTGTAAAAATGAGCAAGGTCTTCTATGATAAAATTTAATCATAGAAGGCCTCGAATTTTTCTGTAGACCGCTTTATGTATTGCTTCCATAATATCCTAAAATCTCTGTCAATCATTGAAATAACATCATTCCCGTCAACTTTACTATCCACGCTCTTTTCTCCGCACAGTATTAGAAATGTACCACGAATAACATAGTAAAGCATGATCGAAATTTCAAAATAATGCAATAAAGGATATATAGCCATCTGTACACTTCCATGGGTATAGGCATGGCATGATTTATAAAAAAATTCAAGATGCTCTAACTCTGGAATTTTATCCTCGTTTTTGCTTTTAAGAAAAGCAATCAGTCCATAGACAGAATACGGAATTTGTTTTACTATGGAATGGTATTCATGAATGAAATCCACCCAACCGAAATGAAGATAGTCAGCTTTACTTTTTACATTTTGGCAGCTGCGAGCATTAAATAATTCATAAAATTCTTCCGGATATTTCTGGCTGCAGCAGGACTGCTCCACCTCATACATTCTGAATTTCTCATAATCTGCATAAAGCACCGGCTGTCTGTTCAAGACCAGAAGTTTCACATACATTTCAATTGCGCCCCGACATAAAGGATAAGCGCCGCCAAGCAGATTATCCTCCATAAGCGACAAAGCCGAAAGCACATTATGTAATATTCCATAATAAAGTTGCCAACCATCAAGATCATATCCGTCTTTCAGCAGATCACCCATTTTAACGGCCATTGCAAAAAGTTCATATGGCAACGGATAATATAGAAATTCTTCTCCTGAAAATAATATTTTTCTTCTGAAATATACACTGGCATATAAACGAAGCCCGATTTTCTCTATCGTTTCAGAAACAAGCTGTTCTCTGTATCTCTCACTTTTTTCGTTTTCCCGTATTTCCTGTTTGGAAAGGAAAATAGAATATGCACGATGTATCCCTACAATCATCCTGCATATATCATATTCCGGCGCTTCTCCTGTTCCAGTGATCATTTCCACATCTGACCAATAAAAATTGAAATATTTTCTAAGATTTTCCGGTCCCAACTCTTTTAGAACCTGATCTTTTATTTTTATCAGGAAATTGCCTCGTATCCTTTTACCAAATACATGTTTTAATGCAACATTATTTTGTTCAGCAATATTTTTCAATACGGTATGAGGATCCACAACCGGTAGTACACTAAAATTCTGATTTTTCAAACTATTGTCCCTTTCCATGCTTCAGTGTTTTGGGCATAAGCCAAATTTTTGTAGTACTTTTCAAGTAAAAAGAAAAGCTTATTTCACTCAATCAATTTTATCTGTTCTGCTGTATTAAGAATTTTCAGCTGATACTCTGCAATTTCTTTTAAAATATGAAATCTCTCTGTCTTACTTCTGATCTCACGAATCATTTGTGCATTATGTGTTTCCAGATTAGATAAAACTGTCAGTTCATTAATTGAAGCAAAGTCTCTCACATTACAAATTCAAACGCAATATCTTTATGTACATATGTTCCTCTCTACTATCTAAATCTTTTCTAATCCCAACAACATATATCCTGACATCATAAAACGGAAGTCCTGAATAACTTTGTCCTGCCAGTCTTTTATAATATATATGATAACCCCTATTTACATAACAATCACATATCTTACGCATGCTATTTATTCCTAACCCAGCAGTTTCCAACACAATTGCTTTTGGTTTCTTTTCATACACAAGATTTATCATATGCTTATTAAGCGAGTGATAATCTTCCCCTCCCTTTTGTCCTACGATACTAAAATCATTCAATAGTATTCTGCCTACAATTATATCAGCATCTCTGATTTCACTTGGATTCATAAAACATAAATCCTGACATTTTGCAGTATTCTCTCCAAATATATTATTATAAATTCTTACTTTTTCTTCGTCTAATTCTATGGCTTCCTCTATTCAGTATCCTGCATCCAAAAAACCTTTTGACATACCGCCTATTCCGCAAAAAACATCTATAACACTAAATTGTTGTTCCATATATTTCATCCCACTAATTATGCATCTGCCGTTTACTTATTACTCTTATCAATTTGTTCCAGTCTCGCAATGCTATTCATAAAATCCTGTTCCACAGGAGAAAGTAATTCTTCCTGTTTTTTCTTATATTTATCATACTCCATATGCGCTTTCTCTATCGCTTGTTTATGTGAAACCTGTCCTTTCGTTGTAAGAATTTCCCTTCTTGTCAATTTCAAATAATCATCAATTGTTTCCAGCCAGTCTCGCATATACATTGGCTCATGATTAAGAGCCTGCACTTCCGCAATATCCAAATAGGCCGTCACTATTTTGTTCAATGCATCCAATTCCTGTTCATTCAAATAATTCTTTGCAATTTCAGAATCAGACTTTTTAATTCTTTTTCCTTCCCATGAAGTTAATCCCATATTTTCTTTTTCCGCATCAGCACGTTGAAATACTACTTCTGCTGCTGTATGCTTATGGGCTGCCCAATGCATTTTATTTTGTACCTGTTTGAAGAAAGCAATCGATTCTTCTGCATGTGGATCATAATCTATACTGGTAGAATATATTTCCAGAACCTTTCTCCAAAACACCTTTTCTGATGAACGAATGTCCCTGATTCTTGCAAGCAGTTCATCAAAATAATTACCTCCACCCAGCCTTTTTAACCTACTATCATCAAGCGCAAAACCTTTTTTCATATATTCCTTCAAAATGTTCAACGCCCATATTCTAAATTGTGTGCCACGCAAGGATTTCACACGATAACCAACAGAAATAATTACATCCAAATTATAAAAATCGACCTCATAATCCTTTCCATCAGAAGCAGTGTAGGCAAATTTTGCCCACACTGCATTTTTATCTAATTCACCTTCTTTAAATATATTTCTAACATGCTTTCCTATCACGCTTCTATCACGTTGAAACAGATCTGCCATCTGATCAATAGACAACCAGACCGTATCATTTTCAAAAGTGGCTTCTATCTTAGTTAATCCATCTTCTGTCGTATACATTAGTATATTTGAATTGGGCATTAATTTTCTTCCTTCACTTGATTTTTTCATTTATTACTTCGTCAACATTTTCATCTGTCAATAAATATTGTGAAACGTCTTCTATCTTCATACATATTTAAGGCACAATACTCCTCTGAGTCTTGACAGATGTCTTCAGATAGATTTATATATACCATTCTCACCATTGTAATTCACCAGCAGATTACCTTTCTTGCTGTCAAAATCGCATCGTTTGAAATTTATAACTACTTTTCCCTTAAAGCCGTATGTTACCAAAAGCCGATATGGACGTGACCTTCTTGCTTTTTTCAATATAAAGTCTGCACGCTTTTTTTATATCGAGAATATCAAGATGCTCTTTAAACAATTCTTTTAGAGAATACTGCGAATAGTATGAATCACAATACTCCAAAAAGCTATTGTAACATGTTCTATAATTAGGGCGAATCTCCTTTATTGTTTTATAGTAATCGTCTAAAGTTTCTCTCAATTTCTGATTCATTTGTATCTCCAGAGCCACAGACGCAATATATTATATGTTTCATAGTCATCATAACACTTACTTTTATTTAAGTAAACACTTTAAAAATATGCTCTTTTTCGCTCCAACAGCCTATCCCGCCTCAAGTCGGCAGACTATCCGCCAGGCAGAGCACGCCCCAGCCGATCTGCGGATTTGGATATTCCCTCAACACAGGAAGATGCCGTGCCCCTTTAATCAGATAAGCCTTCAACTTTTCCCCATATAAATACGGGTCGTTTTCGTTTACGATTCCCCATTCCATCAGAAGCGCTGCTCCCCCGCTCACAAACGGTGTCGCCATGGAAGTGCCCGTGCGAAGTGTATACCCTCCCCCCGGCGCACAGGAATTGATATCGACCCCCGGCGCAGCCAGATCCGGTTTGACCTGATTGGTTTCTCTGGTAAAGCCTCTTCCTGAAAAAGAAGCCGTCTGGTTAAAGTGCGCATCATAGGCCCCGACCGTAACAGCTTTCGATGCCGTGGATGGAATCGTCAGCGTCGTCTCTTCCGTCGGGAGCAGAAAACCTGTTCCGGCGTTTAACACTCCCCCTGCCGGAAGCCACATATTATAAATCCCCTGCACAATGCGTTGCGGCACAAGCTGGATTTCCCAGATTCCGCTGTCGATATAATCCTGTACCGGAAGAAAGTCAAAATATATTTCCTGGTATGGACTGTAGGGACTTGGCTCACCATAATAAAATAACAGTTCCGTATTCCCAACACGTATCCGCTGAACGCCCTGAATTTTTTGAATCGGACCTACACGCTGACCGCCCGGATGAATGATCGTAACCGCCATTTCATCCGAATAGGATTTCCATATCTGCAAATTCAATGCAGCCTCATATTCGCTGACTGCCAACTGTACATTTCCGATCTTCCCCATAAGCACCCTGCCGGAAGTGTGTCCCGCCATCGCACCCTCATTACCGCTTCCGATCACGATAGATGTTCTCCCGTAATTTGCCACGTCGTTCAGATAGGTTTCAATCAGAGATGTTCCAGAATGACTGCCGTAGTTGTTCCCAAAGCTCAAATTAATGACGAGCGGTCTGTCAAATTCTCTGGCTTTCCTCTGGCAGTAATCTACCGCCTGCATCAATTCCGTAGTTCTCGGCAGTGCGTTTTCCTGCTGCACACCAAGTTTCACAACGACAAGATCACTTTGAAAAGCCACTCCCCGGTATCTGCCCTCCGATGCCCTGCCGTTTCCCGCTGCAATCCCTGTCACATGAGTGCCATGACCGGAAATATCTCTGCTGGGGCAGATCTCATAGCGCTGCCGTTCCGTAGGCTGTTCCAACGCACGGTCGATCACTTCCTTCGAAAATTCCGTTCCAAGAAAAAAGCCTTCCGGGGGCTGCAGAAATCCTGTAGGTGCACCGCTCCCTTCCGGCGCAGGAACACTTCCGCCCCGTATCGTCTGATCCCACAGGACAAGAATACGTGTTGTCCCGTCCGCATTCCGAAAGTCCGGATGGGAATAGTCGATCCCGGAATCTATGACCGCTACCAGAACGCCTCTCCCTGTCAGATTATTTCTCCCCGTATCCAACATATTTCCTCCGCCGTTTACGCCCGCCGTCTGCAGCTGGTTAATGCAAGAGGCCCGTTTGCCGTTGTTCACGGCAAAAACGAGCCTCTTTGGTTTTTCCATGTATTCAATTAGAGCCAGATTTGCTACCGGTTCCACCAACGCCTCAGGCAGCACCAGAATCATATACTCATTGCTGAGGTTGGTGATCTGAATCTGCTGATATAATGCCGGCGAAAGTTCCTTTAGGGCCTCCATCAACAGCTCCGGCTCTCCGCTATATTTCACGACTACTTCCCACGTCTTATCCTGCGCATCATATCCTACATCAAGATCCAAAGATTTCTCCAGTTCCTCCGGTGTCGCATCCAGTGCAAGGTTCAGAAGATTCTCTATCTTTTCATTATCCATTTCGCGCCATCCTGGTCGTTATGTAACTGTTTGTAACTGTTCAGTACCTTCACAGTTACGATGCAAAATCCAATGAAAATCGTCTACGACGACAAATCGTCTTCGACGATTAGATTTTGCACCCCTGAATCATGTTCTTACGGTCTCAGCAGCCAGTGCTTCGACCTGTACTGAATAGTTACAACTATTTTTACCATTATATGTAGGAAGCCTGCGCAAGATACTGACAATCCATTATTGGATGTACAGATAAACGTCGTCTATCGTTCCCCATCCGCCTCCGGCAGAGGATACATGCATTCCAATCGTGAGATCAGAAGCTCCCGATACAGGGATATCCGTAATCTGTGGCACCTGCCAGTTGACCCATCCGTCAAGAGTCACCGGATCAGACTGGTAAGTCGTTCCGTCCACAATTGCATAGAGATAAATTTCCGCATCTGCTCCGACATCACCGCCCTGAATATNGGCATTNAANGTATAATTNCCCTCAGCCAGCCCCGAAAGCGTCTGCTCCACATCAAATTCAAATGCATCAGAATCCCAGAAATGGAAGCTGTTTACTCCGCTTACGGCATCTGCCTCTTTTTCCTGCACATCCGTCGGNTTTTTGCTTCCCGGATAAGTCACATTCCACATGGACATATCGCTTTCCTCAAAGCTCGGATTTTTTACTGCATTTAATTTTGCTACTTTCACGTAGGCGGTAACTGCCGTTCCGTCCTCTAACGTTCCGNTTACCGTGTAATCCCCCATCTCATTCATGTCGATTGACGATACCTGTGCTTCATCCCAGCTGACCGGCACCTGTCCTGACTTGGATCGGTCATTGTAAACCGCATTCACNCCNTCCGGCATCACCAGTTCNTCCCCTACATTGAACTCAATTCTGGTTTCTTCCAGNAAATCGACTGNCAGCTCACAGATCGTTCCGTAATTTACATATTTGAATACGTCAAGAGACGGAAGCTTTTTNCCCTCAAAGTCAAAAAACGCNTGATTNTCCCANGAACTGCCGCCATAATACTTACCGGCATCGTTNGGATCATATTTTCCTGCGTAAGAGCTCGCCCAGCCTGATCCGTACTGCTCCCATAATTTCTGGTTNCCNGNATAATCCGATGCGCTTCCTACNGGAACCCACGCGCCTTCCCAGTAGAACACACCCAGTGCACCNGCTTCTGACGCCGCTGCCATGATATCNCTGGTATTTGTCGCCTGACTCTGNACCGTTGCGGCATATCCGTCNACCAGATCCGCTTCCCCTACACTGTTTCCGGAACCGTCTCCTTCCTCCAGCGTNTATGCATACGAAGTCTCCATAACGCAGGTCTNTTTNCCATAAGTATCATTGATCTCTTTNAACACATCAACAAGNTTCTCCATCGTTCCGTGCCAGAACGAATAATAAGACACTCCGAACACATCGTAGTCCAGACCTGCNTCCTCAAGTTTTTGCGCNTGNGACATGATCTGCTGCTTGTCATCTATACTGGTATAGTGAACNGCAATCGCAACATCCTGNTTCTGTTTCTCCGCAAATGCTCTTACCGCCGCACTTCCCTGTTTTAACAGTTCGATCACCTGTCCCTCGTTNGTCTCGCCTGCCATACCGTTGTTGATCTCATTGCCGATCTGCACCATCCCGATATCTCCACCGGCCTTNGCAATCGTATTCAGGCTCTCCAAGGTAAAATCATATAACGCCTGCTGCTTNTCCTCAAAAGACATCTNCTCCCATGCCTTCGGAGCAAACTGCTTTGCCGGATCTGCCCAGAAATCNGAATAGTGGAAATCCACAGCCAGCTTCATACCGTACTTTGCTGCTCTCTTTCCTATTTCAGCCGCCTTTGCNACATCATTGTTGCCCCCGCCGTATCCGTTGCCGTCACTGTCGTAGGGATCGTTCCAGACACGNACACGGATATAGTTCACCCCGGACTCTGCCAGAATCTGAAACAGATCCTGCTGCTCGCCGTTCTCGTCGTAATAGACAACACCGCTCTCTTCCTCGGCGATCACACTGGAAACATCCATCCCCTTAATAAAGTCATCCGCCAGTCCTGCAATCGGCTCCACATAAATCTCTGCCTCTTCTGCTGCCGTCGGAAGTGTAACGGACACAGTCCCCTCTTTGCCGCAGCCTGTCAGACTGCCGACGGTAAGCACCGCTGCAAGCATTGCTGCTGTTATCTTTCTTCCAAAATAATNNGCTGCTCTTCGCATTGTTTGCTCCTCCCCAATTATTTTCGTCGTAACTGTTCAGAACCCCACCTCATATATTCGCAGGTGTTCTGAATAGCTACTTGTTGTCTATATTATATCTGCGCAATCGGTTGTTCGCAAGCTTCTGTTTCTTTTTCTGTACATTTGCACAAAAACAGGGCAGAACAATTGGGTGTTCTGCCCTGCCCCTCGTCTTAGTCAAGTTCATCATCAGAAAATTCCTGATCTCCCGCGCTCATTGCATCGTCCATGGACGTGCTTTCACCGGTCGCCTCATTTGCCGGATTAAAGTGGATTATCGCTTCCAATATATTTCTCAGAATTTCTCTGTTATCATCTGACATCAGCTCCTCTGCCTCATTGATTTCTCTCCGGTATCCCTTCAGCGTATCCCGCAGCTTTGGGGGAAAGCGGTGATTGTCCAAATCATCATTTAATCTTTGCATAAAAGCTGACTGTAAATCCTCATCATATGGATTGCGATATAGTTTCTCAGCCAGTTCGTTTAACACATGAAACAGCACCTTAAAATCCGCAAATTTATAAATCAATGACTGTTTGCTCGGATCAATAGGCGCTCCACTGTAGCTCCCCATTGTAGTGGCATGGCTTTTCACATTTGTCCTCTGCACACCATACAGATACAGTTCGTCCGGTTCCAAATTATAAACACCTCTTGTATCTCTTCCTCCACGATCCTGCGCTCTCACTAAAAGGTGGAACCGCCCTGCTCCAAGGTGTTTTCCGTATTCATAGAAATTATTCGTCAAGCCCTGCACATCCGCTCGTGTTTTGGGATTTGTATGATATCCGCTTGTATACGGATGATCAAATGCAAATATAGAACGCGGCATGTCAGCTCCAGCCTGAGGCTTCCTTAGATATGAATTTGGTTTTAGTCGGAACATACCATGTGGCTGAGGCTCTGCATACTGCATGTGACCGCCAGAAGTTAACATCAGCGGTCCGCGCACGCTACCTCCACCTTTCAAAATGCGCCCGCGCCTTTCCTCCATTACTTCGCCGTCATTGCTGTGAAGAAAAGTTGCAAACGGTGTGTATCTACTCTGCATTGCCTGCTCTGCGGTTCCAAGTTCCTGATCCCCAAAGGAAAAAACCTTTTTGCTCCCCTGCCGGCTTCCCACCTGCTCTAATATGATCTTCTCCGCATCCTCCACTGAAAGACGTGCAAGCCACTCAGCCATTCTTTGTCTGGTTCCTCTGCCGCTATTCTTTGTATAATAATTTATCAGCAACTGTCTGATTTCATCTCTTGAAGGCACATCGTCCCCAAGCATGCTCAACAAGTCTCTCTGGATTTCCGGCAGATCATCGTCTGTGATCCGCTGTACCGGTGCCTGTCCATAGGACAATGCAGGTAAGTCATAGACTGAACCAGAGCGCTCGGTCTGCCTTTGTACCCCGTGTCTGTAAGATGACCGCACTCCTTTTTTTTGTGGTTCCGCTTTCTTTTCTAATCTTGCAAACATCCTGCCACCTCATTCACTGCAATATCCATTTATACCCGCTACAATACCACCGCAGCCGCAAATTCACATATCAAGATTGAGAAAACAAAATCTTCTTCAGGCTCTCGATCTGCTGTATCCTTCCGTCCGCCTGAAAAATATTGATCCTGTGCATATCGCTGCTTCTATCCTTAAATGCCGGAAAAAGGAACCCACATTCAGGTTCTCCCGGCTCATAATCTCCGCTCACAGGGCAGACCGCACAAATGATGAACTGATAGACTTCTTCTGATTCCCATAAGCTTTCCTTGTCACTGGCTTTCAGCGGCACATCATAACTGCCGTAAAAAAAATAAACAGCATAACTGCCGTCTGTCCGATATTTGCCGCCAAATTCCTCATAGAATGCATCCAGCATAGCATCATTTTTCAGTTCACACTCTTTCAGCGCCATAAGAAACTGCCATATGCTCCCCGGCTTCCTGTCCGCCTCCTCAAAAGTATACTCCTTCAGCTGCACGTTTGTATCCGAAAAAGGGATTGCCTTTGCAATATCCAGATTCATCTGCTGATCTTTTGATGACAGCCTTTGAAAATGTCTGTTAAATGTTCCGTCCACAAATCCCTCTTCATCCAGATATGCCCCTGCGATCCTGCTAAAGCAGTTCCGCTTTAGGGTCATGCGTCTGGTCAGTTCCAACATGTCTTCACGATCGATTTTTCCCATACCTGTCCATACCTCTTATATAAATTGCCGCACTATTTTCTAAAATTCTCAATGGGGTATTGATCAAGATACGCAAAATCTTCATAGTCAATAATCGGCGAAATACATTCTCCCAGCCTTATGTTCTCATGTGTAATCTTTCTGGTATGTTTGTAATCACTTTGCTGCGTTACCCATGAAACATGTTTCTTGTCCATACCAAACATTTCTGCCACTTCTATTTGAGTTTTTCGCTTATCATACTCTTCTAAAATCCTACTAATTTTAAATTCTCTTTCTTTCATCAGGGTTTCCATACAATTTCCCCTTTCATAATTCAACCAACAAACAAAGAGCCGTTTATCTTTTGTGTCAGAATTCTTGTATTTCTACTCTGTGTCTGATATTCTACGTGTATAGTGTATCACTATTATTTCTTTTTGCAAGTGCTTTTTATTTTATTTGACAATTTCTGATAATACAAGAAAAGAAACTACCAAGAACGCAATCTGATATGATCTTTTCAAATTCATTATTCTGTTTCGTCTATCCTTTTAAAAACATAAAAGATATCCTTCTATCCAAAATATCTGTAGTTGACATCTGTATAATTTTTGTACTCATATATTTCGTTATCCTTCAATTCATCTACTGCATTTCCAAATGCGGTTTGAACAACGTTTCTCGTGCATTTTAAAAACCTTTCCCCGTGGCACTGCACGCAATGTAGCCTGCATGTGATAGCAACGGAAATCCTCTGTGTCTGAATCTGCAGTATCTGAAAGGAAAAAATTCAAAAGCACTGCCATACCCACGGTGTACTTGACTGAATACACTTCTTTACTATGTACGTAACGGAATACCAGAAATATCAACTTCAATATCTCTTGCCCAATACTTCGTCTTTATGTATTCCTCAATGCTCTTTTTCATCAGTTCTGCATCCTTACTCGGTCCGACAATAATACGACGTATGGGAAGATGTCCGTCGCACCAGATCTTCACATTCTTATCGGACAGCATCTGATGCAGAAAAATACTCACTCGCTCCTGATTTTTCCCCTCAGATATCAGAATTTCTTTGGAATTCAATTTAAACTTTCTCTTTTTTTTAATCAGTTCAATCTTTATCTTCTCTGCTTTACATCTCTTTTTTAAGTTCTTTATAGCATCGTCAAACTCATCATCCACATAATAAACTGTGATATTTTCCTCATACTGTGCCTTATACTGATTTCCAAATTTCACTCTGATATTAGGTTTTCGTACCCCAGCCACATCCAGATACACGTATTTCTCGCTCAGAAGACGCTGATATTCTCCTGCTGCCAGCTGATTCATATCAAATATGAGACGGTATTCCGCTTCCTCACTGAATTTATTATTTTTAATATACGGAATCATACTGATTGCAGTCTGTTGAATACTATCCAAAGACCCCTTTTTAATCGTATCTATCATACTCACAACCGATTCATCCGAACTCTCGTCCTTATCTGTATAGACCACCGCATAAGGAGAGATAACAGCCCCCATAAAAATCTCAGTCTTGCCATCTTTCAGCTTTGACAGATATCCCCCTTCCGGTTCCTTGTTCGTCACCGTATAACAATAATCAGTTGTAAAACTGTCTCCCGATCCGTACAGCCCCTTCGTAAAATCAAATTCCAGGGCAATGCCCTCATTCGCATATCCCCGCCACTGACTTAAAAGGTCTCCATCTTCGCAGAAACATATCATAAACGGTAAAGCATTCGTCTCTGTCAGCGAGAGATTAGCTACCTTCTGCATAGCATCCGCAATTTTGTTCTTTCCGATCTCATTTTCATGATAATCATTTGAGAACATAATATGTCTTGCAAGCATGGACTCTCCATCCATAATTTTCCAAAACACATCTCTTGATGTATAGTGATAAAGCGGTTTTTTCGGAATTGATAATAATTCCATGTCAGCAATCTTATAATTTCTTTGTTTCTGTTCAGTCTCAGAACTGGTCCATCTCACGTCCTTAGCCATCACTTTTCCCTCAATCAGTCTGACACTTAGTCCATGAAAGGTATTTCTCAAACATAGCTTTCACATCATCGTCAAACGGATACCAGAGAGCCTCCTTCGGGATATAAGAGTCAGATAAGTTCACTCCCATAATAATATCACTCTGCGTTCCAAACATAGATATGTTGGTTATCATATAGACCGGCATCTTTTCGTGAAACTCAGAATAAATCTCGCGCGCAATGCTCGCTCTCGGATAATATTTTGACAGTGAATACTCAATGTCCTCCTTTGTAAGCAATACATCCAAAAGAAGCCCCATCATATTTCCCTTCTCACTTTCCTCAGACAGCTTACCCCGAATCCGATCAAAGATTTCCGGTTCATAAAACTTCCAATTCTTATCCATATATGGTTGTCTCAATGTCCCCTCAAGAGGTATAAATTCAAACTCACACTCATCCCTCTTGTATTTGCATGCATACTCATTCAGTTTTTCTGTAATCTTCTTCATATCGTCCTGATTGTCCTCAATTACATAAATCACAGTCTTCATATGCTCTCCCACCTTTCCATGGCAGTCTCTCCACTATTCTGTTCCGTTATCGGTAATTTTACCACAAACTCACATTCATTTCCACCACTTTCCGTCTGACCAAGCGATGATATTTCAAACATCTCTGCATATTTCGTCTCAGGAAAATAAGCTCTGCATATATCACAGATGACCGCCAACGAAATACCCTCTCCGGCACGGTATGATTTAGACTTTATTGCCTCCTCAATACGTTCTCTTTCAGAGTCCGGAATGCAATTCTTAATACAAATCTTTCCTTCTTCTGCATAAACAGTAACGCTGCACGGTCCTGTATCATTATTACCCTTATGTTTTTGTATGTTTTGGAAAACTGCCAAAAACAGGACAAGCAGCACGTCAAACGTGGGCTTTCTTTGATCACAGTTCTTCATTTTCCTGATCACACAAGTTTTAAATTGCTCATCCTTTTCTGGCACAATTTGTAAATTCCAAATCTTTTCCGAAGCCTTTACCACATTCTCCTCTATTTCCCAAAACTTATAAAATTCATTGGTTTTGCTATGGTCTGCATAATCGGCCCCCTTTCCTCCAAGTACCTGCGCATTCATAAAGCCAATCATGCTGTTGACCAACAGCTCGAAGTGATTTTTTATGAGTTTCGTATCTTCCTCTCTCTTACCGTCATCTTCACTTTCATTGATAAGTTTACTCACTTCCTTCAACTGCTTCATAGACGCAGAAAATTCCGAATGCCCCACTGCACGAGACTTTAACATCTGTTGTTTATAAAATAGATTGTCCGTCAGGTTCTGAAGCAACACATCACTGGAAAGATTCAAAATCCGCCATATCTTATTGCGGAATATCAAGATGTTCTTGATTGCATGCAGCAATTCTCCTTCATCCTCCGTATCGAATGGAAACAACATATAAATATCTGTGGTATTACTATTATTCGTTCCTGTCCTGTCATAAAATTTGAACAATACCCACTTGTACGTTCCCTTCCCGTCACAGACTGCATAGGTATCACCCTCAAATGCCCTATCCTGTCTCATGAAATCCAGCAAATCCTGTTCATTATTTTCAAATTCACGGAGTTCTGTTCCCTTTCTAAGACCAAGTGCAATATGTTTTGGAACGCCATCCGTATATTTTTTGTCCTTTTCGTACGGTACAATAATTTCCCCGTCTGACGCACCGCTTGCCGCTTTCAGATATTCCATCATCTCGTCAAATTTATCCTGCAGTCTGTCCTTCGTCTCCTCCATCTCCTCGTCTTCAAGGCCGGATATCTTTTTACGACCAAATATCCGCTGATAGAGCAATTCAAAACGCACCATGCCAATCAGCTTTTTCACTTCCGTCTCTGAGACAAAACATTTGACGTGCTCTTTCCCATCCATCTCAACAACCCGATGAAATGCAAGATATTGAATAAAATTATCAAAATAGTAATTTCCATTCAACGCTTCCTTCAACGTATCTTCGGTGTATTCGGAAATATTCCAAAAGCAGTCCGCAAGATATTCTATTCCATAATTTACAAGCTTAGTATTCTCAAGATATACCTTACGCCGAAATATAGCATCATTGCTGTTTCCCATCAGCGATGTCATATCCATACTCCCGTCATTTATCTTATTATATTCTTTCCCATATAAAAGTAAATATTCAAGATACAGCCCTTTTGCAAAATCGTTGCTCTGCCCCACAAGCTGCTTGATTCGGTTCAGATAATTTGACGTAAATTCTTCACATCGCTTCGGGTCTTCAATATATTTTTCCGCAAACGCGAGAATATTTTCTATATTCCGTTTTCTTATAATGTAATTTGATTCAAGCTCTGCCAGTCGGTTAATCAGCATTCCGACAATTGCAATCCGTGTATCGCTGTCCCTATAAATATCCTGTAAGATTCTTTGTAATTTATCGTCTCCTGCGGGGCATTCTCCTCCAAGCAACACATCAAGCATACTAAGCATAAGCTTAAAAACTGCCTCTTTCTCCTCCCTTCTAAACGTCATAAACGGCCTACCCAAAATCTTGAGCATGGCAATCAACTCATCCGGTGACGAAGCTGCATTTTCGGGAAAAAGTTGCTCTATAATCTGCTCTATAATTTCATCCTGCCCTGCATAACCACAGATCTCATCCAACAGTCTTTTTGCCCTGTGCGATGCCAGCATATACTGGATGGCTCTTGCAGGATATTCCACAGGGGCATCGAGTTGTTCCACCGGGACGCATTTGATACGTCTGCTCTTATCCTTCCAATGTATGTACACCTCATTTAAAGATGCCTGCTCCGATAACTTACTCCACTCTCCATATTTCTTGCATAAAACACATGCATCGGAATTCACACGCATCGAAGAAATACTTAGATTAAAATATGCCATAAAATAGCGCGGTTCCCCGATATAGTCCGATATGGAGGATGCAGACATACGGTTCACTAACAGGACAACACTCTTAAAAATATTAATCTCAACCGGAGAACCAGCATCTTTGTAAATCAAAGATCGCACAAGACTTTTCATTCTCTGATATGTCCTGCCAGATATGATCGTGTCGTCAATATAATGAAAGTTTATCGCCGCTTTCTCGTTTCCTCTGTTCAGATTGTCATATAACTGCTGGACAGAACTATACTTCGTCCTTACATTCATACGGAACTCTCTGTCAGCATCAAAATGGAGCACCAGAGCAGCATTACTGAACAGCCAGTTATTTACTTCTTCCACAAAAACCGTATTACTATAATGAAGAGGTGCCACAATAATGTCATACACTTTATACTCTTCTTTTGTAAAAAGCAGCCTGCCTTGTTCTTGCAGCCAGCGTTCAATATTACTTTTAATCTGCTCATTTTCCCAGAGCTTTTCTGTTGAAAAATAATAATTAAAATGATTACCGTTACGTTCCACATGACGGTATATTAAAACCTGTGACAATTCTTTGAGCCTGTTTAACTTGGCACGCTCACTATCCGCCCCGTTCGCATCACGTTCTCGTTCACGCTGCGGATGCGATCTGCGGATACTTATCGCGTGCATCGGTACGACAGATTCCTTATTTGTCTCAACCAACGGAAGTTCCATTGTGTAATCATCTTTTGGAAAACACGCCTCGCATCTTAATGGTTCCTCCCATTTCGACTGTACTTCAACATAATATTTAAGCTCTTTCCCGTCTAGCAAGGAAATAATGGTATTTTCTTTTTCGCATCTGTCCCAGTACATATTGGAAGTTTCCGATGATATAAGAACAACACCATAGTTCAAAACCTTATTACGATCCAAACAATATCCTGAACCATTTCTCATGGAACTCCGGATTGTCTTTTCCAAAAATCCCGCAATTTTTATATGCGTTGTCGTAGTCGAATTAATGGGAACGATAATGATAAACTGGACATCCTGATATTGTGAAAGATCTCGCTTTCCACGAAACTTCCCCGCTGATCTTTCCTCATAAATAATGTACTCCGGTTTTATACCACTGCCATTATGAAACATATTGCATAGTTCATTTATGAGCATTTCAGAATAATCTTCATATCCAACAAGCATAAAGGGATTATTCACATTCAACCGCTTGTCCGTATTCAGCTCATTGTAAAGCCAATATGCAAAACGTAATGTATAATAATTATTGTGAAAGAGCAGTTCCGCCTCATAAAACGTACGTATATGAATCTTAGATCCAATTCTTACGTGGAGATTCTCAAGCCTGCATCCAAACGCTTCAGACTGCACATCCTGCTCAAGTACTTTTTGCATTCTGCGTTCCATCAGCGTCTTTGCTTCACCTCGATATTTTATCATGTCAAACGGCACAATATTGACGACATCGTTCGGAGAAATTTCTCCTGTCACCATATGATTCTTCAATGATTTGCGCAGTGATTTCAAGCAATTTGGATGAACACTGCGGGCAAATGCCAATTTTTCTGTTCCCGCAACAGCCTTCTCTAAATTTGTTCCTGTAATAAGGAATTCCTCGCTCTCCTCCTGTCCACTCATAAAAATCTGTGTTCTTTCCATCCACTGATTAATGCCCTGTTTATTGTAAAAAAGCGCCATCATTCTTGCAATCTCCGCAAAATGTGACTGTGTACATTCCGTAACCATAATATAACAGTCCTTTTCCTGTCCTTTTCTTGCAATATAGAGCATCAGTGTCTTGCAGAAAATTTCTACCGCAGTAATCGCAACATCCTTCGCAGAAATATGTATGATGTATTTCTTTGCTGTATCTATAGATTTCTTAATATACTCCTCAATAGATTTTTCAAACTGTTTCTCTAGTACGCGTATAGCAAGTTCCTTTTTATCCTGAAAAGATCCACTATCTTTTTCCGCACCCAGTACACTTTTTATTGATTCGGCATTGAACCTCATCTCACTCTCATATATTCCATACTGGTCTATCAAATTATTATCATATTTCAGATTCACATCCATAGAAATATTCTGCATCATGTCCTGTTTTCCAAGCGGTATCAAGGCATCATACTGTGTTCCCGGAATGGCAATGTCTTTTCTCGCTCCATCCTGAATCGTACTGTAAAATTCCTTGTCCGAATCAGCCTGCTCCGTTCTCTGGCTTCGCACCTGAAAATAACCGTGGCAGCATGCAATCAACGACTGAAAAATCTGTATACCGTAATGATGTATCACATTCTCAGACAATGAATTATATTGTTTCCAGAATTCCGTTGTTTCGTCATAAAAAGAAGAAACCTTTAATTTGACCGCCTCCGACATAATTTCTTCATACACTCTCTTTTCTGCATCGTCAGCCTGCTCCATCCTCTTTGAAAAATCTTCATTAAACTGCATTGGAATCGTCCGATGCGAAAAATCCACCACCTTCATTTCCAGATAATTCAAAGGCGCAGTTCTTTCGCTTCGACTCTTCATATATGCCGAATACTCTTTTTTCAAATATGGACCACTCCTTTTAGGTGTGTTATTATGTATGCGGAAACAAAAATATCCTTCTTGATATTCCGAATGATAAATGTTCTCTAAAATCTGCAAAAAACCTTCTGCCATATCCCTTGCATCAAATATTTCCTGTTCAATATTTTCCCATGAATCATTTTCCACATCCTTCTGATAATAGTCAGAAAGACAGAAAATATACAGTGCAAGCAAAGGCATATATCTTATCTTCTCGAAAAACTCCTTTGACTTCCACCATTCGTAACGCTTCTCCATAAAGCCTACACTTATCTTTTCTTCTGTAGAGCAAAAACATTCCACGAAATTATTCACAAGCCGTACTTCTCTGCGTTTGGTATTACTATTCCAAACATCCTGTGGATACTTCTTCTTTAACTCCGCAGGAGCAATATGAGGAAGAAAATAATTTACTGTATACTTGCTGTCTCTCTCCCCTATTTCTATCTGTGAATACAATTCTCTAAAAAAAGTCTGTACCGACTGCCTCCAATACGTTACACGTTCCTCCCGCCTGCCATTCTGGGATATTCTGAAAACTGGAGAAAACCGCCGATTTTTGCGCACATTTCTTATCATAAAGCGCTTATATATGCCGTCAGACAGATAGTAACATTCATTTATTACACCAGATATTAATACATCCAATAAAAAGTCGCGTATATTATATTCTATCTTTCCTTGACATTTCACGCATAGAATCCCACTACCGTCAATTCTGTCATTTATCAAGCAAAAATAAATCAGATTAATAATATCATCCGCATCCGCACAATTTACCTCAAAAAAGAACCTGCATATATCCTCTGCATCTATCTTTGGCAAACCCGTCTCACATACTACAAATCCACCTTTTACAATATCCAGAAAAGACATCTCATAATTCGCATTTTTGTATTTCACCTTCTGCCAAAAATCAGCATCTGCGAAATCTCTCTGCCGCATATTTTTAACCATATCTATAACCTGCAGGCATCTTGCGTATTCCTCTTGGTTGTTATCTATTTCAAACCCAATCATCCAATATCTCATATGTGCTCTACCCTCCAGCAGCAGGAATATCTGTTGTATTGTTACATATATTGTATAACACTCACATTTTCTTTTTTAATATCAAAATGCTTGAGTCATTACGATTTTACACGCTAACTTCTTCTATAATATGACATAAAATTCCTGTTCCATGTAATCATCCGGGTGCAGGTAAAAAAGTCTGCACCATCCCTCAACACCATTAGCAGTTACAACCTTTACCCAAGGTTCTATATGACTGTTGTCAGCCTCCGAAAAAACCAACTGCCCTTTCCAAATTACTGTGTCATCGTTTTGAAGCCGATCTAATATAATGCAATTTTCTGTAGACGGAATATCCCTAACAAGCAATGAACTGCTTACGCCCGAAACAACAAGAATCACATCAAAAGAATCTGTTTCCGCACTACCGCTTTCAATTTGCTCCTCTTGGTTCATAGCAGCCTGCATTGTGGGATTATACCATTCACGTTCTTCTAACCACTTTATGAAACGTGTTTCGCAGTGCCTGTATGCATTTTCGCCAAACTTTAAATTACTGTCAGTTTTCATAAAAGACGGAACCACAATAAGAGCAACGCATACAGCATAAACCAGCAAGGAAATTCCCAAATGAAATTTTTTCGGATAATGCCATGCCATATACCAACAATGTAAAACCGTGTCAGTTTTTTCTCCTACGAGTGACAGTATATTATCTATTTTGTAAAAACACGAACCCCATTTTTTATGAAGCGCTGCAATAGGCATTTCAATCAACAAATAAAATATCCTAAAAATCTTTATTAAAACATATGGAATCAAAGATAAAACCCAGCATATTACTTTTCTAAAAATCGCCCATAAAACAACTATCATGAGCAGTAGCATGGCGACCCGAACCCCAAATGGTAATCTGAAAAACATATCCATAATTCCACTCATACCTATTCTTCCTCTGTGTAAAAACTATCCATATCAGACTCTTTTTCGCTTTCCTGTGTAAAATTATCATCTGATCGTTGTCTTTCTATTCCAATTTTCCCCAGAGCAGGTCTCATGTACGCTCTAGCCTCAGCATCTGTAATCCAGCCCTCTCCCCGAAGTCTATCCAAACGCCCAACCTGACCTTCAAAATTCTGATTATTGTACTCATTTATCTTTAATATTGCCTCTGTCTCTGTCATTCTCCCTTCTGCAACCTCTGTCATGATTGCCTCTTCATAATTTTTTGAAAATGAAGCGGCTAACTTTCTCGCACTTTCTTTCAGTTCTGCATCCAACTGCTGTTTTCCAAACTGCATCACATATTCCTGTGCTTTTTCTCCCGGTGTTGCGTCAACAACTGATATCTGGTAACTAAATCCTGTTGTTTCATCAATTGTATTATAGGATGACAATTTTTGCGTTAATTCATCATCCATTCCATTATAGTTCAAGATGCTATATCGCCCCGTGATCTTTTTTACATCCAGGGAGAATAAGTTTTTAAAATATGCATCAACATCAATATTCCTATTTTCATAGAAAATGATTGGCTCATTCACCTGTATAACAGCCTTGACATATACTTCAAAAGAATAATGTGTCTCTTTACTGGGAGAATCAAATCTAATTTCTTTTATATATGGAAGAGTAGATATCTCGACAAGCTTGGTGTATTTCCCTTGCCGTATCTCTTTTGCAGTCGTGTGCCCACTCACAATAATATCGTCATCACAACCACCGGTAAGTATAAAAGCTGAACCGCGCTTTCCGCTCTTTGGCACTTTAGGGAAAAAACCGTTTTGATATGCCTCTTCTCTAACAATAAGTTTATTTTCAAATTCATTCATATGAGTAAGTCCCTTCTTTTGTATACACTATATAGTCTATCGCAAATCTGCTCTGCAACTTTATTCTGACACCTTTTCAGAAAAAACCAAACATCTTGCTGATATACAGTGTCAACTGACGCCATATTATAAAAATAAGCTGAGATATGATTTATAGCTTTCTCAGAAAAATTATAATTGGACAATTCCTTCATATATGCTTCCAAAATAGCATACAGCTGCTTACGTAATCGATATACTGACATTATTTCCTCCAATATGTGTCTAAGATTCTCCTGCTGTTGCTTTGTATCACAAGCAACCAACGGAAGCTCAACAAAAGAGGAATTTACAAGATAATAACTGTGTCTGATTAAATGTATATATCTCTGAGCTAAACCTGTCCTATACTCTATGGTTTTTGCCGCTTTATATCTTCCATAAAAAATGTCGGTCATCATCCCTCTAAAATATTTTGACCGAATCATAAGTGCAGAAATAAAATCAAAATCTTTTCCCTTAAACTGCAAAATTCTTTTACCGATTGCTTGTCTTAAAATCTTTTCATAAGAAAATTCAATATCGTTTTCCATGAAAAGAGAATATACCAGACATGCTGATTTCCATAGCCATATACTGTCAGACTTCATCCATTGCATGATAATATTTTCGACATCTTCTTTTAATGCAATATCCTCATATAATATATATGCCAAGGTTCCTAGCAACCCTGCATTCTGCGGATTTGTATATAGTTGCGACAGAACACGCTTTCTAGCATCAAGTATATCAAGAGAAATAATTCTTGAAAATGCAACTGCAACCTGATAGGCATCAAAAGTTGTCCGGTATCTGTATATTTCATTTATGTGTATAAGCCACGATACAACTGAACTACGCAATAACGGGAACTGTTCTAAAATATTAATCAACGCTTGTTTTGAATCTTTTCCCAGTCCTACACAAGTCTGACCATCCTCTGTGACAAATCGCTCTCCTCCTATAATTGCAAATATTGTATTCAGGGATATATACGGATTTCGCTGATAACAATCATTTTCCTTGTTATCCAGCTTTTCAGTTATCGGAAGATAAGCTATAAGCTTTTCTTGCAGATCAGGCAAATCTCCTAACGTTACTACTTCAAAAGTACTTAATATAATCGCTGTTGCCAAATACTCACTATGCCCATATTTTTCTACAAACTCCGTGCAATCATCAAGATTTCGTAAGTCATATTTTCTTACGGGCTCTTTTGAATTCTTTTCATCGGAACTTAGTATGCAATTCATATTCAATTTATCCAAGCTTTGTATAAATATCTGCGTATTTGCTATATTACCTTCTGCGTTAAGCTTATTTGTCGCACGCTTTTTTTCTTCTAAATCAGACGATTTATCAAATTCCTCGTTTTCATATGTTTCTTCCTCATCAGGTATTGCATCCTTTTCATTTCCTTCGTCAACCAAATTCATAATTCTATACTCCCGTTCACTGTCTGAATAAAAACCTGTTTTTCAGCTCTATTCCCCTTTATATTCATTACATTCTTTTCTGCTTCTATTATACCCTCTAGCTTTTGCATGCAATTTGACGCTTCAACTTTTGCAGCAAGGTGGCCTGCAATCGCAGCAGGATCATTCGATGCAAAATAGTTCGTACTTTTCGGGTTAAACATATCAGCTGGCAAAGATGTGTTATCCATATAAATAGGTATTACGCTACTGTCATTGACATGTTTAGCCAATGCAATCTTCGCTTCCTCCATGGGAACTTCCTTAGCAACATAATATTTTGAAACAAATAGTGCCACATACTCTGCATTTTGTCCAAAAATATGATAAAAAGCTTCCCTCTGGTTTTTGCCACTCAAGAATATTTGTGCTTCTGGCGAGGGGGCAAAAAATACATGTATGTTTTCTGCCTTTAAATAATGATATACTTTTTCTACTATGTCTTGATCTTCTGTCGCAAAAGACAATGCAATTTTATATTTTTCGTTCATTTGTATGCTCCTAATCTAAAATTAGTTCTACGACTAATTTTTCCCTAACCTTATTTCACCAGTAGTATACTACCTTAGTGTTATATTTGCAATGGCATTTTTCGGATACTATTAAATGATATCGTTTAAGAGATACAATAACTATATCCCAATTCAAAAAGAGAACTGAACACAGAGCAGTTTATCTTTTGTAATGGGAAGTTTACTTTTCTACTCTACATCCAGTTCTCTACATACATAGTATATCATATTTTTTATTATTTTCAACTACTTTTTTCAAAATTTGTTTTAAAATCATTTGCTTGATCAAATTTCGCCAGCATTGAAGCCACAATATTCTTCATGCCCCTTCTCATTCGGCTTTCCACCAGCACTACAAATACACTGCTGTCATCATCGAACAGCCTGTCCATATCTCTGAAAAGTTATTCTATCATTCTTACATTTTCAGTAAATCGTTCGTTAATAATTCTAATCCACTACTCAGCAGATCAGGCATCAGTTATTAACTTCTTCTGCCTTACCGATTTTCATCTTGTACGCAAAAGCCAGCAAACCATACCGGATCCCATCTATTATCTAACTCCTTCTCCATAGTCCACTCCTTCTCCTTTTGCCTATTGCACTTCAATCAATACAGTATAGGAACACGGGGTATTCCGATACTCAACACTTAAAATATATCTTTTCCCCGCTTCTAAATTCATTCTCAATGTATTTGTTCCGTAGTTGAGAGAATTTCCATTCTCACCACTGACCCGTATTCGTACCTCCCCACCGGAACTGAGATTTGTATTGAGACAATATGTACCACTAACAGGAGCTGTATAATAATATTTGTCCTTTTGATCTTGGTAAGTGATATTGCCTGAGGCAGATCCATACCCAGTAATATCCGTTATCGGGATAGGGACACCAATATTGACAATATAATCACAAGAGCCATTTCGATATTCAATTCCAAGGATGTATGTTTTTCCGGCTTCCAAATCAATTGTTAAGGCATTTATTTCATAATTAATAGAGTTCCCATTTTCACCGCTAATCCGCACTCGCACTTGTCCACCCGCACTACGATTGGTATCAAAACGATACGTTCCACTAGTAGGCGCTGTGTAATAATACCGATTTTTCTGATCTTGAAAAGTAATCTGACCAGAAATAGACGTTTCTGCAGAAATGTCTGATATTGGAATAGGAACACCAATGTTAACGGTATAATCACAAGGACCGTTTCGATATTCAATTCCAAGGATGTATGTTTTTCCGGCTTCTAAATCAATTGTCAATGCATTTGTTCCAGAATCGATCGATCTGTTGTTTTCTCCGCTGATTCGTACTCTGACTTCCCCACCGGCACTGAGATCTGTGCTAAAGCGATATGTCCCGCTTGTAGGTGCAGTATAACGGTAATGATCTTTTTGATCCTGATAGGTAATACTGCCAGAAACAGCAGTACTCCCTGTAATATCAACCGTTGCCATAGGAACGCCAATATTAACGGTATAATCACAAGGACCTCTTTGATATTCAATACTCAAAATATACTTTTTTCCGACTTCTAAATCAATTGTCAATGCATTTGTTCCAGAATCAATTGATCTGTTGTTTTCTCCGCTGATTCGTACTCTGACTTCTCCACCGGCACTGAGATCCGTGCCAAAACGATATGTGCCACTTGTAAGTGCCGTATAGCGATAGCAGTCTTTTTGACCCGAATCGTTTATACTTCCACTGGCACAATTTGTTGTTGTAATATCTACAAGCTGATTTATATAGTTATCCGTATTATCAGTTTCTACACTATTGTCATCACTTTCTGTGGGTGTTGAATTTGGGGTATCATTTGATGACACCGGACTTGTGTCTGGTGTACTTAGATCTGATGATTGAGAATCATCTATCACCTCAGTATCTTGAGACTTATCTTCACTATCTGGAATATCATCAATTACTTCTGATGTTTCTGATGTATCAACGGATACATCATTTTTGCTGTCAGCGTATGACGACATAACAGGTGGGTCTAGATTGGGAAGAAATGCGATTACTAAGGGCGAAATATAATTTACAAGTATTCCAATCGCGAATGCACCTACAATACTCCATCCTATACCTGCAGGGTTCTTTTTCTCATGTTGGTGATATGCACTTAAAGCACCCAATATTAGTATACCAATCAAGATGATCACTTTAATCACTTTAACCACTTCATCCATTGTACATCCCTCTATATACCTGTATAAGCAGCTAATCCTCTTCTGTCACAAAAAAGAAAATCAAACTCAGAGCAGTTTATCTTTTGTACTAGGAAGCTTCGTTTTCTGCCCTGCGTCTGATTTTCTACATATATAGTGTACCACTATTATTGACTTTTTCAAGTACTTTTTTATTTTTGACTGTTGATTGTCTTTGGGGTGATTGGGTCTGTAGTGGACTGTCGGGGATAAATGATAAATGTGTGGCAGTGAGAAATCTCACACAGATGGTTTAACGCTGCCATATCTACAAGTTACTGTTATAATGTGACTGCTCCATAGCAAATCCGCCTTCCGATATTTACGTCGGCTGTAATAAGAATTCGGATATATTTCCCACCGGCGCAGCAGCCAGTGGATATCAAATTCCTCGCGATATTGGTCTATAACTCGATAATAAGCCTCTAATCAATTTCCTTTGTAAAGAATGCGATGTCACCGTTGCTGACTATGGCTTTATTTTAGAAACACTATTTCCTTTTTCAATTCATCATTTTCCTTTTTTAGGCGGAGATTTTCCTTTATGGAATCATATTCTTCTTTGATTTCCGGACTTCTCTGGCATTCTTCACATAATTTGCGGCACCATTGGAGATGCTAGCTTTGGACACACCATATTTGGAGGTAATGCTTTTATAAGTGCGTCCTTCTTCCTCATGAAGACAGACAATCTTCTTTTTAAATTCGGGGGCATAATTTTATGGCATATAAGTACCTCTTTCTTGATTATTCTCAGTATATCTTATTTCCCACTCCTGTTACAACTATATTATAGCACTTCAATTGTTACTTATCAATGGACTATGCAAGTTCTATCTGCAATGTATTTTGAGTCTCATTTACTTGCTTAATCACCACATCAAAATCCTTTCCAATATGTGTACTCAACGGAGTTCCTGGAAACTTTTGAATCCACTTGTATTTACCAATCGTACAGGTATAATTTTTCCCATCCAGATAAATAAATCCTTTTATTCCTTTGTTGTTTTGTTCCGCCGCTGTCATTACACAGTCTTTACCCTTCAATTCCGCGCTTACATTATCAAAAGCTAAAGAATAATATTTTCTTCTGACATTTGATTTCTTTATATTCTCTTTCTTTTTCAGTTCAGTCGTAACGTCAACGCATGCATCTGTCTTGGACAGCATTTTAATAATTGCGTCACAATATTCATTAATACTTGTCTTTGCTTCCATAGACAAAAATTCTTCATGTCCATGAGCTATAGGATTTCTCGCACTTGCGCATAATCGAAGTTTAAACTCCCACTTATCCCAAGAATCTTGATTGAAATACTGACTAAACCATTCTTCCCAGTAAAACTGGATAATACTTACAGCCACATTTAAACTACAGACATCTAGCGTGTCAACGTCACATTTATATTCATTCATTGAGTCAGCAATAAACTTATCATATGTGTCTAACGTACCAGTTGCACCTATCTTTTCAAATATATCTGTCCACATATCATAATCAATCAACTCAACAGAATTATTAATCATAATTTGTTTTCGAATCATTGATTTTAACTTTTTTTCTAATCCCAGGATAGCTGACCACGTATCAATATTTAAC
>JAAUZB010000015.1 GCA_014804775.1 Roseburia sp. | reverse complement strand
TTTCTCGCGGGCATCGGAAGAAATCTGTTCTATACGGTATCTGCAAGCTATCTGACTGTTTATCTGGGAATTCTGTTCCTGATCATTTCAAATACTGTGATCGGACTTAAATTTCTCATTCATCAGCGGCAGACAAAGAACCGGTATGTGACGCTTGCTATGCTCGGAGCAGATACCGAAGCAATGTGCCGTTCGGTTGGAAAACAGATACAGACATTCTTTTTGCTTGTGCTGGGTGTTTCCGTTGTGAGCAGCGCGGCCGCCGTCTGCACGATGTTTACAAGCTTTACAAGGCTTCCTGTTGGCACATCAGTGGAGACGCTGACGGTATATGTAACTGTGGCGCTGACAGTTTTTGTGCTGGCAGAGCTGATCTATATCGGTATCGTGAAACGGACGGCAAGCCGTGAGATACGCTTACTGAAAACGGAAGACAGGGGGTAATTGTCTGTGACAAAGATCGCTATTGTGGAAGACGATATTTATTTGCGGGAGGAGCTGGTGCAGACTTTTGGCAAAGCAGGATATTGCGCCGACGGGATATCATCGTTTGAAAATGTGGAAAATGACCTGGCGGAAATGAAGCCGGACCTCGTCGTGCTGGATGTAAATCTTCCGGGAAAATCAGGGTATGAACTGTGCAAGGGACTTAAGACGAAGGTTTCGTTTCCGATCCTTATTCTGACGGCGCGTGATACGCTTTCAGATGAATTGACCGCGCTGGGGCTTGGCGCAGATGATTTTCTGACCAAGCCCTGTCCCCCGGAGCGGTTGATCGCCAGGGCGGAGCGTCTTCTGCAGACCTATGATAAGATAAAGAGCATGCTTTGGGCAGGCCCGCTGTGCCTTGACACNGACACCTATAAGCTGATTTTTGACGATAAGTTTCTGATCCTTGCGGAAACGGAGGGCAAGATTCTGCAGCTTTTGATGGAGCGGTATCCGAACACGGTAAACAAAGGCGATCTTTTTTCTTTCGTCTGGGAAACGGAAGAATTTGTGGATGAAAATATTCTTCAGGTCAACATGAGCAGGCTGAGGAAGAATTTATCGGGAATGGGACTCGGCGATGTGATCAGAAATATCCGGGGNCAGGGGTATGTTTTGGAGATGAACGGCTTATGAGAAATTTTATAAAACGGGCGGGACATTGGGGCGTGCTGCTTTTGCTGACAGACGCGGCATACATGTTTGCGGTATGGATCATNCGNCCGGACGCGATGANATATATGTTTCTGTTTTTCTTTCTGTTCACGGCGGGAAGCTGNCTTGCCGGATTTTTTGCGGAATACNGACGTAGGAAAAAGCAGAAAGAGGCGCTTCTGGCATTTTTGGAAATGCCGGATGAGAGCACAAAGGAAACACTTCTCCTCAGATGTGGAGACAGTGAAGAGCTGGAAACACTCTGCANCTATATCTTTGAGCAGTCAGCACAGAATAGNGAGAAGAAATTGGAGCTCGCGCTGTACCGNGAATATATAGAGGAATGGGTACATGAGGCAAAAACTCCGCTGGCGCTCTCTGAGCTGGTGCTGGGCAACCATAAAGACGAGATGTCGCCCTATGTGTATGCGAGGATGAATTATATCCGGCATCAGCTCAGTGAGGATGTGGAGCAGATTCTTTTCTATGCGCGTCTTGCGGCAGATCACTGCGATTATAAATATACGCAGTTCCGNCTGGATGAATGNGTCTTAGAGGTGNTTGAAGATTACGGGATGCTTGTGGAAGAGAAGAATATCGCTGTCGAGTCGGATTTAAAACCGCTGACNGTAATTTCCGACCGAAAAATTGTTTCTTTCCTGCTTTCGCAGATTGTCTGCAATGCGGTCAAATATGCGGACNGCAGCGAGGGGAAAATTGCTCTTTCCATGTGTCAGGAAAAAGATAAGATANATTTCAGTATTTATAACAACGGTGANGGAGTTCCTCNGGAGGATGCACCGTTTATTTTTGANAAAGGGTTTACCGGAAATCATCCCAACAGACAANGCGCGACCGGAATGGGGCTGTATCTGGTGCGCAAGTATGCAGAAAAACTCTGNGTGGANGTAAGGATTGATCCGAGAGTACCCTTTGAAAGCGGCTTTGGCATAGAACTGATTTTTTCCTTGTGACAATCACGGAAGGATATGGTATGATAGATGCGCAACGAAGAGCTGGCAGATGACATTCTGATTGTGCATTGGGAGAAGATGAGGATGGAAAGAAATCACAAAATTGAAAAGGTGACAGACAATCCGTTTTTGAATCTGTATCATATGGATACAACGACAAAAAACGGGAATAAGATGAATTACTATTTCGCATCGCGCAACGGAGAGGATGAAATCAAAGCGAGGACCCACAGCACGAGAGGAGAAGGCATGGCGGTCTATGCCGTTACGCGTGAGAATCCGTCACGGCTTGTGATGATCCGTCAATACCGTTATCCGTTGGATGATTTTATTTATGAGATTCCTGCAGGACTGGTGGAAGCAGACGAAACGGCAGAAGCGGCGGCAGTCAGGGAGATGAAAGAAGAGACCGGATTGGAGTTGGACATTTATGAGGGCGGCGAGCCGTATTTTCGCGGACCTTTTTTTCTGGCGCAGGGAATTACGGATGAAAGCGGGAAGATCATTTACGGATATGCCGATGGAGAGGTGAACTTAAACGCGCAGGAGGAGAGCGAGGAGATTGAAGTCTGCTTTGTGGATAAAAAGGAAGGCAGACGCATTCTTGCCGAAGAACGCGTATCAGTGCGCGCGGCACTTTTGCTGATCCAGTTTTTGCAGGCGAATGAGAAGGAGCCGTTTGCATTTTTAAATGAGTGAAAAAAGTTTAGGAGGAGTTCAAATGGATTTTAATGCAGAGTATCAGAAATGGTGTACAGACCCTTATTTTGACGAGGCGACNAGGAACGAATTAAAGGCGATCGCGGACGATAAGGCGGAGATCGAAGACCGCTTTTACCGCACGCTCGAATTNGGAACGGGCGGACTGCGCGGCGTGATCGGAGCNGGGACNAACCGCATGAATATCTATACCGTCCGTCAGGCGACGCAGGGGCTTGCAAACTATATNATTTCCCAGGGCGGGCAGGAAAAAGGTGTGGCGATCGCCCACGATTCCAGACNGATGCATGACGAGTTCACGGATGAGGCGGCGCTGTGTCTGGCGGCGAACGGAATTAAAACCTATGTATTTCCAAGNCTCCGCCCGACGCCGGANCTGTCGTTTGCTGTGCGCAAGCTTGGCTGCATTGCCGGGATCGTGCTCACCGCAAGCCACAATCCGCGTGAATATAACGGGTATAAGGTATACTGGGAAGACGGCGCGCAGATCACCCCGCCGCACGACGTCAACATTATGGAGGAAGTGGCGAAGGTAACTTCGTTTGACATGGTAAAGACGATGGACAAGGAAGATGCGGTAAAATCCGGTCTTTACAATATCATCGGAGACGAGGTGGATGAGGCGTATTATGAAGAGCTGCGCAATCTTTCCATTCACCCGGAGATCATCAAACAGATGGCAAAAGACATTCGGATCGTCTATACACCGCTTCACGGCACCGGTCTGGAGCCGGTAAAGCGAGTGCTGCACGAACTCGGATTTGAGAATGTATTTGTCGAGCCGCAGCAGGCGGTGCCGGACGGCAATTTCCCGACCGTGGCATATCCGAATCCGGAGGACGAAAAAGCATGGGAGCTGGCGTTAAAGCTGGCGGAGGAGAAGGATGCGGATCTCGTGCTTGCAACAGATCCGGATGCGGACCGTCTGGGAGTCTACTGTAAAGATACGGCGACAGGAAAATATGTCAGCTTTACAGGAAATATGTCCGGTATGCTGATCGCGGAGTATATTTTGGGACAGAAAGCTGCGAACGGGACTATGCCGGAAAATCCTGCACTGATCGAGACGATCGTCACAACGGATATGGCGAAGGCGATCGCGAAGGAATACAATGTCCGCCTGATCGAGGTGCTGACCGGATTTAAATATATTGGCGAGCAGATCCGCATTTTTGACGAGACAGGATGCAACAACTATGTGTTCGGCCTGGAAGAAAGCTACGGATGCCTGCCGGGAACCTATGCGAGAGACAAGGACGCTCCGGCGGCAGTGACAATGCTCTGCGAGGTGGCGGCATACTTCAAGGCACAGGGAAAAACGCTGTGGGATGCAATGCTTGATTTATATGCCAAATACGGATATTATAAAGAAGGGCTTGCAACGCTCACTTTAAAAGGGATTGACGGAGCGGCACAGATTCAGAAGATCATGACGGAGGCGCGTGCCAATGTACCGGCTAAGATCGGAGATTATGAAGTGCTTGCGATCCGCGATTATAAAGCAGATACCCGGACGGATAAGAAGACCGGGGAAGTGACTAAGACCGGACTGCCGGAGTCAAATGTACTGTATTATGANCTGAGCGNTCAGGCATGGTGCTGTGTCCGTCCGTCNGGTACGGAGCCGAAGATTAAGTTTTACTTTGGCGTGAAAGGGTCTTCTTTGGAGGATGCCCAGACACAATTGGAAGCATTAAAGACAGATATGATGAAGCTGTTTGAGGGAACCGGCGCTTAANGAGAGGAACAGACTGTGGTCTATTTAACGCATTTCGAATTTCCGGATATAGAGACGGAATACGATTTTACAATGGGGCAGAAAAGAACATGCTATGATACNTTTTANCCTTTTTTGGTACTGTCNAANCACCGTCTGGCNATGNTGGATTTTGAACCGGTGACNATTCTGTACGGAGGCAACGGTTCGGGAAAGACGACNGCGTTAAATATTATCACGGAAAAGCTTGCTCTTGAAAGGGATACTTTGTATAACCGTTCCAANTTTTTTGAGGATTACACGCGGCTGTGCAGCTATCGGACGGGAAGGAATGCCGGAATACCGANGGGCAGCAGGATGATCGCCAGTGATGATGTCTTTGATTTNATGCTNAATCTGCGCGGGATCAACGACGGGATNGACCGGAGACGGGANGAACTGTTTGAGGACTATCTGGATGCAAAATATTCTCATTTTCAGATGAGATCCATGGACGATTATGAGCAGNTNAAGAAAGTGAACATGGCACGGAGCAGTACGCAGTCGAAGTATATCCGCAAAAATCTCATGGACAATGTGCGTGAGCATTCNAACGGCGAGAGTGCGTTTCTGTATTTTACGGACAAGATAAAAGAGAAAGGGCTGTATCTTTTAGATGAGCCGGAGAACAGCTTATCGCCGGAAAAACAGCAGGAGCTGGTGAAGTTTCTGGAAGATTCGGCACGCTTTTTTTCCTGCCAGTTTATCATTGCCACCCACTCACCTTTTTTGCTTTCAATGAGAGGAGCAAAGATTTATGATATGGATGAAGAGGTGGTAGATGTGAAGCGTTGGACGGAACTCAAAAATGTCCGAACCTATTATGAATTCTTTCATAAATACAGGGAAGAATTTGAATAACTGCCAAAACAGGGGGATTCGTATGAGTAAAAATATAATCATTGCAAGTGACAGCACCACAGATCTGAGCCCNGAGCTGATAGAACGGTATCAGGTGAANTTGCTGCCGCTCTATATCACGCTGGGAGAGAAACAATACCGCGANGGAGTGGACATTGACCCGGATTTTATATANCAGCATTANGAAAAGACCGGTGAGCTTCCNAAGACATCGGCNCCGAATATTGTNGAGTANACAGANTTTTTTGCGCAGTTTGTGGCGGAAGGAAAGGCAGTCGTGTTCTTTACGATCAGTTCCGAGATGTCTTCCTCCTACAGCAATGCCCGCATTGCAGCGCAGGAATTTGAGGATGTGTATGTGGTNGANACNAGAAANCTGTCAACCGGAGGGGGNCTTCTCGTNNCGTCTGCCGGTGAATTTGTAAAGCNGGGGAAATCGGCAGAGGAGATCGCAAAGCTTTGTGAAGAACTGACAGGNTATGTGGATGCGTCTTTTGTCATTGACAAGCTGGAATTTCTGCATAAGGGCGGGCGCTGCTCCGCNGTTGCCGCTGTCGGGGCGAGCGTACTTCGGATCAAGCCNTGNATCGTTGTGCGGGACGGCACAATGTCTGTGGGAAGAAAATACCGCGGCAACTTTTCCGCGGTGTTAAAGAAGTATATTTCCGATCAGATCGGGGATGCTTCGGATATCGANCTTACGCGTGTTTTTGTGACACATGCCGGATGCGATGAGGAACTCTGCAATCTGTGTGTAGAGCAGGTGAAGTCACTTGCACCGTTTGCNGAGGTATTGTGCACNCGCGCNGGATGTACNGTTTCCTCNCANTGCGGCAGAAATACNCTGGGAGTNCTGTTTATCCGNAAGAATCCGGTTGCCTGAATCGGTTGCGNATCACGGAAGTGNTGAATAAGATAGAGTATCTGATTTTGTTCGGAATNGTTGATTNGGGTGTCAAACACTCTGGCAGAAAATANTGACTGACAAATTACACAAAAGAAGATTGGGCAAGCGACTTTTGCACCATGGAAATGAGACTCAAAAATCGTAGAAGCCTTTGCTGAAGACGATTTTTGCCCTNAGAGGCTCATTGGAATGTNCGGTGCAACGGAGCGCGAACAAATTCTTTTGTNTAATTTGTCTTTAATAGCTTTGAGGCAGAGTTTTTGACACTCGAATCAATAATTACTAAAAAAATATGTGGGGTAGTGTTATGTGCACAGCAGTAACTTATCAAACAAAAGATTTTTATTTTGGCCGGACTTTGGATTATGAATTCTCCTACGGAGAAGAAGTTACGATAACGCCGCGCAATTATGANTTNTATTTTCGTGACATGGGAATTTTAAAACAGCATTATGCGATGATCGGTATTGCGCACGTGATGGAAGACTATCCGCTGTATTATGATGCGGTTAATGAAAAGGGACTTGGAATGGCAGGCCTGAATTTTGTGGGCAATGCGTATTATGGAGAGAGGGCGCAGGGCAAGGACAATGTGACAACGTTTGAATTCATACCGTGGATTCTCGGACAGTGTGCAACTGTAAAAGAGGCGCGGGTTTTGTTAGAGAAAATCAACCTTGTGAATACGCCGTTTAATCAGGGACTGCCGGTGGCACAGCTTCACTGGTTGATCGCGGACCGCAATGAGGCGATCACGGTGGAAGCGATGAAGAGCGGCATTGAGATTTACGACAATCCGGCGGGAGCGCTGACCAATAATCCGCCGTTTTCCGAGCAGATGTTNCAGNTGAATAATTACATGAGTTTATCACCGAAAGCGGCACAGAATAATTTTTGTTCCAGACTGAATCTGCAGCAGTACAGCCGCGGTATGGGAGCACTCGGACTTCCGGGGGATCTGTCGTCGCAATCCCGCTTTGTGAGGGTTGTCTTTACAAAAATGAATTCTGTCTCCGGTGAATCGGAGTTAGAGAGTGTCAGCCAGTTTTTCCATATTCTCGGTTCAGTAGATCAGCCGAGAGGCTGCTGTGATCTGGGGGATGGCAAATATGAGGTCACCATCTATACGTCATGCTGCAACGCGGACAAGGGGATATTTTATTACACCGCATACGATAATCCACAGATTACCGGAGTTGACATGCACAGAGAGAATCTGGATGCTGACTCGCTGATTGGATATCCGCTCATTTCAAGGGCAGAGCTAAAAATTCAGAACGCACAAAGACCATTACCTAGGTAGTGGTCTTTTGTCATGGAGGAACGCCATATGAGAAAGTCATACGAAAAGTTAATTTATTTGCATAAAAACCGGAGGATATGCAGTCTGGCATCAATTTTCATGGTTCTTGCACTTGGATTTGCAGGCTGTGCTCCCGACACGGATTCTCTTGCGTCCGTGGAGGCATATGCCGTCTATGCGGAGGAGGAAGAGCCTGCAGCAGCGGAC
The DNA here is from genome assembly GCA_014804775.1 of Roseburia sp. Lineage (GTDB taxonomy): Bacteria > Bacillota > Clostridia > Lachnospirales > Lachnospiraceae > Roseburia. The sequence goes on along the minus strand of JAAUZB010000015.1, from coordinate 46,315 downwards.
GGGAAAGAGGCGGAAAACCCTGCAGAATCGGGCGGAAGAGAGACGGAAAACCCTGCGGAACAGGGACAAACAGAAACGACGGAAAATCCTGCGCAGGAAAATACAAATGACGGCATTCCTGCATATTCGGGAGAAGCTTATGCGGTCATCAACCAAAATATTCCCTATTTTTCGGAGAGTGATGACACTGTAGAATCGTTTGAGGATTACAGTCCGCTTGATGCGCTTGGCAGATGTGGCGCCGCTTATGCAAATATTGGACAGGACATCATGCCAACGGAAGAAAGAGGACCGATCGGGCAGATCAAGCCAAGCGGATGGCATACGGTGAAATATGATGTAGTGGACGGGAATTATCTCTACAATCGCTGTCACCTCATTGGATATCAGCTTTCCGCAGAGAATGCAAATGAGAGGAATCTGATCACAGGGACAAGATACATGAATGTGACAGGGATGGTTCCATTTGAAAATATGGTGGCCGATTATGTGAAAGAGACCGGAAATCATGTGCTCTACCGGGTAACGCCGGTGTTTGAGGGGGATAACCTCCTTGCAGACGGTGTCCGAATGGAAGCGCGGTCGGTCGAGGACGGCGGAGCGGGGATCTGCTTTCATGTTTTTGTCTACAATGTGCAGCCCGGTGTAGGGATAGACTACGCAACAGGGGACAACTGGCTGGAAGAGGAAGCGGTGTCCGTACAGGCAAGTGATGAGACAGCGGAGGCATCCATACAGGAGGAAGAGGCTGCACCCATTTCATTAGTGGCAGACTATATCCTGAATACGAATACGAAAAAGTTTCATTACCCATCCTGTGCCAGCGTAGGCCAGATGAAGGAAAAGAATAAGCAGGCATATTTCGGAACCAGAGAAGACATCATTGGTATGGGCTATGATCCGTGTCAGAACTGCAGCCCGTAGCTTGCTTCGGGCTACCGTAGTTTAACTTAAGGTTAACAGCAGATAAGGAGCAGCTTTTTATGAGAGTATCTGATTTGATTCAACTTGGAAAACANTATCTGGGTCTTGGCGTGGCCGCCGCTGCTGCGGTGATCCTTGCATGGCTNATCGGCTATTTTATCGTATACAGAAAACTGATGAAGGGGCAGAAAAAGCNGAATATCAGGNCTGTGNTCTGGTGGGCGGTCATGATCTGCAACCTGGCGGTGATAGCGGGAGCGACGCTGATGAGCCGCAGCGCGNTCTGGTCNGCGGGAAAGATCGTGCCCTTATTTTANTCNTACCGGGAGGCNTGGGTGAATTTTACCGGTACGGCATGGAGAAATATCATTTTGAATATCTGTATGTTTGTTCCGCTTGGCTTTCTGCTGCCCCTTGGAATAAAAAAATGCCGGATGTTTTGGCGGACATATCTCATCGGCTTTATGCTTACATTTTTGATAGAGCTTGTGCAGCTGCTTCTGCATTTAGGAATATTTGAACTGGACGATCTGATGGGAAACACCGTGGGAACGATGATCGGATATGGCTTGTATGCACTGTGGGAGATGCTGCGATGCGCCATATCAAAGCGGAAAAAACAAGACGGAAAGCATATTGTGCTCAAAGCAGCCTGTCTTCAGCTGCCGCTTATCGTGACTGTTACTGCATTTTCTGTTATTTTTATCACCTACCATCATCAGGAACTTGGAAACCACCCCGACCAGTATGTGACAAAGTATGATGCAAAGCATATTGAAGTGACGGCGGACATTGTTTTTGATGACAGTGCGGCAGTCTATCCGGTATATCAGCTTCAAACATTTTCAAAAGATGATGCCGTCGCATTTGCAAGGGGATTTTTTCAAAATCTTGGAGAAGATATTGACGAAAGCAGGAACGATTTCTACGATGATACGGCAGTGTTCTGGTCAACCGGAAATTCAGGAAACAGATACAATCTTTGGTTTCATTATCAGGGCGGGACATACAGTATGACCGATTTTCAATTAAAATTTTCGGATGTAGAGACTGCGCAGGCACCGATCCCGCAGCAGACAGCCAATGCAAAAGAGCAGGCAGTGCGGGATGCATTGCGCAGATATGGGATCGAGCTTTTGCCGCAGGCAGTATTTTCGAATGAAAATGCACTGACCTATGAATTTAAACTGTCCATGGAAGAATCTGACGGGCATGTGTATGACGGAACTCTCAGTTGCGATTATTATGACAGCGGAGAAATTTCAGAGATCAATAATAACATCAAAGAGTGCACTATATACAAGGAATTTGACGCTATTACAGAGCAGGAGGCATATGAAAAGCTATGTAGCGGGGAATGTAATTTCTATGAAAGAAATTTCTATGAGGAAAGAGATTTGAAAATACATATTACCGGATGCAGCCTGCAGTATACGATTGATTCAAAAGGATTTTATCAGCCAACATATTTGTTTGAATGTGAGATCAACGGAGAGAGTACACATCTGGGAATTCCGGCGTTAAAATGACGTGGGGCCAAAAGCCTTGCTTTAAAGTCATTGAGGGCAAATTGCGCAAAAAGAGTTGTGCGCACTCCATTGCACCGGGCATTCCAATGAGCCTCGCAAAGCGAAAATCGTGTTCAGCAAGGCTTTTGACCCCAACATCATTAAATAATTAAGAAGGGATATTAGATCATGGATTATAAGACATTTCAGGAATATCGGGCAATCTACAGGTTTGACGAAGTAAAGATCATCGGGAAGGATATCTGTACGGACGACGGATGGATACATATTGTCAGTTTAACGCGAAGAAATCATAAGGCATATCTTTGTGTGCTCGAGCAGCAGGACTGGCCGGATGAAATGCCGTGCGGAGAGAGGGGCATGACGCACAGGGAGTCCATGTTACGCCATGCGAGGGAAAACGGCGGAGCTGCGCTTGGCATCAAGCAGGTGAAGATCGGTGCGGATGAATTTCAGATGCAGAGTGGAAGCTGCGGAAATCTGGGGCAGCAGGAGAATATAGAAGCGTTTATCTTCTTTCAGCAGATGATGACAGAAGGATGGAGCCTTTCGGAGGGGTCACCGTTCTACAGTCTGAGTTGGAACCGTATGGGACTTGCGGAATTGGAGCTTGCAGATGAATACGAAAAGCTGCCGGAACTTCGCGGCGAGATCAGCTTTACCGCCAGAACGGCACATAGGACACATGTCCTGGAGCTTCCTGTGAGACTGGAGAGGGGCGGTGCAGGCCAGCAGAGCTTTTTGATCGAGGGAAAGGGCGAGGTACTCTGCCATATCAATAGAGTAGATGTAATAAACCCGAGGGAAGATGTGATGAAAACCTTTGACAGTCCGCAATATCGGGAAATGGTGCTGCAGCATTGGACGCTGGAAGAGTTTGAGGAGAGAAGACAAAGCATACTTGAGATGGTTGAAGCGGAATGTCCGGAAGGAATGGGGTATTTTGCGGTAGAATACGAATGTACGGCAGATGAGCTGAGCGTACAGATTTATGCGGCGGAGCTTTTAGACAGTGTTCCGGAACCGAAGGATCATACTTCGGCACTGTTTCTGCACACAAAACCGGAGAAGGAAACGGGACCGCACGGCCTGCGCAGCCGCTGTGTGATCGTTCAGCACCCGGTGCCGCTTGAGACAGAAGTGCTGGATGCAGAGCTTTTCACGGTTGTGGAAACGTTTCCTGAAAAGACGTACCGGCTGTGAGTATTATGGCATTGATTTAACTGAAAGGCAATGGTACAATATTTTAAAACAATTCATGCTGATTAGTGAGGAGATATGCCATGAGATACAAAGTTCTGGTAATGGGAAAGAATGACTCTGCAATTGATGTTTTCTTTAAACAGATGGAGGATGAATTTACAGTATTAAGCTGTTCGACACGTTATGAAGACATTATAGGGCACATAGATTATTTTGCACCGGATGTTTTGGTATACTGTCTGTTTGATGAACCGCGGGATAGCATTGTCCGGATGAGCAGCGTCAATTCCAGGCTGATGCGTTCTGATATTCCATGCGTTATTCTGGGTTCTAAAGAAGATTGTGATAAGTTTGAGAAGATTGCAGTAGATGTTGCAAGTCTGGTATTATACAGACCTCTCTCGGCTACGGCTATCCAGGCGAAAATCCTGGAGTTCATGAAAAAACGTTCCAAACCGGCAAAGAGCGACGAAACTGAATCAGGTTCACCGGCGTTGCCCGGATTTGATCTTGACAAGGATCTGGACTCTCTGCTTAACTTTGGCAATCCTATTCAGAGTAAAAAACATATTCTGGTCGTGGATGATAATGCCATGATGCTGAAAGTGATTAAAGAGCACCTGCATGAGAAATATGATGTGGGGACTGCAGTCAGCGGCAAGGTTGCATTAAAGTTTTTAGAGCGTAAGACTACGGATTTGATTTTGTTAGATTATGACATGCCGCAGGAGAATGGACCGGCTGTCCTGGAAAAACTGCGTGCATCGGATGCGACTAAGGATATACCGGTCATATTTCTTACCGGAGTTACCGAGAGCAAAAAGATCAAAGAAGCCCTTGTCTTAAAACCGCAGGGCTATTTGCTCAAACCGGTGAGCCGTGAGAAGCTGCTGTCAGAAATTGAAAAATTCATAGGATAAGACGGACAGTCATTGCATAGAAAGGGAATTGATCATGCAAATAAATTATGATGAGCTGAAATTGACAGACCTGATTGATAGAAAAGTTTTGCAAAAGATACAGGACGGTTTTTCCGATATGACAGGAATGGCGGCTCTCACAACGGAAAGTGATGGCACGGCAGTGACAAAAGGAAGCAACTTTTCGGATTTCTGCATGAAATATACAAGATGCTCAGAGCTCGGCTGTGCGCGCTGTGAGCAGTGCGACAGCAAGGGTGCAAGCCTTGCGTTAGAGCGCGGGGAGTCTGTCGTTTATTTCTGCCATGCAGGTCTTATGGATTTTGCTGCTCCGATTATGGCAGAAGGGAAAATGGTTGGCTGTTTTATCGGAGGCCAGGTGCTCACAGAGGCTCCAGACCCGGTGCAGATAAGGAAGATTGCGGCGGAAATCGGCGTTGATGAAGATGAATATGTGGAAGCTGCGAACCGGGTGCATATTATCGAGCAGGAGAAGATAGACAGAGCGGCAAAATTCCTTCATATGCTGGCAGAGGTTTTGTCTGACATGGCTTATGGAAAATATCTTGTCTATCAGGCAAATATGGATCTTGAGCGTTCCTCACATATGAAGTCCGATTTTCTTGCCAATATGAGCCATGAGATCAGAACGCCCATGAACGCGGTGATCGGTATGGCGGAGCTGGCGCTCAGGGAGCAGCTTCCCCCGGCGGCAAGGGATTACATTAACCAGATTAAGGATGCAGGGAAATCATTGCTCACCATCATCAATGATATTCTTGATTTTTCCAAGATAGAATCCGGGAAAATGGACATCATTGAAGTGGAATATGAATGGATGTCTATGGGGTATGATATTGCGAATATTATCATGGCAAGGCTGAAAGATAAAGATGTAGAACTGATCATTGATGTTGCGCCGGATCTGCCCTGTAAGCTCTGGGGTGATAACATCAGAATTAAGCAGGTACTGTTAAATCTTGCCAATAATGCAGTGAAATTTACTACGGAGGGCAGGATTCTTATAAAAGTGGATTATCGAAAGATATCATCAGACCAGATAGAAGTATATATTTGTGTTGAGGATACCGGAATCGGAATCAGGGAAGAAGATCTCGGCAAGCTGTTCCAGTCTTTTCAGCAGGTGGACAGTAAGAGAAACCGCAATATAGAGGGAACGGGTCTCGGTCTTGCGATCTCTAAGAGATTGATGACATTGATGAATGGAGATATCCGGGCGGAGAGCGAATATGGAAAGGGAAGCAGATTTTCCATTGTCTATCCCCAGAAAGTTATAGATGAGACACCGGCGATTGTGATTAAGGAGCCGGATTCCATTCTGATGGCGGGGTTAATATCCAATCCGCATGTATGGGAAGGGCTCTGCACGGATGCTGGGCGTCTGGGTTTAGAGTGTGTCCGTCTGCATTCGGAAAAAGAAGTTGACCTTCTTTCGGATGATAAGAGAACGTTTCTTTTCATTGAATATCCGATGTTTACGGAAGTGGTGGAGAAATATGTCAGGAACCATCCGGAGATTACGGCGATTCTTTTAGTAGGCTTTTATGACCAGGTGGAATACCATATTCCCAATCTCCTTGTGGTGAGAAAACCTCTGTTTGCGTTGAATCTTGCTTTAATATTAAATGGGGAACAGCTGCATATTTATAACGACGAAGAAGAAAAAGAATTTGATTTTATAGCTCCTGATGCCCATGTACTCATTGTGGATGACAATGCCGTCAACCTGACTGTGGCAGAAGGGCTGTTAGAACCATTGGAAATGCAGGTAGATACCGTAACCAGCGGTCAGGCGGCTATCAATAAGATAGCGGATTTCCACTACGATATTGTGTTTATGGATCATATGATGCCGGAGATGGATGGCGTGGAGGCAACGCATATCATCCGACAGCTTTATTACGGATATGATGATATGCCGATTATCGCCCTCACAGCAAATGCGATGGAAGGAACGAAAGAGATGTTCTGCCGGGAGGGAATGAACGATTTTGTCGCCAAACCCATTGAAATCCGCATTTTGGTGGATAAAGTAAAAAAATGGCTTCCACCAGAGAAGATTAAGAAAGTAAAGATAGGTTTCCGTGTATCGGAAGCAAACAAGAAACCCAAAAGTTCAGAGCAAGTTGTGATAGGAGACCTTGATACAAAAACAGCTATGGAATTCTTTTCCAATGAGGACCTGTTTTTTAAGACGTTAAAAGTCTATTACCACTGTATTAAGAAGAAAGCAGAAGCCATCAAATATATGGAGGAACAGGAGGATTGGACAGGATACACGATTGAAGTCCATGCACTAAAGAGCGCTTCTAAGCAGATTGGTGCAATGTCCTTGTCAGAGAAAGCGGCTGCTATGGAGAAGGCAGGAAACGCAGGGGATTATACCGCAATACATAAATATACGAAAGAGATGCTGAAGCAGTATCTTGGATATATTCCGATACTGGCGCCTTTCTGTGAAGAAGAGGAGAATGAAGCGGATAAGAAGGAGATTTCAAACGATGAATTGAAAGACTTCTTTGCAAAGATGGCATCTGCCGTGGAAGATTTGGACATGGACCAGATGGAAGAAGTGATTGATAAGATGAATGGGTACCACTATGAGGATGAACAGCTTGAATTATTTAGAAAGCTGGCGGAAGCAGTAGAAGAAGTTGACGTTGATTTATGTGAGGAGATATTGAAAGAGTGGGAGAGTAAGCTGGAATAGGATGAGCAGACAGCACACGTATATTGCGATCGATCTGAAATCTTTTTATGCTTCTGTGGAGTGCGTGGAACGGGGGCTTGACCCGCTAACGACAAATCTGGTGGTGGCAGATGCCAGCCGGACAGAGAAGACGATATGCCTCGCGGTGTCACCATCGTTAAAGGATTACGGAATTTCCGGAAGGGCGAGACTGTTCGAGGTGGTGCAGAGGGTGAAAGAAGTGAATGATGAGCGCAGGAGCAGAGCGCCGGGCAGAAGATTTACCGGCACTTCTTTTCATGCCCCGGAATTGCAGAAGCATTCGGAATTAGAGGTGTCATATCTCATAGCGCCGCCGCGAATGGCATTTTATGTAGAATACAGTACCAGGATTTTCGACATATATTTAAAATATATCGCGCCGGAGGACATCCATGTCTACTCGATCGACGAGGTAATGATAGACGTGACGCAGTATCTGAACACGTATCAGATGACTGCAAAGGAACTGGCGGGGGCTATCATGCAGGATGTGCTTAAGCAGACCGGAATTACCGCCACTGCAGGCATTGGCACGAATCTCTATCTGTGTAAGGTGGCAATGGATATTGTGGCAAAGCATACTGAACCCGATGAAACGGGTGCACGCATTGCAGAGCTTGATGAGATGAGCTATCGAAAACTGCTTTGGAATCACAGGCCGCTTACCGACTTCTGGCGGGTGGGACGCGGTTACCGGAAAAAGCTGGAGGCAGCAGGAATTTATACGATGGGTGATATTGCACGCTGTTCTCTGGGCGGTGACAGGGATTATTATAACGAGGAGCTTTTGTATAAAATGTTCGGGGTCAATGCGGAGCTTCTCATAGATCATGCATGGGGATGGGAGCCTGTCACCATGGATCTGATCAAAGCGTACAAACCGGAGAGCAACAGCATATGCTCCGGTCAGGTATTACAGTGCCCGTATGAGTTTGCCAAAGCAAAACTGATCGTGCAGGAAATGACAGATCTGCTTGTTTTAGACCTGGTGGACAAGAGGTTGGTGACAGATCAGATGGTGCTTACCGTCGGCTATGATATCGACAACCTGACAGATCCGAAGATCAGAAGCAGCTACAAGGGAGAAGTCACGGTAGACCGCTACGGAAGGAAGGTTCCAAAGCATGCACATGGTACGGCAAATCTGAACCGCCCGACTTCCTCCACGCAGCTTATCCTCGATGCAGTTTTGAATTTATATGAGCGGATTGTCGATCCGAATCTGTTGGTGCGCAGGGTGACGGTGACGGCAAACCATCTGGTAGACGAGACAGATTCCGGGCAGACAGAGGAATTTGAGCAGATGGAGCTGTTTACAGACTATGCGGCACGAGAAAAGGAGAGAGAAGAAGAGGAGGCAAAGCTTGCAAAAGAGCGGAAAATGCAGGAGGCGATGCTCACAGTGAAAAAGAAGTACGGCAAAAATGCCATGCTAAAGGGGATGAATCTACAGGAGGGCGCCACGACAATAGAGCGCAACCGTCAGATCGGAGGACATAAGGAGTGAGAGGTGAGGACGGACACAAATACGATGATATCATAAATCTGCCGCACCATATATCCGCAAGACATCCGCAGATGACGCTTTCGGAGCGGGCGGCGCAGTTCGCCCCGTTTGCGGCATTGACCGGACATAATGCTGCTATTCAGGAGACGGCGCGGTATACCGATTCCTTTGCGGAACTTGATGAGGATGGGAAGGAGCTTTTGGATGAAAAGCTTCGCGAACTCGCTTCACAGCTGCAGGAGGAAGGGGAACAGGAGCCGGAAGTCGAGATTACCTATTTTCGGCCGGATTTAAGAAAGAGCGGCGGAAGCTATGTCACAGTGAGTGGAAGAGTAAAAAAGATTGACGGGTACAAGCATCAGATACTTTTGGCGGACGGAACTGTCATAGATATGGAATATCTTTTTTCTATTGTTGAAATGGAGGGGGATACAATATGAAACGGAGAAGAGGGATTGCATTGCTGCTGTTTGCAGCGCTGTTTGCCGGTGTCATCGGTTTTTCACTGCCGCAGGGCGTTCGGGCGGCAGACGGGCGGACTGTTAAGGTGGCATTTTTTCCGATGGACGGTTTTCATATAAAAGAAGAGGACGGAAGCTATGACGGCATGGATGTGCAGTATCTGAGCATTCTGTGCGAGTATGCGGACTGGGATGTGGAATACGTGGAATGCGCCAGCTGGGACGACGCGCTGCAGATGCTCCTGGAGCAGAAAGTCGATTTGGTGGGGTCTGCCCAGTTTTCGGAGGAGCGCGCGCAAATCTATCAGTACGCTTCGCTTCCGAGCGGCTATACGTTCGGGGCGGTTGCGACGAGAGGGGACAGTGCGCTGGCATATGAAGACTTTGAGGCCATGAAGGAAATTACGTTTGGAATGGTAAAGACCTATGTGCGCAGACAGGAATTTCTGGAGTATATGAGGGATAACGGCGTGGACAACCCGACGGTCAAAGAGTATGAGAGCACTGCGCAGCTTCTGCAGGCGTTAGATGGCGGGGAGATCGACGCCTATATCCACACGTTTACGGAAGTCAGGGAGGGACACCGGCTGCTCGGACGATTTGCGCCGATGCCGTTTTACTATATTACATATCAGGGAAATGATGATGTGCTGCGGGAACTCAACCAGGCGATCGCAGATTTAAAAATCAGCCGGCCGGAGCTGGAAACGGAGCTGATGAATAAATTTTATCAGAGCCGGCTTGATAAAACGGTTGTGTTTACCACGGAGGAAAAGGCATATATTGCAGAAAAAGAAAAAGTTACCGTGGGGTATCTGGACGGCTATTATCCGTTTTCCTATGAGCAGGACGGCGAATGCAGGGGACTTGTGAGAGATTTGCTGGACAGAGAGCTTTCGTCAGCCGGATTGGAACTTTCGTACCGCAAATTTGACAGTGCGCAGCAGGCGAGGGAAGCGCTTGGCGACGGGACAGTGGAAATTCTTTCCTACTGTACCGAATCAAAAGAGGAGTTAAGCGGATACGGATTTCGGATGATTCAGGAATATGCGCAGGTGCCGCTGGTTGTTGTAATGCAGGAAGAGAAAGCGCTTGGCGATGCGAAAGTCCTTGCAACGGTAGACTATCTGGAACAGGAGGCGGCTGCCACATTTCATCTGGGAGAAATAGAGCTTATATTTTGCGAAACGCAGCAGGAGTGTCTGGCTGCTGTGGAGAACGGGACGGCGGATGCTGTACTGTGTGACGGGTATCTGGCGGAATATCTGCTCGGAACGGATTTTTCCTACAGCAGAATGAAGATTACAAGCGTTTTGAGCAGGGAGCATGGGATTTCTGTCGCGGTCAGACAAGACAGCGATCAGCTGGCGGGTATATTAAGTAAAACGGTAGATCCGGTGGACGTGAGGACGGTCAGCGAATACATACTGGAGAACAATGCATATTCGCGCATAAGCGTTGCGGCTATTCTGCGAAATTATAGTATGGAGATTATCCTGCTTCTGATTGCGGTAATGATCGCAGTGATCCTGACGGCGGTTCATATGATAAAGGACAGCAGGAAAATCCAGCATCTGATGTACAAAGATACCGGGATGGATATCTGGAATCTGAATTACCTGATGTATCAGGGAGAATCAAAGCTTCTGCCGGAACGCAGGGGAGCGCAGTATGCTGTCGTATCCCTCAATATATCGCAGTTCCGCCGCTATAATATTATATACGGCTGGAAGGCGGGACAGAGGCTTTTAGAGCTGGTGGCACGAAGCCTGCAGCAGAATGTAAGTGAAGAATATGAAATTTGCGCCAGAAATCAGGGGGACCGTTTTGTGCTTCTTCTGCGATGCCAGTCAAGAGAGTCTCTGATGGCGAGATTAAAGCAGATGGCGCAGGAGACAGAGAGCGTCATATACAGTGAAACGGAAAATCATATGGCGCTTCAGATGGGTGTCTACCTGATTTCGGAAGAGAAGAGTGATATGCGTGTGGCGGTTACTTACGCAACGCAGGCAATGGAATTTATAAAGGACAGCCGCTTAAGCGATGTGATGATCTACGACGAAGAGCTGGAGCAGACATTAAAACGGAGGCATGAGCGGGAGATGCTGCTGGAGTCTGTAGAGATAGAGGGAAATTTTGCCACTTACTATCAGGCAAAAGTGGATATCCGCAATGAGAGGGTTGTGGGCGCGGAGGCGCTTGTGCGTTTTCTGGATCCCACGGCAGACGGCGCGGTGCGCTCTCCGGGATTTTTTATCTCGTATTACGAGCAGACCGGAAGGGTGACGGAAATTGACTTTTTCGTGCTGGAATGTGTCTGCCGGATGCTTCAGAGACGGATGCAGGCGGGAAAACCGGTCGTTACGATTTCCTGTAATTTTTCCAGAATGCATTTTATTAAGCCGGATTTTCCGGAACGGCTGGAGGAGGTTCTGACTAGGTATCAGATTCCAAAGGAATTGATCGAAGTAGAGATGACAGAGACGATAGTTGTGGAAGAACTGCAGCAGCAGATGGTAAAAGAAACGATCGATAAGCTGCGCAGCAACGGTGTGCGTCTGGCGATTGACGATTTCGGTTCGGGGTATTCTTCACTCGGTATTTTCGAGCAGATTCCGGCGTCCGTGATCAAACTTGACCGTTCGTTCTTGCTGAACCGTCAGGACAGGGAACGCCAGGTCAAGATCATGAAGGGTATCGTGAATCTTGCCGAGGAGCTGGAGGCGCAGATCGTCTGCGAGGGTGTCGAGACAGACCACGATGTGGAGCTGATGCAGGAGATCGGGGCGTATGTCGCGCAGGGATACCGCTATGCAAAGCCTGTTCCGGAAGAGGCATTTGAGAAAAGACTGGACGGAAACGCCATGTAAAAATGAGGACGAATTATAAAGATAAGCTTCTCGAGGAGAGAACATGAACCCAAAATATAACAGAACGCTTGCCGCCTGTTTCATAGGATATATCGTGCAGGCAATTGTCAATAATTTTGTCCCCTTGCTGTTTTTGACTTTCCATGACAGCATGGGGATTCCTTTTACAAAAATCACGATTTTGATCACGTTTAATTTTGCAGTACAGCTTCTTGTCGATCTTTTGAGCGTGGGATTTGTGGACCGGATCGGCTACCGTGCAAGCATGGTGATCGCGCATGCGAGTGCGGCGGTCGGTCTGATCGCCATGACCATCCTGCCACAGCAGATGACAGATCCGTTTGCAGGACTTTTGATCGCAGTGGCATTGTACGCGCTGGGCGGCGGTCTCCTGGAGGTGCTGGTCAGCCCTGTTGTGGAGGCGTGTCCTACGGATAACAAGGAGACTGCCATGAGCATGCTGCATTCCTTTTACTGTTGGGGGCATGTCGGCGTGGTTTTGTTTTCCACATTATTTTTTTGGATGTTCGGTATTTCCAACTGGAAAATTCTGGCGTTGCTGTGGGCGCTTGTTCCCATTTGCAATGGCGTATTTTTCCTGACTGTGCCGATCGCACCGCTCATGGAAGAAGGGGAAAAGGGATTTACTGTAAAAGAGCTTTTTTCCAGGAAAATATTCTGGATTTTGATGGTGATGATGGTCTGCGCAGGCGCGAGCGAGCAGGCGGTCAGCCAGTGGGCGTCTACGTTTGCAGAGCTTGGGCTGGGTGTTGAGAAGACAGTGGGAGATCTGGCAGGACCGATGGCATTTGCGATCCTCATGGGAAGTGCGAGAGCATTTTACGGCAAATACGGGGAGCGCATTGATCTTGACAAATTTATGTCAGGGAGCAGTATTCTATGTGTTTTGGCATACCTCGGCATTGTGTTTATTCCGAGTCCGGTCTGCGGTCTGATCGGATGCGCCGTGACAGGACTTTCGGTCGGCATCATGTGGCCGGGGACATTCAGCAAAGCTTCCGCAGCGTTAAAACGGGGCGGGACAGCAATGTATGCGCTGCTGGCTCTGGCGGGAGACGTCGGCTGCTCTGGGGGGCCGACACTGGTCGGTCTCGTATCCGGACAGCATGGAGACAATTTAAAAGCAGGGATTCTGGTGGCAGTTGTATTCCCGATACTGCTGTTGTCAGGTATTTTTCTGCTGAAAGAGAAAAGATAGTTAAGATGAGGCAGAGAATGGGGATTTTTGTAAAAAAAGGGAACAGATACTTCCTGTTCCCTTTTCCGTTTAGACTTATTTATGAAGCCCAGAAATCGCGTTCCGCCTGTTCAATCTTTTCATCCCAGCTGTCTTTAACGTCAATCCAATATCGGATCTCGTCCTCCGTCATATCGAGATCCGATATTGCCATCCCAGTTGTTTCCCTGTCATATCTGAGATCATAAAGATCAAGTATTACTTCCTGTCTGCGATCCTCGTCCGCGCCGATATTCTCCGTCAAAAGCGTGTAATATTCGCTGCACAGGGCCTCGTAATCGTCTATCTCCTTCTTGACGTTAGAGCTGATGTCGCCGTAATCCTCATTGGATTCAGTGCCGCCTGCTGCCGGGTCGCTTAAAGATGTTGCGGACTCAGTGGGGGTGTCCTTCTTTTCGTCCTTACCGCAGCCTGCCAAAGAAAATACCACTGCCATCGCAGCCAAAGCTACAAGTATTTTTTTCACAATTATTCCTCCGTAATGTTAAAAATTTGCTACTTTGAGCATTATATCAAATCATAAACAAGCATGTCAAGAATTTGACTTCCGTGTTTTGTCTGTGCGATGAAAAGACTTAATGCACTCAACTATTGTATTGTATCGACAAATGAAATATAATATAAGTTAATATCATAATAAGCGCGTTGTGGTGATATAGAGGAGGACATAAATGAAAAAAACATGCTTAGCTATTTTGTTTTTCATAATCATTTGGTGCTTCACAGGCTGCACCAACTCATCTGACAAATATGTGCAGATAGATATTCCTTATCAGTTAAAAGATATATCTATGTATGATACGGATAAGGGCTGGGCGCTGACAACAGAAAATGAAATTCTTTTTACCGACAATGGAATTGAAAATTTTGCTCCTGTTCGGAAATTTGACGGAATCAGTGCAGCGGGCGATTACTTTGTGGATGTTTGTTTTGTTGACGAAAAGAATGTATATGCGGCTTATTTCTCTGAAAATGGTGATTTAATGGTGGAATATACGAGGGATGGCGGCAAAAACTGGCAGCAGACACCGGTGAAATGGGAAGATGATTCGGGAGACAGGATTCTGGAAATGGGAGGAAGTGCCTATATCAACTTTTCGGATACAGAAAATGGTTATTTACTATATTGCTCGACTCCGGCTGCAGGATTGATGATAAAACTGCTGTTTTGTACAACAAATGGCGGAGAAAGCTTTTCATATGAAAGAGAACTTTCTGAGATTTCGGGCTATCCGCAGGGAATCGCCTCTTCCAACGGAAAGTACTATATCGCGGTAACGCCCCGCGCAGAGGAACATTATCTATATGTCAGGGAGGAAAATACAGGGAAATGGATAAGTGAAGAAATCATTCCATTGCCAAAGGGAATCCGATATATTGATGGATTCTCCCCCGTGTTTGACATGAAAGATAAACGGAACGGAATAATGGTATTGAAAGCTGTGGGGGATGATATAAGATATCTGCTGTTTGTTACAGAGGACGAGGGCGAAAGCTGGGTGCAGAAAGGGGAACTTTCTTTGGATTCAGTGAAGAATTATTCCTGTATTGATGGTAAACACTTCTATTTCATTAATGATACTGGAAATTTATATGGGTATTTATAAAATACTAAGAAACTATTAACATAAGATGCTTCTTTTCGGTAAGAGGTGTTATATTTGCATTTTTACCAAATTCAGTATTCTCACTGAACGTTAGTCAATATGTTTCTCGGGAAATATTTCGCTTTTTGTAGTTTGCACTATATCACACATAACGATATTTGTCAAACTCTTGCTTTTGTAAATTACAAGTACAAAGTCACATAGAACAGAATTTGTATGGCGGGAGGATAGAGGAAAATTTAGAAGCATTTGGATACTTGTATCAACGATTTTGGTGTAATATTATCAAATCAAACGTCATACCTACCGAAAAGTCAAAAAGATCCTGGCTCTGCCTGTTGACAGAATAAAAGACATTTGATATGGTATATGAAACATAAGAAAAGCAATGACGGAAACAATAGTTTATACGGAATCATACAGAGAGAATGGCATTTGGTGGAAGCCGTTTATGAGGAAGATAGACGAAATCCATTCCCGAGCTGTAATGCTGAAAGAATATGTAAGCGTTACCGTATGCCTGCGTTAAAGGATAGGATTTGTTGGAATCTGAAGTGAAAAGTTAAGGTGGAATCGTGCATATGCACCCTTAAGACTGTTGTCAGCAGTCTTTGGGGTGCTTTTCTTATGTTGCTGAATCATCAAGTGTTGCTCGCACGGAAGGAATTTCAGAATTCCGGGAAAATGTTTTAGGTGTTCGAATAAACGGAGACTGTCCGGGAAGAATATTCAGACAGAGAGGAGATGGCGTTATAACGATGAATGATTTCTTCTACGGATGGTACTTAAAATGTCAGTCTGCGACGCAGACGCTTGCGGTGATACCCGCAGTGCATCAAACAGAGGGAAAACGGACCTGTTCGATTCAGATCATTACGGAGGATGATGCATGGACGGTCAAATATCCTGCGGACGCACTCCGCAGAAACAGAAAAATGATCGCAATTGGGGACAGTCAGTTTTCAGAGAGTGGAATCCGTCTGGCAATCAAAAAACCGAATCTTAATGTAAACGGAGAATTGACTTTTGGAGATCTTTCCCCGTTAAAATATGATATCATGGGTCCTTTTTCATTTGTGCCGTTTCTGGAGTGTCGCCACAGTGTTCGGAGTATGCGTCATTCGGTCTGCGGAACCGTGAGAATTAATGGACAGACATGTGCATTTCCTAGTGCGTGGGGATACTGGGAGGGGGACCGGGGACGCTCATTTCCGAAAGAATATATTTGGACGCAGTGCTGTTTTTCCGGCGGTTCGCTGATGCTTTCCGTGGCGGACATTCCTATTGCGGGATTTCATTTTAGGGGAATTATCGGCGTTGTACTGTGGCATGGCAGAGAATACAGAATTGCGACCTATCTGGGCGCGCGGGTTGACAGGATTGGAAACGGGACAGTCCGGGTGATCCAGGGTGACATGCAGTTGGATGCAAAAATGCTTGAAATGACAAAAAGACCGCTGATGGCGCCAAAGAAAGGAAATATGGTCAGAACAATTCATGAGAGCGCGGCTTGCCGTGCACGCTATCGGTTTCGGAAGGGTGGGAGAACAGTTTTTGCCTTTGAGACAGACAGAGCATCGTTTGAGTATGAATACCCGCTCTGACCGTATACAGGTGATGAGATTATTAATTTGGGCGTCAAAAGTTCTGCTCTAAAGTGATTGGTGGTAAATTGCACAAAAGAATCTGGGCGCACTCCGTTGCACCGGGCATTTCAATGAGCCTCTTGGGACGAAAATCGTGTTCAGCAAAGGCTTCCACGATTTTTGAGTCTCATTTCCATGGTGCAAAAGTCGTTTGCCCAAATTTCTTTTGTGCAATTTACTAACCAACATTTTTCTTTAGAACTTTTGGTTGCCAATCAATATTTTAAATTAGTTTTTCTGGTAAGAGCGGATATATTCGCAAATTACATCTGCACAGGCGTCAAGACCGGTGGAGCTGTCTAAAAGAATCTCATAGTTTTTGCGGTCTCCCCAGATATTTCCGGAGATACTTCTGTAATAAGCGGCTCTCGCCTCATCCGACCGGCGGATATTCTTTTCAGCAGCTTCCCGGGAGTCGCCGTAAACTTCCATAACGCGCTTCATCTTAAAGTCTTTCGGCGCATAGATAAAGATTCTGATCACATCAGGATAATCGCGCAGAACATAGTCCGCCGCTCTTCCGACGATCACGCAGCTTCCGCTGTCTGCAATTTTGCGGATGACCTTATCCTGTGCAACTACTGCCTGCTGCACCACGCTGGTGCTCAAATACAGATCGTGCATCAGAGTCGGAGAATTTGCGTTCAGATCGGAAATAAACTCTTTGTCTAGTCCGCTTTCCTGCGCTGCAAGCGCGGTCATTTCTTTGTAATAGAACGGAATGCCAAGCTTTTCGGAAACGATCTTGCCGATCTGTTTGCCGGAAGAACCGTGTTCTCTTGCAATCGTAATGATAACGCCTTTGTGGCTGGGTTTGATCACAACATCTTTTTCGTCTTTTGATGACGTGCCTTTGAGCGTCTTCATATATGCCGCAGTCAGTGAGACAGCCACGATCATGGCGATAAAATCGGCAATCGGCGCTGCAAACAAAATTCCTTCAATCCCGTAAAAAACAGGAAGAATGAGGATCAGCGGAATAAAACAGATGATATCCCGGATCATTGAGGAGATCACTGCCTGTGCCGGTTTTCCCACTGCCTGAAAGAAAATGGATGTCATTTTTATGGTGCAGGTGAAGGTGACAAGCGAAAGGAAAATGCGAAAAGTCTTCTCGGCAAAAACCCAGTAGTCTTCGGGATTCGGAATATTTGTAGGCTGTCCGAAAATGCCGACGACCGCATCAGGAGCCACTTCAAACAGCAGTGTGGCCGCTAAGCCGATCACAATCGTACACGTAAGGATTGACTTGTATAATTGCTTTACTCTGTCATAGTTCTTTGCACCGATATTGTAGCCGATGATCGGCTGGCATCCGAGCACGATCCCGACAACCAGATTGATCACGACAGTAAATACCTTGCTCTCAATTCCGATGATTGCAATCGGGATATCTACACCGTATTGAGACATAGCCCCGTATTTTGCAAGCATGATGTTGCAGACCAGTGAGATGATCACAATGGTCATCTGTGTGATAAATGAGGAAGTACCCAGCTTCAATGCGTTTGAGAAAGCTTTGAAATCTGGAACAAAGCTTTTCCTGGTCAGTTTGAAGGTCTTCGTGCGGAAGAAATAGATCAGACTGATAAGGAAAGAAACACACTGTCCGATGATGGTTGCGAGGGCTGCTCCTGACATGCCCCAGTGCAGACCGAAAATAAATACAGGGTCTAAGATGATGTTTACGATCGCACCTAACAGCATGGACGCCATGGACCATGCGGGACTTCCGTCCGCACGGATCACTGCATTCATCATATTTGACAGCATATATATAGGGAAAAATGCCAAAATGATATTGAAGTATTCCACTGCCATGCCAATGCTGTTTACCGATGCTCCGAACAGAGTCAAAAGCTGTGTTTTCAGCGGGAAAAAGACCGCCATAAGCACAAGGCTTGCCAGAAGCGTCATGATAATGCCGGTGCCGATCGCCTTGTGGGCAGACTGAGTGTCCTTGCGGCCCTGGCAGATGTTAAGGTAAGCGGCACAGCCGTCACCGAAGCACCATGCAAATGCCTGTGCGATAATAAAGATTGGGAACACTACGCCGGTCGCTGCATTACCGAGAGCGCTCAGCTCACTGTTGCCGATAAAAATCTGGTCAACAATGTTGTAGAGTGCACTCACCAGAAGAGAGAGCACACATGGAACGGAAAATTTCAGCATCAGTTTTGAAATTTTCTCGGTTCCTAAAAATTGACTGTTTTCTGAATCATTCATAATATAAAATCCTCCTGAAAAAATTTGGAGTCTTTATCAGAGAGAAAGCTGCCTGAAAACTACGACGAAACGCGCAGCGCACTTTCGCAGCGCTAAAAAAGAGCGCAGAATCGTCGTGATTCTACGCTCTTTTTGCTGTTCGACTTTTGAATATTATCACGTGTATTTTTATTTTGTCAAGAAAAAAATCATTGTGGAATTCTTAGAACCTGACCGATGTATAACATATCGCTTGTCAATCCGTTCAGCCCTTTGATCGCATCTACGGTTGTACTGTATTTTTGGGCGAGCAGCCAAAGTGTATCGCCGTTTCGCACCGTATATTCAATATACGGTGTAGTCTCGGAAGACGGAATTTTTAGGACCTGACCGATGTATAGCATATCACTTGTCAGATTGTTCAGACTTTTGATCGCATCCACCGTGGTACCGTATCTTCTGGCGAGCAGCCAGAGAGTGTCTCCTGCCCGAACCGTATACTCCACATAGGAAGTTCCCGGATTAGGAAGAGGAACATTTTGCTGGATGCGCTGATAGGTGTCATACAGTGCTTTCCATGTAAGCGGTCCTACCATACCGTCAGGTGTGAGCTGCATGGTCTGCTGGAATGCCGTGACTGCCTGTTTTGTCCCGCTGCCAAAGACGCCGTCCTGCGCCGGTCCCGGGACGCTCGGGTAATATTCGGAGATCACATTGAGGAGATATTGCAGGGTGATCACATCCTGTCCTCTGGAGCCTTGACGGAGCACAGTGCCTGGCGGGACCGTTCCGATTCCGAGAGAGGTTCCTTCGCTGTCCAGTTCTGCGAGCCTGGTCACTGCGGTATACAGGCTTGAAAGCTTATACCAGGTCGATTTCCCGACAATGCCGTCGGCTGCCAGATTGAAAATACTCTGAAATTTCGTCACAGCGGCTTTTGTGGAGGTGCCAAATGTGCCCGTGCTGTCGGTGATGGCAGGGATGGCAGGATAATTTCGACGGATACGTCCGAGATATGTCTGGATCGTCTCCACGTCAAGACCTGTGCTTCCTGTTTTCAGCGGCGTGCCCGGATAGGAGGACAGAACCCCTGTGATAATATTGGTTTCTGCAATTTCTACGTCGCTTGGATAGTAGGAACGCAGGATCTCAAGCGGAGTGAGACCGCGGTCTGCCAGCGTGACGGTTCCCCATTGGGACATTCCTTGACAGGTTGCAGTAGTTCCGTTACAGAAGGAAGTGAAATAGGGCGAAGTCTGCCCCTGTCGGCGGACATATTGATTAAAGATGTTGTCTACAATTCTGCTGATGGATTCGTAAATAGGTCTTCCGTAAACAAAATACTGGTCATAGGCGGTGCTGGATGTGATGTCAAACGCGTAACCGCGGCTTTTGTACCATTCGGTAAAGACACGGTTGAGCGCAAATGTGATAATGGCATAAATATTTGCCGTCAATGCCGCATCTGGCCAGGTGGGATAAACTTCGCTGCTGGCTACATTTTTGACGTAATCCGGGAACGATACCTGTATATTGGAGGCGGAGGAATCCGGTGCGCCGAGATGTACCGTGATCGGATTTGGGATTGCGACCTGACGCAGGACGCGCCCAGGGACAGTGGAACCTTCCTGTTGCCTTGCTTCCGGCATTGCAACAGCGGGCTCTCCAACAGTGATTTCTATAGGAATCAGATTGCGCCCGGCATCCTGTGCCGGTGTAAGGGCAAGCGGCAGAATAGCTGTCTCCCCGTCAAAAATAGGGATATCTGAAACTAAAACCGGTTGAAACCCTGCAAGCTGTGCCAGCACATGATAGCTTACATATGGAGTCCCCGTAAAATATTCATTTTGTGAAAAACTTTTATCCAGCGTCTCCAGTGGAACCTTCAGTGTCTCTCCGTCTTCGTCCGTTGTCAGTTCATAGATCACATTTTCCGTATCATCTAAGATTTTTATCTGTACGCCGCTTAAGGGAACGGCATCATGGGCGGTCCGCGCCTGTATGATTAAGTAACCGATAGCCATAATTTATAGTAGCTCCTTTTTCGTTATTTATATAATATGAAAAATAAACGGCAGCAGTGACACCCGAACCAAAATAACCCGCACATTTTATGGCTCTTATCCGTTAAACATTATGAAGGGAGGTTTTGTAATGCATGGATATTGAAGAACAATACGATAAAATATACCGCTATTGCTATTTCAGGCTGCATGACGGGCAATTAGCACAGGATATTACACAGGAAACTTTTCTTCGCTTTTACAGACGGGATTTAAAGCTTGATAACAGCAAAGAGCTGCCATACTTATATGCGATCGCCAAGAATTTATGCGTGGATGAATTTCGCAAAAAGCCGGTTTCCAGTATAGAAGATATTGGAGAAGAAGCAATCTATGACAAATCAGAAGAATGGATTGATAATCTGACATTGAGAGCCGCCATAGAAGAACTTCCGCAGGAGGAACAGGAACTATTGTTCCTGCGATATGTAAATGAAACTTCTATTACTTCAATCTGCAAAATTACGGGAATATCGCGATTTGCCGTTTACCGCAGGTTATCAAAATCTTTGAAACGGTTGAAAGAAGAGTTAAAGAAGGAGGGATTCTATTCATGAGCCGTCAACTAAAAAAGAGTATTCAAAAGGCATTTGAAGCTCCGAAACCTGATCAGCAGGAAAAGGAAAGGTTTTTAAGATCACTGCCCCAGCCACAGATCAGTATGCTGCAATTTATTTTGATCCAGGCATCCTATTTAAGAAAACGAACTTTGGTTCTTTCAATACTCTTATTGATCCCGGCGCTGATAGGAGCTGATTCCATCAAACCGGATACATTGTGGAATGCATCGGCTTTTGTCCCATTTCTCGGTCTTTTGGCCGTTGTGGAAAGCACACGGTCACTGACATGTGGAATGTGTGAGTTTGAAATGTCTACACGATTTTCGCTAAAAAGTGTAGTGCTTGCAAGAATGAGTGTTTTGGGATTACTGGATGTCCTCATTCTTTGCTGCCTTATCCCGTTTTGCTGTATCAGCTGTAATATTTCTTTGCTTCAAACAGGGATTTATATTTTTGTTCCGTATTTGCTGACCGTGAATATCAGCTTATGGATCGTGCGTCATTTTCGCAGTAAGGAAGTTATTTATGCCTGCATGAGCGTTGCAGTATTGGTTTGCGTTGCAAATGCAGGACTGCATCTTGTGGCTGATTTTGTATATCAGTTTTCTTATATCAAATGGTGGCTTATGTTATCTGCCTTACTAATTGGGGCAATGATACATGAAATGTACTGTACAATAAAACAAACGGAGGAATTAGCATGGAACTTGTAATTGATAAAGTGTCAAAACAATACAAAAATAAGATTGCGGTTGACCGTATTTCTGTAAAACTTCAGAAAGGCATATACGGCTTGCTTGGTGAAAATGGGGCAGGTAAAACAACACTTATGAGAATGATCTGCGGTATCCTGACACCAAGCAGCGGCACGATCTCTTTTGACAAAATTGATGTAAGAGAAGAAGATTACCGTTCTATTCTTGGCTATTTGCCGCAGGATTTTGGATACTATCCGGAGTTTACGGGACAGGATTTTCTTTTATATATGTCAGCGTTAAAAGGAATGACAAAACCACAGGCAAAACGAAAAGCAGCGGAACTTTTACAGCTGGTATCTCTTCAGGATGCCGCGAAAAAGAAAATCAAAACATATTCCGGCGGCATGAAACAGCGCTTAGGCATTGCGCAGGCGTTACTCGGTCAGCCTAAACTTCTCGTGTTAGACGAGCCGACGGCGGGACTTGATCCAAAAGAAAGAGTACGGTTTCGCAATCTGATCAAGGATCTGGGGAAAGAAAGCATAGTGCTGCTGTCAACACATATTGTATCAGATATTGAACATATTGCAGATACGGTTTTGATCATGAAAAACGGACAGCTTATTTATCAGAATAAGTGGGATGAGGATAAAGGAAATTTGGAGGACTTTTATATACAGCAGATTGGTGAGGAGGCAGATGATGAATAATTTTGGTGTTCTATTCCGTTATGAATGTAAAAAGTTATTGAATAAGAAAATAGTTTGGATTTCTTTTTTCCTATGCATGGCAGTTATTTTATGTTCGCAGGTGATTCCATTTTTGGGAGACTATTATATAGACGGAAAACTGGTAGATACAAACTATAATATGTATCAGACGGACAAGGGCTATGCCAAAGCCTTAAGCGGCAGAGAGATCGACCAAAGTCTTTTAGAAGAAACGATAGAGGCATATAGAAAAGTCCCGGATATACCGGGAGTGCATTATACGTCAACAGATGAATACCAGCAATATGCACGCCCCTATAGCGAAATATTCGGTTTCATACGCAAGACAACAGGTATGCAGACATCAGAGGTTATGTTCTCCTGGCAGGCAAGCGAAGATGACCTGTATGCCAAAAGACAGATCTGGCTGATGTCCCAGTGGGAAGATTTGGAACTGTCAAAGGGAGAAATAGATTTTTGGCAGGAACGGGAAGCACAGATAAAAACACCGTATATTTATCAGGCGCACGGAGGATACAGCGCCATATTTTCAGATTACCAGACAGTCGGGATTTTGGTGTTGATGCTAGTCGCAATATGCCTTTCGGGGATATTTTCAGACGAGCATACAAGAAAGACAGACCAGATCATTTTGTGCAGTCCTTTGGGCAAGACGAGGCTGTACTGGGCCAAGATAGCGGCGGGCATTAGCTTTGCTGCGATAAGTACGATCCTGTTTTTTGTATTCATATTTGTAACAACAATATGCCTGTATGGAGCAGATGGCTTTCATGCGGCTTTTCAGCTAATATACGCAGGAAACTCAGACCCCATCACCTGCGGGCAGGCGATAATGATCGCTTACGGAAATATGATGATTACTGCGGTGATGGTAAGTGTATTTGTTATGGTTTTATCAGAACTGTTGCACAGCAATATTGCCACATTGGCGGTTTCGACCGGTTTGTTGATAATGGCTATGATTGTCAGTGTGCCGGATCACTACAGAGTGGCGGCACAGATCTGGGATTGGCTTCCATGGTGTTTCCTCACACCATGGAATGTGTTTGGGCAATATACAATCTCTATTTTTGGACATTATCTGGCTCCATGGCAGGCAATCCTGGGGATTTATTTTGTTGCGGGCGTAATGATTGCTGCCATTGGGAAACCGATATATGAACGTTTCCAAGTTTCCGGTAGATAATTCAATCAGTTCACCATATCCCGTATATTTTGTGTTATAATATTGATCTGGGAGTTAAAAGCCTTGTTTTAAAGTGGTTGACGGCAAATTGCACAAAAAGAGTTGTGCGCACTCCATTGCACCGAACATTCCAATGAGCCTCTTAGAACGAAAATCGTGTTCAGCAAAGGCTTCCGCGATTTTTGAGTCTCATTTCCATGGTGCAAAAGTCGTTTGCCCAATCTCTTTTTATGCAATTTGCCGATCAACATTTTTCTGCAAGGCTTTTGTCTCCCACATCATTTTATGTGAATTTGTACGGGTTGGCTGGAGGATTGAGATGAAAAGAAAAATATTATGCACATATACGGTACTTATGCTGATGCTCCTGTGCCTGAGCCAGGGCTGTGGCAAAAAACAGGATGCGGTAGTAGGGACAGAGCTGCAGGCGACGGAAGAGAGTATTATGGAGCAGGAAGGCAGTGAACTCCAGGATGATGGAGATGTCAAGGAAGAGAGCACGGCAGTCAGGGAAGAAGCCACAGAGAAGGAGAGTACATCCGGCAATGCGGGGAAGAGTCCTGTCGGACTTGCCGCGTCGCCGGCAAAGACGGGAGCGCTCCATGTCGAGGGCACGAGGCTGATGGGCGGCAACGGAGAACCCATACAGTTGAAGGGAATCAGCACACATGGACTGGCATGGTTTCCGGATTACATCAATGAGGCATGTTTTCGGGAGCTGCGTCAGGAATGGAATGCCAATGTCATCCGTCTCGCCATGTATACGGCGGAAAGCGGCGGCTATTGCACCGGCGGAAATAAGGAACAGTTGAAAAATCTGGTCAGGGACGGCGTGCGGTTTGCCGCGGCACAGGATATGTATGTTATCATCGACTGGCATATCCTTTCGGACTCAAACCCGAATACATACAAAGAAGAGGCAAAGGCTTTTTTTGCGGAAGTGTCGGATGAATATAAGGACGAGAACCATGTTTTGTACGAAATCTGCAATGAGCCGAACGGAAATACAAGCTGGAAGGATATCAAAGCATATGCAGAGGAGATCATAGAGGTGATCCGTTCCAACGATAAGGATGCAGTAATTCTTGTGGGAACGCCCAACTGGTCACAGTATGTGGATCAGGCGGCGGCAGATCCGATCACGGGATATGACAATATCATGTATACGCTTCATTTCTATGCAGCGACACACAAAGATGATCTGCGTGGGAAAATGGTGTCGGCAGTGGAAGCAGGACTGCCGGTCTTTGTATCGGAGTACGGAATCTGTGATGCCAGCGGAAACGGCGCGATAGATAAAGGTCAGGCAGATCAGTGGGTTAAGGTTATGGACAGCTACGGGATCAGCTATGTTGCATGGAACCTTTCGAATAAAGGGGAGACCTCGGCAATTTTAAAGAGCTCATGCAGCAAAACAAGCGGATTTTCGGCGGACGACATCAGCGAATCCGGTCAGTGGCTGTATCAGATGCTGACCGGTGAGCATGAATTTATTGCATCCGGTGGAGATACACAGTCAAAAGGCGGNGANCAGGCNGTACAGGCAGAAGAGCCGGCAGCGCCGCAGGAGCGCGTGCCGGAGAGCCAAGCAGTGACTCTGTCAAANGGGGAAATGAAAATTTCTGCCACACTGGTCAACCAGTGGGAGGAAAACGGAACACCGGTGTATCAGTACAGCCTGACATTGCAGAATAACTCTGGTTCCGAATGCACACAATGGGCAATTGACGTGTCTTTTCAGGAAGNGATATCNTTGAAGGACGGATGGAACGGGGACTATTCCGTACAGGGAAATATTTTGCATATCACGTCGAAGGATTATAATGGGACGGTGCAGGCAGGTGCGTCGGTCACGGATGTCGGATTTATTGTGAGCGGCGGTGGCGGTATTCAGGCAGACTGATGCCGTTGCCAGCACAGCTGAAGATGGTGCGTTTCGTGTATCTATGGAAAATTTTAATAAGTTATTTTCTTGTGTTGAGAGCAGNTTTTGAGTATACTAAAGATATATTTTAGAAGAAAGAGGTGAGTTGTATGAGTCCAGCNCAACAGGCTTTGGATTACTGGAAAGAAATAGATGAAAATCAGAAGCGGGTACGGGAGATGGTAATGGAAAGTTACCATGATATTGCAGCAGGAAAAGGCCGGGACTGCAACGAATTCTTNGAAGAATTGGAGAAAAGATATACCAATGACAGAGTATAAGGTGATTANATTGCCGCTGGCAGAGGAGGATATTGCGGATCAGACGGACTACATTGCCTTTGAATTGAGGTCTCNNGAAACTGCGATTAATATGGTAAGGGGATTTAAGAAAGTAATAAACAGCCTAAGTCTGTTTCCGCAAAGCCATGAATTGGATGAAGATGAAGATGAAGATGAAGAACTGGCAGCATATGGCATCAGGAAGANATANTATAAAAACTATAAAATTTANTTTNTGATTGATGAAAGGGAACAGACCGTATACATATTGAGAGTNTTTCATATGCTGGTAGACAGCAGGGAAAAGATTTTGAGAATTTTCAGAGCGTGAAGATAATTTAAGCCTTTGAGTTAAACAACTTGAAGGCTTAAATTATGGGTTTTTNTAGGGGAAATCACTCTAACCAAATGGCTTCAGCCAAATGAGTAGTGCNAAATGATTTTAAAAGAGGTATTGACATAAGACGGATATATGGTATAATACAGTAAAACATATGAACAAATGCTCATATGAAAGAATAATNTCAAGAGAAAGGAGAAACNNTAATGAAAAAGACTTATAANATTGANGTGGACTGTGCGAANTGTGCCAATAAGATGGAGGAGGCAGCGAAAAAGACTCCTGGAGTAAAGGAAGCNACNGTAAATTTTATGACACTGAAAATGATCGTGGAGTTTGAGGAAGGGCAGGACGTGAAGGCGGTNATGCAGGAAGTGCGGAAGAACTGCAAGAAAGTCGAGGACGACTGTGAGATCTTCCTGTAAGAGACAGAGNGGTGAGANTTGTGAATAAAAAGCAAAAAAGAGTTTTGATCCGNATTGTCATATCGGCAGTATTGATGGTCGTTCTGTCACTGCTTCCAATTGAAGGGTATCTGCGCCTGATCCTGTTTTTGATCCCTTATTTTGTGATCGGTTATGATATTCTCAAAAAGGCAGGCAAAGGAATCCTGAACAGACAGATTTTTGATGAGAACTTTCTGATGGCAGCCGCTACGGTTGGTGCGATCGCGCTTGGAGAATATACAGAGGGCGTAGCGGTTATGCTGTTCTATCAGATCGGAGAACTGTTCCAGAGCTATGCGGTGGGCAAAAGCCGCAGAAACATCAGTGATCTGATGGACATCCGACCGGATTATGCGAATATTGAGCAGGACGGAGTATTAAGCCGCGTCGATCCGGATGAAGTGCAGATTGGAGATATCATTGTCGTGCAGCCCGGAGAAAAAATCCCGATTGACGGTGTGATCGTGGACGGGAAGACAACACTGAATACCAGCGCACTGACCGGCGAGAGTCTGCCGAGGGATGCTGCTGTGGGTGACGAAGTTGTGAGTGGCTGTATCAACATGACAGGCGTGCTCAAGATACGGACGACAAAAGAGTTTGGAGAATCCACTGCGTCAAAGATTTTAGAGATGGTGGAGAACTCCAGCTCAAAGAAGTCAAGATCAGAGAATTTTATTTCCAAATTTGCACGTTACTATACACCGGCAGTCTGCTATGGCGCGCTGGCACTGGCAATTTTGCCGCCGCTTGTACAGATGCTGTTTATGGGGCTTGCGCCCGCGTGGGGAACATGGATTTACCGTGCATTGACATTCCTTGTGATCAGCTGTCCGTGTGCACTGGTGATCAGTATACCGCTCAGTTTTTTTGCGGGAATTGGTGGAGCGAGCAACGCAGGAGTTCTGATCAAAGGCTCGAATTATCTGGAAACACTTTCACAGACGAAATATGTCGTGTTTGACAAGACGGGTACGCTGACTCGCGGTGCATTTGAAGTCAGCGGCATTCATCACAGTACAGTGGATGAAGATAAGCTGTTGGAATATGCTGCTCTGGCAGAGAGTTCATCTTCCCATCCGATCAGTAAAAGCCTCAAAACGGCATACGGAAAGTCGATTGATCGCAGCAGGGTAACGGATGTGGAGGAAATCAGTGGCAACGGTGTGACTGCGCGTGTAGACGGCGTATCTGTTGCAGTGGGAAATACCAAACTGATGAGACAGCTCGGCGTCGCATTTTCGGACTGCCACCAGGTAGGGACAGTCGTGCATGTGGCGATCGACGGGGCTTACGCGGGTCATATTCTGATCTCCGATGTCATAAAGCCGAGTGCGGTGCAGGCAGTCGCAGACCTGAAGCGTGCAGGAATTGCAAAGACTGTGATGCTGACCGGAGATGCGGACGCAGTGGCAAAGCAGGTGGCGGCTGAAGTCGGCGTGGATGAAGTTTACAGCGAACTTCTGCCTGCGGCGAAAGTGGAAAAAGTTGAGGAGCTGCTGGCGAAAAAAGGAGAAAAAGAAAAACTTGCATTTGTGGGTGACGGAATCAATGATGCGCCGGTACTCTCACGCGCCGATATCGGAATCGCAATGGGAGCGCTTGGCTCAGATGCCGCCATAGAGGCAGCAGATGTAGTTTTGATGGACGACGATCCGGCGAAGGTCGTTAAGGCGATCAGAATTGCCAAAAAGTGTCTCAGGATTGTCTATGAAAATATTTACATTGCAATCGGGATTAAGATCATATGCCTGATCCTGGGTGCACTTGGCATTGCAAATATGTGGGTTGCTATTTTTGCCGATGTGGGAGTTATGGTACTTGCAGTGCTCAATGCGATCCGGGCATTGTTTGTGAAGAAGTGTTAGAAGCAAAGTTAAAATTTGATTCGGGTGTCAAATGTCCTGTACAAAATTATTTGACAGAAAATTGCACAAAAGAATTTGTCCGCGCTTCGTTGCACCGGACATTCCAATGAGCCTCTTAGGGCAAAAATCGTGTTCAGCAAGGGCTTTCACGATTTTTGAGTCTCATTTCCATGGTGCAAAAGTCGCTTGCCCAATCTTCTTTTGTGCAATTTTTGTGAAATATTTGTTCACAGGACTTTTTGACACCCGAATCAAATTTACACATTGAGAAAGGAGCATGGTTGTAAAAATGGCTGAGAGAGAGACGATGTGCTGTGATTCGGTAGAAGTTCATCAGGAACTTCTTAAGATCGTGAATGAGACGATGCCGGAAGAGACAGAACTTTATGATCTTGCGGAGCTTTTCAAAGTGTTCGGAGATTCTACGAGAATACGGATTCTGTTTGTGTTGTTTGAAGCGGAGGTTTGTGTCTGTGATCTGGCAGAGGTGCTGCATATGACGCAGTCTGCCATTTCTCATCAGCTCAAGATATTAAAGCAGAGTAAGCTGGTGAAAAGCCGCCGGGAAGGGAAATCAATCTTTTACTCACTGGCAGATGAGCATGTCAGAACCATCATTGCGCAGGGGCAGGAGCATATCGAGGAGTAGATTGAAATAAAAAGTTAAGATAGAGTATCAAATTAATAAAAAATATGTTATACTGTACGCGTAGGTAATATAGATGGATGGGGCGGGCTACTCGGGGTGTGGAGATGCCGCTTGTAAAATTTAAAATGCGTAGGGGTATAATTTTATGAAGAAAGTGGCACTGATCATGGACAGCTGGAGGCGTTTCTTTACGTATGCCTGGCCAGCGGGAATATTACAGAGGATCAAAGAGACAGATGAAGAGGTGAATCTCTACATCTTTAACAGTTCCGGAGAATGGAGTCTGGATGAAGATTACAATGTCGGGGAATACAATATTTACCGGCTTCCAAACCTAAAAGAGTTTGACGGCATTATACTTGATCTGAACAATGTGCATTCGAGAGATGTGACAGATTATGTTGTGGAAGCTGCGCGCAAGTCAGGAAAGCCGACGATTTCTATTGCGAATGAGATCGATGATTTTTACTATGTGGGAATCGACAATTACAAGGCAATTCAGGAACTTATCGCGCATCTGCACGAAGAGCACGACTGCAAAAATTTTTGGTTTGTCATGGGACCGGAAGACAATTACGAGAACCGCGTCCGGCTGCACGCCCTGTGGGCATATATGGATGAGCATGGGATCGAATATTCAGATGATGAATTCTACTATGACAGTTATGAATATCAATGCGGATATGACGGTTTTCAGACCTTGATGGGATCTCATCATCAGCGGCTTCCGGATGCCGTGATCTGTGCCAATGACAATATTGCGGTCGGCGTCTGTGAAGCTGCGGCAAAGTTGGGACTGCGGGTGCCGGAAGATTTTTGTGTGACCGGATTTGACGATTTTGACAAGGCAAGCTATTATTCACCGCAGATTACAACGGTCGGTCATGTCAGGGAAGAGGTCGGGTATCAGTGCATTGAGATATTGCTGAAGCTGTGGAAAGGTGAGGATGTGCCACGGTTTAATTATACCAAAGCGAATGCGGTATTTTCGGAAAGCTGCGGCTGCCCGTCAAGAGAAGAGTCTGATCAGAGAGAGCACAGCAAAGAGCAGATTATGTACGGAATCGAGACAACGAGTTTTGAGGATCAGGTTCTTTTGCTGGAATATGAACTGATTCGATGCCGCACGGTCCGTGAAATGACAGACTGTATTCCCAAGTGTATTCCATCTATGAAATGTGATGCCATGTATGTGATTTTAGATGACCATATGAATGATTTCCGCCGGCAGGATGATTACTATGACAGGAATCTCGTGGAAGACGATGAATTTTGTGTTTACGGATATCCCAGGAGAATGAAGGTGGAATTTCTCTATGAGAACGGAGAGCGACAGGTGCTTGAGGATGAATACATAGAAGGTCTGTTTCCGATGTTTGAGCATGGGCAGTCTGGAACGGATTTTCTGTTTATGCCGATCCATTTCCGCAGTCGTACCGTAGGGTACTTCGTGATCCGTAACGCAATGTATTTGATGGAGAAGCAATATTTATTTAAGATTCTGAATTCACTTACAACAGCGATGGAGAATCTGCACAAAAAAGAAAAGCTGGAGTATCTGAACCAGCTGCTGTCAGACCTGTACAGCAAAGACGCCATGACGGGAATGTACAACCGGGCAGGATATCAGAAACTTGCCGTCGGACTATTTGACGAAAAGAAAGCACGCAAAGAGAATCTGACTATCATTTTTCTCGACATGGACCGGTTGAAATACATCAACGATAATTTTGGACATGAGTATGGAGACTTCGCGATCAAGATCATCACAAAGGCGATTTTAAATCACAGTCCTGAACATGGGATTCCGGTCCGCATTGGAGGGGATGAATTCCTGCTGATTGTTGAAATGACGGAAGAGGAGGAGCTTGCGGCCCTTATACAGAGTATACGGGATGAAATCCATGAGAAATCAGTTTCAATGAAGATACCAATCCAACCGACCGTCAGTGTGGGATATGTCATCACGGATATGAACACACGTAAGACTCTGGATGATTATGTGCGGGAGGCAGATGAGGTGATGTATCAGGAGAAACGGGAAAAACATGCAGAAAGACTAAACTGATAAGGAGTGGCGGAATGCTGGAAATCGGAATAAAAGGACAGGCAGCAGAGACTGTGGATGCGGACAAACTTGCTTTGACGGTGAAGAGCGGAGAACTTGCGGTTTATGCAACTCCCGCGATGATTGCGTTGATGGAGCAGGCGGCATACCAGAGTGTAGCGCAGCAGTTGGAGGAAGGACAGGGAACGGTCGGGGTTTCCATGAATGTAAAACATCTGGCATCGACTCCGGCGGGTATGAGCGTCACCGCTAAGAGTGAGTTGACGCATATTGACCGACGAAAGCTGACATTTCATGTGGAGGCTTACGATGAGTGCGGCAAGATTGGTGAAGGAACACATGAGAGGTTCATTATAGTGAATCAGGAGTTTCAGAAACGCACTGATGAGAAACTTCAATAACAACAATTCATGAAGAATGAGTGGAAGTATAACTTGCATGAATGGTTTGCATAAGCTCTCGGAATAATCTTGACACCGAAAAAAGAAAGTATCATAATGTGTTTCAAGAAAAACGAACGGAGGCAGTAGAGATCCTCCGCGATAAACCGCTTCGGAATGGAGGATTGTTGTTATGGAGATCAGATTTGAGAAAAGGGATGTATTAAAGGACAAGCCGGATCAGAAGAATCTAGGATTTGGCAAGTACATGACAGACTATATGTTCATTATGGACTGGACAAAGGAAGAAGGATGGAAGGATGCAAGGATTGTCCCGGAGGGACCGATCACATTAGATCCTTCGTGTGTTACCCTGCATTATGCGCAGGAGACGTTTGAGGGACTGAAGGCATACCGTACCGCCGAGGGCAAGATTCAGCTGTTTCGTCCGGAGATGAACGCGAAGAGAATGATTACTTCCAATGCAAGACTCTGCATGCCGGAATTTCCGGTTGATATGTTTGTGGAAGCGGTAAAGGCTCTTGTAAAGGTAGAGGAGGACTGGGTGCCGAGTGAACCCGAGACATCGCTCTATATCCGCCCCTTCATGTTTGCGACAGAGGCGGCACTGGGAGTGCATATGGCGACTTCCTATAAGTTTATGATCATCTGCTGTCCGGTTGGCGCTTATTATGCAGAGGGCATTAATCCGGTCAAGATTCTTGTAGAGGATGAGCTGGTTCGCGCTGTAAAGGGCGGAACCGGATTTACCAAATGCGGCGGCAACTATGCCGGATCTATTTTGGGACAGGTGAAAGCAGAGAAAATGGGATATTCACAGGTGCTCTGGCTGGACGGTGAACAGCGCAAGTATGTTGAGGAAGTCGGAACCATGAATATCATGTTCAAGATCGCGGGCGAAATCTATACGGCGCCGATCGAGGGAACCGTGCTTGCGGGAGTGACCAGAGACTCTATGATCCATCTGTTAAGAGATTGGGGTTATAAAGTAAACGAGACCAGAGTGTCCATTGATGATTTGATGAAGGCAGGGCATGACGGTACGCTTGAAGAAGTGTTCGGAACCGGTACAGCTGCGGTGATTTCCCCGGTTGGAGAGCTTCGCTATAAAGATGATGTAGTTACCGTCAANGACTTNAAAATNGGAGAGCTGACCCATAAGCTTTATGACACGTTGACCGGAATTCAGTGGGGAAAACTGCCGGATCCGTACGGTTGGACAGTCACAGTTGAGACAGAATAACGGATTGTTTAGAATATAAATGAAAAATCAAAAGGATGCCGATACGGCATCCTTTTTCCATTATGAAAATTATAAGTCAAATTCAAAATCAGATGACTGTATTCCTGCAAACGAAAGAAAATATTTCCAATATCATCAAGTAGTCCGACAATTCGGAGAAATAACTGCTGGACTTTTTTNGCATATCATAGTATAGTGAAAACNTTGAACATTGACAATTTGATANAGTTGGTATTTTCAGATATGCAATCCTGTGTAAGAACGTATCCGGACATAAAACTGCATATCGGGCAGAAACGGCAGAGCTGCTTTCTGCCCGATNTGATA
This sequence comes from Roseburia sp., assembly GCA_014804775.1. Taxonomy (GTDB): domain Bacteria; phylum Bacillota; class Clostridia; order Lachnospirales; family Lachnospiraceae; genus Roseburia. The sequence continues at coordinate 12,648 of JAAUZB010000015.1, read as the reverse complement.
AGAAAGATAAGCGCCATGTACCTGTGGAGTGCAGGTTGACGAGGAGAAAGGTGATCGAAAATTCGGCGGATGCCTTTCCGCACTTCTTTCAGTGCGAGATGCGCCGGCAAATATGCGGGCAACCGCAAAACAAATACGGTGCAATGAAAGAATTTTAAAATCTGGAGAAATGAGGAAGATTTATGTGTGGAATTATTGGATATACAGGAAGTGAAGATGTAAGGGAAGTNCTGCTGGATGCCTTGGAACTGCTGGAGTATCGGGGATATGACAGTGCAGGAATTGCGGTGAAGGATCAGNCATCAGGTGATACAAAGGTCAGCAAATGTGCCGGAAGAGTCAGNGACTTAAGGGCNATCTGCGCNTCAGAGAAAGTGCTGACNGACTGTGGNATCGGTCATACGAGATGGGCGACTCACGGCGGTGTCAGTGACGGAAATGCGCATCCGCATCAGGTGGGAAAGGTGACNTTGGTCCATAACGGCATCGTTGAGAATTACCGGGAGCTGATCGCAGACTANGATCTGGAAGGTGAACTGAAATCGGAGACGGACAGNGAAGTTGTNGCGGCNCTGCTGAACCGNGTTTATGACAAAGACCCGGCAGCNGCGATNCAGAAGGTGGTTTCCAAATTAAAGGGTACTTTTGCCCTTGTGATCATGTTTGCNGATNTCGATGANGTGATCTATTCGGTCAGAAANGTCAGNCCGATCGTAGCGACCTACTGTGANCAGGGNGCGATGCTTGCCTCCGATCTNACCGCTTTGTGCCGGTTCACNAACCGCTATTTTGTGGTNCCGGAATATCATATCTTAGAGCTTAGAAAAGAAAACGTGACTTTACGTGANTTCAACGGAAATGAGGTAGAGCCGGAATATCTTGAGGTGGACTGGGAACTCAACAGCGCNGGAAAAGCCGGATACCCGTTTTATATGGAAAAGGAGATCATGGAACAGCCGAGGGCGATCGAGGANACNATCAAACAGCGCATTAAGAGCGGAATGCCTGATTTTTCGGCAGACGGTGTGCCTGACAGCCTTTTTACGGAATGTGAGAGGATCTGTATCATTGCCTGCGGTACGGCAATGCATGCGGGACTGGTGGCACAGGCGTTGGTCAAATCTATTCTCCATATGCACATTGAGGTGGAGATGGCATCCGAATTTATGTATTCGGACCCGGTCATCGACGATAAGACGCTCGTGATCGCAGTGTCCCAATCCGGTGAGACGATCGATACGTTAGAGGCGGTAAAATATGCAAGACGGCGTGGAGCAAAATGTCTTTCTGTCATCAATGTAAAAGGCTCCTCAATTGCCCGCGAGAGCGATTATGTGCTGTATACTAACGCTGGACCTGAAATTGCGGTGGCAAGCACCAAGGCATATACGACGCAGCTGGCAGTCTTTTATCTGATCGTGGCGAGAATGGCTCACAGCAGGGGAGTTTTTTCCGTGGAGGAGACACAGAGTTATATTCGGGAACTGCAGCGGACGCCGGACGAGATTGAGAAGGTTCTTCAGCAGAGGAGAGATATTCATGTGCTGGCAAAAAAAGTGCTGAAAGCGAAGGATCTGTTTATGATCGGACGGGGATTAGATTATTCGATTCTTCTGGAAGGCTCGCTGAAGCTGAAGGAGGTTTCCTACATTCACTCGGAAGCCTATGCGTCCGGTGAACTGAAACACGGACCGATTGCCCTGATCACGCAGGATACTCCGGTCGTGGCGGCGGTGACGCAGGAGAAGCTGATGGCAAAGGAACTTTCCAACATCAGAGAAGTGAAGTCAAGAGGAGCGGATGTGCTCATTTTCATCAAAGGATCAAGTGCAGCGCAGCTGAAGGGAGAATATGAATGCTTTTCGCTTCCGGATATGCGGGATGAATTTATGGTGATGCCGGCATCTGTGGCATTACAGCTGTTGGCTTATTATGTGTCTTCCGATAAGGGATTTGATGTAGATAAGCCAAGAAATCTGGCAAAGGTTGTGACAGTAGAATAAAAAATGAGATCCTGTTCGGGCGGAACAGGATTGCATATCTGAAGATATCGAAAAGAACGCCAAAAGGGCGTTCTTTTTTTTGTAAATCAACGACAAAAATCCTAACTTCACAGTGACTTTTCTTGACAGACGTAGATATGCATGATAATCTATAATTGAAGTTTTAATGACAAATGGGGGGAGAATGGAGAACGGAAATGGAACAGAATATTATCATCAGAGGAACAGGCATTTATACGCCCAAACATGAGGTCAGCAATGAATATTTCGTGGAACATTTTAGAAGTCTGGGTGTGGATGTAGATGGATTGATGAAGCATTTAAACCGCCAGAAACGATTTCTTGCGGATAGGGATGAGTCTTCTTTGTCTATGGGATATGAAGCGGCAAAGAATGCGTTGACGAAGCTGAATTTAAATCCGAAAGAAATTGACATGATTGTCTTCGCGTCAGATACGCCGGAATACAACTCGCCGACCAATGCGCTAAAGCTCAATCATATGCTTGGGGCAGAGAATGCGCACCGTGTATTTGACACGAACTGCAACTGTATCGGTATGCTTGTCGCCATGGATATGATCGCCGGGAATATGCAGCAGAGAGCATCTGTCCGAACATCTCTGATCGTCGGAAGCATGCATGTGAGCTCGGTCGTAAGATACAAGGATTCCGTGGCATATCCAAGCTTTGGTGATTCCGCCGCTGCGCTGGTCTTGGAAAAGGTTGAAGAAGAAGAAAAGAGAGGAATCATTGATTCGGAATATCTTACGGATTCCGACTACCACGATACGATCGTGCTTCCGGAATGCGGGCATTCCAAAGAACTTTTGTATGAGGTTCCCAAGGAAAAACGCCGTCTTGCGTGGAACCCGTTTGATTTTAGCTTTTTATCGGATAACTGGGCAAAGATCATTACGCGCCTGTTAGAGAAGAATAACGTAAAAATTGAAGATGTGAACCGATTTGTCTTTTCACAGTTTTCCGACGCGGATAATCTGCTGACGCTGGAAAAACTGGGCGTTGACAAGGACAAGTACATATTTATCGGTGACCAGTACGGATATACAGGGGTATCAAGCCCGATCGTGGCGCTGAATGCAATCTGGGATTCTCTGGACAAGCAGGGTTACCTTGTCTTTTGTTCGGTTGCAGCCGGATATTCCATGAATGCTGTGCTGTACAAATTATAAAAGGGGAGGAGTAACTATGTATGAGAATGAGGTTTTACAGGAGTACCGGAAGAAGGTCATTATTTTTCTGTTAGGCATCATCATATTCAGCGTTACTGCGGCGGCAGTTGTATTTCCAGTCTTAAAAGCGCTCGGACTGTATCCCACGGTATCTATAATGCTGATTGCTGTATTTGAAATAGTGATCGTAGTGGAGGATATCGCTGCAGGGCTGCTGATTCGGAAAAGCCTACAGTATAAAGTACTGTCGCAACAATATGAGAAGTCGATCAAAATATTTCTGGCAGCCTGTGTGGCGCTGAACCTGAATTTGATCACCTGGGTATTCCCGTCAAAGGAATCATGGATGTTTGCCTTTTATTTTTTGGTTTTGATGGCATTTTTTCTGGATATCAGGCACGTGATCCTGTGTGCCGGAATAGAGACAGTGTCATTGATCATTCTGTTTGTGTTTAATCCGGTGACAAGACCGGACCCGTCCATCTTCTGGTCGGAGGTGGTGCTTAGAACCGTCTGTCTTGCGCTTAGTCTGATAGCTGTCGCTGTCTTGATGGGATTTGTGTCGAAATATCTGCTTAATGCCAAACAGGAACAGCTTCAAAAGAATAACAGTAGGGTAGAAAGTCTGCTCGGAAAGGTACAGACCATATCAGGAGAACTCGGGGAAGCGAGTCAGGCGTTGGTCGGCACCGCTCAGGCAGAGAGCGCTTCGACGGAGGAACTCTCGGCAATCAGCGAGTCGCTCTTGGAGAGCAGCGCACTGATGATGGATAAATCGGAACAGAGCAGGGAAAATCTGGAGAACCTCGAGAAGAGCAGTAAGGACATGGAACTGAAGATGCAGGATGTCAACAGCATTTCCAAAGAACTGGTGGAACTCTCTGNATCCAATGAGAAGTCATTGAACCANCTGATGAGNATGAGCCAGGAGGTCGAAAANTCCACGAATAGNACGATGGAANTGGCGGANAANCTTTTGACGGAATCAGGGGAGATTGGNAAGACACTGGATATTATCAATGAGATTGCNGAATCTATCAACCTTCTGGCATTGAATGCNTCCATTGAGGCAGCCCGTGCAGGTGAGGCCGGNCGCGGATTTGCCGTTGTNGCACAGGAGGTCGGNCATCTGGCAGAGAGCACGAAGGAGTCNCTGCAGAATGTCAACAGTGTTGTAACCCGNGTGCAGNCNGGCACNAGTGANGTTTCCGAATTNGTGGGCAGGAATGCGGAGCAGATGATGANTCAGAACAGAGTAATNCTNGATACGGTANAGGGTGTCCGCACGATGATGGATCTGCTTAAGAAGTCCGTTGANGTNATTGAGCAGGCAGAAGAGATNCGCGANATNCAGGCGCAGGTTATNCTGGGAACNGTTGCGATCAACGAGGATATCGCAGAGCGNATTCATTCTGAGAATGAAGAATTTTCCAATATAGCCGACATGGTACAGAGCAGCAACGATGAGATCCGCATATTATCGGAGCAGGTGGATAACCTCAATGCAATGGTGGAAGATCTGGAAAGATTATTGGAGGCAAAGGATTGACAGGAACNGCAGGNNGGCTGTTTGGAACGATNGCAGACCTTCCCGNGGGANTATACCNNGGGGAGGTTTTTNGATGTGTGTAATAGGCAATAAGCAACATTTCTTCTCTGTCTGCATAAAATGTACAGATAGAGTCTNAGAGGTTTTCTATGCCAGATATCAGGTATACACAGGACAACAATAATATAGACAAGGGNNAACTGCAGGTGCAGGTGGTTGGACGCACAACCAACAATCCTGTTCGGGATGCNAAGATCACAATATCCTANTCCGGAGATCCGGACAGCACCGTNGAGGAGGTGAGCACAGATGTATCTGGAATGTCCGAATCGGTTACGCTTGATACGCCTCCACTTGANTATTCCATGGAGCCGAGCGAAACACAGCCTTATGCGGAGTATACGGTCCAGATCGACGCGGAAGGNTATCGTCCGATCAATATCTCTGGAATTGAGCTGTTTTCAAACGAGCNGGCGNTTCAGAAAGTNCAGCTGGAAGAGGTANATGCNCCGGGAACGCAGATCGACGANATTGTCATACCGGCNCATACTCTTTTTGCGGAATATCCGCCNAAGATAGCAGAATCGGAGATCAAACCGGTCACCGAGACAGGGGAGATCGTTTTNAGCAGGGTAGTGGTTCCGGAGTATGTCATAGTACATGACGGTGTNCCTACNGACCCTACNGCNCGNNANTATTATATACGCTATCGGGATTACATNAAAAATGTGGCGTCCAGTGANATCTATTCGACNTGGCCGGATGCGACGATCCGTGCCAATNTATTGGCGATCATGTCCTTTACCATGAATCGNGTGTACACGGAATGGTATCGCAANAAGGGCTATGACTTCACGATCACNTCATCGACAGCCTATGACCAGAAATTCGTATACGGAAGAAATATTTTCCAGAACATTTCCNACATAGTGGATGAGATGTTCCAGAATTATCTGTCCAGACCGAATGTNAAACAGCCNATTCTGACCCAGTACTGTGACGGGCAGCGNGTCACCTGCAGCAACTGGCTGAGCCAGTGGGGCAGCAAATATCTGGGNGATCAGAATTATGAGACGATAGAGATTATCCGCTATTATTACGGAAATAATATGTTTATCAATACGGCGGAGCAGATATCCGGNGTACCGGCATCCTGGCCAGGCGCGGATCTGTCAGTNGGTTCCACAGGTGATAAGGTGCGTCAGATGCAGGAGCAGCTCGCAAGAATCTCCCGNTCCTATCCGGCGATTCCGACTGTGACNGCGGACGGGATTTACGGNCCTGCNACCAGAACCGCGGTAGAAAAATTTCAGCAGATCTTTGGGCTTCCGGTGACGGGTGTNGTGGATTANANAACNTGGTATAAAATATCGGAAATCTATGTGGCGGTCAGTCGGATTGCAGAATTAGTATAGTGCTTGGCTTTTTGACAGAATTGTGGTAAACTGTATAAATACACCGCGAGAAAGGCAGCTATGGCATCATGCTATCATATGATCTGTGGTAGTATGATGTCACAAATGTCATGATGCCATAAAACAGGAAAAAGCATGAGTAACTACAGAGCCACGATACAATATGACGGCAGCCGCTATCAGGGATGGCAGAGCCAGAAAAGTACGGAGAATACGGTACAGGGCAAGCTGGAGGCAGTGCTGGCTGCAATGACAGGATATCCGGTCGATGTGATCGGTTCCGGCAGAACAGATGCCGGGGTTCATGCACAGGGTCAGACGGCGAATTTTCATCTGCGCGAGGCATGGGAAGAGGACGCCGTCAGGGATTATCTGAACCGTTATCTGCCTGCGGACATTGCAGTGACAGAGATAAAAGAGGTGGACGGGCGTTTTCACAGCAGATACCACGCGCGATCTAAGACTTATCTTTACCGGATCCATATCGGAAATATACCGGAGGTGTTTGCGCGGAAATACGTGTATCATTACAGCACACCGCTGGATGTGGAGAGGATGCGCCTTGCCGCATCATTCCTGACCGGAACCCATGATTTCCGTTCTTTCTGCAGCAATAAGAGAGGAAAGAAATCCACCGTGCGGACGATCCGGGAGATTTCGATCGAGGAGACAAAGCAGGAACTGCGCATCTATTACACGGGAGACGGATTCCTGCAGAATATGGTGCGGATCCTGACCGGGACACTGATCGAAGTCGGTGACGGCAGAAGAGAGCCGGAAGAGATGGAGCAGATATTGGCGGCAGAAGATCGCGGACAGGCAGGCTATACGGCGCCGGCGTGTGGTTTGACGCTGCTCTCTGTCGAATACGGAGAATGAGAGACCGACATAACATATGGAAAAATGGTTTGTAATACAAAAGGGTGCGGATTTTCAGGGAATCGCACAGAAATTTGGGATACATCCGATGACGGCGCGGCTGATAAGGAACCGCGATATCCTTGGGGACGATGCCATTGAGAAATACCTGCGGGGCGGTATAGAGGATTTGTACGATCCACATCTGCTTTTGCAGGCGGACAGGCTTGTAGATATCCTGTCAGAAAAAATCAGGCAGGAGAAGTCCATCCGCATTATAGGGGATTATGACATTGACGGAGTGATGTCAACCTATATCCTCTGTCAGGGTATCCGCCGGTGCGGGGGATGTGTGACACCGCAGATCCCGGATCGGATCAGAGACGGGTACGGGATCAATGAGCACCTGATCGAGGAGGCGTACAGGGACGGTATTGACACGGTGATCACCTGTGACAATGGAATTGCGGCGATAGACGAGATTGACCGTGCAAAAGAACTGGGAATGACAGTACTGGTGACGGATCACCACGAGGTGCCGTACGTCGAGGAGGATGGGGAACGGCGCTATATGCGCAGCGAGGCAGATGCCATTGTAAATCCGAGGCAGAAGGAGTGCCCATACCCCTGCAAAGGGCTCTGCGGTGCAGCAGTGGCGTGGAAGGTGATACAGATTTTATATGAGCGATGGGAGATTCCACGGGAGGAAGCGTTTGACTTCCTTGAGAATGTCGCATTTGCCACAGTGGGAGACGTCATGGACTTGACAGACGAGAACCGGATTCTGGTCAGGGAGGGGCTGCGGCGTATCCATCAGACGAAAAATATAGGAATGCGGGCTTTGATCGCGCAGAATGGGCTGGAGCCGCAGCAGGTCCGAGCCTATCATTTTGGGTTTGTTTTAGGACCGTGTATCAATGCGAGCGGACGTCTTGAGACGGCGCGGAGGGCACTGAATCTTTTTCTGGAACAGGATGTTGAAAAGGCGGCGGAAGCGGCAGCGTCTCTGGTAGAATTGAACACGCAGAGAAAAGAGATGACGGCGGCGGGCATTGAGGAGGCAAAGAAGGCTGTAGAGGAGAGCTGTGCGGGCGATAAGGTGTTGGTGATCTATCTTCCCGAGGTACATGAGAGCTTAGCGGGGATCATTGCAGGGCGAATACGGGAGATATATCACAGACCGGTATTTGTGCTGACGCAGGCGGAAGAATGTGTCAAAGGCTCCGGGCGTTCGGTGGAAGAATATTCCATGTATGAGGAGCTCTGTAAATGCAGGGAACTTTTTCTGCGGTTCGGCGGGCATCCTATGGCGGCGGGCATATCGCTGTCGGAGGAGAATGTGGATATCTTCCGAGAGAAGATCAATCGCAGCTGTGAATTGACAAACGATGATTTTATCCCTAAGATAAAGATAGACGCCGCGATCCCGGCGGATTACCCCGACGAGAGGATGGTGCAGGAGTTAAAGCTGTTAGAGCCTTACGGGAAGGGAAATCAAAAGCCGCAGTTTGCAGACCGCAACCTTATTTTGCGCCGTGCGTTCGTAGTGGGGAAGAACCGGAATGTGCTGAGGCTTTCTTTGCAGACAGAGGCGGGGGCGGCAGTGTCGGCGGTGTATTTCGGCGATGTGGCAGCATTTGAGGACTATTATGCAGAAAAATACGGCAGTGAGGCGCTACAACGCGCTTTTCGGGGACAGGAGAACGACATACGGATGTCGATCGTATTCGAGCCGGAACTTAATGAATATCAGGGGATGAGAAGTGTACAGCTGATCATCCGCAATTATCAATAAACAGAAGCTGGAGGATGGGAATGTTTGGCGGAAAGAAAGAAAAAGCACTGGAGGAGCAGCTGCAGACCGCAAAGGAGAAAGATCAACAGCGAAAGGAGCAGTTGCAGAAGATCATAGAACAGCAGGAGGGGACACAGGAACAGTTTGCAAGGATAACGGCATCACGCGCGCAGACGGAACAGAGCATGCAGCGGCTGAATGAGCTGATGAAGCAGTTCGGAGAGTTCTCAGAGGGCAGTGAGATAGCAGCTGTGCAGCTTCACAGTTGGATTGTAGCGATCAACAATGCCGTAGAGACTTTTGATGTCAATCACAGTGTTTTCCTGAAACAGAAAAAACAGCAGGATGAAAAGATCATGGAGGTCGTGGAGAATAACAAGCATTTCACGACGCCGATGAAATATATATCGGAATTGCCCGCAGCCCGTAAAGAGGAAGAGCGCACGATGCGTGCCAGAGCGCAGCATATGACGGAGCTTTCCAAGAATATGAGTGTGCTTTCTTTAAATGCAGCCATTGAAGCGGGACGGATGGGAGAAGCCGGCAGAAGATTTGTNGCGACGGCAGAAGGGATACGGTCTTTTTCTGAGGAATACGAGAAGGAGGCGGCGGACCTTTTAGAGCAGCTTGATCAGGCGGAAGAGAAAAACCGTGAGCTGGAAGAACAGATCCATCATTTGAACNGTCTGCTCAGGGAGAATAATATATCCATGACAAAGCTCTTGAAGGAAAGTATGATGAGCACTTCTACCTATGAAGTCGGGCAGCTGGACCTTAAGACGATGGTCTCAGANCCNGCNGTGGGGAGAGCGGATGTGCTGATGCAGTCAGAGAAGGAGCGGATTAAGATCCAGGAACAGATGAAGGAGCAGCTGGGGAATGTCGGAGAAGAGCAGCGTGAGTTAAAGAGCAGCGTNGACGAGCTGGAAGCGATTTTTAAGACACTGTATACCACGGCGCGGGCAAATTAGGGGTATNAATGTTAATGCGTCANGATTGTTTTTGAGCNAGGAGGAGAAGGTAATGACGAAAGAAGAGCAGTTCAGTTTTCAATCGAAGGATGGGAAGACCACGATCCATGCGGTGANATGGATTCCCGAGGGGGGACAGTACAAGGCAGTGCTGCAGATTGTGCACGGAATGGTAGAGTATATTGAGCGCTACCGGCCGTTTGCAGAATACATGAATGAGCANGGNTTTCTTGTGGTAGGACACGACCATCTGGGACATGGCGGCTCTGTCACATCACAGGAAGAATGGGGATTTATCGCTGACGTGGAGCATCCGAGTGATGTATTGGTGTCGGATATGCATAAGCTTCGNAAGATNGTGCAGGGNGAGAACCCGAAAATTCCTTACTTTATGCTGGGGCACAGCATGGGATCTTATATGCTGCGGAAATATCTCTGCNNNCACAACAAGAAGCTTGCAGGCGCTGTNATTATGGGAACNGGCCGTGAGGCGGACATCACCACAAANCTTGGTCTTACCATATGCAAGATCATGGCATCCATCCGGGGGTGGCATTATCGCAGCAAGCTGATGCAGTCACTGTCCTACAGCAAGCCGTACAAACAGTATGATCTGTACGGAAAAGACCTTAGCAACAGCTGGCTGACGAAGGATGANGATATTGTGCGNGCTTATTATAACGAGCCGCGGTGCACGTTTCTGTTTACGCTCAACGGNTACCGTGCCCTGCTTGAGGCGGTATATTACGACAATCAGATGGAAAACATCCAAAAGGTGCCGCAGGAGCTGCCGCTGCTCTTTGTCTCCGGTGCGGATGATCCTGTGGGCAATATGGGTATGGGTGTGAAAAGGGTATATTCCATGTATAAGCTTGCCAGAATGAAGGACNTCACATACAAGCTCTATNAGGGAGACNGGCATGAAATCTTAAATGAGCTGGACCGGAAGCAGGTTTATGCGGATATCAATGCATGGCTCAGCGTCAGGGTAGAATCTTAAATAATTATGAAATATCTTCTATTGGCGGGATTCGGGTTGTTTTTTGAGGAGGTTCGTAGTAAAATAAAGACCTGTTTCAGGAGAGCCTGAAAAGATAGGAGGTAGACAAGTGAAAAAGAATTGNAAAAAATTGGTGAGCCTGCTTGTGGCNGCCGTTCTNTTTGCGGCATATGCCATGCCGGTGTCTGCTGCTGAGAATGTTGGCGGTACGGAGGCACCTGCCCANGTGCAGGGCGAAGTCATTGTGGATGAGAATAATGACCAGGTAGAGATCAAGGAGAACGACAAGCCGTANCTGGCGCTNGGTGCAGACTTATCGGACGCACAGCGGCAGACNGTACTGTCGATCATGGGGATTGANCCGGCGGCGTTGGGTGATTATGATGTGGTCTATGTGACAAATGAAGAGGAGCANCAGTATCTGGGATCTTANATTGANGCGTCCCAGATCGGCAGCAGATCCCTTTCTTCCGTTGTGATCGTAGAGAGGGAAAAGGGCAGCGGACTCAATATTTCCACCACGAATATCACCTACTGTACAGTGGGAATGTACAAAAACGCTCTGACGACNGCNGGAATNACCGATGCGGATATCATTGTAGCCGGACCGACCGGTATCTCCGGTACGGCGGCGCTGGTTGGAGTGTTCAAGGCGTATCAGGAGATGACCGGTGAGGCGGTGGACGATAATGTTGTGGATGCGGCGTTGCACGAGCTTGTCGTCACAGGACAGTTAGAAGAGTCGATTGCAGGACTTGACGATCAGGAGGTGGAGGAATTCATCGCCTATATCAAATCCGTAATTGCCGAGAATAACCTCTCAGACGAGGAGAGCATCAATCAGGCAATTGACGATGCCTGTGACAAATATAACGTGACGCTTTCGGACTCCGAGCGGCAGCAGATCGTAGACCTTCTGCTGAAGATCACGTCGCTTGGAATCGACTTAAACGGTCTGGTAGATTATGCGTCATCGCTGTATAATTCCTTTAAGAGCGGCGGGGGCGCAAGCAGCGGCGACGGTGTATTTGCCTCTATCGGAAACTTCTTTTCAGAAGTATTTACCGCGATCGGGGATTTCTTCAGGAATCTGTTTTCTTAGACCGGATTTCATGCCGAAAGGAATAGGGAGAGACATGCAGCAGAATATTCAGATCGTCAGCGACGGCTCTCTGGATTTGCCGAAGGAGCTGACAGAGGAAAAAAATATAAAAGTAGTACCGTTTTACGTCTCGTTTGACAGTGAGACATATTTAAAAGAGATAGAAGAACTGGATATCCGTGATTTCTATCAGAATATGGTGGATCATCCGAACGTATTTCCGAAGACCTCCATGCCGTCGGTGGACGACTACTACCGTGTATTTGCCCCGCTGGCGAAAGAAGGTACAGCGATTTTGTGTATTTGTATCACATCAAAATTCAGCGGTTCCATGCAATCGGCGATGACAGCGCGCGATATGGTGCTTGATGAATACAAGGATGCGAAAATCTACGTGCTTGACAGCACTGTTGACACTGTTCTTCAGGGACTGTATGTTTTGGAAGCGTGCCGCCTGCGCGACATGGGATGGGAGTTCTGGAGACTGGTAGAGAGGATGATAGAAATCCGCGAGAGCGGAAGGATATTTTTTACGATCGGAAGCATTGACTATCTGAGAGCCGGCGGTCGCATCGGGAAACTGGTGGGAATTGCGGGAAGCAGCTTAAAGCTGAAACCGATCATTTCCTTACGAGAAGGAGAGATTCATAATTCCGGGATTACGAGAAGCAGGGAGAAAGCGCTTCTGAAAGTGATCGATCTGCTGAAGCGGTATCTGGATGAGCGAAATGCCGTCGCCGGAAAGTACAGCTTTGCAGTGGGATA
>JAAUZB010000014.1 GCA_014804775.1 Roseburia sp. | reverse complement strand
CGTCCTCGTCTTTGCGGAATGTACCCTTGCTTAAAATATCGAATAACTGGAAGGCGGTAAAGTAAATCACGGAGTGTCCCCGATCCATCAGCTCTTTTGCCACACAGTTGGAAAGAAACGTCTTCCCGATCCCGGTATCTCCATAGAAATAGAGGTTAGAGAAGATTTCGTCAAAAGAATCGACGAAAGCATGGCATTTGGCAGCGGCATCTTTTGCCGTGGCAAGTGCGGAGAGCCCGGTAGACGGATTGATTTCTTTATCAGAATAATAATCAAGGGAAAAGGTATCAAAATTCTCTTTTTCCAGTATATCTTTAATATTGGACTGCGTATAGACAAGATCTATGGCAGCCTGGCTAAAACAATGGCAACGCTTCCCGCTGATAAACCCGGTATCTTTGCAGTCCGGACAGTGGTAGAGCGGAGAAAAGTAGTCTGCCGGAAAACCGTGGGCAGCCAAAAGCACTTCTTTCTCTTCGCGGTAAGAAGCAATCTGGGCGCGCAGAACGGCAAGGGCATCCTCATCTCCGTCCAGAAGACGTCTTGCCTGAGCCACAGAACAGGAAGCGATGGAATCGTCAATTTCCTTTAGACGTGGAAACTTCCGGTAGGCGTCCTGTATCCGCGTTTCAAGAATGTGCTGATTGTGAAGCTGTCTGGCTTCATATCCGCGGATAATCTCGTCATATTGTGCATTGGTGAGGGGCATAGACCCGTCCTCCTGTTGTTATCGAGTAGTCGTTGTCAACAGCATTTTTTCCAGCTCATCGTAATCGTAGGAACGCTGCTTGAAATTGTTAAACTTGTTCCTGGATGCTTTGACCGATGTGCTGCATGCAGAAGTAGCAGAGCCTGTCACGGCAGTACTCTTCTTTTGTTTTTGGTAATCTGCATCCAATTGCGCTACGTCTTCTAAGCTGCAAATCTGCTTCGTGTGCCAGTTTTTCAGGATTGAATCAGTGTATTCAAAGCTTGGCTGATGGATCAGCTGCATGGTGCGCTGGCACGCTGTGGAAATCAGCTCATCAGAAAAGCCGTACTCGGATTTCCATTTTTCGATGTGACCGATTTCGGAAGGTACAAGATTGCGCCCGGATATCCCGAAAGATTTCATGACAGCAAAATAAGTCTGGCTGTGCAGACTGGCCGCTTCCTTGGCCTCTGCCACTGTTGTAATTCCGCTGTCAACCCATCCCAGAGCCACTTTTTCTATGTAACGGATACTCGTGTGTCCTTTGCTGACGCAGTATTCTACCAGATATTCTACCAGATCGGCAGAAAACTTAAGGCCATCGTAAACATAAAGAATGGTATTGACATCTGTGGCGCTTAAGGTACGGCCGAGGTAGCGCTCCGTAATAAACAGAAGCTCTGCAACCGATTCATTCTGACGGAACATTCGGATATCATCGGCAGAGTAGGCATGTTTTTTTGGAACGGTGACAGGCTCGGACGGAACGCAGGAATCTGCAGAAGGTTCCGCGGGCGCATCCGACTCTGAGGCCAGTATGCAGATACCTGTCAGGTTCTGCTGATCGTCATATTCCAGACGCAGCAGGTGCATGCGCTCCCAATAGCAGAGGGCACGTTTGACATCCTTTTCCGTATGATCGAACTTGTCCGCAATTGAGGAAACGGAAAATGCTGTATCTGGTGCATTCATAAGGCGAAGCAGATACAGATAGATTTTCACAAACTCTCCGTTGGCGTCGGACATATATTTATCAATAAAAGCGTTGGAAACACAGGTTGCCGAAATCTGACGTTCACTGTGGAGTGTAATGTTTGCCATAACGTGTCATAACCCTCTTTCTTTTACATAGAAAATGCCGCATAAAATATGTCGCAATATGCGTGCACTTCTTTCTGTCGTCATGAATTATATCACAGGAATTTCCAAAAGAGAAGAAGAAATTCTTGCGTGATTTTGGCAAAATCTGGGCATTTGTGATTTGTGGAAAATGTGGATAACATGTTCGCAAATAAGAAAAAATGTGCATTATGGAAACCCGGTCAACCGTATATCTCCCGATAGGAGCGACGGTTGCTTTGCAAAGAGGAAGATGGCTTATGTTAACAAAAAAATCCACATTCAAAGGTTGAAAGTTTTCCCCAATTTGAATGTGGATAATGTGGATAAGTTACTTCCCGAGAAGATGTTCGCCGACATTTACAATGTCTCCGGCACCCATGGTTATCAACAGATCACCGTTTATACAATTTTTTAATAAAAATTTTTCGATTTCCTCAAAAGAGGGAAAATAGAAGCATTCGGTACCCTTTTCCTCTAACTTGGCAAGGATGTCTCTGGCGCTGACCCCGTATATGTTTTTCTCCCGGGCGGCATAGATATCGGTCAGGACGACGATATCTGCAAGGGAGAGAACCTCGGCAAAGTCGTTCAGAAATGCTTTGGTTCTGGAGTATGTGTGGGGCTGGAACACCAGAACGAGCCGTTTGTGAGGGTAATGGGAAGCCGCCGTTAAGGTGGCGCGTATTTCAGTGGGATGGTGCGCATAGTCATCAATGACGGTGATGCCGCCTAAGCTTCCTTTATACTGGAATCTGCGGTCCGCACCGCCAAAAGCCGACAATCCGGCGAGGATCGTCTCCTGAGGAATTTTCATTTCCAGAGCGAGCGCGATCGCAGCAAGTGCATTGGAGACATTGTGCATACCGGGAACGCCAAGGGAGACGTTCATGACTTCCTGGTCGCGGTACATGACAGTGAAAGAGGCACATGCCCGCTCATCAAAGGTGATGCATGCAGGATGGAAATCACAGCGGTCAGAAAGTCCGAAAGTAATGACCTGCACAGGCAGTCCCTCTGTGATTTCAGAATAGCGTTCGATCTCACCGTTTATAATGATCACGCCATCCTTTTTCGTATTTGCGGCAAATTGACGGAATGAATTGCGGATATCCTGAATATCTTTAAAGAAGTCAAGATGCTCTGCTTCTATATTTAGTATAATGCTGTATTTGGGATAGAAGTGCAGAAAGCTGTTGGTGTATTCACAGGCTTCCGAGAGAAAAATATCGGACCTGCCTACGCGCAGATTCCCGCCGATTGCTTCTAGGATTCCGCCAACGGAAATAGTAGGGTCCTTTTTTGCAGTCAGAAGAATCTGACTGATCATGGAGGTAGTGGTTGTTTTGCCGTGTGTACCGGCCACCGCAACGGAATTGTTGTAATTATCCATGATCTGACCGAGCAGCTCGGCGCGGGACATCATGGGAAGCCCCAGATTTTTGGCTTGAAGAAATTCCGGATTGTCTTCCCGGATAGCAGCGGTGTAGACTACAAGCTGAATGCCGTCGATAATATTGGAAGCCCGCTGACCGTAAAAGACAGTTACCCCTCTCTGTTCTAAATGCCGGGTCAGATCCGACTCTTTGGCATCGGAACCGGAAACGGNAAAATGCTCTTCCAGAAGTATCTCGGCAAGACCGCTCATACTGATGCCGCCAATGCCGATGAAATGAATATGTATCGGTTCGTTAAAATTAATTTTATACATGGGAATCTCCATTCTGACATGCCGAATGAGCGGTATGTCCTGAGGTATAATCTGCACAGAACTGTTTGCATATGCGGATCAAGTCTATACTATCATATGAAAAGAGTCTGTTAAGGTTCATTATAACCCTATCTCTCCGTTTTGCAAATGTGTAAATCCTAACAGCAAAATTTTGTGCAAAATGTCAAAAAATGAAAAGAGATAAAACGAAATTTGTGAAAAATGATGTACATAAGCAGACAGATATGTTATAATTATAAGTATCAAATGAGGAACAATTGGACTGGCTAGAATAAGACGAGAGGTGAGGGACGTGATTAGAAAAGAAATGATAGCGATGCTGCTGGCTGGCGGACAGGGAAGCCGTCTGGGTGTCCTTACTGCCAGTGTTGCAAAACCCGCAGTGGCATTTGGAGGAAAGTACCGCATTATTGACTTTCCCCTTAGTAACTGTATTAATTCGGGGATTGATACGGTTGGAGTGTTGACACAGTATCAGCCGTTGCGTCTGAATACCCATATCGGGATCGGTATTCCTTGGGATTTGGACCGTAACAGCGGGGGAGTGACGATACTGCCGCCATATGAGAAGAGCGTGAACAGCGAATGGTACGGCGGTACGGCAAATGCGATTTTTCAGAACCTGAATTATATAGAGCAGTACAATCCGGAATATGTCCTTATCCTGTCGGGAGATCACATTTACAAGATGGACTATGAGGTGATGCTTGACTTCCACAAGGAGAACCGTGCGGATGTGACGATCGCGACGATGCCGGTTCCGATGGAGGAAGCTAAGCGGTTCGGTATTGTGATCGCGGACGAGAACAAGAAGATCAAGGACTTCGAGGAGAAACCGGAGCAGCCGAGAAGTAACCTTGCATCCATGGGTATTTATATATTCAGCTGGGCTGTGCTNAAGGAAGCGCTTTATGCGATGAAGGATCAGGCCGGATGTGACTTCGGAAAACATATCATTCCGTACTGCCATGAAAAGAATCAGCGGCTTTTTGCCTACGAATACAACGGATACTGGAAGGACGTCGGAACTTTGGGATCTTACTGGGAAGCAAATATGGAGCTGATCGATCTGATACCGGAGTTCAACCTTTACGAAGAATACTGGAAGATTTATACCAAGAGCGATATTATTGAGCCGCAGTATCTTTCACCGGAGTCCGTGGTAGAGAGAAGTATCATCGGAGAAGGGACGGAGATTTACGGAGAGGTACACGGTTCTGTCATCGGCGCAGGTGTGACGGTTGGAAAGGGTGCTGTGATCAGGGATTCCATCATCATGAAAGGAACTGCGATCGGCGAAAATACCGTGATCGATAAATCAATTATTGCTGAGAATTGCAGTATAGGAAGCAATGTAGTACTGGGTGTTGGAGACGAGGTGCCGAATAAGTTCAACGCAAGCGTTTATTCTTTCGGTCTTGTGACGGTCGGAGAGGATTCTGTCATCCCGGATGGCGTATCGGTTGGAAAGAATACAGCCGTTTCGGGAAAAACAGACAAAGAGGACTATCCAAATGGAATTCTTGAAAGCGGTGAAGTAATTATTAAGGCAGGTGACTCAGTATGAAGGCGATAGGAATTATTTTGGCTGGTGGTAATAACAGCCGTATGCAGGAATTATCCAATAAAAGAGCGATCGCTGCGATGCCGATCGGCGGAAGCTACCGAAGTATCGACTTTGCGCTCAGCAATATGAGCAATTCACATATTCAGACCGTAGCGGTGCTGACACAATATAGCGCCCGCTCCTTAAATGAGCATTTGAGCTCTTCAAAATGGTGGGATTTCGGAAGAAAGCAGGGCGGATTGTTTGTGTTCAATCCTACCGTTACAGCAGACAACAGCTGGTGGTATCGGGGAACGGCGGATGCGATGTATCAGAATATCAGCTTTCTGAAGAAACGCCATGAGCCATATGTCATTATTACCAGCGGAGACTGTATCTATAAGCTGGACTACAATAAGGTATTGGACTACCATATTGAGAAGAAGGCCGATATTACCGTGGTCTGCAAAGATATGGAGGTAGGCGAAGACATCAGCCGGTTCGGTGTGGTGCGTATGAATGAGGATGCGAAGATTATTGAGTTTGAGGAGAAACCAATGGTATCCCAGTCCAATACGATCTCTGCCGGCATCTATATTGTGCGCAGACGGCAGCTGATCGAGATGCTGGAGCGCAGTGCAAAGGAGGACCGCTGGGACTTTGTAACGGATATTTTGATCCGATACAAGAATATGAAGCAAATTTACGGGTATAAGATGAAAGAGTACTGGAACAATATCGCGACAGTGGAGTCCTATTATCAGACCAATATGGATTTTCTGAAACCGGAGGTTCGCAGATATTTCTTTCATGACGATCCCAAAATTTATTCCAAGGTGGACGATCTGCCGCCGGCAAAATACAATGTGGGATCAGATGTGCGCAACAGTTTGATCGCCAGTGGATGCATCATCAACAGTAAGGTGGAGAACTCGGTTCTGTTTAAGAAAGTTTTCGTGGGCAAGAACTGTGTGATCAAGAACTCCGTGATTCTCAATGACGTATATATCGGGGACAATACACATATTGAGAACTGTATCGTGGAGAGCCGCAACACATTGAAAGCGAACACGTACTACTCTGGAGACAGCGGTATCCGGATTGTATTGGAAGAAAATGAGAGGTATGTATTATAGTATTTGTATTACAAAGGGGGCATAATCATGCAGATTACGGACGTAAGAATCAGAAAAGTGGAAAAAGAAGGAAAAATGAGGGCGGTGGTGTCGATTACAATTGATGAGGAATTTGTAGTTCATGACATCAAGATCATTGAGGGAGAGAAGGGACTCTTTATCGCGATGCCAAGCCGCAAAGCAACAGACGGTGAATACCGGGATATTGCTCATCCGATCAATTCAGATACCAGAGAACGTATTCAGAGACTGATTCTGGACAAGTATGAGGAGATGCAGGAGATGTAAGGCTTTTTAGGAGTTTTATAGGTTATGGGGTATAAGGTTTTATAAAAAGGAAATGCGGATATCATAAGGGGATGATATCCGCATTTTTTGCGCGCCAAGTAACGTTATATCTGTTTCTTATTTAAGATTGGAATGCTTAACACAAAGCATATAAGGCATAAAAGAACCGTTACAGTAACCGATGCAGTGTATGCTTGAAGATCTTCTGCGTCATAGAGCAAAGAGGCTACATTTGCCAGCGTAGACGGAGAGTATGTTTTCACCTTTGGAAGCAGACCGATCAGGTATGCGGCAAGGAATACGCCTGCTGTACCGGAGAGCACACCGGTGTTTGANTTNGNCANTGATGAGAAAAATACTGTCAGNANGNNNGTCCACAGNCCAAGCAGCCACCAGCATATTGCGGAAAATGCAAGATTGTGGGCGANCNCGTTATCCCAGAAGAANGCNTTATATCCGTAAGTGACCGCGAAGCAGAGCCAATAGAAGACCGACCAGAGAACGATCAACACTANAGTNTTTGAGATTACGACCGCATGTCGGTCGAGNCCCTTTGTCAAAGCCANTACCAATGTNCCGGACTGNTANTCCTTAGTGAAGATATTACTCTGCAGCAAAANAAACGCNATCAANCCCATAGGGATGTTTTTGAAGAACTGCATCCAGGATGNCAGCGCNTCCNCGGTAACAGTGGTGACTGNCATNCCGCTTTCGGCAAGGGAGTCAGCNAATNNCTCAAGCANCCACGGNNTCAGTTTGGCGATGGCGGGGTTCATGATACCNANCAGAATAAACAGNATACNNAGAATCATAAGCCGTCCCGAACGGANCTGCTCCATCCATTCTTTTTTCATAAAAGCAAGTAAGGACCTCATTTCACCACCTCCATAAANAGAGATTCNAGCGTGGGCTCCAGACGCTCCACTTTCAGTATCGGGATTTTCTGATCTGTCACAAACCGCANCACATCGAACAGTGTGTGTTCGCCTTCNTGAAACACNATCTGATTTTTATCTGANTGTCTGCAACCGTNAAATGCACGGAGCAGTCCCTGTATGCCGTTTTCCTGTTCTGTTTCCAACAGGTATTCTTNTGTACGGTATTTNGCTTTGATAGCAGAAAGTTNTCCCTGCACATCTNCCGTACCGTTGTTTAGAAAAGCAACATCGGTGCAGATTCGCTCCACATCCGAAAGAATGTGGGTAGAAAATAATACTGTTGTCTGTTCTCTGACAGAAAAAAGGGTATCCAATATNTCTTTTCTGCCGACCGGATCAAGNGCAGAGGTNGGNTCATCGCAGATGAGCAGNTTCGGACGGTTCAACAGTGCCTGNGCAATGCCGAGCCGCTGCTTCATACCTCTCGAAAAGCCTTTGATGCGATGCGTCTCTCCGTCAAGTCCTACGAGACTTAGCAATTCGCAGCAGCGAGGTTTGACTTCTGATTTTGGTATACCCGTAATCTCTGCGCAAAAGGAAAGATATTCGGGCGCTGTCATAAAGGAATAAAATTCCGGCACATCGGGAAGATAGCCGATGTGACGGTTGGTTGTTGTTTGTCCNTATACGACCTTCTCTCCGGCAACCGAGACCTCTCCGGCATCGGGTTTNAACAAACCGAGTACGGTTTTCATAGTTGTTGTCTTACCGGTGCCGTTTTTGCCGATAAAACCGAAAACACTGTGTTCAGGAACGGATAATGTAAGTCCCTTCAACACTTCCTTATCTCCGAAGNGTTTGCTTAAGTTTGTGATATGCAGCATATCCATATGGTTACGAATCCTCCTTTCCAAGCAGAAAATAGAGGATNGGACCGATGAATTGCATGCCGACGATCACAACGATGANCCAAAGCGCACGTGTCCCCCGTTTGTAATGCTTATGTGTGCAAATGTGGTACAGTGTGTAACCGAGCANCGCAAATTCCGCAATGATCAGAGGGATCAGAAACGGAAGATATTCTGTGATTTCATTCATTGTTCATGTTCTCCTTTCCGTATGTTTCTATGCAGAAACCTTTATAGCCGCAACGCGTGCAGGTCAGCTTTCTAAGCTTCGGTGTATGACGGGCGAAAATAAATTCCCGAAAAACAGGTTTAAATATTTCATGACACTGGGGACAGATATAGGCAGCGCGTTTAAAATAAAATTGAGAGAGCCATATGCCGCATATAATATCTACGATCAGCCACAAGGCAAACGGCCACCAGATT
The DNA here is from genome assembly GCA_014804775.1 of Roseburia sp. GTDB lineage: Bacteria > Bacillota > Clostridia > Lachnospirales > Lachnospiraceae > Roseburia. The sequence goes on along the minus strand of JAAUZB010000014.1, from coordinate 146,515 downwards.
CCTTTTACNATCCAAAGCGCTACCGTGGCAACTTCAATAATATTCAAAGGAATCCCCACTGCAATGAGGACAGCGCGAACCCTGCGCAATCTCTTTTTATTTTCCATAATATAGGCTATATCACCGATAGATTCAACAGAGAAATTGCCNATGTCTTTCAGCTCAGAATTGATCTGGTCTAAAAGNTCAAGTTTTGTCTGCCGTTCGCGCACTTCCTCCCGAAGAACCTGCTCCTGTTGACGGAGCAAAACCGATATGACGCGGCCGGGATCTTTTTCNGAAAACAATTCTCCAATACTGTTGATCGGCAGCCCGACTTCCCGAAGAAAACAGATGATCTTCAATTTTTTGAGGTCGTCTTCGGAGTACAGCCGCCTGCCGCCTTCGCTCAATTCGCTTGGGATCAGAATATTTCTCGAATCATAATACTGTACTGTTCGAACAGATACACCGCAGAGCTTTGCAATTTCTCCTGTCGTGTATTTTGACATAGCGTCCACTTTCTTCACCTCCTTCAATGCTTACTTTACAACATTACGCAGCGTAACAAGCAATACCTTACGCAGCGTGATAAGCAATATTTTATGTCCTTTTCGGCGTTTTTTGCCGATAAAATATGTGNATGGGAAACAATAGTNATTATGGAACATAAAAACATATTAACANGGGGTGANCGGGTTGAATATAGCAGTTTGCGATGATGAAGAAAATATACGTATTTATATAAAGAAANTGATAGAAATGCAGGATGTTGGATGCGGGATCATGGAATTTTCGTCCGGCGTGGAATTGCTGCAGTTTTGGAAACNGGAGGATGGGGAACAGATAGACATCCTTTTCCTTGATATTTCCATGGAAGGTACGGACGGGATGTCAGTGGCGGAGCAGATCAAAAGCTGGAAGGAGGAAAGGGACGAGGCTGTGTGGGGAAGCCTGCCGCTNNTGATTTTTGTAACGGGTTACCCGGAATATATGCCGAAGGCTTTTTCAGTCAATGCGTTCCAGTATCTGGTGAAGCCGGTAAATGAAAAGGAATTTGAAGAGGTGTTTGCGCAGGCTGTGCGGGAGTATCGCCATCTGGAAACAAAAAAGAGTGCAGAGCCCATGGAAATACTGGTTCGGGATGGGAGTGTAACGAGGAAGATTCCGGCAGATGATATCTACTATATTGAGAGCAGCAACAGGAAGATCATTGTATGTATGCAGAATGAGAAGATAGAGTGCTACGGAAAAATAGGTGAGTTGGAGAATGAGCTTAAGAAGGGCTTTTTCAGGATACACAAAGGGTATCTGATCAACATGAAATATGTGGAGAGGTACAATCGGACAGAGGTGCGGATGAAAAATGGCGACAGTCTCATAATCTCCAAATACAAATACCAGAATTTTATTAAGGCGTATATGGAATATATTTCGGAGGACAGATAAATGAGTCTGGCAGAATACGAACTGTTTAACAATCTTTGGGGGACTTATCTTGCACTCCTGCAGGTCATTCTCTTTCTGGCAATATGGGATTTTTTCTATAGACCGAGATGGGAGAAAAAACTGGTGGCTGCAGCAGGCATATTTGCAGCTGTCAATGTCTGTCTGAAGTTATACCCGGCGGTTCCGTCAGGGGTAAGGTATCTGGTATCGGCTGTCATTGTGCTGGGATACTGCTGGATAAGATATGCACGGCATCTGGAAAAGGCGGTNTTTGTGTTACTGCTGTTTTACAACTTTCACGGGATGGGTGTTCTGATATCCGACGGCATTTATCAGTATGTAACGGACATTATGCTGAACNGACTGGACGTTCAAGATGCGGACTATATGCTNCAGGTATATAGGAATATTGCGATCGGGCAGAGTCTGGAGATATTTGTTTATACACTGGCATTTCTGCTCATGGCAGGAACGGTCAANAAGNTTGTAAAAAATTCATTTGNNATGAACTGGTANGATACCGTATTTCTCTCTGNNCTTAATATTGTTGGGAGTATGTTTNNATGGATGGTCGTGGATATTTCNGTGGTGCCCNTCGNTCAGGAGGTNTTTNTGCTTTTTTCCGAGAGAAGNGAAATGNTATGGAAAATACCNATGATCGCGNTTTTGATCTGCATCGGAGAAATTTCTGCGATTTATATTTTTCGGAANTACAAGGAGCTNCAGGGAGAGANGGAAANACANTTTGTGGAAGAGCAGCAGATGAAGGCAATGAAAAGAAGNCTNGAAGANGCNGAAAATTTCTATGGAAGCGTCCGCAAAGTGAGGCATGAAATGAAAAACCACATGGCAAACATAAAAGGACTTGTNGCCGGTGAGAAGTACGGGGAAGTAGAAAATTACATTGAAAAGCTGGATGAAACCATACAGGANCTGGACTATAAATTCAGCACGGGAAATGCCGTGACGGATGTCATTGTCAATGACAANTACCAAAGGGCAGTAAAATCCGGGATNGACTTNAGGGCAGCATTTGANTANAGAGANTCGGACACGATATCTGCATTTGACATGGGNATCGTGCTGAATAATCTTTTGGATAACGCGATAGAGGCCTGCGAAAGGCAGGAACNGACAGAACGGNGTNTCCGTCTNTCCATGAAAAGNAAAAATCATTTCATGCTGATAGAGGTGGAGAACAGNTTCGACGGAGTNNTNAAGTGGAAGGATGAGGATGTCCTTCCGGTGACGGTGAAGCAGAGCAGCCTGCCGGAGCTGCTGATGGAGCATGGNATCGGACTGAAAAATGTAAAAGATGTGGCGGACCGATATCTGGGGTATATGGATATTAAGGCAGATGGAAATGTATTTAAGGTTACGGTCATGCTGCAGCAGAAGGANCAGTAAANNATTANTCAAGCTGTGACAGGAGCGNATTTTGCGCTTCGGACAGTGCCTGAATCTCGGCGTATGAAAAAACGCCGTAACTCCATTTTGCTGCAATCGGATCATCCTGTGCCGTGTCAAACTCAATTCTTAAAAATAAATCCCCTTTTTTGTATTCAAGCAGTCTGGACCGGCCTGTCTCATAAACAGAATCCGCTGCCCCCATGAGGGTGAGAATCTCCTCTTCTTTTAAGCCGGTTTTCAGACCTTCCGGAGAAACCGGTTCTGGGGAAGTGACGGAAATTTCCGATACGCATGGAATGATACCGTCGCATTGAANCTGAAAATANTCTGTGGTGTAAACCAGNNTTANGTAAGAGCGGGGAAGGTAATCTTCAAANCNGCTAATTTCGTCNTCTTTTAGNTCNGTATACGGNGAACAGAGACTNGCCGTTTTNGTATAGGGTATTTTGGAGGCATCAAGAAGAGCTTCCNCTTCGTCATAATAGATGCCGGGANNNAGNTCNGNGGGATANNTGCCGNTTTCNNTCNACGAAAAACCGGANCNGNCAATATCATGAAAAACCGGAGTGTAGTAGTCGCGCTCTTCTNCCGGAAGNATCCAGTAATAGGAATCNGTTTCAGATGAGGACAGTGNTTTTAAACCGTAGGAAATAAAAGAGCATTNATCATCATGGATAAAACCTTGAAACCANATNAGGTTTCCGTCAAGTGCATAGTCGTATTCCACTGCACTTTCCCCCATAGGAATCACTTCAACCGGTTCACCGAANAAAGAATTTAAACTGTCCGGTTCGACATNGCCNGGCANTGANTGTGCGCCTGCNAGAGGGGTATCAATGGANGTCTCAATGCCTGTCACTGCATATTCTCCGGAGCGGTTGTCAATGGTTAAAACAGTCGATTCGCTGACAATGACATGAAAGCCGTGGTATGCATTTTCGGTTCCGATCCAGTCTTTCCAGTGACCGGTGTTAAAAAAGAATTCCGTGCCGTAAATCGGATTTTGGGAAGCGTCGGAAGAGGAAAGCACTTTTTCATAGGACTCGCCCAGATAGAAGCCCTCGATCAAATGTGAAACGGTCTTTTCGTCGGAAATAAAATGGTCGGAAGAAGAGGCTTCGCTCTCCTCCTCATAGAACGACTCCGTGGAAAGTCCCGATTGAGAAAAAGGATCATTGATGCCGGACTGCACATCTGCCGCGCCGGAACAGCCGCTCAATATAACGCCTGTTAATAAAGGTAAAATGTAAACGGTAATTTTTTTCATGTTATCCTCCACTAAAAATGAATTAAATAACTACGAATATAATATAATAAAAGAAAAAATATTGCAAGAGTAATATAACTAAAAATATAGAGAAATTGAAAATAAAATGCTAATTTGGTTTACAAAACTGAATTAGCATTTCTTATTATTTGGTGTAAGCTTACAAAAAAGTAAAAGAGGAGATGAATTATATGGGTTATCAATCAATTAACGAAAAAGGTGCAATGACGGTATGGAGCAGACTCTAATAGAAATGGCGGCCTCTCAGGGAATATGGGTTATTCTGTTTGTTTTTCTTTTTATACATACAATAAGAAGCAATGAAAAGCTTGCTGAAAAACAGGAAAACAGAGAAGAAAACTATCGGGTGCTGCTGAAAAATCTGACAGAGAAATATACCGTACTGGAGGAATTGGTGGACAGTGTATCAGAATTAAAAGAAGAATTGAAGAAACAGTAAAGGAGAACAGCATATGGATGAAATGGTTCAAAAAACACAAAAATTTTTAAATTCAATGTATGGCGGGAATCCTTTGTACAACAAAGTGAACGAAGATGGAGTTACCGGCTGGGAAACAATTTACGCACTGACCAGAGCGTTTCAAATTGAACTTGGATTGACATCTACTGCAGACAGCTTTGGAGCGGCGACAACAAAGGCATTTCAGACACAATTTCCGCAGGGGATTGTACAGCAAGAGGCAAATGCCACAGAGACCAGCAATATCTATGCCATTATTCAAGGAGCGTTATGGTGTAAAGGATATTCCACCGGTGCATCAGGAATTACGCTGCATTTTTATGGTGGGACCGGAAATGCAGTAAAAAGTTTAAAAAGTGACATGGGGATTTCAAGTACAGATTCGACGGTTACATTGAATGTCATGAAAAGTCTGTTGTCCATGGATCAGTTTAAAGTGCTCTTGTTGAGCGGAGGAACAGACCGTATCCGTTACATTCAAAGACAGATTAACAGGAAATATGAAGACTTGTTCGGAATTATTCCGTGCGACGGNATATATGGGCGATCNATGAATCTGGTCTTAATAAAAATTCTGCAGAAAATCAGNGGTGTTGACACCGATGGCGTGATTGGCAGAGGGACAAAGGCGGCNTGTCCTGTTCTTCCGGACAGAAAAGGAGTGTTGTCAGAAGAACAGGAAAAAGAGGCAATTGAGCTGCTGCGATATGCCCTNAACTGTAACGGATTTGACATCATATATGGAGAGCTTTTTCAGGAGTGGGATGAGACCTTGACAGAAACAATAAAAGCGTTTCAGGCGGAGTACGCTCTNCCGGTNACAGGGGATGGTGATCTATATACATGGATGTCATTACTCTTGAGCAAAGGGGATACAGACAGACCGGCGCTGGCATGTGACGCTTCGACGCAGTTAAATGCTGCCACGTCCGCAGAATTGCAGAAAAAAGGATATTTGTATGTGGGACGTTATCTGACAGGAANGGTNGGCAAAAACGGAACACGTGTACCGAAATATCTTACACGGGAAGAGTGTGAAGCAATATTTGAGGCAGGGCTAAATGTTTTTGCAATTTACCAGGATAATACGCCCTCTGTGGAGTACTATGATCGGTATCAGGGAAGGGAGGACGCTTATAATGCCGTGCGTGCCGCTAAAAAGCTCGGAATTCCGCGCAACGAGGTTATTTACTTTGCGGTAGACTGCGATATGCAGAGTTCTGATATACGCAATGCAGCGATTCCATATTTCAGCGCCATTGCAGAAGTAATGGAGACGCTGGGNAATTATTATAGAATCGGTGTATACGGTTCGAGGAATGTCTGNGATANAGTNAGTACCACTGACTCGGGCGGATATGCATGCAGCAGTTTTGTGGCAGATGCATCGTCTGGCTACAGTGGAAATATGGGATTTCGCATNCCAAAGAATTGGGCGTTTGACCAGTTTGTTGAGCTGAAAGGNAATAGCTCTGCCAATGCAGTTTCATTTGACATAGATAAGGTTGCGTATAGCGGGAGATACAGCGGATTTCATCAGCTTAGTGCGCCTGTGGAGGATGATACGATAAAAAATGAACTTGCCACGGCGGTCGCAAAGAAGATACTTAACATTTTCAACATTTATCCCCCNGTTACCTACGCAGTTGGAGATGGGGCATCTTTTGATGTTGGAGTTATAAAAGTGGCATATAGCACAGCATTTAACAAAAATATAGACCCTAATGAAAACATAGNCTTGGGTAAGGATATGGTAAAGCTTCCGTCAATTTTTGTGTCAAATGGAAAAATGGACAGCATTACATTGTTAAACGTAAAAAAGGAATATGAATCTTTGGCAGCGTCATTGCAGATCAAGGTGGATTCCGGCGGACAGCTTGCGTTTGTAAACACTGTCTCAGAGCATATAGGAAACGGCACAATCACGATTGGTTATAAGCTTTCCGCCAGTGATTTTCAGCTCATGTACAGAATCGAGCAGCTGATNGGAAAGACAGAAACCACAGAGGAAAGTGTTACGGCAACGGTTACGCTGTCTATCAGAAAGGAAGATTTGCCTAATCTGCCGTTTTATCAGGAAATGCAAAAATTGGAAACCCTAATACAGGCAGAGGCGGTTGTTTTTGGAGTTCTTGCTTTGGGAGTTTTGATTTTNACGATCGGGTCTGTCTTATTGGAAGGCGGGAGTGCNGCAGAACTATCCGTGGAGGCGGTCATGACAGTGATGGAAGTGATTAATGCGATGGCAAGTCCGGCGTAATATAAATCCCCAGAAGACGAAAATTGGAGTCTTCTGGGGATNAATGCGTAAGGACACCATATGTTTATTGGAAAATATAAATGGTTGGAACGCTGGCATCCAGTCGTGTGTGACCTTCTCGTCGAATTAATGCAAGGTCATTTTGAAATGAAAATACATTTCCGAAGCCTAGTGTGCTTGAAAAGAGCGAGTAAGTTTGCGTGCGTAGATTATAGCATTGCCAGGAATCATCACTTGTGTCATAATAGTAAAAATTGTCGCCTGCTAGCGTGTAATTATTATCATTGTCACTAAGTATTATAGGGTATACGATTTCTTCGGAACCGTCTGTTTTTGCCAACGTCATATATTCTGGCGGTCTATGTCCGTCTGAACCTACGACGTCTTTTGAGTCTGCCGACACAAAAAGAATATANTCTTCCCATCTGTAATATCGGATGTGCATGGTATTGTGAGCGATAGAATATCTTGAACTGAGCCTACAAGTCTGCTGTGTATCNATATTATAAGAATAAAAGCCACTTTCATTACCNTNAATNTCTGTCAGATCGTAGTAAACGGTGTGANTGTCAATCATAGCATAGAAGCATTTTTTTGCGCTCATAAATTGAAGAATGGGCTCTAATTTTTGGCTTTCATATGCGTATCGGTATATGACAACATCATCATTGCAGGGNACAGTTCCTGACAGATTACTGCTTAAAATATAAACACCAGTTTCGTCAGCACCTACCAGTCTGTTTCCCAGAGATCCGATTACAGAGGAACGGATTTTTTTGGGTTGAAAGGAATCTTCAAAAACAACTTTTTCTTCAGTAGCATTATAGCATCCAATTGTAGACCTGTCTGTAAGAAAATAGACATTGTCCTGAAATGCGAAAAGATGCACTACGCCATTTACAGGAGTTTCACATATCTTTTTCCCAATCCCAGTCGTGTAGAGGATTCTCTTGTCAGCATAGGAAACAAAGAAAATATACTCATCGGAGGCAGATACAATACGGTTTGTGTCATCAACATATCCCCAATATACGGGATGTGTTGTGGTCTGATCACCTCTAATGACCTGAGGACGTTTCATGCTCTGATCATGAAGCCAAAATAATACGCCAATAAGTAATAAAATAACAATAAAAATAAGACGTGCAGGTGTAAGCTTTGTATTCTTTAATAAAGACATATTTTTCTCCTTTTTAAATATGTTATATGTCTGCATATAAGACGAACTACATTTAAAGTGTAGTTTGACATGTGATATAATATCACATATAATGAGATAAGGCAATATAAGAAAAGTCAAAAAATAGGATTAGTGATTTACAATAATACTTATGCGATAAGGCGGATGAAATATGAAAAGACAGATTATGGTGTGCATTGTGATAGTTGAGGCGCTTTTTGAGATTTAGAATGCTCTCGTATATGAAATAAAAACTAGTTGTTTACAAAAGTGGTAGTGTCACTCTTATTACTTTAGGGGTGACATTATTATGAACTATACTACGACAGAAAAATTGCAACAGTATCAGCGCGGAAATGAAGATGCATTAGTTGAGTTGATAGAGTTATATAGTCCTATCATAAATAAATATGCCAGATATTTTGGAAGGGAGATGTATGAAGATGTACAGCAGGAATTGCGGATTGCTGTGATCGAGGCAGCGAAAAGCATAAAATATATTGAACAGGAAGGGAAATGTGTAAATTACATTGTAAGGACAATTAAGCATCGATTTGTAACCTTGTATAAAAAGCAATATAAATATAATGAGAGAGAGGAGCTGACAGATGAGGTGGACGGATCGTTGCAAGTAGACTTTTATAAAGATGTAGAAATTTATATAGATATACAGCAATTCTGTAAACAGTTTAACGGAAGACAGCAAGCTATTATAAAGGGAATAATGATGTACGGTTATGGTGATACAGAACTGGCACAAAACCTAGGAGTTACCAGACAGTATATAAACCGTGTCAAAAAGAAACTGCTTGCAAAGATGCAGCAAGTGTTTTTTTGGGCATTGTTAAAATAGGATTGCAGCATATGTACTTTTTAAAGATATTTTTTTATTTCAAAAGAAAAGCACGAATTGTAAACCGGGAGGATTACAGAAATGAAAAAAATAGAATTCTTTATTATTAGTTGTTGTATGTCCGTATTCTTTATGTCATGTACTGGAAAAGAAAGTACAGAAACGGGAGTAATGAATACGGAGAGGATAGAGAGTGAATCAGATATTACAGAGCAAACTGCAGAAAAGTGTCTGCCTTCGGAGGCGTATCAGACGAGGGCAATCCGGTGGTCAGGTTACGATTATGTATCATTGAACCATGCGCTGTACCGAGTTGACGCAGAACAGCAGATGGAACAAATCATGGAATGCGAAGAGGCAGTAGGTCGGTTGTGGAATGACTGCCTGTATTGGGGAGTGTGGGATGCAGATCACAACCTTCGGATTATTGCAATCGATGAAAAGAATCATATGCATGACGTAGGGGAGATTGAGGATAGCCAGCCGCCCGTTGCATTGGATTTTTACGGCGATGTTCTTTATATTCAGTTTAAGCTGGGAAATGTTGTGGGATATCGAATCGGTTCAGACGGAAAACTGACAGAGCCGGCTTCTTTGGAGGAAATGCAGCTTTACGGGGACGAAAATCAGGCGGCTGAAATTCGGATGGAAAATCCGGATAATAAAACTGACATTTTTGAATTGCCCTACCATATTGTTGGAGCAGGTTTGGCAAAAGAGACAACCGGACAGGAATTTCTGGCAAAGCATATTCAGGAAGGGGAAATTGGAAAAGAAGAATTTATTGTCCGCAAAGACGGGAAGGATACCGTGTTGTTTACCTTTTATGAGGATGCTGTTATAGATCGGAATCAAGTTATATATTTTTCCAGTTTTGAGAGAAACCGGTTGAGTCTGTATGATATGCAAAAGGATGAGAGCGAAGAAATATACGTTTTTACAGATGGAAGCTTTGAACTGTTAGCATTTGAAAATAATCGAATTTATGGAATCTGGAGTAGTATAGAACAAGCAAAAGACTTTTTTGTTGGTATTGACTTGAGACAGTCACAGATGCAGCCGTACTTCGAAGTGGAAAAGGGAGCGGAGTATGTTGTGCTGAAGGACACGGTATATTATGCCGATCAGACCGGCGGTGTGCACAGTATGAAAATTGGGACACAAGTGCAGGAAGACGAGAGTGAGGTATATGCACTGAATGTTGAGCGTGTTTTTGATATGCGAAGGACTGCCGATGAGATTTCGGACTATTACATCACGAATGTGGGAGATTTCTCTAATCTATATTTGATAGATGAGGACGGGATTCTTTGGGGAAGCGGTTATAATAATTACGGACAGTTGGGGCAGGGTTATGTGGATCAAGAGTTTCATGAAGACTGGCAGCTGATCGCAGAAAATGTGGTTCATGTAGATTATACACAATATGGATTTGTGATATATCTGACGGCTGAACATGAGCTATATGGAATAGGATATGATGCTTCCGGGGCATTGCTGCAGCGGTCGCGTGAGGATTTTTTGAATGGAGATATTTGGAATAAAGCTGGAACAGAGGTGGCTTCTCCTGTTCTTCTGATGGAGGATGTTGCATATGCCAGATGCGGGAGGGAAGATGTTGCCGCATTAAAGCAGGACGGTTCTCTTTGGACATGGGGGATTCTCTGGTATGAAGGAGGAGGATTTTGCTATAAATCGCAACCTGAGAAGATTCTAGATGATGTAAAACTGGTGACAGGTGGCTTGTATAACCATGCAGCCTTGAAAACAGACGGAACAGTTTGGACCTGGGGATACAACTACACGGGGAATTGTGGCGTAGAAGGGAAAACGTGTATCAGCGAACCGCAGAAGGTCGCAGAAAATGTAAAGATGATCTGGACTGGGCGGCTGAATTATTCTACCGGCTGCAAGGATATCTCGGAATTTGAAGGCACGGCGCCCCGTGAGTATGAGAACACCGTAATCGAAACAGTAGATGGAGAGCTGCTTGCCTGTGGAAAAGGGCTGGGGCACGATAAAAAGGTATTGGATGATTATTATGAGGCAATGGATTATGAAGTGCTGTTCACATCGAAGTTTGTCCCGATAGAGATTGTAGAAGAATGATTTCCGCGTATTTTTAATTTTAGTGTTGACTCTCCCGCAGCGTAACGGTTTACGATTGAACCGAAAGGAGGCAAATCCTCTCCTCGTCCATGGGAACTCGGATTTTGCTTCGCAAAACAAGGAGGATATGATGAAAACCGTAAAAGACGTGTCAGAGATAACCGGAATAAGTATTAGATCGTTGAGGTATTATGACGAAATCGGTTTATTAAAACCGACAGAGTTAACGGAAGCGGGTTATCGGCTCTATGACAGCAAAGCGTTGGAAAGGCTGCAGGAAATTATGTTCTTTAGAGAATTGGAAATTCCATTGATTGATATTAAAAAAATCCTGGATGACCCTAATTACGATAGAGAGCAGGCTCTATTAACTCAAAAGACTTTGCTGGAACAAAAGCGAAACCGGCTAAACGGAATTATTGAGTTGATATCAGATGTGCTGAAGGGAGTTAATACTATGAGTTTTGAAGCGTTTAGCAAAGAAGATGTACAGAAAATTGTAAATCATACGTTGGAATGCATGTCCAAAGAAAGCCTTGACGAACAGGTGAAAAAATACGGAAGTATGGAAAAGTACAAGGAGCATTTAGCATCTGGTTTTACAAATGAACAGGCTGTTGCGGATTTATTAAAGTGGTATGGCAGCAAAGAAAAAGCAATAGAGGCTGTGATGCAGTCAACTGGAAATACCGAAGAGATAAAGCAGGAACAGAATGAAATCGCTAAAATCTACGGTCAGTTTATGAGGGCTAAAGAATCCGACAATATCGATCTGGCACATTCTGCTGTTGAAATGCTTGCAGAGAGTTATAAGAAAATGTTCAAACTTGATAATGCAAGAAATATTTTGCTGGATTTAGCAAAAGAATATCTGCAAAATTCAAAGCTTGCAGAAGCGAACGACAGCCAATTCGGAAAAGGCTGTTCTGAATACGTCGCATATTGTATCCGGCATTATTATGGGGTATAATATATTCGATTGATGTCATGACGGGAAATTATCAGGTTAGCGAATTTCATTGAAAATAAGACTGGTGAAGAGCGTAAGTCATGTATTTTATGGCAGACTTATATCATATGCCTGCCAAGCTAGAAAACGATTGTATAAGAGAAAATGCAGTGTTGATAAGGGGATGTGAGGCTTGGAACGGAAAAAGTACACTAATTTTACACCAAGAAATTTGTAGCAAGATAAATGAGCGAGAATGGAACTCAGTTTTGGGAAAAGTAAAAGATGTTAAGATGCAAAAAGATACAGTACAAAAAGTATTGTATCTTTTTGCTAAAATTGAAGGACTGGCTTTAGGCATGGATTGAGATGTATGATTAAATTGTGGCAGATGAGTGAACTGTATTTGTGGGCGCATGTGCAACGATTTAGGGCATTGTTTGCATGTTTGCGCATGTGTGTGAAAATGCAAATTTGGGTTAATTTAAACGCTGAATTAAAATGTGTTAGAAAAATAAACTGTAAAAATGTGTGAAGAAAAAATGGGGCTAGATTTAGAATAAGAATTGAAAAAACAGGGGCGAAAATAGTGGAGGTTAAAGGAGTTATATCATTAAGCTGTGGCATAACTCTTGAAACGTCCACAGGCAGATTTGCTAGGGAAGTTTGAGTATGACATAACTTGGGGGTGGTCAATTTGAAATTGTTATGCCAGATTTGGGTATCAGAGCGAGGTTTAAAGGAAGGACAAATATGTAATGCTATGAGGAAAAGCACCAACAGGAAAGTATGCTTTGAGGGTTGACTGTGGTATGGACTATGGTGGACCATGCAGTTAATTATATACTTTATTTGTAAAGATAGAAATGAAAAAGATAAGTTTTTAAAGAGAAAGGCAATAAAAGCAGACTATTGACTCTAATTGTAATAGATGTAAACAAGATAGTGTTCAATAAATGGCATTCAAGTTTTCGAAAAATAGAAAATAGCTGTATTGTTTTTGCGTAAACTGTGGTATGATTACATGAGTGAAGTATGGATGAATTTATGGGGAGCGGTGTATTATGAAAATCGACATGTTTTTAAATGATAATTACAAACTTCTAAAACTCTTATATGAAAATCAAACGATTATATTAGAAAAAAAGGTAATTCCATTAACCCAAGCGGAAATATGTTCAGCTTTGAATATGGGCAAAGTTAAAGTTAATGGTATGTTTGTAGAAATGCAAAAACAGGGACTTATAATACAACAAACAAGAGGAAAGTATTGTTTGACGGATAGTGCAGAAGATATAATCAAACTGATTGAAATGGCGAAATAGGGGAATATAAAAATGTGTAAATATGAACGTGAAGGAAGAATGCCAATAATTTTTGACGATGATTCACAGATGTTTTATAACACGGGATTTATTGATGAATTAGCTAGTTTACTGCGTGTTGGAGGCTATGTTCCGGATAGATACAAAAACGTTATTATTCCGATGATGATTATTACAAGGCTAGACTATGTTTTAAAAGATGGAAAAGAAGAGTTATTGGATGTTATCAAAGGATTTGAAGATGCTGGGCAATGGACGACCATGAACCAAGCAGAGAAAGATGAGTTTATTATTACGTACATAGGTAAACCTTTTTATAATATAAGTGAATTTATTACGCTTGAAGAGGTGATGAGTGAGCCGCAATTTATTAAAAATCATTTTTTAGATTATATAAAAGGGTTTTCTAAAAACATAAAAAATATTCTTAATAGTTTTAAATTTTTGGATGAAGTTAATGAATTAAATAAAAAAAATATTTTGTTTAATGTAATAGATAATTTTTTCAGAAAAAAAGAAGTATTTGATCCACATAATGCAGATGATTTGGCAATGGGGAATCTGTTTGAAGGGATTATTCGTAAATACTATGCAAATCCTACAGCTGGTCAGTATTTTACGCCACGAGAAATTATTAAGTTAATGGTTAATTTGTTGATTGCTGATAGGAATAATAATAAAGACTTATTCGAGCCTGAAACACAAGTAAATATATTAGATGCAGCGTGCGGTACGGGTGGTATGTTATCGGTTGCTGAATCTACATTAAAAGAGTTGTTTCCTGACCTTAAAATTACATTGTATGGACAAGAGTTTTCGGACGAATTGCAAGCCGTTTGTGTGTCAGATATGTTAATAAAGGGGCAAGATGCAAGGATTGAACACGTAAACACACTTACAACAGATGCTTTTCCTGAAAAGAAGATGCGCTATATTATTATGAATCCACCATTTGGTTTACAATGGAAACCAAGTGGTGGCAAAGGGAAAAATGAGGATGAAAAGAAGTTAAATGCCTTGTTGGAAAAACAACTTGAAGAAATACAGGAAGAAGCCAAAAAACTCAGAGGAGGAAAATACGAAGCAGGTATTCCTACTGATGGTCAAGATAGTCAACTCCTGTTTATTCAACATGCTCTTTATAAACTACAAGATAATGGCAAAATAGCTATCATTACAAACGGAAAACCTCTTTTTGCAGGAGATATATCAAGTGGTGAAAGCAAGATTCGTAAATGGATATTAGACAAAGACTATTTGGAAACAATAATAGGTTTGCCAGGTAATATGTTTTACAACACAAGTATTAACATTTACATTCATATTTTATCGAAGAGTAAAAAAGGTACTAAGCGAGAGGGGAAAGTACAGCTTATAAATGCACAGGATAATGACGAAAATGGCGTAAAAATGTATAATTTCCATAGAGTTGCAAAGAAGAGTATCGGAGATAAGCGTAATGAATTGACCAAAGACCATGTAACCAGAATTGTTGATTTATATACAGATTTTGATGATAGGTCTGAATATTGCAAGATTATTCCAAAGGAAGACTTTTTGCAGAAACAGATTGTTACAAAGCAGGCGTATCAATGCAACTTTATCCTCTCGGCAGAAAGACTTGAATTGTTTAGAGATAGAAAGTTGTTTCATGCTCTTGTTCATTCAGGACAAGGTGGCTCTTATGAGAAAATAAAGCTTTCCATTGAAAAGAGAGAAAAACAGCTTCATCTTGAACCAAAGGAAGAAACAGATATTAAAAAGTATGAAAAGGGTATGGAATTGTTTGAAAAGATATATTCTGTGCTTGCTGAAGGTATATCTGATGAAGTCTACTACAATATAGATGCCTTTATTGATGTGCTGAAAGTTGCCTTTGGATATGTAAAGAAAAAAAAGTTTGTTCTTGAAGCATTGGATGATATGACTTTAAATGATATTAAGGAATCCTTTTTTAACAAGTCATTTGAAGATTTTTTCCGGATTATGGCGCTAGATTTTAGTAAACATGATGATGAAGCTGAAATTATGAGAGATGAGGATGGAAATATTATCTTCAATGAAGAAACAAAGGATACAGAGGTAATGCCAGCATCTAAAAATATTCAAGAGTACTTGGATGAAGAAGTTCTTCCATTTGCAAAGAACACATTTATGATAGGTGACGTTACTGATGATACAGAAAAGAATTTTGACATTGTAAGAGGTGCTGAATTTTCATTCACGAAGCAGTTCTATAAATACCAGACACTAGAAGACTCTTCTGTGCTGATTTCTAAGTTTCAAGAGATTGAACAAGGATTAGTAGCAGATATTGAGTTATTATTAGCGGAGGACTAAAATGAAGGATTCAGGAATTAAATGGATTAGTACCATTCCTGATACTTGGAATGTTATTAAGGTCAAATATAATTGTTCCTTAAAAGGACGTATCGGTTGGCAAGGATTAACTACAGATGAATACATTGATGAAGGTCCTTTCTTAATAACAGGAACAGATTTTAATGTAATTGATGGTGTTATTAATTGGGATAGTTGTGTCCATGTTTCTGAATGGAGATATGACCAAGCGCCAGAGATTCAAATTCGAAATGGTGACTTGCTTATTACAAAGGATGGTACTGTGGGCAAGGTTGCGATAGTAACAGATATGAAGGATAAAACCACTTTGAATTCTGGTGTAATGGTTATCAGACCGACAGAAGATACTTATGAGACAAAATTTCTCTATTATGTATTGAAATCCGAAGAGTTTTGGAAATGGTTTAATTATATCAATTCTGGTAATACAACCATTTCGCACTTATATCAGTACGATCTGAATAATTTCTGTTTTGCTATTACCGACAAGGAAGAACAGAAAGCAATTTCTGACTTTTTAGATAAGAAATGTCAACAGGCAGATGTTATTATTAATAAAGTTAAAGAACAGATAGAAATACTTGAAACTGCAAGAAGGGCTCTTATTACGGAATGTGTTACTAAGGGAATAAATGAAAAGGTAGATTTGATTGAAACAAGATACAGTTACTTAAAGAAGAAGCCTTTTGATTGGAAGATTAAAAGAATAAAGCATATTATTCTTGGCATAAAGGATGGTACACATGGAACTTTTGAAAGACTTGATGAAGGAGAAATGCTATTGAGTGCCAAAAATGTATTTTGTGATGGAATTCATATTGGTAGCAATGAAAGTCTTATTTCAGAAGCAGACTACAAATCAATTATCTCGAATGGTTTTCCTAGAAAGGGAGATGTTTTATTATGCTGTGTAGGAACTGTAGGAAGAAGCTGTGTGTTTAATGAAGAAAAGGCAATAGCATTTCAGCGAAGTGTAATTTTCTTGAGACCAAATACTGAAGATATTACGTCAGAATTTTTAAATTATGCTTTACAAGCTGATTATGTTAATGCGCAGGAGCAACTGATGATTAATAAAACTGCCCAAGAAGGTTTATATATGGGCAGCGTGAAGGAAATAAGAATTTCTATTCCGTCAACGATTGCAGAGCAAGATGAAATAGTTTCTTATTTAAATAAAAAATGTGCTGTTATTGATAGGATAATTGGGAAAAAGCATTCAGAGTTAAGCATCCTTGAAGAGCAGAAAAGGTCACTTATTAACGAGTACATTACAGGTAAGAAGCGTGTAAAAGAATACGCATAGAAAGGTGGTATTGTGTATGGCATTAACGGAAGTCGAAATTTTTCACCCAATCTTTAAAAAAGGTTTAGATGATGCTGGATATATTGAAAGGGCAATGGTTTACTATGATAAATTAGCTTGTATTGATAATGAAATATTGCTGGATTTTATTAAAGAGTCTCAACCAGATAACTATAAAAGGCTATCAGAGCGTTGCGACAATCCAGATGAAAGAATTCTTGAGAAAGTAATTGAGAGTATTGATGAGACGAGTGTTTTGACAACATTAAAAACAGAGTTTGAATTGGAAAATATTCCATTTAGAACTTTTTTTCCTAAACCAGAAAAACGAGATTATCAAACAACAGCTGAAAAGTTGTATAAGACAAATAAATTTTCATATATTCATGAATTAATGTATTACAATAAAGAAGAAATTGATTTCGCTTTGTTTATCAATGGTCTCCCTGTTGCAAGTGTGGAACTAAAACTCACTACAGCAGCAAGTCATTTTACCTACAAGGATGCGATTAAACAGTATCAAGACAGGGTTAATTCAAGTTCGGCAGATGGGAAGGTGCATAGATATTTAGATTATAAAACTGGTGCAATGTTTCATTTGGCCATGGATGAAAAGGAAGCTTATGTTTGCACAAAATTAAGAGGCGAGAATATTTATTTTCTTCCGTTTAATAGAGGTATAGGAGAAGGTATTGAGCAGTCAGCAGGTAATCCGCAGCAAATAGGTAATATACTCCCGACTTCTTATATTTGGAATAATATTTTAACACCTGATATGTTGTCAGAGATTGTCTATGAGTATATGTTCTATGAGCCAAAGTTTGACGATGACGATAATTTGGTTGATGAAATTCTTATTTTTCCCAGATACCATCAGCTTACATGCGTTGAAAAGATTGTAGAAGACATTAGAGTAAACAGAACTTCAAGAAACTATTTGGTTCAACATAGTGCTGGATCTGGTAAGTCTAATTCTATTGTTTGGCTTGCTCATAAATTATCTTCATTAAGAGATATAAATGGAAATGATATTTTTGCATCTGTGGTTATAGTTAATGACAGAAAAGTAGTAGTAAAGCAGCTTCAAGAAAACATGAAAAAACTGGATACATTGGTTCTTAATGAGTTAGTATGTATTACTAATGATAAATCGACAAAGGTAGCGCAAGCAATTGATGATAATAAACATATTATAATTACTACGGTACAGGCATTCTTGAATGTAGAGCGTAAATTAAAAGAAAACAGTGGCCAGAAGCGTTTTGCTATTTTGATTGATGAATCACATTCTAGTACAGATGGTGTAGATATCGAAAAACTTTGTAATTCATTATCTATGGGGAGTAATACGGCAACCAATAAGCCGGATAATGTTACATTTATTGGTTTTACAGCGACACCCAAAGATACTACTCTTGCAAAATTTGGGACTCATGTAGGCAGAACATCTGAAGGGAAAGAGAAATATGTTCCTTTTGATAATTATTCTATGAGACAAGCTATTGAAGAAGGATTTATTCTTGATGTATTGGCGTCGTATGTAGAGGCTCGGAGTCATTGCGATGTGTTGAAGATTTCAGAAGATGATCCTATCGTGTCAAAGAAACTGGCAAAGGAGGTTCTTGAAAAGTTTGTGCAACATGAGGCAGTTTCAATTGCCGATAAAGTCGATGTCATTATGCAGCACTTTATTAATAATATCTATGGAGGGTTAAATGATAATGCCAAGGTGATGATTGTTGCTGATGAAATCAAAGATGTTATTGAGTATGATACACAAATCAAGCGCTATATTGCTCAAAGTACTGAGGATTGCGTAAAGGACATCAAACATTTGGTTGCCTTTTCTGGAGAGTATAATGGTAAAAAAGAGAACGATTACAATAAGCTAGAGGCGGAAATGACCATTGAGAAAGCATTTGATACATCTAAGTATCAGATTTTAGTTGTATGCAATAAATATCTTACAGGATTTGACCAACCTAAGTTATGTGCAATGTATATTGATAAGGCATTGCATGGTGTACCAGCAGTACAAACATTATCGCGTTTGAACAGACCTTATAAACATCCAAATGTTAAGAATACATATATTCTGGACTTTGTGAACAGATATGAAGACATTAAAACTGCTTTTAGTACATTCTATCAAACCACTTCATTGGTAACTAATATGAGCAGAGATAATCTTGTAAGTTTATATGCAGATATCATTACGTTAAATATCTTTGACGTGTCTGAGGTTGCAGAGTTTGGTGAATTAAGCAAAAGTGAGAATCCTTCTGCTGCAGATGCAGCTAGAATGTTGACTTTGATTAGTACATGTGTAAATGTTTTGAATGGTAGAACTGTAGAAGAACGAAAAGCTATGCTTTCTACGTTGTCAAGATTTAATAGAATGTACTTGTTATTAAGACAGATTATAGATATTCCTGAAATAGAATATGAAAATCTCTATAGATTTTTGGATAATGTGTTGAATAGCTTTTCTGCCTCGCGTGGTTCTGGCAGACGTTCATTAATAGATAGTTTGCGTAAGCGAGTTGTCGTTACTGCTGATGTTTTACAACCACAGCAAGTTGAAACAACAGAATACGAAGACAATGGAGAAATTAATAAAGATATTGCAGGAAGAACTTATGATGGTTCAACTGGTGGCGATACACAGGAGCAACTTTCCGTTGTGGTTGAAGAAATAAATATTGCATTGGGAAATCCTGGGTCTAATGAAACAGCTAATAGAATAATAAAAAAATTGCAGGATCAAGCAGGATTGAAAGTATATGCAAAGAGAAATCCATATACTGATTATGCAGATACATTTAGAACAACTTACATGAAGATAATTACGCAGATGCTAAAAGACAAAGAGATTACAATGGAAAATTACGTTAAATTTATGAAAGATGAAAGAAGAAATAAATTATCAAAGGCGACTTATAATCTATTTAAAGATTAGATGACGTAAACAGATAAATTACAAAAACATAAATAATATTTTAGTTTGTTATCGGAAAGTCAAATATGGAATAGTTGTTTCTTCTTATGCTTATAAGAATAAATCTGAATAAAAAATATCGCTATATTAAATACAAATAAAGAAGAGAAATAGTCATATGAAGGAGTAAATTAAGTGAATATTACATCCTTAATTGGAGAACCAACCGAACATGATAAAAACAAGTGTTGGAAGAATAAAATCCCAAAGTTGGTGTAAAAGGGTCAATTTTTCCGTCAACGGTATTGGTGGAGTCTTAAGTTAGAACATTAATAATATAAAGTTGTTGGATTGGAGAATGCAGAGTTACCAACGAGCAGATAAAAGCAGGGCTTGCTTTTCGATGGTGAGATGCAAGAAAGGGTGAATGTGAGTGATAGTTTAGAAGTATGATAATTTTGAATTTCCCGCAGAGAATATATGAGCAAACAAAAGTGAGGTATTTATGGAACGTAAAGTTAGAAATGCAGCAAAGTTTAAAAATAGAGAAATCAAACTGGGTCCCATACACAAGTGCCTTGCAGCTTTTTCTACAGTAGGTTTATCCTTATTGTCTGTCTCCTGCGGTAATTCGGTGCAAAATGATATTATTTCAGCGAATTCATCTGAAGCACTCATTTCTGCCGTGCAACCGACAGAGCGTGACATGGAATCACTGTCTTACTTCGATGCATACAGGGATTTCCTGCTTCACACAGATATAGATCAGGGACATGATTTCCCGATTTGGGGATATTATCTGTTCGATCTGGATTTTGACGGAATACCTGAACTTGGTGTGCTTCATGATTCCGGTGGGTCTATGGGAGGATATTTCACCTTTTACGGCTATGACGGCAAAGAAATCGTTCCCACTGTTTTAGATACAGAAAACAATCCGGTGCAAATTTCCAATTACACGCAAATTCTCGCTGACAAGGAAGCCGGAAAAGTATATTTTCTCAAAGAAATGTATCTCCTGCGCGGAAATGAAAACGGTACTTACGGATATGTCGATGAAGTTGTATCCCAAAATGGTGTGTTGCACATCAAAAATATCCTGGGGCTTCAAGTAGATCAAACGGTGGATTTGGAAGCTTATTTGGAAAATGATCATTACTGTGAAGATGATTTCCTGTCAGACGAAATGCTCGTGGACTGCTTCATCACAGAATACTGTTCTGATGGAAAATGGGAAGAAATTTCGCCGGAAATATATCTGGAAAAGAAGCGGGAGGTGATTCCAAAAGAGAATTCATTTGTTGACGTGCGTGATACGGAGGCATATGTTCTGCTGTGTGAATCCGTGTACGAATTATTGGATGACGATCTGCAATTTCATAACCGGCAGATGACGGAGGAAGAAATCAATACACTGTTCACAAAATGGGATAATATACTTCGCGCATATGGAACGGCTAAGAGAGCAACGGTTTTATTACAAGGTTGACAAGATTATCGCTAATAAACTTACATTGCAAATCCATTTCATCAATCAATTCGATCTGCGCACTATAATCTTTGAAATCAAGATGTGCACCTTTTGTGTCTTCTGCATAAAACCATCGAGACATCGGAGATCGTCTGATTTTATGTAGGTTGTCCAATGACTCCAGCTTGTCAATCCACTTTTTATAATTAGAAGGGAACGTGGTCTCGGCATCTTCCAAATACAGATAAGGATAACTATCCTCATATTTTTCTGAAAATCCAAACTGAATAATCAGTTTGCCCAAGTAGTCTATTGAAGGATAAAGTATAATATAGTACGTATGTTTTTTGTGTGTAAATGTTTCCAAGAAAATATCCACGCCATCTTCGTAAAGAATCGTTTTAACTTTTGCCTTTTTTCTTATCATAGAATTTAGCTTCTTAAAAAATTCAACTGTCACGTCGTCCATTTTCTCGTAAAAACTGTTCACTACAATCTGTGCGGCTCTCGCCATTTCAGAACTGTCAAGCAAATCTTTCACGTTAACCACCTCATCATTTGTTCCGGTAATATGTTTGATTGCGCCAAGATATTGTTTCAAAAAAGAATATTTGTATCCGTCTTTTTTTACGGTTTTTATACAATTTTGAAGCCAGGATACGATCTCTTTTTTAAAGCTAATGCACTTTAGTTTATCTTTATCTACACCTCTGGCACTCTGTTCCTCTGGTTCATGACCGTCAAGAGTAAGGTAGTAGATGCGATATTGTTTTTGTTTTTTTCTGCCCAAGGATGCATACCGAGCAAGCTGATTATCCCCGTCTTCAGCATCGATCTTCATTTCAATAATGGCACAAAAGGATTGTGATTCGATAACGAAATCAATTCTGCTACTGCCGCCATCAAAGGCTTTCTCTCGATAGACATTCCATTGCTCAGTCCAAAATATTTGCGGAATCTTTAAGGCCTGAAGGAAAAGAAGCAGAAAAGTATTTTGCTCATCTTGGTGGTGGCTGCTGTTCAGTAAAAACAAAATGATTTGGGAGTGCGTTTTTGATTCGTAGCGTTCAATGTGAAGTGCCGAGAGAAGATTAAATGCAACGGTTTCATCCGATATGTCTCGCTGACGGTTCGATGCTGTTTGTAATAACTGAAGCATTTGTTCGGTTCGTACATCCTTCACGGTGAGTCCTCCTTTGAGCATTGAAGTGATTTTTAAACTTGGACAATATTTTAACATGGTAATAAAAAAAATTCAACTACACAGATGATTGAGATATTAATATGTTTTGTATTAATTCATTGACAGTGTATATACTATTGTATATACTGAATGTAAGGAAGGAGATGATCTTATGCAAGCAACAATTCAAAAATGGGGTAATTCACAGGGTATAAGGATACCTAAAGCGTTTCTTGAAGCATTGGGGATGATGGAAAACGATATTGTAGAACTAAGTAGAGTTGATGATAATATTGTGATTTCAAAAGTGAAAGAAAAAAAAGAACTTACTTTAGAAGATATTTTTAAAAACTATGATGGTAAAAGTGTAGCAGAAGAATTTGACTGGGGTGCTCCTGTGGGAAAGGAAGTGTGGTAATGTATAGTCCAAAACAAGGTGATATTGTATTCTTGGATTTTAGTCCACAATCAGGACATGAACAGGCAGGAAGAAGACCTGGAGTGGTTATCAGTAATGAACAGTTTTTTATAAGGACTAAATTTGCTGTAGTGTGTCCCATTACAAATACAAGCAACAGATTTCCGCTGCATATTCCTTTGGATAATCGGACAAAGACAACTGGCGTAATCTTAACAGAGCATATGAAATGCTTGGATGTTGTCAGTAGAAATATTCAGTTTGTGGAAAAAATGCCAGATGATTTGCTAGATAAAACATTAGCTTATGTTAAAGCATTTTTTTGATGGAAATAATAGAAGTTTGTAAAATGTAACACTCCTCCAGACAAAAGAAAACAAGCAATGTCGGGACGCGATAAATTCTTAGGGGTATACTGTAACCACAGCGGGGAGGTGAAGCACCATGGAATGGGCAGAAGCAATAGGTCAAGCGGTGAAATATATTGAGAGTCATATAACAGAGGACATTACAATGTATGATGTGGCAGAGCATGTAAATATCTCACCCTTTTATTTTCACAAGGGTTTTAGCATACTGTGTGGATATTCCATAACGGAATACATCAGAAACCGCAGAATGGCACTTGCAGGAGAAGAGCTGATTTCCAGCGACATTACGGTCATAGAACTTGCAATGAAGTATGGGTATGATTCTCCGGACAGCTTTACCAAAGCTTTTTCGCGCTTCCACGGATATACGCCTCTGACAGTGCGTAAGGATAAAACAATGGTTAAGGCTTTCGCACCGCTGAAATTAACAATATCATTGAAAGGCGGTTACATTATGGACTACAGAATTACAAAAAAGGAAGCATTTACAGTTTTGGCGGCATCAAAAGAATTCAGCTATGAAAATCCAAAACAGGAAGTACCTTTGTTTTGGCAGGAGCATTATGCTTCGGGAAACGGAAAATATGTCTGCGGAATGTTTGGAATCAATATTGACCCGCAGATGGGAAATGAAAAATTTGAATATCTGATCGCAGATGTTTATAACCCGTCAGTAGATATTTCGGATGGGTTTGAGGTAAAAACAATTCCCGCTTTCACATGGGCAGTTTTTCCCTGCAGAGGCGCAATGCCACAGTCTTTGCAGGATGTAAATACAAAGATATTTTCCGAATGGCTCCCGGCATTGCAGGATTATGAGTTTGCGGCAGGGTACTGCGTCGAGATGTATGATTTGCCGGACAAATATCCGAACGGAACAAGTGACGAAAACTATTATACAGAGATATGGATTCCCGTTAGAAAGAAGTAATAAAATGATACTGAATACAGGAAGCAGGACGGACATACCGGCATATTATAGTGACTGGTTTTATAATCGGATTAAGGAGGGGTACGTATTAGTGCGTAACCCCTATTATCCGTTGCAGATTACAAAATACCTTCTGAATCCGGATGTCATAGATATCATGGTGTTTTGCACCAAGAATCCGCTTCCTATGATTGACAGAATCTCACTTTTATCATCGTTTGACACATTTTGGTTTGTGACGATCACTCCATACGGAAAAGATATTGAGCCTTATGTGCCGCCAAAAGAACAGGTCGTAAATTCCTTCTGCCGGCTTTCTGCACTAATTGGAAGCAAACGAATGAGCTGGCGGTACGATCCCATCTTTATTACAGATAAATATTCGGTTGAGTATCACATAGAGCAGTTTGGACAGATGGCAGCAGCACTTTCGGGATATACAGATCAGTGCGTGGTAAGTTTTATAGATTTGTATGAAAAAACGAAACGGAATTTTCCGGGAATACGCAGTGTCACAGATCAGGAACAGGAAACGCTGATAGCCGCATTTTCTAAAATTGCAAAAGAGAATGGCCTGCAGATACATTTGTGCTGCGAGAATGCAGAACTTGTCCGGGAAAATGTAGATGCGGACGGCTGCATGTCAAAAGCTGTGCTGGAAAAGTCCTTCGGCGGAAAACTGACTGTGCCGAAAAAGAAAACAGCACGAAGCGAATGCTCCTGCCTGCTGGGAGCAGACATTGGAGCATATAATACATGCGGACACGGCTGTTTATATTGTTACGCGAACTATGACAGGGAGACGGTTGCAAGGAATCAAAAAATGCACAATGTATCATCGCCTCTTTTGATTGGAGAGGTATCGGAACACGACGTGATAAAACTGGCAGAACAAAAAACGTGGAAAAACGGACAGCTGGATATTTTTGATTTCATAGGTTGAACTGCCTTGCGTAGTTCTGAAAATTTGAATCCTTCAGTGGAAGTA
Organism: Roseburia sp.; assembly: GCA_014804775.1. GTDB lineage: Bacteria > Bacillota > Clostridia > Lachnospirales > Lachnospiraceae > Roseburia. Next base: position 121,286 of record JAAUZB010000014.1, on the reverse strand, counting down.
AACATAGTAGACATGATGTGTCTCAAGAAAAAAACAGGACGTTGCCCGCTTTACGTCCTGTCTTTTTTAATATATGAGCTGTAAGCTGTCAATGAAAGGAGAGACTGGAACGATGGATCAGCAAAAAATTGGTAGATTTCTGAAAGAACTTCGGAACGAAAAAAAACTTACGCAAGAGCAATTGGCAGAAAAACTGGGTGTATCACGCAGAACTGTTTCACGCTGGGAGACAGGCAGCAATATGCCGGATTTGGATATCCTCGTTGAAATGGCAGATTATTACGACGTTGACTTGCGGGAATTGCTTGACGGAGAAAGGAGAAGCGGGAAAATGAATAAAGAATTAGAAGAAACGGTGTTAAAAGTAGCCGACTATAGCAGCGAAGAGAAAAGGAAGATGACAAGAATCATGCATTGGTTGTATACAGCGGGTGTTGTGTCATTTCTTATTTTTTTCGGTCTATTGTTTACCGAACCGGAAGAGCGCACGTTCTTCTTTGGATTTGCACAAGGGATAACACTTGGAATTCCCTTTGTTATGGTTTCTGTAGGTGCGATTATGACTAGCAAGTATGCGGCTAAGATTCGGGCTTTCAAGAAGAGGATTTCATGCCGGAGTATTTGAAATAACAGTCAATTACAAATTAGTAAATCGTAATTGACTAAAATGCGGCGGTGTGGTATAGTATGGCTAATATCAAATGGAGGTAGGGGTATGTTTATCGGCAGAGAGCGTGAGTTGGAGGTCCTTAATAGGTTATATCGATCCGATAGATTTGAGTTTACGGTCATCTATGGTCGCCGCCGTGTGGGGAAAACTGCGCTCATCAACCAATTTATCAAAGATAAAAAGGCAATCTACTTTATGGGCGTAGAGAGCAATGCCAAACAGAATCTGGAAAACTTCAGCAAAAATATTATGGAATTTGGAACAGACATTCAGGCTGAGACGGCCTTTGTTTCGTTTCAAGCTGCATTAGAATATGTTTTTATGCTGGCAGAAAAAGAGCGCCTGATTTTAGCCATCGATGAGTATCCATATGTGGCTCGTGCTTCTAAGAGTCTTGCTTCTACTTTACAGCTTTTAATAGATAAATACAAAGACGGTTCTAAATTAATGCTAATCCTTTGTGGGTCTTCAATGTCTTATATGGAAGATCACGTACTGGCCTATAAAGCGCCGCTTTATGGTAGGCGGACATCGCAGATGAAGATATTGCCCTTTGATTTTGCGGATACATGCCGGTATTTCAAAAATTTTTCCGGCGAGGATAAAGCACTGATTTACGGTATGGTGGGAGGGACACCACAGTATCTATTGCAGATGGATGATAGGCTCAGTGTTGAGGATAACATTAAGAATACATTCCTGAATCCATCATCTTCGATCTTTGAGGAGCCGGAGAATCTGCTGAAGCAAGAGGTGAGGGAGCCTGCACTTTATAATGCTATCATCACGTCTATTGCAACCGGAGCTTCACGTATGGCGGAAATCTCTACAAAAGTTGGTGAAGATACCAGCGTTTGTGCCACCTATTTGAAAAACTTAATGGCGTTGGGGATAATCCAAAAGGAAACACCTTACGGTGAAAAGGCGTCTCGAAAGTCGATCTACGCCGTTGAGGATAATATGTTCCGATTTTGGTATCGGTTTGTTCCAGAGAATAATTCAATTATTGGTCGTGGAGCTGCTGAGTTAGCCTATAAGCGAATTGAACCATATCTATCGGATTATATGGGGAAAGTATTTGAGGAGATATGCAAACAGTATCTTTGGAAGCTGCTGCTAAGCGGTGAATCCCCTGTAGTGTTTGGGGAACTGGGGCGTTGGTGGGGTACTAATTCATCTACCCGCAGTCAAACAGAGATTGATATTATGGGCGTGCAGGATAAGGATACTGCACTGTTTGGCGAGTGCAAATGGACAAATGAAAAGGTTGATGTGAGTGTTTTAAAAACATTGGAAAGGCGAAGCCAGATATTTCATTATAGTGAAACACAACTGTATCTATTTGCAAAAAATGGATTCACAAATGGATGTGTGGAGACTGCGGGGGAAATGGGCAATGTTACGCTGGTGTCGTACAAGGATCTTTTAGAGAAAATCATAGAATGATTTTCTCTTACCTTCGCAATCTCAGGGCAATGACGTCCAAGTCGAACGATCTAACATTTCGTTTATAATCATATCATTTAACTGTTCGTCGAATACGGCTTTATCAACTTCGGTTCCGTTAACTTCATAGTAGGGGCAAGGGTCAGTGCTGTCCGGATATACCAATTCCTCTCGGGCAAACAGGTTCAAAAGATCCTCCGTTTCCCCATCAGCCTGATATAGAAGTGTTGCCTTGGAATAAAAACGGGCTTGCTTTTTGGAAACATTGTGGGTTTAATGAAACTTGTATCGCTATGAGGTATAAAGAATAGAGGGAAGTTCCAGCTTATCTTATCCAACCGCTAAAGTTATGTATTTTCCCTTGTTTCTGCCCTTACGAGCAGAAACAAGAGTATCTTAGCCGAATATCAAATCTCGCACCATTTATACTTTCGTAGCCTTAAGTTAAAGATCAAGCATACCAAAACCCCGACAATGCCGATGATGAAAAACAGCATAGCCGCACCGGAACCCTTGCTTTCTCCGAAAAGAGATACGAATAAGCTGTTCTCCGGCTGTGCAGCCATCAGTGGCTCAAAAACCTTATCTACAAGTACACCGCCTAGCAGAAACCCTATGGGAATTGTAAAAAATTGCAAAGTGTTGCGGCAGGAATAGACGCGTCCCTGCATATCCACGGGAATACTGCTCCGATAGATCACATCCAAATTTGCATTCATGAGAGGGATGGATAACCAGCCCAAAACAGCTCCGATGCACCAAAGCAACGGCGTTCTCCCAAAAGCAAGCAGAAAATTCTCGCTGCTCATGGACAAAAGTAAGGTGACGGAAATGACCTTTACCCGATTTTTCGGCACAGGAAGAAATGTAACAAACACACTGCCAGCCAGAGTTGCAATACCAACGCATGTATTGACAAGCCCCAAGACCGTTTCCCCGCCGTTCTGTTTTGACAACACCATAGCGGGAAGCGCCGCGTCATATATGGATGCCACTAAATTGATGCACGCCAAATACAGAATCAAAGTTAAGATCAATGGATTATCTTTGAGCCATGTAAGCCCCTTTCGGGCTGCTGTCAGTAGTTTTTCCTCCACCTGCTTTGGCACATCACTTTCGGGGATATGTATAAACAACAACAGCGTTATAAAAGCGAATGCAAAAGTGATCAGATCAACGACGATCACACAGTCTATCCCGGCAAATGCAAACAAAGCTGTCGCTAATATCGGTGTTAGAATCGAGTTTAGCGACTGCGAGAAGGAACGAAGACCGCTGGTCTTCTGATAATAGTCTTTTGGAATCAGCAGTGTCGCCGCCACTTCGCTTGCGGGCTGTTGAATGGTATTCATCAGTCCGTTTATGGCGTTCAAAGCATACAGATGCCAGCCGCATAGGGAATCGGTCTTGATGAGAACAAAAACAATGACTGAGCTCAGTGCCGCAAGCAGATCGCATACCAACATGGTGTGCTTTTTGTTCCACCGATCGCTCAAAGCGCCTGCGAATATGCTCATGATCACATAAGGCGCATAAGAACAGACCGATAAAAGCGCAGTTTCCAGCGCAGAACCACTGCGAAGATAGAGCCATAAGACTAACGCATAACTTGTCATGCCGCTGCCGAGCGAAGAAAAAGCTTGCGTACTCCAAAGCATTAAATACGGTTTAAGTTGTTTTATTTTCATAATTGACTTTGCTCCTTTGAATTTTTAGTAAATCAAAATGCAAAGCCCGAGGACTTGGATGATCCTCCATGCAGTGTCCTCAAACTTTGCATGGAGCAGATACAATGCAGAGTATCACTGGTTATCCCTCCTGCTTCAAATTTAAAATTTTGCCGATTTCGGCAGTGAAAATATTATAGCACAAAAAGTAATGCTTTTTCCATTGACATTTAATGAGTAGCAAAGTATAATTTGTTATACAAATCATACTTAGAAAGGAGANAGAAAATGNCNNCACCAAAGGGCAAATATGCATGGACNGCTACTGTTGGAGAAAAAGGACAGATNGTTATTCCGAAACAGGCGCGCGATATATTTGNAATCAAGCCAGGAGATACGCTGCTCCTTCTTGGCGATGAGGAGCGCGGNATTGCTATTCCTCCNAAAGGAGCGTTTGCCGAATTGTTCGGCGTGGCGTTTCAAGAAAAGGATGGTGAGAGCGATTGAAGAAAATAGCATTNTTTTGTATTCCNGCACANGGTCACACAAATCCTATGCTCCCGGTTGCTGCTGAACTTGTCAGACGCGGGAATGNNGTNCGNTTCTATTCGTTTGACGAATTTGAGAAGAAAATCAAGGNTNCCGGAGCTGAGTTTNNATCCTGTGATTCTTTTCTGCCAANNCTGACNNTGCAGGAAGAAGCCNGTTTAAAAAACGTCTCTNNTACNGAAATGACGATACAGGATATTCGNATTACGCTCAGTATGAATGATTTTCTGGATAAGGNGTTTAAATCCTTTCAGCCGGATGTGGTATANACTGACTCTGTCTGNTTTTGGGGAAAGTTGAANGCGTGGAAACACCATGTGCCNATGGTGGTGTCTACAAGNACCTTCGCATTCAATCAAATNTCTTCCGAATACATGAAGAACAGTCCGAAAGAAATNGCAGANATGATTTTTGGNCTTNCGAGAGTCNCTAGGGAACTGAAAAAACTGGAACCCTACGGATACCATGTAAAAAGCGCCTTATCTTTGGTTCAGAGNGACAATGNCACGGATNCCATTGTATATACTTCGCAGAGATTTCAGCCGTATGCGGAGAGCTTNTCCGACCATTATGCTTTTGTCGGACCATCGGTATTTTCAAACGNTCTGCCCGAAAAAAAGAAGAATCGACCGCTCATTTACATTTCTATGGGNACGGTCATTAATGATCGNCCTGATTTNTACAGTAAATGCATTGATGCTCTGAAAAACCTGNATGTCGATGTCATTATATCNTGCGGAAATGCTATAAANCGCGAAGAACTGGGAGNNTTGCCGGATAATATCCAAGTATATCCCTATGTTGACCAGCTTGATGTTNTNNCCAAAGCAGATGCCTTTATTACTCACTGCGGAATGAACAGTGTTTCCGAAAGCCTGTATATGGCTGCGCCGANGGTTCTTTATCCGCAAACGAGTGAGCAGTATGCCGTAGCGAGAAGAGTTACCGAAATCGGTGCNGGANTTATGCTGAAGGATGATTCTTCCGNAGGTATCCAGNCAGCCATACAAGANATCCTGAACAATAAGGCATATGGAAATGCTGCCGCCNAATGCAGTGCAGATTTTCGTGCCTGNTCNGGTACTGNTGGTGNAGCNGAATTCATNGAAAATGCACCNCATTCNTCGGACGGTATCGATATAATAGGCGAGCTGAACAAAGCAAATGCGAAGTTCCAGCTTTTATATTGGTTGGGTGTAATCATAGCNATTAATCTTATNGGTTTTCTTGTCAGCTGGAAATATGTGTGGATTATCGGAATAGCTGCCGGAATACTGTCTTCGCCTATTGGTAAGGCAATGCAAAAAAGAAANTATGCCGGNTTGAAGAATACTATTGCTTAAGCCATCTACAAGAATCTNGGCTATTCCGAAGATGGCGAGCTACATTTGGCAAAGCGCTTTGATCGAATATAATAGCAGCCAAATTCTGGAGGATGATATGTCAAAAAAATTATCTGAAATGACACNAGAGGAATTGTGGCAATTATTTCCTGTTTTTTTGACTGAACATAATGACAGGTGGAATATATGGTACAATGAGGAATATCAGAGATTGTGCGTTTTTTTATCAAGTATAAAAGCAAGGATAAGCCATATAGGAAGTACCGCAATAGAAAATATATGGGCGAAACCGATTATTGATATTCTTGTTGAGATACCTTTAGAAAATGATATAGGCAAAGTTAGGGATTTGATCGTACAAAATGGATATATTTGTATGGCAGAAAATACACAAAGCATATCTTTTAACAAAGGGTATACGGAAAATGGTTTTGCTGAAAAAGTATTTCATTTACATTTGAGATATTGGGGAAATAACGATGAATTGTATTTTAGAGATTATCTGAATGATAATCCGATGATAGCAAAGGAATATGAAAAATTAAAGTTATCACTTTGGAAATCATATGAGCATGATCGCGACGGATATACAAATGCTAAACACGAATTTATATCCGAATACACTCAAAAAGCAAAAGAAAAATACAAGGACAGGTACTTGTAAGAATTNAGTCTGATGNGNTNCNNNTTATACTGTNTAAANNANAGTGTANNGGCAGCGCGGAGGCAGAGAAAAATCTCTGCCTCCGTTTTTTTTCGACCAAAACGCAAAAATGGCACTCATGTGAACTATGGAATCACTGNAAATACAGTTATAATGAAAAAANCACTGATATTAACGNAGCAATGCGTTGATATAAACCACACAAAAAAGGAAGAAAGGAGGAAATTGNTCCAATGAAAAAAATTATCACAACAGTAATGGCATTAACACTTGCTCTTGGTATGTCNGTAACAGNTCTTGCAGATCCGAGTCCTAGCACAGGTGGTACTAAGCCAGTANATGCTTTCCTTGCTGGAGAATCAATGGATGATGAAACNGCCGAAAGAGGAGCTGAGATTCTTGCGGAAACTCCTGTTACTGTAACAGAGAATAAGGAGTTAGTATCCTCGGCATCCGATGCATTAACGGCTCAAAANGCAGAAATAGTAGAGGCAATTAAACACTATAGTATGGGTNTNGCTNNNGGTGAAATTANNGCAGANGACGAGTTGACTGTATTANNAGTTTATGATGTTACTGTTCCGGATGCTCTGAAAGCTCTGCTGCAGGAGGANAACGGNGCTTANTTATGGGTGGAAATACCGGTTGCCGGNGTTAAGGCAAGATCTATTGTTGGTGCGCTTCATTATGANGGCACAAAATGGACGCCNATTGATGCGTTCTGCATAGACGANGGTTTTGTAAGAGTTTGNTCTACAGACTACTCTCCGATTGCAATCCTNGGGATTTCACCAAAGCAGNCAACANCNNCAGGTCNANATCCNGNANNNCCGNCAGCATACANNTNAGTCATATNACGGNTGGGCAGGCTGNTGATCANNGCTGCNTTATGGNCAGCNCAGACACAGGCAGGCGCGACTTCTCCGAAGACCGGAGAGGCAGGCGTAGTGGGNTTTGCTCTTGTAGCAGTAGCTTGCGGCGTAGCTTTAGTATTTACAAAGAAAAAATTCGCTTAATATAATTAAGCAACTAATTTNGTTTTAAAATTTTAAAATGTGGTTTGTGTGGTTTATCCGGGAGGGGGAGTTTGGGNTCCCNNGACCGGATAAAATAATTTATGCGCAGTCATTGCCGCAATCGTTGGAGATTAAAATCTTCATCTGCATGATAGAATCCAGATAAAATTGAACAATAGACTCTTTTGTCTCAAAATGTCGGTAGTAGGTGGAGCGGTTCACACCTGCTTTTTTCGTGATTTCGCTTATAGATATATTCTGATATGGCTTTTCTTTCATGATCAGCNGCAGCGCCTGTGCGATGTAGTCCATCAGCATTTCCGATGCTGTATTCTTTCTTCTCATAAAGCAACAATACACCTCTCTTTGTTGCAGTTCATAAAGTACGGTTCTATTGTACTTCATAGAATTCTATGATACAATACATAGAGTTCTATGAAAAATGAGGGCATATGAAATGGATCGGATTGGGATACTCATAAAAAAGGCANCGCTGGAATTAGAGAAAACTGCTCTCTCGAGTCTGTCGGAATATGACATGACCCTTACGCAGTATAAGATTATTGTCTATCTTTATAATGCACCGCCTATGTCAACACGACAGGTGGATTTNGAACGAGCATATTCTATGACCAATCCTTCTGTCACCAGTGTGCTCCATACGCTTGAAAAAAAGGGCTTGATCTGTCGGGCAGAAAACGCAGAGGATCGGCGCAGCAAGGTAATTTCATTGACACAAAAAGCACTTGATTTGCGTGATGAGTTGGATGTTGCCGGAGATCGGCTAGAGGAGGCATTCANGAAAAATTTGTCGTCTGCTGAGCGCAGCGAAATGGTCGTATTACTTAAAAAGATGCTGAAGAAAGGGTGATGCAATATGGAAAGGTNTACACTGAATTGATGTGGTTTTTCAAACCAACCATTTAGGACATTTTCTGCTGACCAAGCTNATGCTGCCNTATATGGCGGAGGAGGGTAAGATATTTATCACCAGCAGTGACATGCATGATNCACCCAATGGNAATATGGTATGGAAAGACACAGAAGCATCCATACTTGCCCTTCNTCTNANCTGTCNTACAATGAGGAAAATGCCGGTGAGNTGTGGGAAGCAAGCGAAAACTATGTGAAAGGATAAAATTATGCAGAACAGAGAAATTGAAAAAGCAATAGCGTGGAATCCGTGGCACGGATGTAAAAAGGCAAGTCCGGGCTGTAAAAATTGTTTTGTTTATAAGATGGATCAGAGATATGGCAGAGATACTACGATCATCACAAAAGGCAAAACAACTTATGAACTGAAAGATAAAGACTGTCCTCCAAACTCATTGGTCAAGTTGTGCTTTTCTTCTGATTTCTTTATCGAAGAAGCGGATGAGTGGCGGGCCGGATGCTGGGATTTTATAAGAAGAAGAAAAGATTGTATCTTCGTTACGACCACAAAAAGACCGGAAAGAATCAAAGATTGTGTTCCACCGGATTGGGGGGATGGATGGGAACACATACACATTAGTATTTCCATTGAAAATCAGGAAATGGCGGATATCCGACTAAAACACTTTTTAGAAGCACCCGTAAAACACCGGGAGGTATTTTGTTCCCCACTGATCGGTCCGATTTCTTTAGGGAAGTATTTGGACACGGGATTGATAAAATGTGTTAATGTCGGTGGAGAAATGGCCCCCAAAGCAGATGTTAGACCTACCGAGTATGACTGGGTAAAAAATCTATACTTAGAAGCCAAAGAAAGAGATATTGAATTTTATTTTCATCAAAGCGGCTCTATGTTTTTAAAAGATGGAGTCAATATTGGCAAATGGAACTTAAAAGAACAGATTAAGTGCGCTGAAGAAGTACAGCATGAACTTGAAAAAATATACTGATAACTTCCGATTTAACTGTTGTAGTGTCATTTCTTTACCGCGCTTCTCAAAAAATCATATAAAATATTTGCCGCAAGACTTTTTCCACGTCCTTTATCTGAAACAATCTGTATCGAACGGCTTGGAATGTCACAGTTAAGATGTATCCGCACCAGTTTCTTTTTAATAAAATGGTGCAGGATGCCCTGGACGGGAAAATCGACCTTATTATCAATAAGTCGGTGTCGAGGTTTGCAAGGAATACAGTTGATTCCTTAACAACAGAGAGGAAGCTGAAGGAGAAAAACGTGGGATTGGCATGCTGTTTGCTAAACTTGACATTTGATCAGAAGTCTGTTGATATTTAATTCAAATTTGAAATATCTAAATTTGAATTAAATAAAGGAGGAGCATAATGCATACAAGTATGGATTTTGCACTAAAAATGTCCTTGGCATATAACACAAAATGCAAACCGCTATGCCAGGAACTTAGGCTGCCACAAACAGCATTTGATATATTAATGTTTCTTGCCAATAACCCCAAATATAAAACAGCAAGTGACATCGTTGAGATCAGAAAAATCAAGGCGAATCTGGTATCCGTTAATGTTGATAAATTGGTGCAGGAGGGTTATTTGGAACGCAGAGCTGTTGAGGGAGACAGAAGAAAGACGAAGCTGATATGTACGGATAAGGCACAGCCGATTATCGAGAGAGGGAAAACTCTGCAGACATCTTTTTTTGGACAGTTATTTGAAGATGCGAGCGAAGAAGCAAAAGAGGCCTTTTTTGAAATGGTAGAGCTGATCAGTAAAAAACTGGATGAAATCATAGAGGGAGAGTGATTGACGTGGAAGTGCTGATAACAATTGTTGTGACTTTTTTTGCAGGCATGGGAGCTGGATTGGGTACGGGATTTGCCGGAATGAGTGCGGCTGCTGTCATCAGTCCGATGCTAATTACTTTTCTAGGTATTGATCCTTATATGGCTGTAGGAATTGCCCTTTCTTCCGATGTGCTTGCAAGCGCTGTATCAGCCTACACATATGGCAAAAATAAAAATCTTGATATTAAAAATGGCTTGATTATGATGGCAAGCATTTTGATATTTACTGTGGTGGGAAGCTATATTTCCAGCTTGGTTCCTTCTGCCGCGATGGGCAATTTTTCTGTGTTCATGACATTTTTGCTTGGTATAAAGTTTATTGTGAAACCGGTTATGACAACAAAGGAATCCATGCAGGGCATTTCTGCAAAGAAAAGGGCGGTCCAATCTATTATATGCGGTGTCTTAATTGGTTTTATATGTGGATTCGTTGGGGCTGGCGGGGGTATGATGATGCTTTTGATACTGACATCTGTTCTTGGATATGAATTGAAAACCGCCGTGGGCACCAGTGTGTTTATTATGGCATTTACTGCGCTTACGGGGGCGCTTTCCCATTTTGCGATAGGCGGTGTTCCTGACTTGATTGTCTGTATTTCATGTGTGGTATTTACCCTTTTGTGGGCGAGGGTCGCGGCTGTGTTTGCAAATAAGGCGGAACCGAAAACATTAAACAGGGTGACGGGGATTGTTCTTGTCATATTGGGGGTGGCAGTGTTTTTGTTTTCGACGTTTACATAAAGCACAATTAAGTTTGTGTTTGAAAGGACAACAGCACTTTGAACTGTTGCCCTTTGTTATATTTATGCTTTGCTGTAAATTTTAACTTCCGGATCTGCGCTCCAAAGCGGTTTCAACCCAACGAATACATCATTCTGGAACATTGCGCTGGAAAGATATGCCTGTGCGTGTTCTGCACTGTCAAATCCATGAAGCACCTGAACATCTTCGTCACGAATAAGTAAATCCTTAGTTAAAGCTCCTTCAATCGTATCAAGGAACGGCTGGCGATAATCGGTATAAACTTTTGCTGCCGCTGGACGGTTTACTTCCTCAATTTTCATTGTGATTTCCAAATAAGCTTTTACATTCATTTTTGTTTCCTCCATTCATTTTTTATACTCACTTTGAGCTTGCCCTGATTATAATCATGGAGCTTCTCCATGAAAAGATATAAACAAATTTATAAGTCACTATTAAATTTAATAGTGACTGGCTAAGACATAGCATGACTGCTATAATGAATAACATAGGAAGGATTGATGATAATGTATAAACCCAAGTTGGAAAAAGACATTCGCTGCCCTCTGGAATATGGTCTAACCGTTTTTGGTGGAAAGTGGAAATCAAGAGTAATTTGTGTATTAGCCGAAAAGGGAATACTGAGGTATAGTGCCATTCGCAAGGAAATGGTAAATATTACGGACGCTGTATTAGCCGCTACTCTAAAAGAGCTGATTGCCGATGATATTGTTAAACGTCAACAATTTGATGAAATCCCACCCCGTGTTGAATATTCTTTAACGGATAAAGGTTTTTCTGTTGTTCCAATATTGCAAAATATATGCCAGTGGTCAGGCATATATCATAAAGAGGATAGTGGAAACACATCATTGCAATGTCAAAAATGCGATTATAATTATTCTCACCAATAGGCTAAAATCGTACCATCGCGTGTGTAGGAAATTAACAAAATTTTTCCCGATAGAGTTCGGTTATCAGCGGATCACCGAAAACAACGACATCATCAGCTTTGCAAATACCGCAAGTAATGATACAAGTTCGGACACCGGGACTATAAGCCGTCCTGCCGATCAAGCCTCCTCGGAGATCGATACTGGCGCTGACGAGTCCGACATGGAACTGTCGATGATCCATCCGGGTGAAACGGCAGCAGAAAAAGTATCTATCGGGTGTATAGCTTGGATTGCATACACAGAATACAGGCGATGATGATCTGATTTTGATAACAATAGTACAAAAAATCCGCATGGATCAATATATTTTTAATCTAAGGTAGTTCAATACTAATTTTTCCTGTTGATTCGTCTTGTTTTCCCACCTTTTCTTTTCCATTTTATTTTACATCAAAAGTGTTCTCATGGCAATCTATGGTGGTTACACCCTGATGGGGAAACTGCGTATGGAAATTTGTGAAGGATTGAAGTATAATTTTGATGTTGAGAGTGGACAGTAAATTGCGATTTGAAAGGACGGTTTCATATGGCAACGTTTGATGATTTTATGAGGTTAGACATCCGAGTGGGAACGATCATAGATGCAAAAGTATTTGAAAAGGCAAGAAAGCCAGCATATCAGCTACAGGTGGACTTCGGAGAAGAAATCGGAGTAAAGAAATCCTCCGCTCAGATTACCGATCACTACAAGCCGGAGGAGTTAGTCGGCAAGCAAGTACTGGCTGTTGTGAACTTTCAGCCCAGGCAGATTGCAAATTTTATGTCCGAGGTTCTTGTACTCGGAACATATAGCGAGGATGGTGTGGTTCTCATTACCCCTGACAAAGTTGTGAAAAATGGTGATAAACTTGGATGACAAATTCTAATTGATTGAAGTGTGGCAGTTATGCAGACAGGTATATCGTTATATAAAGCCAGAAGGTAGATAGTAATGAATGAAAGATGTGATCTAAAACGATATGCAAATAATCTTTCTCGCATCTCCGAAGAACGATTGCTAAAATTGTTGCACAGACTCCTTAGCTGTTGATCATGTAAACTTCAAGTTGATAGGGATGATTAAAAATCGCAATGATATTTGGATGAGAAAAACGATAGCACTGGGGAAATATTTGTATCAATTTTGAAGCATTGACAGATGGCGCCATGCGTGGAAATGAGGGGCATATGGGTTTTATCGCTTATTAACGGAAGGAGAAAAGAAAGGATGCTGTTTTCAGGTAAAGATCTGCAGAAAATGATCATTCCGTTATTTTTAGAGCAGCTTTTGGTAATGCTTGTGGGGATTGCGGATACGCTCGTTGTCAGCTATGCAGGGGAAGCGGCAGTATCGGGTGTTTCGCTGGTCAATCAGTTTAACACGATTTTTATCTACCTGTTCACGGCGCTGGCATCCGGCGGAGCTGTTGTGATCAGCCAGTATATCGGCAGAAGGGATTCTGAGAGTGCAGGAAGGTCCGCTAGCCAGCTTCTGATGTTTGGAACGGTCTTTTCCGTTCTGATTGCAGTAGTGGTGCTGGTTGGAAATGAAGGGATGCTCCGTCTACTTTTTGGCAAGGTGGAGGATTCTGTTATGGAATCCTGTGTCACTTATCTGAAAATTTCAGCCTATTCTTACCCGGCGCTTGCAATCTATAATGCCGGTGCGGCGGTTTACCGGAGCCTTGGAAAGACAAATGTGACCATGTATATATCTGTGCTGTCAAATATCATAAACGTGGCCGGTAATGTGATCGGCGTATTTGTACTTCAGGCGGGGGTGGCAGGTGTGGCATGGCCGTCCCTGATTGCGAGGACATTTTCTGCTATCGTCATTACGGTTCTGTGCTTTCGCAAAAAGAATGAGGTGGCTTACACAGCCGGTTGGATTTTCAAATGGGATACCGATTGTTTGAAACGGATATGGAACGTTGCCATACCAAATGGGGTGGAAAATGGGATTTTTCAATTAGTGAAAGTAGCACTCAGCAGCATTGTTGCGCTCTTTGGAACTTATCAGATTGCGGCAAACGGCGTGGCGCAGAGTATCTGGTCTTTGGCGGCGCTGGCAGGTGTGGCAATGGGACCCGCTTTTATCACTGTGATCGGACAGTGCATGGGAAATAAGGATACGGAGGCGGCAGATTATTATCTTGTAAAACTATCAAAAATAACGCTTTTGCTGTCCTCTATATGGAATTTTCTGATATTTATATTTACGCCGCTGTTCCTGCGGTTCTATGCGTTGGAACCGGAGACAAAACAGCTTGTGATCTGGCTGGTGCTGATCCATAATATATTCAATGCAGTTGCTTTTCCTTTTTCCGGAGCGCTAAGCAATGGACTTCGGGCGGCAGGGGATGTAAAATTCACGATGTATGTTTCAGTTCTATCCACGATTGTGGGACGGCTGTTTTTATCGTATCTGTTGGGCATTGTTTTTGGCATGGGTGTGATAGGGATTGCCGTTGCCATGGTCTGCGACTGGGTAATCCGTGCGGTTATTTTTATCTGGCGTCAGAAATCGGGGAAATGGAAAGAGTTTCAAGTTATTTGATGACAGGATATAGGAAGAGGAGTGTGGATACAGATGACAGTGATAAAAAAATATGCTTTTTTTGTTTTGATGACGGGCCTTATTTTTTCCATCGCGGCTTGCGGGGAGAAAGAGCCAAAGAAAGAAGAAACGGCGATGGTTGATGAGGCTCCAAGCTATCTGCAGGAAGAAACGGAGACGGAGGCTTGCGATGAGACGGAGTCGACGGAACAGGTTGACGTGTATGCCACCGNANGCNTGCGATGNGACNGTATCTACGGAACNGGNNGACNTGTATNCNACCGAAAGCGNNNANNTGNNAGAAGAACCGGATGAGGNTAAGAACGGATTTCTGGTTGTCATAGATGCAGGACACCAATCCAGAGGGAATTCCGANCAGGAACCTGTCGGACCGGGNGCNAGTGAAACAAANGCTAAAGTGTCCGGTGGGACAAGCGGGAAGACAAGCGGNCTGAATGANTATGANCTNAATCTGATGGTCGCCNTAAAGCTGGAAGAAGAACTAAAATCACGCGGATATGAAGTNATNATGGTGCGAACGACGAATGATGTAAATATAAGCAATAGTGAAAGAGCNGCAGTGGCCAATGATGCCAATGCAGATGCATTTATCAGGATNCATGCAAACGGTTCGGANAATTCTGCGGTAAACGGTGCAATGACNATCTGCCAGACATCCAACAATCCATANAATTCCNNGTTTTATCAGCAGAGCAAGGAATTATCCACATATGTGCTGGATGAGNTGGTTGCCGCAACCGGATGTAAAAAAGAGTATGTATGGGAAACAGATACTATGAGCGGAATTAACTGGTGTCAGGTTCCGGTTACNATTGTGGAAATGGGATANATGACAAATCCGCAGGAAGATGCATTAATGGCAACAGANGATTACCAATACAAAATTGNGGAAGGTATTGCAAATGGGATTGATAAGTTCCTACTTGTAAATTTTTGATTCTTCTGTAAAATAGGACATAGACTGACACAACACAGGNTTTATANGAAATGTAAAATGGAGGGGACTATGGACCAGTTAAAAGCAGTGATCCTGGCAGCGGGAAAAGGAACACGGATGAANTCGGATTTGCCGAAGGTTGTACATACGATTGAGGGAAAATGTCTGGTAGATTATGCNATTGAAGCGGCGCAGGGGGCAGGGGCAANTGATATCTGTCTCGTGGTCGGATACAANTATGAGNTCGTGAGGGAAACGATTCTGCACCAGNATGTGANATTNGTCCTGCAGGAGGANCAGCTTGGCACCGGTCATGCGGTGAGATGCGCGAAGGACTTTCTTGGGGATGATGGNGAGACGATGATCCTGTTCGGAGANACGCCNCTGATCACTTCNGATACACTGAAGCGTNTGCAGGAGCATCACAGAAAGAACGGCAATGCGGTTACGGTTCTCTCTGCCATGGTNGATGACCCGACGGGNTACGGACGCATTATCCGTGACGATGACGGCAATTTTGTCGAGAGTGTGGAGCATAAGGACGCGAATGAGGAACAGCTTGCGTCCCATGAGATCAACTCGGGNATGTATATTTTNGATACGAAGGAACTGAAGGAGGCATTGGACAAGATTTTGCCNAACAATGCNCAGGGTGAATATTATCTGCCGGATACACTCACAATTATCAAAGATAAAGGGNTGAAGGNGGATGCATTTGCGCTGGATGACCCGGAAGATATNACCGGCGTCAACGATCAGGANCAGCTTGCGTCGGCGGCAGAGATCATACGCAGACGGAATGNGCAGGCAGGCTGCTGATGCTTGGGTTCTTACGGAAGCTNCGGCGAAGGGAACAGGAGAATATCATGTACTTATTGGTAGGGCTGGGCAACCCCGGAAAGCAATATGAGCACACGAGACATAATGTCGGATTTGATGTCATGGATGCCATTGCNGACAAATATAATATCAGTATCAGTGAAAAAAAGCATAAGGCGCTTTACGGGAANGGAATGATCGGGGGACAGAAGGTNGTGCTGGCAAAACCGCAGACTTTTATGAACTTAAGCGGCGAGAGCGTGGCAGAGCTNCTGCNCTACTACAAGCTTGACCCGGAGACTCAGATGATCGTCATATTTGACGATATCAGTCTTGNNCCGGGNNCGATCCGCGTGCGCAAGAAAGGGAGCGCCGGCGGNCACAACGGCATCAAAAANATTATTGCAATGATTGGAAACCAGAATTTTCAGAGGATCAAGGTCGGAGTTGGAGAGAAGCCGAAGGGATGGGATCTGGCGGATCATGTGNTGGGACATTTCGANGCGGAGGANCGCAAGAAGGTGGAGCACGCCATAGAGGACGCTGTGGCGGCAGCGGAACTTATGCTGCAGGGAGAGACAGACCGCGCGATGAATGATTTTAATGGAAAAAAGGAGAATTAAGTGAAGACATTCACCGAGCCTCTGATGGGGCTAAAGGAATTTGAGGATTTGGAAGCGGCTCTTCCGAAGCTTAAGGGAGCGATCCAGATCTCGGGCTGTATTGATGCGGCAAAGCCGCATATCATTTACGGAGTTCGCAATGGTTCTGGCAACAGAATCATTGTTACGTTTCAGGAGCAGAAGGCNAGAGAGCTGTGTGAGGAGTATNGGTTCTTTGATTCAAAAGCNGCTTATTATCCGGCGAAGGATATCCTGTTTTATCAATCGGATATTCGGGGAAACGTTTTGACAGCAGAACGTATCAANGCTTTAAAGCTGATGGCGGAGGAGAAAAACTGCACCATAATAACTACATTTGANGGNTTNATGAATCCCATGCCAAGTCCGGAGAANTTTATACAGGCAGTAAAAAGGATTGCGGTCGGTGACAGTGTAGATATGGAGNAACTGCTGCGGCATCTGGTAGAGCTTGGCTATGAGAAGAACTATCAGGCACAGACAAGAGGGGAATTTTCTGTAAGAGGGGGNATTATTGACATTTTCCCGCTGACAGAGGAGAATCCGTTCCGTATTGAACTGTGGGGAGACGAGGTGGATTCCATCCGTTCTTTCGATCCGGAGAGTCAGCGTTCTATCGAGAACATGGAGGAGATCCATATTTATCCGGCGTGCGAGCTGGTTTTGACAGAGGAGGAACGCAAGGCAGGAATCGAGCGCATTTTGAAGGAAGCGGAGAANGTATCGGCGNAGCTGCGCAAAGAGATGAGAACTGAGGAGGCATACCGNATAAAATCCGCGGCAGAGCANATTGCTGAGGAGGCGGGAGAGCTCTGCATGAGCGCGGGACTGGATGCGTACCTTTCTTATTTCTGTGAAGAGCGGGTATCCCTTTTGGACTATTTTGATGTGAAAGACACCGTGATCTTTCTCGACGAGGCGATACGGACCGTCGAGCGGGGNATCGCTACGGAGACTGAATTTTCCGAGAGTATGAAACAGCGTCTGGAAAAGGGATATATATTGCCGGGACAGATGCGGGAACTTTTTGGATACAAGGAGATTCTGGCAAAAATATCCGGTCGAAAGTGCGTTTCGCTGGTGGCGCTTGAAATGAAAAATCCGCATTTGGATTTTAACGACCGGATGAATATTCAGTCGAAGACCGTGAATCCCTACAACAACAGCTTTGAGCTTCTTGTAAAGGATCTGGAGCGCTATAAGAGGAATGGATACCGTGTTGTCCTGCTCTCCGGCTCGAGAACAAGGGCAAAGCGGCTTGCAGAGGACCTGATGGGNGANGGGCTGAATGTTTTCTACTCGGAGGACTTTGACCATGAGGTAAAACCCGGAGAGATCATGACAGGATACGGCAAGCTGAAAAAGGGGTATGAATACCCGATGNTAAANTTTGTCGTAATTTCNGAGAGCGATATTTTCGGAGGAGAGANNAAGAAAAAGAAGCGCAGGCGTCTTTATGAGGGAGAGAGGATTGCCAGCTTTACGGANTTGAANATCGGAGANTATGTTGTCCATGAGAACCACGGTCTCGGTATTTACCGGGGACTTGAGAAGATCGAGGTTGACAAGGTTGTTAAGGATTATATNAAGATAGAATATGCGGGGGGCGGAAATCTCTATATTCTTGCCACACAGTTGGAACTGATCCAAAANTATGCGGGAGCCGATGCGAGAAANCCAAAGCTGAACAAGCTNGGNGGACAGGAGTGGAACCGGACNAAGACAAAGGTGCGGGGAGCGGTCCGTGAGATNGCGCAGGATTTGGTGGTNCTTTATGCGCAGAGGCAGAGCCAGAAAGGATTTGTATACGGACCGGATACTGTCTGGCAGAGAGANTTTGAGGAGATGTTTCCCTTCGAGGAGACGGAAGATCAGGAACTTGCCATTGCGGCCACAAAAGCTGANATGGAAAGCACGAAGATCATGGACCGGCTGATTTGCGGAGACGTGGGTTACGGTAAGACGGAGATTGCCATAAGGGCNGCGTTTAAGGCGGTGCAGGANGGNAAGCAGGTGGCNTTTCTGGTGCCGACCACGATNNTGGCGCAGCAGCATTATAATACTTTTGTACAGCGTATGAAAGATTTNCCNGTCAATGTGGAANTGCTTTGCAGGTTCCGGTCCGCGGCGGAACAGCGNAAGACGATTGAAAATCTGAAAAAAGGAAGTGTTGACATCGTGATCGGGACACACAGGCTGCTCTCGAAGGATGTGTCCTATAAATCGCTGGGACTTCTGGTGATTGACGAGGAGCANCGATTCGGTGTGACGCACAAAGAGAANATCAAACAGATGAAGACCGACGTGGATGTATTGACACTGACGGCAACGCCGATTCCGAGGACGCTCCACATGAGTCTCATCGGCATTCGTGACATGAGTGTTCTTGAGGAGCCGCCGATGGACCGCATCCCGATACAGACTTATGTCATGGAGTATAATGAGGAGCTGGTGCGCGAGGCCATTTCCAGAGAGCTTGGACGCGGCGGGCAGACCTATTATGTGTACAACCGTGTGCGTGAGATCGCGGATGTGGCGGTAAAGCTGTCAGAACTCGTACCGGAGGCCAATATTGCGTACGCACACGGTCAAATGAAGGAGACCGAGCTTGAGAATATTATGTACCGCTTCATCAANGGAGAGATAGATGTGCTGGTGTCTACCACGATCATTGAGACCGGTATGGANATCTCCAATGTCAACACAATGATCATNCATGATGCGGACAATATGGGNCTTTCGCAGCTGTACCAGCTGCGCGGGCGTGTGGGACGGTCCAACCGGACTGCCTATGCATTTCTGATGTACAAGAGAGATAAGATGCTAAAAGAGGTTGCGGAAAAGAGGCTCGCCGCCATCAAGGAATATACCGAGCTTGGCAGCGGTTTCAAGATAGCTATGCGTGACCTGGAGATCCGCGGAGCCGGAAACCTGTTGGGAGCTGAACAGCACGGGCATATGGAGGCTGTCGGTTACGACTTATACTGCAAGATGCTTAATGAGGCGGTAAAGGAGGCGAAAGGAATTGCGGTGGAAGAGAAATTCGATACCGCGATCGACATTGATATTGATGCATATATTCCGATGGGATATATACCGAATGAATTCCAGAAGCTTGATATTTACAAGCGCATTGCAGGGATTGAGAACGCAGAGGAGATCGAGGAGATGCTTGAGGAACTGATCGACCGGTTTGGAGACCCGCCAAAATCAGTGGAAAACCTGCTATATATTGCAAGAGTCAAATCCAAAGCTCATCATGCGTATTATACAGAGGTGGCACAGAAAGGGGATACGCTGCAGTTTACGCTGTATGAAAAAGCACGGATTGATGTGACAAAAATACCGGAGTTCGTGACCTCGTACGGGGGCAGCCTCAAATTCACCGCAGATGCCAAAACGCCGTATTTTACGTATTTTTTGAAGAGAAACAGCCGGGAAAAGAACGCCGATGTGCTTTTGATCCTTGAAAAATTTCTGGAAGACTCAGCATCCCTTCTTCCGACACAGACGTTACCGTGACGGAAACGCCGATTGCTGCGGGCATGAAAAGTAACCCTAAATACGGTAATTTGTGAAAAAAGAATGAAAAATGTTGCGGCATTTCAGAAAAGGCACTATAATAGAACAAGTGATTGTCCCTATTTCCAATATTACAGGGGATGACAGGAGGAACTTATGAGAGTAAAAAGATTGGCCGCGCTGCTGATTAGCGGCGTAATGGCAGTATCCGTGCTGACAGGATGCGGTGGAGTAAATAAAGAAGCGACAGTTGCCACACTTGATGGAGAAGCAGTTTCACTTGGCGTTGCCAACTTTGCAGCCAGACTGCAGCAGGCAAGCTACGATGATTTCTATGTGGCATATTTTGGAGAAGAGGTCTGGACTTCCGACATGTCAGGCGACGGAACGACAATGCAGGACAACTTAAAGGAAGGCGTGATGACTGCCATGCAGACAATGTATACGCTGCAGAAGCATATGGGTGATTATGGCGTAGAGATCACGGATGAAGAGAAGAGTTCGATTGCGGATGCAGCGTCTCAGTTTATCGCATCCAATGAAAAAGACGCCCTTGAAGCTCTCGGCGCCACACAGGAGATCGTGGAAGAGTATTTGACGCTTGTGACGATCCAGACAAAAATGCGGGCGGCGATCATACTGGATGCTGACACCGATGTGAGTGACGAGGAGGCGAAGACCGGAGCTTACAGTTATGTGCGTGTGTCAAAGACAACGTATATGGATGAAGAAGGCAACAGTGTAGAGTATACGGAGGAACAGCTGAATGAGCTTTCGGAAACTCTTGCGGATATGGCAGCCGAGGCTAAGACAGACACCTTGGAGACAGCAGCGGAGTCATGCGGCTACACCGTAAGCACAGGAACCTTTACGCAGGACAGTGAAACGCTTGATGCGGCAGTGCTTGACGCGTTGAAAGGACTGGAAGAAGGGGAAGTGTCTGATGTGATCGACACGGATGCCAATTATTATGTTCTTCGTTTGGATCTCGAGACAGACCCGGATGCGACGGAGCAGAACAGGCAGACTATCATAGCGCAGAGACAGGATGACTATTACAATGACATCTTAAGTGCATGGGAAGAAGAGCATGAATGGGTGGTCGATGAGAAGGTATGGTCAAGTGTTACCTTTGACAATCTCTTCACCACAGTGCCGCCTAGCACTGAGACAGAATCGGCAGAAGATACCGAATCCGTAGGATAATTGCCTGATTGGGCGGATATGCGGATATACAGGGAGTACGCAGAATGATTTGTTCTGCGTACTTTTTTTGCCAATAAGTTACATTTCTTTTACAGAAATTTTGCGAAACACTATATTTCTTGCGCTTTCCGGTAAGGTATGCTATCCTAAAAATTAGTGGCAAGATTAGTCGAATTATGGTTTTTCATAATTGTAAAATAGATTGAAGGTAAATTCTCAATGCAAAAGAAAAGGATAACAGCAAAGGCAGCTGCACAGGCGGTGGTCACAGCGGCAGCCGGCGTGGCGGGAATTTTGATCGGTATTTCTCAATATACAGGAATCGGGCAGACATATCAGTGTGTCAGTGCAAACGGGATCCCGGTCGGGTATGTTTCGGAGGATACGGACGTAAAAGCGATAATGCAGGCGGCAAGGAGAGAACTGGCACAGGAAAGCGAGGAACGCCTGTGCATGGACTATACATGGGATGTTACGACATCCCGGACACTGTTTCGGACACTGCTTTCGGAAGATGAATTAAAACAGGAATGGAAGGAAATACTACAGGATAGTGTCATTCACAGTAAGGAGCGCGTGTACACGGTGGCGATTGACGGCTATCGGGCTAACTTCTCCACGCTTGCAGACGTGACTGACTTTTTGGATAAGGTAAAAGCGTCCGCAGACGAAGCGGGAGAGTACAAAACAGAGATCCATTGCGGGGACTCTCATATAGGCGGCATTTTGACCGCGGAGCTGACGAGAACCGAGCCGAAGGAGACAAAGACCGCGGTGCCGGAGCAGCCCTCATCGGATCAGGCGGTTGCCGGAGTCAGCGAAGCNATTGCCTGTGCGATGGAATATGCTTTGACGGATCTGCCGGAGGAGGGCTATCAGACCGGAATCCTGGATATGGCGTTCGTAGAGAAAGTGGAAGTTTACGAGAACTATGTAGGCGGCGGAGAGATTTCCGATGTCAACGAACAGGTGATTGAAGTCACAAAAGAGAAAGAATCGAATAAAATATATGTAGTGGAGAGTGGTGACTGTCTTTCCGTGATCGCGATGGATCACGATACAACGGTTTCCTCTATCATGAGTCTGAACGGTCTGGANAATGCGAATACAATACGCGAGGGGCAGGAACTGATCATTGCAGTGCCGGAACCGGATCTTATGATTCGCGTGACCATGGGGGAGGTATATGAAGAAGATTACACCGCAGAGCCGATTATCATAGAGAACGATTCCTGGTACACTACGAAAGAAGTGGTTCACGAAGAGGGAACTGCGGGACACCGCGAGAGAAATGATGTGGTTGTATATGAAAACGGAATTGAGATAGAGCGTGAGATGGTTTGCCAGAATGTCATGGTGGAGTCTGTGCCCGCGGTTATTGAACGGGGAACGATTGTGCCTCCGACCTATATTAAACCGATTTCGGGGGGCAGATATACCTCCGGTTTCGGACGCCGCTGGGGGCGTATGCACAAAGGTGTTGACTGGGCTTGCCCGACAGGCACAACGGTGTATGCTTCCTCTGCAGGAACGGTGATCCAGGCGTCCTACAATGGCGGCTACGGTTATAACGTGGTGATCAGCCATCCGGACGGAAGAATGACACGCTATGCACACAATAGTAAACTGCTGGTGCACGCCGGACAGTGGGTTGAGCAGGGAGAGCCGATCGCGAAAAGCGGGAGCACCGGACGTTCCACCGGTCCACATGTTCACTTTGAGATTTACATTAACGGTGCGCCGGTCAATCCGTTGAAATACATTGGCAATTGATGGAAGGAACTACTTGACAAAAAGATATTATCGTTGCTATAATTACGTGTTTGTATGAAAGTTATCATCGAGGTGTGATATGGAACAGTATGTGATCAAGGGTGGAAACCCGTTAGTTGGCGAGGTAGAAATCGGAGGGGCAAAGAATGCTGCACTGGCGATTCTTTCCGCCGCCATTATGACGGATGAGACTGTCACGATAGAAAATATTCCAAACGTTAGGGATATTAATGTGCTGCTGAATGCGATGCAGGAGATTGGCGCGAAAGTAGAACGGCTGGGAGAGCATGTGGTTCGGATCAACGGTTCCTTTATTCGGGACCTCAACGTAGACAATGAATATATCCGCAAGATCAGAGCATCTTATTANCTGATCGGAGCGNTGCTCGGCAAATATAAAAGAGCAGAGGTGGCGCTGCCGGGAGGCTGTGATATCGGAAGCAGACCGATCGATCTGCATTTAAAGGGNTTTCGGGCGCTGGGAGCCAATGTGGATATTAAGCACGGTTTGGTGATGGCGTCTACAGAGAATCTGAAAGGTACACACATTTATTTGGATAAGGTGTCTGTAGGGGCGACTATAAATATCATGATGGCGGCATCTATGGCGCAGGGAAAAACAACGATTGAAAATGCTGCAAAGGAGCCGCATGTAGTTGANGTGGCCAACTTCCTGAACAGCATGGGAGCNAATATCCGNGGCGCCGGCACAGATGTGATACGTATTGTCGGGGTGGAAGAGCTTCATAAGACGGANTATTCCATTATACCGGATCAGATAGAGGCAGGAACCTTTATGNTGGCTGCTGCAGCNACCAAGGGCGATGTTACAGTGAAAAATGTGATCCCGAAGCATCTGGAGGCNATCAGTGCCAAGCTGCTTGAGATNGGCTGTGAGGTTGAGGAATTTGANGACGCAGTGCGTGTGGTGGCTTCCAAGCCGCTTCGNCACACNCAGGTGACGACACTGCCNTATCCGGGATTTCCNACGGATATGCAGCCGCAGATGGCNGTGGTGCTCGGAATTGCAGACGGAACCAGTACGGTNACGGAAAGTATCTTTGANAATCGGTTTAAATATGTAGATGANCTTACCCGCATGGGCGCCGGTATCAAAGTGGAGAGCAATATAGCNATTATTGTAGGNCTGGACCGGTATACGGGAGCACGAGTCAACGCGCCGGACTTAAGAGCCGGGGCGGCATTGGTCATTGCAGGTCTTGCCGCAGAGGGGATCACAGTCGTGGACGATATTTATTATATTGAGCGCGGCTACGAGGAGTTTGAAAAGAAACTGTCTTCTCTTGGGGCTTTGATCGAGAAAGTGAGCACAGAAAAAGAGATTCAGAAATTTTCACTGAAGGTTTCATAATACGATCAATAAAAAAAGCGGCTTTNGCCGCTTTTTTATATCAATGCTTTTATATATATGTCTCGTTGNGTNGCCAGATCGATACAGGACGAGTCGTTCAACTGAACAATAGGTCTGGAAAGTGCTTTTTCGTTNAGCATNACAATCTTGCCNCTGCGTCCGTCACTNAGTAAAATACGGTTGTTCTGATANGNGCTTGCAATATGGGACAGGAANGTGAGGATATATTTGGGCNTATACTTCTGCAGACCTTCCTGNTCGAATTTGTCTATGACCTGNAATGCACAGAGCGGCGCGCGGTAAGAGCGTGCAGCTGTCATGGCNTCATACACATCCGCAATGGCGACGACCATAGCACATCCGTTGACCTCNCGCAGACCCAGCGGGTATCCGGAACCGTCACAGCGCTCGTGATGNGACAANGCGGAGATTTTGACTGTCTCGGGCAGCGGCAGTGATGCTAAAAGCTCATAACCGTACTGCGTGTGCATTTTGACCGTGTTATATTCTTCGNCTGTAAACTTGTCCGGNTTGTTCAGNATCTCAGACGGNACTTTCANNTTTCCGATATCGTGATAAAGNCCGCAGAGCGTAAGCTCACGNAGCTCTTCATCACTTACCTTCAGCCATTTGCCGAACTGGCGGCAGATCAGCGCTACATTCAGAGAGTGAGANTAGGTCTCTTCNCCNGAGGANCGNATGCCGAACAGCATATCAAATACATCCCGGGANGTTCGGCAGGTGTTGAACANAGAAATAACACNGTTTAGCAGAGCCTCTGTNTCAGGCGCGACATTTCNGTNGACATATNCTTCGAAATTNTCNTTGATGGANTGGCAGACCAGTGAATGGTCAACCTGAAAGTTCTGAGACTGTTGAGTNGATTTGAGCTTCTGGGCAAAAGCAGNTGACATTGTCGGAGNNGTNTNTTCCGGAGCCTTGGTCTCGGGNTCCTCTANCGCAACAGATGTGATCCGATAAAAGGAGAGCCGCATTATCAATTGTTCGGTTAATACTGTGCCCTTGTTAAAAATGCGTTGACCGCTCGGAGACATAATGTCGCTGGCAGCAANCATTCCCGGTTTTAAATCACTTGCTTGTACCGTTTTCATACTAACTAACCATGCCTTTCTTGCTGTAAAAATCCCACCCAAACCAGAGTTTTATCCACTGATAGAAATAGTATAAAATTTTAAAGACAGAAAGTCAATAAAAAGCTTGACATATTATAGACATGGGTGTATGGTTATTGCTGTAGATTACAATTTTATATGATCGGTTTTCTTATTCAGAGTGATGGAGATGCATAGGATCTGTGAAGTCACGGCAACCCCTGTAAGGAAGGTGCCAACCTGAGCGAATCGTGATGACGGGCGATAGATGTCCGCNNCAGTTCGAACAATAAGAGGATTTGATGGGAATGCTTTATCATATCCACTTGTTTTTCGCAGGTGGTTTTTTTATTGCATGAAAAGGAACCATATCAACTTATTATTACAGTAAGAAAAGGAGCATGTGAGAAATGGAAAAGAGACTATTTACTTCAGAGTCTGTAACGGAAGGGCATCCGGATAAAGTGTGTGACGCGATTTCGGATGCGATTCTTGACGCGTGTATGGCGCAGGACCCGATGAGCCGTGTTGCNTGTGAGACGGCAAGNTGTACCGGNTTTGTTCTGGTGACAGGAGAAATTTCCACAAAGGCACAGCTTGATATTCCGGCAATNGTCCGTGAGACGGTTAATGAGATCGGATATAATGACGCAAAGCTGGGNTTTGACGGAAANACCTGTGCGGTCATGGTGGCACTTGACCAGCAGTCGCCGGATATTGCGATGGGAGTTGACAAGGCGCTNGAGGCGAGACGCGGTACTCTGACAGATGAATTGGACACCGGAGCGGGAGACCAGGGAATGATGTTCGGCTATGCGACTAACGAGACACCCGAATTGATGCCTTATCCGATTTCTCTCGCACACAGGCTGGCGTTGCAGCTTACAAAAGTGCGCAAGGACGGTACACTGAACTATTTGAGACCGGACGGCAAGACACAGGTGTCTGTGGAATATGATGAAAAGGGAAAGCCGATCCGGCTTGAGGCAGTCGTATTATCGACGCAGCATGACGAAGATGTGACGCAGGAGCAGATTCATGAGGACATCAAAAAGTATGTGTTCGATGAGGTGCTTCCGCAAGAGATGATTGATGACGATACAAAATTTTTCATCAATCCTACCGGACGGTTCGTAATCGGAGGACCTCACGGAGATGCCGGATTGACAGGACGCAAGATCATTGTGGACACCTACGGCGGGTATGCACGCCACGGCGGCGGAGCGTTTTCGGGCAAGGACTGCACAAAGGTGGACCGCTCCGCAGCGTATGCAGCACGTTATGTCGCAAAAAATATTGTGGCGGCAGGTATTGCGGAGAAGTGTGAGATCCAGCTTTCCTATGCGATCGGCGTGGCAGAACCAACCTCCATTATGGTAGACACGTTCGGGACAGGCAAAACCTCGGACGAGAAGTTGGTGGAGATNATTCGCGAGAACTTNGATCTTCGCCCGGCAGGAATCATCAAAATGCTGGATCTGAGAAGNCCGATCTACCGCGGNACGGCATCCTACGGACATTTNGGACGTACGGATCTGGAACTCCCNTGGGAGGCGACGGATAAAGCAGAGGTTCTGAAGAAATATCTGTAACTCATAGTTTATGAAAAGTTTAGAGNATTTTACATAAAAATCAATGAGAAAAACCGTNTTTCATGGTATAATAGGTCGTAGAGCATAGCTCTGCGACCTATTATTTTGTGACAGNAAGTGCAGATTATAAGAAGGAACGTAACATGAAATTCAAGANTAAGATCATCATCTCATTCTGTATTATTATCTTCGTGCCAATATTTCTGGCGCTGATCACGATTTTCGGNTTTCAGCGTATCCAGTGGANAACAATTGAGCGGACCTACGGAATCGAGGATATGGACTATCGGTATTTNAACAATTCAATTCAGCTGCTGAGCCGNTTTACAAAGGACTCGTTTGCAAAGCTTTCCGACACGGCAAAGNACNNNCCCGAGCTGATGGAAGATATTTCGTATCTGGATCAGGTGAATTCTGTGCTCCGGGAAAAGAATTCCTATCTGATCGTNTGCAAAAGCGGGACACCANGCTATATCGGAGAGGATGTAAAANCATCGCTTTTGGACAAANTGCCGGAGTATGGGGATGCCGCCGGGGATGCCGATTATGGGACATATATTGACGGTGAAGAGCAGNCNCTGATCAAACAGATTGATTTTGTATACCCGGATGNCGCGAAGGGAACGGTTTTTATCGTCACGACGCTGGAGGAGACGGTCCCGGAATTGAAAAATCTGTTGGCAGATATNCTGGTTTCCATTCTTTTGATCCTGGTTCTGACTGCNTGTATGCTGTCTGTCTGGGTATATACAAGTTTTATCAATCCGATCAAGAAGCTGCAGATGGCAGCGCAGAATATCAAGGAGGGCAATCTGGACTTTACGGTGGATGTGGAAAGCAATGATGAGATTGGCGAGCTGTGCAGAAGCTTCGAGGAAATGAGACAGCGCCTGAAGGACAATGCGGAGGAAAANATNGAGGCCGAGAAGGAAAGNAAGACTTTGATCAGCAACATTGCGCATGATCTGCGGACNCCTATCACTGCGGTCAAAGGATATGCAGAGGGGCTGATGGACGGAGTGGCGGATACACCGGAGAAACGGGACAAATATATCAGGACGATTTACAGCAAAACGAACGAGATAGATACGTTGATCAACGAGCTGACGCTGTATGCCAAGATCGACACCAACCGTATCCCGTATAATTTTGCGAGGTTAAATGTGGCAGAATATTTTAACGACTGTGTGGAAGAGGTTGGACTGGATTTGGAATCCAAGGATATNGCACTTTCCTATTATAATTATGTGGATGAGGATGTTCAGATCATTGCAGATCCGGAGCAGCTGAGGCGTGTNATCCACAANATTATCGGAAANTCTGTCAAATATCAGGATAAGCAGAGAGGAAGAATCCATATNCGNATTAAGGATGTGGGAGATTTTATTCAGGTGGAGATCGAGGACAACGGGAGAGGCATTGCGGCAGGAGATCTGCCATATATTTTTGACAGATTCTTTCGGGCGGATGCATCCCGCAATTCCGCTACCGGAGGCAGCGGTATCGGTTTGTCNATNGTAAAGAAGATCATTGAGGATCATGGAGGAAAAATCTGGGCGACCAGCAAGGAGACGGTCGGGACAGTGATGTATTTTGTGATACGAAAATATCAGGAGGTGCTAAATGAGCAAGCTATTGATTATTGAAGACGAGGTGGCGATCGCGGATTTAGAGAAGGACTATCTGGAANTGAGCGGGTTTGAAGTGGAGACGGAGGCNGACGGCAATGTCGGGTTGAAGCGTGCGCTGACGGAGGACTTTGACATGTATATTCTGGATCTGATGCTCCCGGGAGTGGACGGTTTTGAGATNTGCAAGCAGATTCGGGAGGAGAAGAATACGCCGATCCTGATGGTCTCAGCCAAAAAGGACGACATCGATAAGATACGCGGGCTCGGTCTTGGTGCGGACGANTATATTACCAAGCCGTTTTCCCCCAGTGAACTGGTGGCAAGAGTCAAAGCNCATCTGGCACGTTATGAGAGGCTCATCGGCAGCAANNTGCCGGAGAATGATATTGTGGAAATCAGGGGNATCCGNATTGATAAGACTGCACGGCGCGTGTGGATCAACGGAGANGAAAAGCAATTTACCACGAAGGAGTTTGATCTGCTCACTTTTCTTGCGGAAAATCCCAANCANGTATTCACGAAAGAGGAGCTGTTTCGGAGAATCTGGGATATGGAATCNATCGGGGATATTGCTACGGTAACGGTCCATATCAAAAAGATCAGGGAAAAAATCGAGATGAACACCAATAAACCCCAATATATAGANACNATNTGGGGAGTNGGTTACCGTTTNAAACTNTAANACNTANGCNAGAAGAAAGGTGTGACCGGCAATATGGAACTGCAGTTTTTGTATGAGGATGAGGAATTGCTCGCGGTGAGAAAACCNGCCGGGGTTGCTGTGCAGACGAAGCGCCTGGGTATGGCAGATATGGAAAGCCTTCTGAAGAATTACCGCGCAGGGAAAGGTGAACCGCCGTATATCGGCATCGTGCACCGGCTTGACCAGCCGGTTGAGGGAATCATGGTCTTTGCAAAGACNAAGGAAGCGGCAGGCAGTCTCGGCAGGCAGATGCAGAGCAGACAGATTGACAAATATTATTATGCCATGGTGGATGGGGTGCCTCCGAAGAAGAAGGGAACTCTGGAAGATTATCTGCTGCGGGACGGAAAGACAAACACATCCGCGGCAGTGTCTAAGGGAACGGCAGGNGCCAGGCGGGCAGCGCTCTCGTATGAGGTNCTGGAGACAGGGGCAGGGCGTGCGATCCTGCGGATCAGTCTGGAAACGGGGCGTCACCATCAGATTCGGGTACAGCTTGCGAATGCAGGCTGGCCGATCGNGGGGGACAGAAAATATAATTTTAAAGAGAATATGAAGCCTTATTCAGGGGAACTTGCACTCTGTTCTTATAAAATCTGCATCAGGCATCCAAAAAACAACAAGAAACTCATGTTTGAAATTGACAAGAATTATAAATTATTTTAGAATTAAAATATTGATAAGTTACGAGGAGAGATGTTATGGCAAAGGACAANAAAATGGTTGAGGCGATCACGTCGATGGACGAGGATTTTGCCCAATGGTATACCGATGTTGTAAAGAAGGCAGAGCTGATCGATTATTCCTCCGTCAAGGGATGTATGATTGTCCGCCCCGCCGGTTATGCAATATGGGAAAATATCCAGCATGAGTTGGACCGCCGCTTTAAGGAGACGGGGGTTGAAAATGTATATATGCCGATGTTTATTCCGGAGAGTCTGTTGGAGAAAGAGAAGGATCATGTGGAGGGATTTGCACCGGAGGTTGCATGGGTGACNCACGGTGGGTTGAACCCGCTTGCGGAGCGTCTCTGTGTCAGACCGACCTCGGAGACATTGTTCTGTGATTTCTATAAAAATATCATTCAATCCTATCGGGATCTGCCGAAGGTTTACAATCAGTGGTGTTCGGTGGTAAGATGGGAGAAAGAAACCCGTCCGTTCCTGCGTTCGAGAGAATTNCTGTGGCAGGAAGGACATACAGCNCATGCGACGGCAGAGGAAGCAGANGAGAGAACCGTTCAGATGCTGAATCTGTANGCCGATTTCTGCGAGGAAGTGCTGGCGATGCCGGTGATNCGGGGGCAGAAAACGGAAAAAGAAAAATTTGCAGGCGCGGACGCAACCTATACCATTGAGGCGCTGATGCATGACGGAAAGGCGCTGCAGTCCGGNACGAGCCATAATTTNGGCAACGGTTTTGCAAAAGCATTTGAGATTCAGTATACTGACAGAGACAATAANCTTCAATATGTATATCAGACCTCGTGGGGACTTTCCACCCGGNTGATCGGAGGTATCATCATGGTTCACGGTGATGATTCNGGTCTGGTGCTTCCACCGCGGATNGCNTCGGTACAGGTGATGGTGATNCCGATCCAACAGCAGAAAGAGGGAGTNNTGGATACTGCCAGAGAGNTATGTGAGCGAATCGGAAAAGTATGCCGTGCGAAGCTGGATGACTCGGATAAAAGTCCGGGGTGGAAATTTTCGGAGCAGGAAATGCGCGGAATTCCGGTGCGCGTCGAGCTTGGACCGAAGGATATTGCGGCAGACAGATGTGTTGTGGTCCGCCGGGATACCGGAGAGAAGANNGAAGTGGCGCTGAAAGAACTTGAGGAAAAGCTGCCGGAANTGTTAGATACCATACAAAAGGANATGTTCGAGCGNGCGAAGGCGCATCGGGACGCACATATCTGGGATGCGCATAACTATGACGAATTNAAAACNACGGTAGCAGAAAAAACCGGATTTATCCGCGGTATGTGGTGCGGCGAACAGGAGTGCGAGGACAGGATNAAGGAAGACACGNCNGCAACATCNCGCTGCATGCCTTTCCATGATAAGGAGAAGATATCCGACGTATGNGTCTGNTGCGGGAAACCGGCACATAAGCTGGTATATTGGGGAAAAGCATANTAATGCTTTTCTNCGGTGGACTGGTAACGTTTTCGGTAACGTTTTGGCAATAACATAAAAGGGGGAAAGGGCAGAACATGATTGGAAAATATTATGCCGGAGCGATAGAACAGATCATTTCGGGNATTGGTACAAAAGGCTATAATGGGCTTCTGGTTCGGTATAGCGGGGATTTTTCCGTAAAAGAGCTTGATGCTGTCAGCNCCNCAGAAGNAAAAGAGAACCTCTTTTTTCAGGTCTGCGAGTTTGACTATAATGACAATGCCGCCAGTTATGAGCCATATCTTTCCATTATCTGCCAGATGTTTCGCCAGTACATGACGGGCAGNTTTGAAGAGTTTATGGAACAGTGCGACGTATA
This sequence comes from Roseburia sp., assembly GCA_014804775.1. GTDB lineage: Bacteria > Bacillota > Clostridia > Lachnospirales > Lachnospiraceae > Roseburia. The sequence goes on along the minus strand of JAAUZB010000014.1, from coordinate 89,120 downwards.
NGAGCTTCACCGTTCCTGCCTGTTGAGTTATTTTGAGACCGGTATTTGCGAGAGGGAAGAGATGGTNCTGCTCGATGAAGTGNNATATGAACAGCAGCGAATGACAAGCGCACTGGAAAATATGCTNCTNCNCCTGTCGANCCGATGCCCGGTTGTGATCGTGATGAACCGCTTCCAGTACGCATCCAGAAGTACGATGGTGCTNACAAATAAGCTGCTCAATCACGAGTATGAGAACATCGGGATTTGCATTGGAGTCAATGANATATCGGCAATTCCTGAATTCCTTCANCCGGAGTGGGAGTCTATTTTCGAGAAGATGGACGATGCCAGCTGCGTGGTACATATCGGTAATTCCGGGCGTAAAAAGGAAGCGTTGGAGCTTGACGGGGAAGATGACTTCTTTAACGAGACAGAATATCGCAAGATCAGCAATATGGTGGCACTTTTAGACTTTGAGCAGGCGGTGTATCTGCTGGGCAAGCTGGAGAGAAGAATTAANTTTGAGAATCTGGTAGTTGAGACGAAACGAAGATATCAGCTGAGTGTCCTCTACGCCAAAGCATCGATCTTGCTGGGCAACATTCCCAAGGCAGTAGAAGTCTGCGAGGATCTGGAGCAGCTTTACATAGAGGGAGAGAAAGACCAATGCCGGTTTACGCATGACTATCTGATGACGCTTGCATATATGTATCAGGGCAAGCTGCCAGAGGCTCTGGAATATGCAAAGAGCGCATGGCAGTACGGGAAGAATATGAAGGACGATTACAGCATGTTCCTTGCGGAACTGCTGGAGGCGCAGGTGCAGATGTCCGGCTGGTATAATATCTTTTTCTGTGCACAGGATGTCAAAGTAAGCGAAGCACTGCTCGAGAAACTGGTGCTTTATAATTACAAAAATCATCTTGCACATGTGTACATTTATGCCTATGACAATAAGCCGGAGATCGTGGCGAAAGCGTACCGCTCCGAGGAGCTGCTCCGCTATTTCAGCAAGGGAATACGGATTGCAAAGGAGCTTGGAAATGAGCGGCTGCTCATTTCTGCGTATACAAAGAACATTATGCTTGCCTCCACCAATGGAATGTATGAGATTGCCCTGCTGTATTCTCTTCGCTCACATGAGGTGCTCAAGGAGACTAACAGCATTGAAGGCGGACGCAACTATTCCGGCATAGCGTACAATCTCTGTGCCATGGGGCAAAACGAGAGAGCGGAGAAATATTATATTCACGCGATTCGTATGTTTTACCAGCTCAGAAAACCGGAGGAAATTGCCGAGGTGCAGTATAACATGGCACTGAATGCCATNATGGGAGGAGATTACGCGAAGGCGGAGAGCAACCTGACCCAATGCATGAAGGCGATTGAGAAGCTTAATTTGAACAGCCTTAGAGTATGTAATCTGTCAAAGCTGTACGGTCTGCTTGCTCTGGTATCCATTTTATTGGGCAACCGTTTCAACTGCGAAAGATATCTGATCAACTGCGGTCAATTCCTGAACTATGTGCTGGAGCGGGATAAAATAGAAGGCGCTCTTTCTGTTGTGCATGACTATGCCCAAATTGATGATGACATGTTCCTGTATTACTTCTCGCAGGCGCTGCTGGCTTACCATGACGGAGAATTGGAGAAGGCAGCAGAGATGTACGAGAGNGCGGATGAGTACCTGAAGTGTGCAGAGGGAAATCAGTTCTTCAGTATAGCGCTGTTCCGCAGGAGCAGAATGGAATGCTATGAGACAATGGGTGAGACNCGGCTGTATGAAAAAGAAAAAGAAGCACTGCAGCAGTATGAGGAATCTCATCTGAGCACATTTGGCGGTCTGGTCGATGATATCGTCAAGAGATTGCCACCGGTGGATGATGAGGATACGAAGCCGATTGAGAAGGCAACGGATAAAGTGGTCGTTTCACTGCAGAGCCTGGATGAACTGCTCTGGCAGGAAAGCATGGTTGTATCNTACAACAGCAAGAGGCAGCAGCTGGACTTCATTTCCACTTGGCAGAAGGTAATTGACGTGACAGGAGTCGGCGCAGAGGAAATGATGGATACGGTTATGAAGACCTTCCTGAACCACTTTAACGTGGACTGTGCAGTATATGTGAGATACACCGACAGACAGCCCAAGGTGCTGTATAACAATACAGGAAAAACGCTGGATAAGGATGAGATCCGGCAGATTGAGCATTCGCTCCGTCAGAATGCGAACGGCTTTGTGACTTCAAAGGCGAGCAGCGATTATGCAGAGCATTGGGATGTCACATCTATTTTTGGCGAGGATGATGTTTGCTCCATGGTGGCGCTTCCGTTTTTCAATAATGCCAGAATTGAAAGCTTCCTTATCGTCTACATACGGATGAAGGAGAACTGGCACTCCATGCTGAACCGTTACATGTTCAATGAAGATGACCTGAGTATCTTCCAGCTTTTGTTCCGTGAGGTAAGCTACTCCCTGAACAGAATTGATGCTTATGACCAGATTTATGAAATGAATACAAAGCTGTACCTTTCTGCGGTGACGGATCAGCTGACCGGCATTTACAACAGAGAGGGATTTTACCAGAAGCTCAAATCCCTGCTGACGGAGTTTACGCAGGGGAAGAAAAAGGCAGAGCTGGGACTGATGTTTATCGATCTGGATAACTTTAAACCGTACAATGACACGTTCGGTCACGATGTGGGAGACCTTATTCTGCAGGAGATGGCTGATATCTTCAGTGATATCAGTAAGGACAGAGGTTTTGTGTGCCGTTACGGCGGGGATGAGTTCATTATTGTGCTCTACACGGCGGATAAGCAGACGGTTGAGGGACTCGCAAAAGAAATTTACCGCAGAATTGAGCAGGCAGACGGATTTGAGAAGCCGATNGCCAAGAAATTAGGGAAAGAGATACATATCGGGGAATCGGAACGTATNTCCTGTTCGATCGGTATTGTGACAGAGAAAGACATCAAGGACGAAGAGCATATCAATCGGTTGATCAAGCAGGCAGATGATCTGCTGTACACGATCAAGACATCGACAAAAGGGACTTACCGCATATGAGAATTGCTTTGCCCCCAAAAGTAAATACTGTGATTCAAACATTAGAAAAGCACGGATATGAAGCGTACGCAGTCGGAGGCTGCGTGCGCGACTCCGTGCTTTGCCGCGTGCCGCAGGACTGGGATATNACGACTTCGGCAAGACCNGAGCANGTGAAGGCACTGTTTTCACACACGATCGATACAGGGATCAGGCACGGTACGGTCACGGTCATGTTGGAACATGAGGGATTTGAGGTGACGACTTACCGGATTGACGGGGAATATGAAGATGCCCGTCATCCCAAGGAAGTCAGGTTTACTTCCCGGCTTGTGGAAGACTTAAAGCGCAGGGACTTTACTGTCAATGCGATGGCGTACAACGACAGGGACGGATTGGTAGATATTTTTGACGGGATCGGAGATTTAAAACGCGGTATGATCCGNTGTGTCGGCTGCGCTGCCGAGCGGTTTTCGGAGGATGCACTGCGTATGCTCCGGGCAATGCGGTTTGCGGCACAGTTAAATTTTGCCATTGATGCAGAGACAGAAGATGCGGTCAGGGAACTGGCGCCTTCTATTGCAAAAGTGAGCGCCGAGCGAATCCAGACGGAATTGGTAAAGCTTCTGGTTTCGGGGCATCCGGAACAGATGCAGGCCGTCTATGAGACCGGACTTACGGCAGTCTTTCTGCCGGAATTCGACATTATGATGGAGACGGATCAGAGAAACCCTCACCATTGCTACAGCGTAGGGCGCCACACGATTGAGACGTTAAAGCATATACCGCCAGACAAGATCCTCCGGCTTGCGATGCTGCTTCATGATGTGGCAAAACCGGCATGCCGGACTGTAGATAGGCTGGGAACAGAGCACTACTACGGGCATCCGCAGCAGGGAAGTGCGCAGGCGAAACAAATACTGCAGCGGCTCAAGTTTGACAATGATACCATTGCGCGGGTGTGCAGCCTGATCCTGTGGCATGATGACAATCCCGAACTGACGGAGAAGAGCGTGCGCCGGGCGGTCAGCCGTATCGGAACGGAGCAGTACCCTTCGCTTTTTGCGGTAAAAAGAGCGGACATCCTTGGACAGAGCGATTATAGGAGAGAAGAGAAACTCCATTATGTGGACGGCTATGAGAGACTGTACCGGGAAATAACGGAGAAACAGCAGTGTCTGGCTATACGTAATCTGGCAGTGGACGGGAAAGATCTGATCGGGATTGGCATGCGTCCGGGGAAAGAGATCGGAGAGATGCTTAAGCAGCTGCTCGAAATTGTGCTCGAAGAGCCGGAAAAAAACACGAAAGATCAGCTGATGGCTGTCTGCAATAAAATTTTAAATGGCAACTCTTGTCATGAATGAGGCGCCCCTCACATATGATGAATAGACACGGTGAGAAAACCGTATATGAATTGTATGGAGGGGTTCTTGTGTATATTCGACCGGAGCAGATATTAGGACAATATGAACTGGAAGTAAAATCGGTTTCGAAAGGGCGGGAAAGCTATATCTGTGATACAAGCCAGGGCACAAAGGTGCTGAAGGAATATCACGGTTCCAAGGAGCGCGCGGAATTTCTTGCCGGAATGCTGACATGCCTGCAGGAACAGGGGCTTACGGTCGAGACGTTGATACGGACGAAAGAGGGGAGTCCGATCGCTGTCAGTGAAGACGAAACAAAATATATCCTGTTGGAGGCATACGCCGGGACCGAATGCGATACCAGAAACCGTGATGCCATGCTTGCGGCAGTGCGCAGGCTTGCCAGACTGCATCAGGCTGCAGCGGCTTATACGGGGGAAATCCCGGAATTTGTCAAGGCGGATCAGAATGCCCTGTTGACGCTCTATGAAAAGCATAACAGAGAGCTGCGCAAGGTAAAAAATTACATACGCTCCAAAAAGAAAAAAAATGAGTTTGAAATGCTGTTTGCGGCACAGTGTGCCAGATTTATGGAAAAGGCAGAGCGCGTCACGGAACGCCTTAAGGATGTCAAACCGCAGGAGGAACTGCTCGGGTTCTGCCACGGGGATTACAATCAGCATAACGTGATCTTCACATCGCAGGGGATTGCGGTTGTCCATTTTGACAGCTTCGCATATCAGGTGCAGATGAGCGATCTCGCGAATTTTATGCGCAAGATGTTGGAGAAAAATAATTGGAATACGGGTCTGGGACTTGATCTCATACGCGCCTATGATGAGACCGAAAAACTTTCTCCGGGAGCGCTTAACTGTCTTTATCTCTATCTTGCGTATCCGGAAAAGTTCTGGAAGATAGCGAACCATTATTATAACGCCCATAAGGCATGGCTTTCCGGCCGCAATATTGAGAAACTCCAGAAACTGGTACAGCAGGAAACGGACAGAGAGGAATTTCTTGGAATGCTGTTCCATTTTACCGGATAGAATGGTATAATCCAGACAGAGACAACGGAAGATAGATAGAAAGGAATGCACATGAACATACGAAAGCTTATGACAGTTCTGCTCTGTTTTGGTATGATCCTGACGGCTGCATGTGGAAACAGCTCGGGAGAGATTGTGACCGGACGGTATTATAATCCGGCACAGCAGGAGAAGGAATCTGATGCAGACGGNGGACAGGGGGAAACTTCAGAGACGGAGGCGACGAAGAAGGAAGAACTGATAGGCACCGATCAGTTTATGATCACTGGAAATGATATGCAGTCAGGGTGCCTGATCCTTGAGCAGATCGCATCCGGTAAGCAGTATATGTACTATTATTCGCTGACTACCAGCTTTTTGGATAAATACGGAAATCGCGCGGCGGTTTCCGAGTTTGAACCGGGAAGAGTGGTAGTTCTTGGAAGCAAGGACAGCCAGGGCAGAGTAATGCAGATACAGATATCGGATCAGGTATGGGAGTACCCGAATGTGACAAAGTATTCGGTGGATGAGGAACGGGGCATCTTTCAGATTGCCGGAAATCGTTACAGCTATGACGATACACTTTATGTTAACTCGGACGGCAATCCGCAGAGACTTTCAGACCTGAACTCTATGGACACTCTGAGGATCATAGGAGTCGGAACAAAGATCCTCTCTGTCTCTGTGACTACAGGGCACGGGATACTGGCAATTTCCAATACCGAGCTGTTCCAGGGGAGTTTTATACAGATTGGAAGCAAGATTTTCTCAGAGATTACCGGAGATATGAAACTGGAAGTCCCGGAGGGCACCTATACGGTAGCGGTTGCCAATAACGGCTACGGCGGAGACACGGAAGTGGAAATTAAACGGGGACAGACCGTTCAGCTGGACTTAGACACCTTAAAGGGAGAAGGACCGAAGTATGGGAATATACTCTTTGCTGTCGATGTTGCGAATGCAATTGTGCAGATTGACGGAAACCCTGTCGATTACAACGAGATTGTTCAGCTGAGATACGGAGTGCATTCCCTGACCGTGACGGCAGACTCCTATGAAACTTACAGCAAGAATCTGTATGTGAATTCCGAGGAGGCTACCGTTATTATCAGGATGGCAGGTGAGAGCAGCGAGTCGGCTGGCACAACCTCGTCGGAAAATACCGGCAGTTCCGGCACGACGTCAGGGAGCAGTGGAAGCTCGAGCGGANGTCTTGCGGGAAGTCTTGCGGGAAGCCACGCCGGTGGAAGCAGTACGGGAAGTTCTTCTTCGTCAACAGGAAGCATGGATGAGGCTACGCTAAATACGATTGTAAATGAGATGCTGGATGAGAAAAAAAGCTCCGACTATCTGTCTACCCTGTCGACACTTCTCGAGGCGTTGACGGGAACAAGCAGCGGCACATAAGAAAGTGATTTAGATTATATTGCGTATATTGAAGAACACAAGATTAGTACTTGAAAAAATATGTATCAAAGGATAAGATGTTGTTAGAAAAAGGACGGAGGAGAGCAAAATGGGATATAAAGAGAACTATGAATCATGGCTGTCACAGCCGTATTTTGATGAGGCGACCAAACAGGAACTGCGGGACATTGCCGGAAATGAGAAAGAGATAGAAGACCGCTTCTACATGGATCTGGAATTTGGAACGGCAGGACTGCGGGGAGTCATCGGGGCAGGAACGAACCGTATGAACGTGTACACCGTGAGGAAGGCTACGCAGGGACTTGCAAACTATATCGCATCCGTGGATGCGAAGGGGCAGGGAGTTGCCATTGCATACGATTCCAGAAGGATGTCACCGGAATTTGCAGATGAGGCTGCGCTGTGTCTGGCTGCAAACGGAATCAAGGCATATGTCTTTGAGTCGTTGCGTCCGACTCCGGAACTTTCCTATGCTGTTCGCAGATTAGGATGTATTGCAGGAATCAATATTACAGCAAGCCATAATCCGCCGGAATACAACGGATACAAGGTATACTGGGAGGACGGTGCACAGATCACGCCGCCGCATGACACAGGTATCATGGCTGAGGTGAGAAAGGTGACCGATTATGCAACGGTGAAGACGATGCCGCTGAAAGAGGCGAAGGAGGCAGGTCTGTATCAGACCATCGGAGCGGACATCGATGACCCGTATATGGAAGAATTAAAGAAATTAGTCCTGCATCAGGACTGCATCGATCAGGTCGGCGCAGATATGAAGATTGTCTATACGCCGCTCCACGGTACCGGAAATATTCCGGTCCGCCGTGTGCTGAAGGAACTTGGCTTTACCAATGTCTATGTTGTTCCGGAGCAGGAGCTTCCGGACGGAGAATTCCCGACGGTAAGCTATCCCAACCCGGAAGCGGCAGAGGCATTTGAGCTGGGACTTGCTCTCGGGAAAAAGGTGGATGCGGATTTGATCCTTGCGACAGACCCGGATGCGGACCGTCTTGGAGTTTATGTCAAGGATTCAAAGACCGGAGAGTATCACAGCCTGACCGGAAATATGTCCGGCTGCCTGATCGGCGATTATGTCATCGGACAGAGAAAGGAACTTTACGGACTGCCGGAAGACGGTGCATTTATCCGCTCGATCGTATCTACTAACATGGCGGATGCGATTGCGGAGCATTACGGGATTGAACTCATAGAAGTTCTGACCGGCTTCAAATTCATCGGACAGAAAATACTGGAGTTTGAAAAGACAGGAAAAGGCACATATCTTTTCGGTATGGAGGAGAGCTACGGATGTCTGACCGGCACCTATGCAAGAGATAAGGATGCAATCGTGGCATCTATGACGCTTTGCGAGGCGGCTGCGTATTACAAGACCAGAAATATGACACTGTGGGATGCAATGCTGGAAATGTATGAAAAATACGGATATTACAAGGATGACGTTACTTCCGTTACCTTAAAGGGCATTGAGGGACTTGCAAAGATTCAGGAGATCATGAACACCCTGCGTACCGACGCGCCGAAAGAAATCGGGGGTTATCAGGTGACTGCAGTCCGGGATTACAAGACAGACACGATCACAGACACTGCGACCGGAAATGTTCGGCCCACCGGTCTTNCGTCCTCCAATGTGCTTTATTATGAGATGACGGATGGCGCATGGGTTTGCGTGAGACCGTCCGGCACAGAACCGAAGGTGAAATTCTACCTCGGTGTCAAAGGGAATTCTTTGGAGGATGCGGATGCCAAATCCGATGCACTTTCCAAGGCAGTATTGGCAATGGCGGACAGGATGCTTCAAAAAGCTTGACAAAGGGGAGAAAAACAAGTATAAATATGAGGTAGGTATTTGAGAACAGTACTCGAATATATAATTTTGAAGATCCAGAGGAGGAATATTTAACATGAACAAGGCAGAATTGGTTGCAGCTATAGCTGAGAAGGCAGGATTAAGCAAGAAGGACGCGGAAGCAGCATTAAAGGCATTTACGGACGTTGTAGCAGAGGAATTGAAGAAGGGTGAGAAGATCCAGCTGGTTGGATTCGGAACATTCGAGGTATCTGAGAGAGCAGAGAGAACGGGAAGAAACCCGCAGACTGGTAAAGAGATGACGATCCCGGCTTCTAAAGCTCCGAAATTCAAAGCAGGAAAAGCTTTAAAGGATATGATCAACGCTTAGTAAACAAGGTGCGCAAGAGTGGATTCCGCGGTGAGCGGAATCCATTTTCGCGTTATAAGGAAATGTGCGCGAAGGACATACCTTGTGCAGAAAAGGGGAAAATATGAGACTGGACAAATTTTTAAAAGTATCCCGTCTGATCAAACGCCGCACAGTGGCCAATGAGGCATGTGATGCAGGACGGGTGGCAGTAAACGGCAAGCCGGCGAAAGCATCTTTGAATGTCAAGGTGGGAGATGTGATTGAAATCAGTTTTGGGACAAAGACGGTAAAAGTGCGGGTACTTGATCTGCAGAACACCACCAAAAAGGACGAGGCGAAAGATTTATTTGAATATATAGCATAAATGCGGACACCTCCTAATATATTTTATAGGACAGAGGAAAGACGGGAGGTTTTCGATGGAAGATAGAAACAGCAGTACGGCAAAGTCACATAAAGTCCTTTTGGCAAACAGGAGCACAGGAGCATTCGGCGGGGTAATAGATGTTCTCTCTTTTGACGTGGCGGAGATTTTACTGGAGACAGAGCTTGGAATGCTTCTGATCAAGGGACATGATCTGCATGTGAACCGACTCAGTCTGGAAAAGGGAGAGGTAGATATTGCGGGAAGAATTGATTCTCTGACCTATTCTGATGTAAAGAGCGCGGGAAAGCAGGCGGAATCGTGGCTGGGAAGGCTTTTTAAATAATGTCGGCGAGTCAGGCGATCGGACAGGAGGCCGGTGCGCTTCTCGTGTCTGTGCTGTTGGGCGCAGCGCTTTTTTTTCTGTATGATATCTTACGCATCTTCCGAAGGATCGTGCCTCATGGCAATTTCTGGATCGGAGCAGAGGATTTTGTCTATTGGCTGATCTGCACTGCAGCCGTATTTATCATGCTTTACAGAGAAAATGACGGCATGGTCAGGGGGTTTGTGCTGGGAGGCGTCGCTGTCGGAATGGCAGCATATTATCTTCTCTTGAGCAAAATTGTTATCCGGCTGAATGTGCTGGTGTGGAAGACGTTGTTTGGAGCGATCGGGAAGGTTTTGCGGTTTCTCACCCGTCCGTTTTTCAAAATTTGGAGTAAAATTTGGAAATTTTTCAGAAAACAATTGAAAAAATTGATAAAAGCCGTTAAAATGGGTTTATGTAAACTCTAAATGGAATGACAGAGGATCGTGTAGGCACGGAGGCTGAGTATGGCAGTAAAAAGACGAAGAAAAAAAGAAAATCGGGCAGGCAAGCTTTGTATCAGTATGATACTGATCGCTTTTATGGCGGTTATGACAGTTCAGATCGTAAAGACACATGCCAAGGCACAGGAATATATTGAGAAACAGGCTCAGTATGAGGCTGAGCTTGAGGCAGAGCAGGACAGGCAGCTTATGCTTGAACAGTATGAGAAAGATATGCAGTCGAGAGCGTCAAAAGAGAATATTGCCAGAAGCAAGCTCGGACTGGTCTACGAAAATGAAATTGTGTTCAAGGAACAGCCGTAGCCGGTGTCTGCAGCACGAAGCGGGAAAACGGAGAGGAATCAAGCCCTACAGGACTTTGGTTCCTCTTTTTGAGTTCATCGAATGAAGATCTTAAAATGCATGAACGTTTTCGAAATCCCTGAAACAGACATGGAAAAAGAGATTTTGGCGAAAAGTTTTTGAAAATGCTTCCTCACTTTGACAAAGATTTTCTGGCGGGAAATTTATAATCATTCTCACTTGTCAGAAGAGACAGAGAAAATCGAAAAGGAGTGACGAAGATGAAGAAAACAAAAGTAAGGGAGGCAGTGCTTGGATTGTTGGGAGGCGCAGTGTGCAGTGTGGGCGTGATGGGTTGCTATCCGCTGGTGCCGGCGTATTTTGCGGCGCTCTATCTGGAAAATATGAAGAGCATGCTGCTGCTTGGGATCATGTACATAGGTATGGTATGCTTTATGCCTGCAACGGCAGTGATCAAGTATGCAATGGTTCTGTTAGTGACTATGGGGGCGATCCGGCTGATCGAGTGGGCAAACGAAGGCTGCCCAACGTTTATGGCAGGGATTATGGCGGCCATCGCTACGGTCATACTGTCATTTGCGGGCAGTCTGCTCGAATGGAAGAATCAGCCTGCCCCTGCAGCGGTTTTTCTGGAGGGGATTTTTGTGTTTGGCGCTGTCATCCTGCTGAACCGTATTGCACATGCCCTGCTGGAATGGAAACAGCAGGACACAGAGCCGGAAAAGAAGATGGGACATGCAAACGGCAATGGAGATAAGCTCCTCACGTATGCAGAGTCTTTTCAGGGTCTTTCCCAGATTTTTCATACAATGAGTGCAAAAAAAAGTCAGTATACGGTGGAGGAATTAGGACATGTACAAAATGAACTGACCGGAAAAGTATGTGCTTCCTGCGATTCCTGCGCACTGTGTTGGGACAGAGACTCGGCGCCGCTGTATGGCGTTCTCTCGCAGATGCTGGCTTCGATCTGGCACGGAGACAAGCCGGATGTGGAGCTGGAGGCAAAACTGGGAGAATACTGCAGCAGAAGCAGAGATATGGTGGAGGAGGCGGTGCGGGTTTTTGAGCGGACAAATCTGAATCGTGCATGGTACAACAGGCTGTTGGAAAACAGGCAGGTCATTGCGGAACAGCTTGATGCCATGGCATATATCATGCAGGACTGCGCCAGAGATGAGCGTGTGCTGGATGCACAGGAAAAGGGCACGCTGGCAGAAATACGGTACCGCGCGAAAGAGCACGGAATTGTGATCGAAGAGATGCATCTCGTTGAAATGGCGGACGGGCATGTGATGCTGACTGCAACATTGAGAAGCAAGATGGGAGGATGCATCTCTGTCAAAACATTTATGATCGCGGCAGGCCATGCAATGCAAAAAAGATTCCGTGCGCCGTCGGATGCCCGGTCCTTTATCTCAAAGGACGCGACGCCGTTTGTCTTCTATGAGGATACGGTATTCCGCAGCGTACAGGGGATTTCCAGAGTAAAAAAGGACGGGGCAAAGATTTCCGGCGACAATTTCTCCTTTATGGAACTCGACAGGGGAGAACTGCTGCTGGGACTTTCGGACGGAATGGGTTCCGGCAGTACGGCATGTAAAGAGAGTGAAATGGTGCTGGATCTGGTGGAACGTTTTCTGGAAGCAGGATTTTCTGTGGAGACGGCGATTCGAATGATGAATTCTGCCATGGTCATGAAAGGGGAAAACGACCTGTACTCTACGGTAGATCTCTGTCAGGTCAATCTCTACAGCGGTGCAGCACAGCTCTATAAAATTGGCGCAGCCGCGACATTCATTAAGCGGGCAGATGAAGTAGAATGTATTACTTCAAGGAATCTTCCGGTGGGAGCGGAGACACAGATTGAGATTGAGACGACAGATTTTACGTTGGAAAGCGGAGATTTTGTTGTCATGGTTACAGACGGTGTGTTAGAATATCTACATGTTTCAAAACCGGAGGAGACGATGCAGGAGGTCATAGGGAGCATTCGCACCAATAACCCGGGAATATTGGCAAAACGGATTATGGAGCGTGTAATGCTTTTTACCGGCGGGCATGCCAGAGACGATATGACGGTGCTTGCTGCCTGCATCTGGGAAAAATAAATGATAGACGAAGTACAGTTGTGGATTCAAAAAGAAAATCTGATACAAAAGGGCGATCATGTCGTGGCCGGCGTATCTGGCGGTGCGGACTCCATATGTATGCTGCTTCTGCTGTTGGAATTACGGGAGAAGCAGGATTTTGCACTTGAGGTGTTACATGTGGAGCACGGGATCAGGGGGGAAGAAAGCAGAGAAGATGCCCGGTTTGTGGAGACATTTTGCAGGGAACGGCAGATTGACTGCCGCGTCTGCCATGTGGATGTGCCGCAGTTTGCCAAAGAGCAGGGGATCGGCATGGAGGAGGCGGCAAGGCTGCTGCGCCATGACTGCTATCGCAGAAGGGCAGAACAGCTTGCGGCAGAGCTCGGGGAGGATGCAGTGATCCGTGTTGCGCTGGCACACCACGCAGATGACAATGCAGAGACTGTCCTGTTTCGGATGATCCGGGGAAGCGGAATCCGGGGACTGTGTGGCATGAGGGCGAAGAGGCGCCTCTGCGAGCATGCGGATATCATTCGACCGCTTCTGCTTGTGACGAGGTGCGGGATTGAGGAATATCTGCAGGAGAAGGGACAGGCATTTCGGGAGGATGCGACCAATGCCGATACGGATTACAGCAGGAACCGGCTGCGCCATAACGTTATGCCGGAGCTTGAACGCATTCACGGCCGCGCGAACATTCACATATCGGAAAGTGCGAGAGAATTAGGCGAAATCGCTGAATATCTGGAGGGACAGGTGTGGCAGCTGATGTCGGAAATGTGCCGCAGGGAAGAATGGGGCTATCTGATAAAAGCGGATCTGTTTGAGGGGCAGCCGGCGGTGCTGGTCCGAGAACTCGTGTTGAAAGTGCTTGAACTTGCGGCAGGCAGCCGAAAGGATATCGGGAGCGTGCACGTGAAGTCCGTACTGGAGCTGGCAGAGCTTCAGGTAGGCAGAAGCATCATGCTGCCCTATCGGCTGAAGGCAGAGAGAGTCTATGAAGGCATCCGGGTGCGGAGAGAACACGAGGAAGCGCCCAAGGAGAAAAGTCCGGTACAATATGAGATTTCTATGGAAATGTTAAGATGTGCGGAGCGGGGAGAGGTTGTGACTGTTGCGGTCCCGGATGGAGAAATTTCACTCCGGATCTGGGAGTGTAAGGGAAAATTACCGGAAATTTCAAAAAAGAAGTATACGAAATGGTTTGATTATGGTAGGATAAAAGATAGCTTGCAGATTCGAACACGTCTGGCAGGAGACTATCTTATCATAGATGAAACAGGGCATCGCAAGAAGCTCAAGGAATATTTTATTGACGAGAAAATACCCGGTGAGCAGCGCAGCGATGTATGGCTGGTAGCAGAACGATCGCATGTTTTGTGGGTCGTTGGCAGACGCATGGGTGCCGACTGCAGAATATGCGGCGATACGGAGAAAATTTTGGAAATACGGTTTGCCGGAGGAAGCTATGTTGAAGATTAAGGGAATCAAGGTACACATTACAGAGGAAGAGATCGAACAGCGCATTCGGGAGATGGCAGAGCAGATCAGCGCGTATTACGGAGATGAACCGTTATGTCTGATCTGTATTTTAAAGGGATCTGTGTTTTTTACCTGTGAATTGGCGAAGCGCATTACTTCACCGGTAGAGCTGGAATTTATGTCTGTTTCAAGCTACGGTGCAGGGACTACTTCCAGCGGTGTGGTGCGCATCAATTATGATCTGGGAACGAGTATCGAGGGGAAGAATATCCTTGTTGTCGAGGATATTATTGATACGGGAAGAACCCTGAAGTATCTTATGGAAAATATGAAAACAAGAAATCCAAAAAGTATAAAGCTCTGTACGCTCCTGGATAAACCAGAGCGCAGGGTGGTGGATATGGAAGCGGATTATGTCGGCTTTGTGATACCGGATGAATTTGTTGTAGGTTATGGGTTGGATTGTGACCAGCAATATCGGAATCTGCCGTATATAGGATTTATAGAGATAGAGGAATAAAGGAGAAAGAGCTTGAAAAGTAAGAAAAGCAGTTACAGAGGATTTGGGGTCTATTTGATCCTGATACTTGTTGTGGTCGGTATCTGGTACTGGATGGACGGAAATACGATGGCGGACCACTACACAAGAGCGGAATTTGAGAAGGCGCTGGATGCAGGGACGGTGGTTGCCGTCAATGTGGTGCCGAACCGTGAGACACCGTATACCGGAAGCCTGAAAGTCACCCTTTCAGACGGATCGGAGAGAACTCTTGTGGTGAACGACATCAATGAGGCAGTGGAATATATGCGGGAGGAAGGATTTAGCACATATACGGTGGAGAATCCTCCGGAGGAAAGCTGGATTCTGTCGTTGCTGCCGTATCTGATCATTTTCGCTGCGATGTTCATTTTCTTCATCATCATGTCGAACCAGGCGGCTGCCAGCGCCAGCGGCGGCAGCAAAATGATGAATTTCGGCAAGAGCCGTGCGAGAAGAATGTCGGATGATCCGGATAAGCGTGTTACATTTGCTGACGTGGCCGGTTTGAAAGAAGAAAAAGAAGAGTTGGAGGAAATCGTGGATTTCCTGCGCGAGCCGAAGAAATATACCAGACTCGGCGCGAGGATACCGAAAGGTATTCTTTTGGTCGGCTCCCCGGGAACCGGTAAAACATTGCTTGCCAAGGCAATTGCCGGAGAAGCGGGAGTGCCGTTCTTCAGCATTTCGGGTTCCGACTTTGTGGAGATGTTTGTCGGTGTCGGAGCGTCCCGTGTGCGTGATTTGTTTGAGGATGCCAAGAAAAATGCGCCGTGTATCGTATTTATCGATGAAATTGACGCCGTGGCGAGACGCAGAGGAACAGGTATGGGCGGCGGACATGACGAGCGTGAGCAGACATTGAACCAGATGCTTGTGGAAATGGACGGATTTGGGGTCAATGAGGGCATTATCGTGATGGCTGCGACAAACCGTGTGGATATCTTAGACCCTGCGATCATGCGTCCGGGAAGATTTGACAGGAAGGTGCATGTGGGACGGCCGGATGTCGGAGGAAGAGAGGAGATTCTGCGCGTTCATGCCAGAAACAAGCCGCTGGGTGACGACGTGGACCTGAAACAGATCGCACAGACTACGGCAGGATTTACCGGTGCGGATCTGGAAAATCTTCTGAACGAGGCAGCGATCGTGGCGGCAAGGGACAACCGTGTCTTTGTTGTTCAGTCTGATATCCGCAAGGCTTTTGTAAAAGTAGGGATTGGAGCAGAGAAGAAGAGCCGCATTATCTCCGACAAGGAAAAGCGCATCACGGCGTTCCATGAGTCAGGGCATGCTATTTTGTTCCACCTGCTTCCAGATGTCGGACCGGTATATTCCGTTTCTATCATTCCGACCGGAAGCGGAGCGGCAGGCTACACCATGCCGCTGCCGGAAAAGGATGAGATGTTTAATACCAAGGGAAAAATGCTGCAGGATATTGTGGTTTCTCTCGGAGGACGTGTGGCGGAGGAGCTTGTTTTTGACGATATCACGACCGGAGCTTCCCAGGATATTAAGCAGGCGACCCGCATGGCAAAAGCGATGGTGACACAGTACGGCATGTCGGAGAATGTCGGACTGATCTGTTACGACAACGATGATGACAATGTATTTATCGGACGTGATCTCGCCCATACCAGAGGCTACGGGGAAGGTGTGGCAACGGTGATCGACCAGGAAATCAAGCGCATCATTGATGAATGTTATGCGAAGGCGAGAGAAATTATCATGGAAAACCGCGGTGTGCTCGAGGCATGCGCGAATCTGCTTTTAGAGAAGGAGAAAATCGGGCAGAAAGAGTTTGAGGCTCTGTTTGAATAACGGTTGTGAAATATTTCTCCTTTCGTCTATGGACAAATGACGGAAAAACAGAAATGTGCACAAAACGAGCGCTTGTTTTTTGTGAGATTTGTGCACACTTATTGAGGGGAATGTGCTATTATAATCACTGTAAAACCCCCCAATACATTATATATTTTTTGCTATACCCTATAGTAAAAATACCTTCTCCTAAAAGGCAGCCGAACGGTTGCCTTTTTACTTGCAAAAATTAGAATCATATGCTACAATTAATTGTCGTCAGGGTTTCTCTGACATAATGGGCAGATTCCCGAGTGGCCAAAGGGGACAGACTGTAAATCTGCTGCAAATTGCTTCGGTGGTTCGAATCCACCTCTGCCCATTTTTATATTTATGAAGGCAGAAGATGCGGGGTGCGTATTCTGCCGGCAGGCTCTTCACAGACAGCGAAGGGTCTTTTTGTGTAATTATATCAGAACCTTGACAAGTGAATATTGTTATGTTTAAGTTACAGGGATTAAAACAAACGGATTTGGAAAAACAACGGTAACGTTGTTTATAGGGGAGAAGAATATGTTGGATAAGATAAAACACATGAAAGTTGAAAAGAAACTGAAATATTGCTTCACGTTAGTTGTGATCATATCAAGTATTTCAGGTATACTGGGAATTTTGATATTAATTTACACGAATAGCAGGCACAGCTCCGCATTGGTAAACAACGGATTTTCACAAGGGGAGATCGGTGAGTTTGCCATGTATTTAAATAAGGAGCCGACCATGATCAGGGAGATGATCCTGCTGGAGGATGATGCGGATATACAGACAGCCATCACAGAACTGGCAGAATTACAGCAAAATACGGATGCGGCATATGAGAAGATGAAGGCACACTGCACCACTAGCGCAGAGATGGAGTATATTAACGCAATTGAGGAAAAACTGCCGATCTTTCGTGAGGCATTCGGGCGTACACAGGATCTTGCAGTCAGCAATCAGAATGAAGCAGCGTTAGAGCTTCTGTTAACGGAGACAAAACCGCTGCTGAAAGAGCTCACGGCTGAGGTAGAAGGTCTGATCGCGTTAAATGTAACGGAGGGAAATAAGATATCCAAGACTCTGACGATGACGGTATATATTGCACTCGCGGTTATGATCGCAGTCGTTGTACTTGCGGTAGCGATATCTACGTGGTTTGCAGGATATGTGGCGAAGCTGTTTGCTGTGCCGATCGATAACGTAAGAGATGCGTCTGTCGAGCTTGCAAAGGGTAATCTCGACATAGAAATTGAGAAGATGTATCCGGATGAGATTGGAGAGATGACCGATTCATTCCGTGAGGCAGCTGAAATGATGAAACTGTATATCCGGGAACTTGCGAGAGGACTTAACGAAATTTCCCAAGGGAACTTTAATATATCAACAGATGTAGAGTTTAAGGGAGATTTTAAGGCACTGGGAGATTCGGTTACGAAGATTGTAGAGTCATTGAGCGGAACGCTTGGAAATATCTATGAGTCGTCCGAGCAGGTTTCCATGGGCGCGACCCAGATGGCAGAGAGCGCTCAGTCTCTCGCAGAGGGCGCGACGAATCAGGCTGCTTCCGTGGAAGAGCTTACAGCTACGATCCAGAATATTACGGAGACGATTGTACATAGTTCAGAGAAGGCGGAAGAGTCGTTCCACAGTGCAGAACGATTTAGGGGCGAGGCAGAGGCGAGCAACGAGGAGATCAAGCAGTTAAATGAGGCGATGGTGCGGATCAACGACACATCAAAAGAGATTGCCAATATCATCACTGCGATCGAGGATATTGCGTCCCAGACGAATCTGCTGTCTTTGAATGCATCTATTGAGGCGGCGAGAGCTGGCGAGGCAGGAAGAGGATTTGCAGTCGTTGCTGACCAGATTGGAAAGCTTGCGGCAGACAGTGCAACTTCTGCAGTCAATACAAAGAACCTGATTGAGCATGCAATTCAGGAGATTGAACGTGGAAATGAGATTATGGTCAGAGCCACGGGGGCAATTGAGTCAGTCATTAAAGGAATCAATACATTGGCGGAATCCAGCAATGAGATCAGCACAATGTCTGTTTCTCAGGCGGATGCCATGAAGCAGCTGGAAATCGGAATCGAGCAGATTTCAGAGGTAATTCAGAATAATTCCGCTGCTGCAGAGCAGACTTCCGCTACAAGCCAGGAGCTGTCTGCCCAGTCAGAAAGTCTGGAGCATATGGTTGGACAGTTCAGCCTGAAAGTCTGAAACGGGAAGCATTTGCTCATAGCTGTAGATAGTAAATACGAAGAAATGCGAGGGAATAGAAATGGACAAGAGGGAAAAAGTGTCGTTTATTCATTCGATTACGACGCAGATACTGATAATGGTCATTGGCATAGTTGTAGTATCTGTCGTTACGAATCTGATCAGTGTCAGTATGCGGACCAAGAGTATTGTCGGGCAGATTAATGAGAACTATATCATGAGCATTGCAGAGACGGCGGCAGCCACGGTTGAGGATCTTTCCGAAGAAGAGGCGGGCACTGAAAAATATAAGGAGATCATGCAGGACATCAGGATGGAAGGAGTGGAATCCTCCTACGGATATATGGTGGATGCAAACGGAATTATGCTTTACCATCCGACAGAACCGATAGGACAGCCGTTTGACAATGTCGTGATCAACGACCTTGTGTCACAGCTTGCAGCGGGCAACCATCCGGAAAATGCGGTTGTTACATATAGTTACAACGGTTCTATAAAGTACGCTTCCTATGTTGTTACGGAGGATAATATAATTGTCGTTGTAACGGCAGACCAGGATGAGATCATGCAGCCGGTCAACAGTTTGCTGATTTCTTTGGGTGTCATTGCAATAATCGTATTGATAGTGTGTGCTGCACTTGGGTTTGTAGTCAGCAGGATGATTTCGCGACCGATCAATAATCTCACGACGATCATACACGATACTGCTGAACTGAATTTTGTACACAATCCGATGATCGAGGGACTGTGCAGCCGGAAAGACGAGACGGGTGTGATGGCGCGTCAGGTTCGTCTTATGCGCAGGAATATAAGAACTATGATCGGGGATATTGACAATGCCAGCGCTCAGATCACAACTAATGTGGGCGGTTTGAAAGATATAACGGATACGGTAGACCGTATGTGCTCCGATAACTCGGCTACGAGTCAGCAGTTGGCGGCAGGTATGCAGCAGACAGCGGCTACGACCGTCACAATTAATGAGAACATCGGAGTGATCAGAGAAGGCGCGGAGAACATCAACACCATGACCTCCGAGGGTGCAAAGACTTCTGAAGAAATCATGGAGCGTGCACAGAAGCTTAGAGTTAAGACGGTTGCGGCGAGCAATCAGACGATGGATATGTATCACACCGTCAAGAAAAAGGCGGATCAGGCGATAGAAGGTTCCAAGGCTGTTGAGAGGATCAATGAACTGACAGGAACAATCATGGAGATATCCTCGCAGACAAGCCTGCTTGCACTGAATGCATCCATTGAGGCGGCAAGAGCAGGCGAGGCTGGACGCGGCTTTGCGGTTGTGGCAACCGAGATTGGAAGTCTTGCAGATCAGACATCAAAAGCGATCGCAGATATCAGCACGATTGTAAAAGAAGTGCATCTGGCAGTATCCAATATGTCAGACTGTCTGGAGGAGACGAACAGTTTCCTGGAGACCACGGTCGTTGCCGACTATAAGGAATTCGAGCAGGTCAGCGAGCAATATAAGGAAGATGCGGATGTGTTCAAATCCAGCATGGAAAGTGTCAGGGATGCAATGGTGTCGTTGGCAGATTCAATCGAAAATATTGCCGAGGCTCTTGGCGGAATCAATAATACCGTGGGAGAATCCTCCGCAGGGGTTGTTGACATCGCAGAGAAGACCAGCGATATGGTAGAAAAGACAGGAACAACGCATGACATGGTTGCCGAGTGCTACAAATATGTGGATCATCTGAAACAGGTGGTAGAACAGTTTAAACTGGAATAAAGCAGAAAAGAACGCAAAGGGACGCTTCCTATGAGGGAGCGTCCCTTTTGGCGTTTTCTTTTTGTCATAAATGACAGCCCGTCCTCATAAAATGTGTTGAGAAAACATGAGGGGAGCAGACCATGGAAGAACAAGATCGGACAGGCAATACGCAGTCTTTGCAGCGCGGGCAGAATATCATTGAGGAGGATCAGGCAAAGTCACCTCTTGGCAGCTTTTTGGAGCAGCTGAATGACCCGTTGATTTTTATTCTGTTTATTGCAGCATTGATTTCACTGCTGTTAAAAGAATATGGAGACATGATGATCATTCTGGCAGTAGTTCTCGTCAATGCCGTGATAGGAGTGATCCAGGAAGGGAGAGCCAAGCGTGCACTTGATGCACTGCGCGATATGACATGCCCGCATGCGATCATAAGAGAAGGGGAGCATCGAAGGGAGATTCCGGCATGTGACCTGGTTCCCGGAGATATCGTGGTGCTGGAGGCAGGACGTCAGGTTCCGGCAGATCTGCAGCTTACGGAGGCGGTCAACCTCAAGATTGAAGAGTCGGCACTCACCGGGGAATCTGTGCCGGTCAGCAAGAATACAAAGGACAAAAACATGGCTTACATGTCGACCAATGTGACTTACGGACGCGGGGAAGGAATCGTGACGGCCATCGGCATGGATACGGAAATCGGGAAAATTGCCGGAATGCTTAAAAGCGCCAAGACAGAGATGACACCGCTGCAGAAGCGTTTGGCTGATCTTGGGAAAATCTTAAGTACAGTCTCGATTTTCCTGTGTGTGCTCCTTTTTTTGATCGCCATTTTGCAGAGAAGGAATGTGGTCGAAATGCTGATCACGGCAATTTCTCTTGCNGTCGCNGCAGTNCCCGAAGGACTGCCNGCGATNGTCACGATGGTACTTGCGCTGAGTGTTTCGCGGATGGTGAAGGTCAATACGATCGTGAAGCGTCTGCCCAGTGTCGAGACATTNGGATGCGTCAGNGTNGTCTGCTCGGATAAGACAGGCACTCTGACACAGAACCGNATGACGGTGACAAAATGTTATGTGGATGGCAGGGTNACAGANCCGGAAAAATTGGAGAAGGAGCGCANNCGGCATTTTATTCATGGATTTNCGCTTTGCAATGANGCGTCTCTGGCAGACGGCGAGCGTATTGGAGATCCGACNGAGCTTGCTCTTTTGGANATGGCGGCGCTNTTTGACATCAGCAGAGAGAAGCTTGAGAAGCAGAGTCCGAGAAAGGCGGAGCTTGCGTTTGATTCGGANCGNAAAATGATGTCGACANTGCATAGCGGTGGAATATCCTACACNAAGGGTTCGCCGGACGANATTTTAGAGCGNAGCCGGTTTCTCTGGACNGCAGGAAAAACAAAGCCGATGACGCCAAAACACAGGGAGGANATCGGAGAGGCATTAAAGTCACTGACGGAGCGGGGNCTGCGTGTGCTTGCACTNGGAATGCGGGAAAATGTGTTCGACGTGGAAGAAAACGGGCTNATTTTTCTCGGAATGGTGGGAATGGAAGACCCTGTGCGCCCGGAGGCAAAGGAAGCNGTACAGGANTTTCGCCGTGCAGGGGTAAAGACGGTAATGATTACCGGGGNTCGGAAGGATACGGCGCTGGCCATTGCAAAGGAGTTGGGAATTGCCGCAAAAGCGGAACAGTGTTTGGTNGGAGAAGANCTNGCTTCAATGACGGATGAAGAGCTAAAACGGCGGCTTCCGGAGATCCGGGTTTTTGCACATGTATCCCCGGAGCATAAGGTGAGGATCGTCTCTGCCTGCCGCAAGTGCGGGGAGATCACTGCAATGACAGGCGACGGNGTAAACGACGCGCCCTCATTAAAATCGGCNGATGTGGGNATNGCAATGGGAATGGCAGGAACGGATGTNGCAAAGAATGCNGCAGATATCGTGCTGACAGATGATAATTTTGCTACGATNGCAAAAGCGATCGCNCAGGGACGGTGCATTTATGAAAATATCCGAAAGGCAGTGCTGTTTTTACTGTCNTCCAANTTCGGTGAGATCATTACGATGCTTGCNGCAGTGATCTGTGGACTGGCNACACCGCTAAAATCCAGCCATATTCTCTGGATCAACCTCATCACGGATTCTATGCCGGCNCTTGCNCTTGGCATTGATGAGGAGGANAACAAAAGCTATATGGACCGGCCGCCAAGACCGAAAGAGGAAAGTCTGTTTGCGGGAGGAGGATGGAGCTGTACCTGTTTTTACGGNTGTTTGATCGCNGCGATCAGTATGGCGGCNTTCCTGCAGATGCCGATCGCCTTGCTGTTGGCTCAAAGGGCGCCCGTGACGATTCAAAATCTGCGTTTTATGCTGNCGCAGCCGGATATTTTAAGCCGCAGCCAGACCTATGCTTTTACNGTGCTCGGTATGGCGCAGCTGTTCCATGCGGTGGGTATGCGTGANGTGGAGCGGTCNGTCTTNCGGATGAANCATCTGGAGAATAAGCTGATGATNCTGGCGTTTGCAGTGGGGATNGGTCTGCAGNTACTGGTCACTGAAGTNCCGTATTTTATNCGGCTCTTCGGAACCAGCCAACTGTCAGTTTTTGAATGGGCAGGACTTNTGGTTCTGGCAGCANTACCGCTGGCNGCCCATGAGATTTTGATNTTGCTGGAATACCTGAGCAAACAACGGACTGCGCGCTTGGCGNGCAGCCCATATGNTCAAAAGGAANGAGCGAAAGANCCGGGACGATGGCANTAGCTGTCAGANCCGGCAGAGTTGGNCGATGATGNNNGACAGGGAGCNGTTGATTTCCGCTCGATGAGAGANGAGCGGATCTGTGACCGGCATACAGGAATGTGGTGGAGCAGGGAATTGAGNGCGTTATAGGCACATTTTCCGAGTTCATTGCGTTCCTGATGTACGGTGGTAAGAGGCGGGTCCAAAAGAGCAGAAATCGGAAGATCGTCAAAGCCGACGACGCTGATGTCTTCCGGCACACGATAACCGCGCAGCCTGCACTCGTTGATCACGCCGGAAGCGATCAGATCGTTGCCGCAGATAATGGCTGTGGCACCGGCGTCGAGAAAGGAGGGGACATGATATTTGGCACTGTCTGCGACATAGTAGCCGTAGGCAGTCAGCTCTTCCCGCACTTCAAGTCCGTGGGCATGCATGCTCATATAGTAGGCTTCCTGACGCTGCTCTGAGACCATGGAGTGCAGGGAGCCGTTCAGGAATGCGATTTTGCTGTGCCCGAGTGCATGCAGATGTTCTACGGCGTTGTCGATTCCCTCGTAATTGTCAGTGCCTACATAGCATACATTTGGATTCTTTTTGACATAATTGTCAAAAAGAACCGTGGGCATGGTCGTGTGTTCCAGTTGCTTGAACCACTCATCGTGCAGGGCAAAGCCAAGCAGAAAAGCGCCGCAAAAGCCGTTCTTCAAGAGATATGTATCGTACTTTTCGCTGAGCTGAAAAGACGGAGTGACGGGAATGACGGTCACGTTCGAATGATAGCGGAAAGCATTTTGCTTAAAACCCAGAATAATGTCATATCCGAACTGGTTGCTCGTCTCATATTCCATGTTCTCGACGAAGATGGCCAGTTTGCGGTTTTCTTCTTTTTTTGATTTTTTTGTTGTGTATCCCATCTCTACCGCAGTGTCCAGCACCAACTGACGCAGTTCTTCGCTAATGTCGTTTGCTCCGCTCAATCCTTTGGAGACGGTACTGACAGATACTCCCAGACGGTTTGCGATATCCTTGATCGTTGTCATTGTTTTCCCCTATTCCAGATAAAAAATGTCATACTAAAGTAATTATATAAAAGAAGTGATTTGAATACAAGGGTGTTCGGACCAAATTTGACGGATTTTATTTTACGAATTGGAGTTTTTCGAGTATAATGAATAAAAGAAAATTTAAGGCGCAGCCAATCAGGCAGATCGCTGCGCGGAAATGAGGTACACATGAAAATGAGCAAAAGATTGTTGGCACTGATGCTGGCGGGAACTCTGCTCTGCGGCAGTGCGGGATGCAGCGGAACAGGAGGCAACGCTGGAGCAGGAGACACCGAGGCAAGTGAACTGGTCGGTGCAGAAGAGACGGCATTATCGCTGATGCGGGCGGTAAATACAGGAGAGGCACAGATTGTGGACGATAATTACCGCACTTGGTATGAAGTGTTTGTCTATAGTTTTTTCGACAGCAACGGTGACGGGGTCGGTGATATAAACGGTCTGACGGCAAAGCTGGATTACATCAATGATGGAGACGATGCGACAATGGATGACCTTGGCTGTAACGGTATCTGGCTGATGCCGATCATGCCGTCCACAACATACCACAAATACGATGTGATCGATTACATGGATATTGACCCGGAGTACGGAACGTTAGAAGATTTTAAGACACTGATCGAAGCCTGCCATGAGAGAGGGATCAATGTCATTATCGACCTTGTCATGAATCATTCGTCCTCGCAGCATGAGTGGTTTAAGACAGCAGCGGCATATTTGAGGACACTGCCGGAGGGGGCAGAGCCGGATATTGAGGAGTGCCCGTATGTGGATTATTACCACTTTTCCAGAGAAGCACAGAGCGGATATGCTAAAATTGCCGGCGCTGACTGGTATTATGAGGCACAGTTCTGGAGTGAGATGCCGGATCTGAACCTTGAGAGCGATGCGGTGCGTGCCGAATTTACCGATATCGTGGATTTCTGGCTGGAACTCGGCGTGGACGGTTTCCGATTGGATGCGGCAAAGGAGTTTGAGAGCGGAAACGTGGAGGTTAATGTCGAGATCCTTTCATGGTTTGACAGCATGGTAGAAGAAAAAAAAGAGGACGCTTACATTGTTGCTGAGGTGTGGAACAATATGGACACTTACACCCAATATTATGCCAGCGGTATCGACAGCTGCTTTAATTTTGCGTTTGCGGCTGCGGAGGGAGTGATCGCGAAGACACTGATCAGCGGTAAGGCATCCGGTTACGGAGAGTCGATTCTGGAACTGCAAAATTTGATCGGACAGTACAGTGATTCCTATATTGACGCGCCGTTTTATGCAAATCATGATATGGCGCGCAGCGCGGGTTATTATAATGGGGAGTTCGGTGTGAACAGGACAAAGATGGGGCATGCAATGAACCTTCTGATGTCGGGAAGCGCTTTCCTGTATTACGGGGAAGAACTTGGAATGAAAGGCTCCGGAAAAGACGAAAACAAGCGCGCTCCGATGTATTGGTTTGAGGATGCCAAAGCGGAGGGGATGTGCCACGGACCGCTCGATATGGACAAGGTAGAAATGAAATATGGATCATTACAGACGCAGCAGGAGGATGGAAATTCCATTTATGCTTATGTGTGCGAGACAATCCGTCTCCGCAATCAGTACCCTGAGATCGCACGCGGCGTTGTGACGGTTGAGGAGACGCTGACAGATAATAATGTCTGTGTGATCCGAAAGACCTATGACGGTTCGGAATTGCTTTTAGCCTTCAATCCGTCGGAGGAGCCTGTGACAGTGGANCTCTCGGGAGTTACATTGAACGGAACAGACGGAGCGAATCTGGCGCTTGGCGGTATGCTGATCACCGACGTGGAAGCGGTTACCTATGCTGACGGTACGCTGACTTTGCCGCCGTATTCTGTAGCGGTAATAAAGTAAAAGAGGATACAAATGATGAAGGCATCAGAATTTTGTGNATATGTCAGCAAATACAGAAAGCAGTTGTATGTGACAGCGTATGCCATTTTAAAGAATGAAGCAGATGCAGAGGATGCCGCGTGCAATGCCATTTTGAAGGGATATGAGAACNTTCATCAGCTAAAACATCCGAGCAAAATTAAGCCGTGGCTTCTAACGATCACAAAAAACGAGGCACTGAAAATACAGAAGAAGCGCCTCAATCTGCCGGGGAATGACGCATTGGAGGGTATGACGCATCCTGTATATGACAGTCATAATGAACTGTGGGATGTCATACAGGGGTTAAAGGAAGAATACCGCCTTGTTATTGTATTATTTTACTATAGCTGCCTTTCCGTCAAAGATATATCCAGTGTGCTGAATATTCCGGTCGGAACAGTGAAATCACGCCTGAACCGCGGGAGAGAGTTNCTGCGGAAGGAATTGGAAGAAAAGGGGGAATGTCAGGATGGGATTTGATAGAGAAATGAAGAATCTTGCAGAAAAGATTGACATTCCGGAGTCATACGATAAGAGGGTAGACGATATTCTGCGGACGATAGAGGAGAAAGAGGAGAATGTGAAAACGGGGTTTGCCTGGAAGNGGCTGATCTGGCTCGTTGTATGTCCGCTCTGCATTGTCTGTGTCATTTTGCTGAGCAGACAGGATGTTCAGGCGGATATCCTNACGCTGTTCAAAGAGACGATCATAGATTTCCTGTGGGGCGATTTGCAGGAAGACGAAAAGGTCGGAGTGGAGAGCGAAAAGACATATGTGCAGAATAAGCCGGACCTCATGATGGAACTTAAGGANAAGGTGATCGATACCCACAGCATTTATCTGTTGGTACAGATGACTGCTTCGGGGAATGTCACGTTTGCGGATAATGTCTTGTTTGACTATTTCTGCTTCTGCAAGGGAGAGAACTATAACGTTGACCAGTTGCTGGGAGGATCTCTTGACTGTGAACTCTTGGAGGTGAGCGAGAAGAGACCGAATGTTGCGACCTATGTGGTCAGTATCACGTTTGATGAGGAATTGGAAGAGGGGAGTAACGTGACGGTATGCTTTAACGACCTGACNGAAGATCCCTATTCCGATGATCCTAAGCTGCTCATTCCAGGATTATGGAGCCTTACGTTCCCCATATACCGGACTGTATCGGATAATATNATAATCGAGGGGAACGCTGATATGGTATTTTCTTATATCAACACGACGGCTGAGGTGAAAAATATTGAGTTGACNCCGTTTGGGNTNGTGCTGCAGTCTGATGTCTCCAATTTCCCGGATGATGAGAGGGGAGTTTCAGACACCACGATCGCGNTCACATTAAAAATGNTTGACGGAAGCGAACTGGTGGTTGTGAGCCACGANCCGGATGTAAGGGGATATATTCAGGGAGGCAGCATATCCTTTAGCGAAGTGGATGGCAAGACGTGGCAGCAGGACAATCTGGAATTTACCAATATGATAAATATCGAGAAAGTCTGCGGTATCTATATTGAGGAATTGTATGTTCCTGTGATAGAATGGCAGGACGCAGAATAAAAAAGGAAACCGGTTATTCCGGTTTCTTTTTTTGCAAAAAAATAGAGCGGGTGATGGGAATCGAACCCACGTATCTAGCTTGGAAGGCTAGTGTTCTACCATTGAACTACACCCGCAAATATATACATCTAAAAATTGTCCAGCGAAAAGTCTCGCTTACGAACGAATAATATCTTATCATAGGAATACATAAAAGTCAATCCCTTAATTGGGNTTTTTTTGCTAGGTGCTTTTTTCATGCGGTTCCTTTCTGNATNGNCANGNGTTTTNTGACAGTCTCTTCATTATATCAGATACATGAAAAGCAAAAAAGGTTCCAGGAGAAATTACGTTAAAATGGCACTCATGTGAACTGCAAAATTCTGGAAAATACGGGTATGATGAACAAGTAAAACGGACAGGANCGGTAAGANGCGAGCCGGTCATGAAACGTCCAAAATACACAGTTTAACAGGAGGAGACAGGAATGANGAAAAAAATATGCAGCATTCTGTTGATGGCCGTANTGTTGATCGGCATAATGCCGGCACAGGTCCCGGCAGCGGCGGTGGAAACTGAGGTCTCTATTGTAAGCGCAACAGATGAAGGCGGAAATNCGGTGGCCGCAACGTTTACTTCGAGTGATGACCAGTCGCAGTTTTTGGATATGGCTAATAAGTTCTTTGATATGACAGAGGAACAACTGCAAGACATCGCAGATTATTATTACTGCGACAAATATATGATTTACGGTACTCCCATGGCATTCGGAGACCTGAATCTGACAGGTGCTTCGGTGGGAAATCCGGTTGCGGTTACATTTTCACTGATACAATTCGGTTGGCCTTGTACGGAGGCAGGATTCGATTGGTACTATGTTNTGCAGCAGCTCGGAGACGGATCATACAAGCTGATCCACGCAGAGTCNACGGAGAACGGGAAGCTCACGGCGGAGTTTACCGATGGAGGTAGGATTTTGATCACCGGATATGACCTTGGAAGAGCTAATCTGAGCTATGACTATGACGGTACGGTTGCAAACGCGGCAGCCGTCAACAGTGCAACAGACAAAGACGGGAATCCGNTCACTGTGACAACATCGCCTCTTCTCAGTGAAGACCATAAAGCAGTTGCAATGACTTACGGATACGATTTGATCGATTATGATTGGCAAAAAGAAGAGTTAAAGTTCTTTGCGGCGGTAGANGTNAATCTGGAGGGTTCCGAGGTATCGGCAGAAAATCCGGTTACGGTAGAGTTTGCNGTTGANGGAGTNAAGGANGGCGATACGGTTTATGCAATCCATTATAATAGTACGACCAATGAATGGGAGCGTCTTACGGGAACGGCAGGAAACGGAACCGTGACAGTGACATTCACATCATTCTCACCGGTTACATTTGCCAGCGTTGTGGAACGGAAGACACCGGCGACGACGCCAACGACGCCAACGCAGACACCGACGACGCCAACAACGCCAACGCAGACGACNACGCCAACACAGACCCCAGCGCAGACACAGCCCCAGGCACAGACACAGACACAGACGCCGGNACAGGCATCTGCAGCTTTGGTATCTCCTAAGACCGGGGACCAGGGTGTATTTATGTTCGTATTAATGGCAGCGCTTTGTGTAGNAGCAGTAGCAGGAAATGTCTACATAAAAGAGAGAAAGTAAAATTATTTTCCGCAGGGGAAACAGAAAAGAGCCGTCAAAGGGGAGGGTAGGAGCCACTCCTCTTTGACGTTTTTGTGATTTTTCAAACATACAGGAACCTTTTTTGAAGTACAGCAATCTAAGTATATATAAGAGAAAAAGAACGGAGAGTTGAGTTGTGAAAACGGTGCCAACAGTGGAAGAGAAATATCGGCGGATTTTTGCTGAACANTATGATATGACACCCCGGGAAGCTGAGGTATTTGAAAAGCTGATCGGAACGGACGACGGTGTGCAGAAAATTGCGAATGAATTGTACATATCACGGCGGTGTCTGCAGAGACATATTGCTTCTATTTATGAGAAAACGGGAACAAAATCCAGAATCGGACTGTTACGGTGCTATGTAGGATTTCGGCTGGGAAAGGAAATCCTGTAGGGAATGAAGTTAACTATATATTAATATTATCTGCTTTTGGGCGGATAGAAAGAGAAGGGTTTGATAATATGAAAAGACTTTTAGCATTGATTCTGGCAATTTCATGTATGTTTACTGCATGCAGCTGTGGTGATAATAAAGGGAAGGATGTCTCGGACGCTTCAAGTAATTCGAGTGCCGAAAATGATGGAAATGATCAGTCAGATGAAAGTAATGTAAAAGATGTTGAATATAAAACTTTTGATGATCTTACGCGAACACAGCGTATAGCGTATTACGATATTTATGTTGATGTTCCGGGGTATGTGGAAACATGTAGCGGTCGTGGATTTACTTCAAGGGATTCGTGGGATTATGCTATAATTGTAGCAAGCTCGCGTGATGAACAACCCGGTATATCTGTGGAGAATGATTTCGCGGATGTCATGAATGATTCTTATCATGCTGCTGTAATGTCTTTCAATGATTATCAATGTGAGGATTATACACCTGATACGATTGATACAGTGACATTACCTTGTGGGGCGGAGGCAATTAAGTTTGAAGGCATCCAGCCGATGGAGTTTTGGGGAACGACGAAGGAGTGTTACTTATATGGATATGCTTTCGTGTTCAATGATATTTTAGTGATCGTAAGTTATATGGTATTTGATGACAGTGCAGTCGATGATGCCAAGAAAACGGAGCTTACAAATTATGTTGACGAGATGGTACAAACAGTAAGAACTGAGGCTTGATTAAATTATTTTATATAGATTATAATGCAAGAGCGTGTTTGAAAATATTTTTTAAACACGCTCTTGCAGGATAAATGGAATTAGAAAGGAGAGCAGGGATGAAAAAGAGGGGCATTAGGATGCTGGCAGTGATTTCTGTAATATCGGTTATCGCGGCATGCGGCGGAGAAGACGGAACAGAGAAGGATCCTTCAGAAACATTAGAAGAAAATCTACAGAATGGATCGGAATATGAGCAGACGGCAGAAAGCGGAGCAGAAGCTCTCTTACAGTATAGGGATCAATTGAGATTTTGCGATCTTTCCGGCACACAGCTCATTTATGAAGAAATGGAAACAGAGGGATACAGTTATTTTATGACAAAAGGATTAAAAGGACTTCCTGAAAAAAAGGAAGGGTGCCTTGATGCTGTTATTCTGGATTTTGACCAGGACGGTATGGAAGAGCTTTTGACCTTTGATTTACAGGAGGGCAGCGAAGCATATCAGATTCAGGCAAAGATATATGAATATCAGGACGGACAGGTTGTGGAATCGGCAGTATGGGAATTTCTTAATTATGCAATAGCCGATCAGTGTGACGGCGGGGACATTCGTTTCATGATAAAAGACGGCAAATATATTTGTATGGACAGCCGGCAGCAAACATTTATATCGGCGGACGGTGCCAGTATTGATTTGTCCGTCTGCTATTATGACGGCGCAGAGATGGTAAAGGCGGCAGAGTTTTACGGTATGGGATCTGATTGGAGTGATGTGGGGAAGGAAGAGACGGAACTGATAGAGCAGCTGCGTTCCATGGGATTTGATAAGACGGCTGATGCGATCTATGACAGGGATGACTTTCATTTGTATGCGGCGGACGAAGGCGTGGAACCGCTTTTCAAAATCAGCCTGATCAACAGTAGCGCAACGGGAGAAACGGATTGGGATGAAATGCCGACCGCCGTGATCAGACAGATCAATGCCGGACCAGTGGAGGAAGAATTTATATTACCGGAGAGCAACAGCCGCATTCTGGAGGCAGATGAGCTTTCGGGAATGACAAAGGCGGAACTCCGCATTGCCCGGAATGAAATTTATGCAAGATATGGCTGGTGGTTTGAAAGTGAGGATCTTGCTGATCATTTCGAGGGGAAGGCATGGTATGTAGGCGGTGCATATATAGATGATGTTGCTCTTTCCGACGTGGAGCGCGCGAATATTGATCTGATTTTAGAAATGGAAGAAACGGCGCCGACGAGAGTGGATGTTATGCTGGAGTCGGATATGGATATCGAAGGCGGAACAGCATTGACAGCAATGGAACTGGGCGAAATATCAGGTTTTTTGCGCACCATCGATGCCTATGGATTTTTGCAGAGTTTTTATGAGGATGTGCGGGATGTGAACGTGGGAGAAGTGCTTTATGGAGGAGCAGGGATTTTAGACGGGGAATTTTCGGATAGTGTGAGGACCAGCTATTTGGAAGCGGTTGGAAAATCGGAGTTTGACACGGATTTCATCGCATTAAGGGAATCGGATATTGATGCGCTGCTTAAGAGAAGAACAGGGTATGGGCTTTCTGATATGAGAACTCGTCTTTCGTGGACGTATCTAAAAAAAGAACACGCTTATTGTATGGAAGCGGGAGATACCAATTATATGGAAGCTGCTGTCGTGGACGGAATGAAAACGGATGACGGTATGTATTATATTCTGTATGAAAATCCCATGTTGGAATATACGGATGAAGAGACGACGTGTATGGTTACTTTGAAAAAGCAGGGAGATGAGTACCAGTTTGTTGCGAATGTAAGACAGTAAAGCGCTGCGAGATTAGTCGTTAATGTCGCTGAATTATGTTGAATAGGATTCGGGTGCTAAAAGCCTTGGTAGAAATATTGACCGGAAAATTGCACAGGAGAAGATTGGGAAAACGACTATTGCACAATGGAAATGTTTGGTGCAACGGAGTGTGAACAACTTCTCCTGTGTAATTTTTTGCCAATTACTTTGAAGCAGGATTTTTGAGGTTCTTTCCACTATAAGGTGAACGGGATGAGGAGCCGGAATGTATCAGCTGCATGCATCTATGTACTTAACGATATGGAGAGGGGATATTGAATTTTTAGGATGTGTTTGATATAATTTGTTATAAAATTAGGAGGCGTTTATATGGAAACTTGTCCCAATTGCAAATCGAAGTTAAATATTGATGAAAAATCTTCTGGAAGATGCTTTTCTTGTGGAACCGCATTTGAACCATCATTATCAAAAGAGCGTAGCCAATTTAGCTACAGCACTTCTGATAATACTATTGCAAAATTAATAAAAATATGTGGTTTTGTGATAATTGTGTTAGGTACAATACTAAGTTTGGTTACAGCTGGTGGAGATGGCTATAAATATGAATTTTCACTCAGCCGTTTTATGATACCTGAATTAGTAAGTGTTAGTATCGGATTATTTTTTATTGGATTTTCTGAGGTTATTCAACTATTAGAAGATATAAGAAATAAATTAACAAGCAATTAAAAGTTCTAACGAGTGACACTGTATATGTATCCTGTAAATATTTGCATCAATATCAAACCCTCCGATCAAATCAAAAATCTTATTTGTGAGTGACTCATAATTTTTCATTCTTCTTTGTTTTTTTAGGAGGATGCAATATTTAATTAAATTCTTAATGTCTTCATCTGGAAGATATTTTAATAAGTATTTTTTTGCGATTTCACTTGTTATATTACCTGAGATTTTTTTGATAGAATGTATGAAGGATAAAATCGAAAGGAGAAAATAAATGTCACAATCAGATCAAATGAAAGAATATAATCGTTTGTTTGAACAATATAGTAAAAAATCTGATGAAGAATTATCTGAAATTATTAATCCTGAGAGCGGATACACAGAAATAGCTGTAAAGGTTGCATCTGATATATTGCAGTCGGATAGGACAGAGTATTACAAAAAAGTAAAACTTGAGCAACAAGAAGGCGAAGAAAAACAGAAAATTGATCAAGGTGATATTCTTGTTAATTTGAGTAGAGATATTCATTCAATAAAGAATATGCTATTGTTTTTTGTTATACTTACCGTGTTAGGGTTACTGTTTGGATTTTATACCGTTTTTGTAACCATTTCTAATTTGTTCTAATTTTCATAGTTTTTCTTTTATTTGTTGGAGGATACGATTATTTGGTAAATTATACAATGGGATTCACTTGAACATAATATAATACGAGGCTATTACGAATGAAAAAAGAAAAATGGTTAGTAATTAATTCGATTATTGCGATAATGGCACTGATTTGTGTTTTTACGGTATATTTTAATAATAGTAAAAGAGATATAAATAAATTGATTTCTGAATTAGAAAGTGCAATTAATAAACATGATATTGAGAAAATAATAGAACTTTATCCTGATTATTGCAAAGATGATGTAATAAAATATTTTTCTCAAGAAAAATTAGATGATTTTTATAATAATGTAATTGTAAAAGATGGTGAGGGTATAAACATTCAAATATTAAACATAACCGATTTTGATATATCTTCCTGTGATAACGTAAAAAAGCAAATTGCAGACGATTACGAACAAGATATTGTAATTGAAGATTATCAGTTAGTGCAAATAAAATACCATGACAGCTTTAGCGATTCTCGTTTACAAGTAATAAAAATAGAGGGTAATTACTACTTATATTTTTATGGATATATAGGTAGTCCAATGACCTATTTTCACTAATCATTTACTATATTCTTTGATAAAATAGAAAATCATAGATCATATGAAGGGAATAGACCTACGTGAATAAAAAGAAAGTGTTAATTCATATTATAGTTCCAGTAACTTTAGCAATTGTAACAAATTTTGTGTGTTTAAAGATATTTTATGTTCCAAATCCGTACAAACCGGGAACCGCGTGGATTACATATGCAGTGTCTGTTGGAACGTCAATTTTGGTTTTGGGAGTTACTTCAGTTATATCTGCATTACATCTAAAATTGAAAGGAGCCCAAAATGATGCCTAGCAGGAGGCGTTGTAGATATGGAATATGAGTAACTGTGAAGGTACTGAGCAGTTACGAATATGATTTTTCTGAATTAGATAAGATACTGCCTCATCCTGTTTACGCATGGATGGCATGGATATGCGCCTTAAATCCCTCAGAACAGACATTTGAGGAATTGAAACCGTATATCCAGGAAGCCTATACATACGCAAAAGAAAAATTTAAGAAGCGCAAAAAATAATGAAGGAAATATGCGCTCAAAAGGTGATGGTTTTATGGACCTAATTCTACTAATTTATCTTCAGCCTCTATTATATAGTCCAATGCGGCAATTACGTCATCTGTCATGGCTGACAAATCCGATGATACGTTGTCTAATCTACCTTTGGCGTTATTTAATTCTATCTTTATTGCTATAAATTCATGATATGAGCCACAAACACTGATTGCATTGGAAAGGTTATCTGCCGCAGCAGCGATATAAAGATATGCGTTTGAAATATATGCATCCTGTAAATATCTGCTTGCTATTCCCGCTGAAAAATAGTTTCCTGCGGCCTCTAAATTGTTTAAACTTGATGAGAGGTACGACTGGATTGAAGATAACTGTGGAGCCAATTCCGCAATATAATCCCCGCAGTTTTTGCAGTATCCTATCTGTGTGGTATGTCCTGTAGCCTCACCGGAAGTCTCGTGACAGATACTGCATGTTTTCGGCTCTGTGCAAGTAGCTCCTTGCCATTGATGATCTGTTTTTTCACCGGTTTCGTACCCGCATTCGCGGCAAAGCAGACCGTGCTCGCAAGTAGCATCTTTAAAATCATGGGAAATGAAACACTGAAAGCTTCCCTCTGCAATTATTGTTTTTAACTGGTCAAATGACCAGCCGCTCATATACATGCCCCGAAAAAATAATCCGCATAATAGAATGATAACGGTTGCGAGAATGATCTTTGGTGCTTTTTTCTTCTTTTTTACTGGGTCTGCAGAATTTGTTTCCTCATTATTATTCATGTTCTTTTCCTCCTGGTAAATTATTCGTATCTAATTATACCTTATGAGGGTGTCATTTTCTACAATTTTCGACAATTTTTGACACGAGAAACAGATGCAATGAAAGGAGTTGGGGTTTATGACAAAAGAGGAGCTATTTGCGCCGATCAGAGAAAGATACAGTGAGTTAAAGCAGGCCTTACAAGGCACGGATATCCAAAAGATCAGAGAGCTGACGCTGGAGGTTCACGCTATGGTGCATCCTGCAGAAGTTTTTGGAACAGATGAGAAGACGATTGCGGATTATGTTTTGGATTATATGCTGTCCGGGAATCAGAATGCGTTAGTACCCAGGGAGGACTACGATGTGGATCTGCATTATGCAGGAACAAGAACAGTGCCTTTGTGCTGGCAGTTTTGGCATACATACCGTATAGAAGATTAGAAGAAGGTGACGTGACTGCGGACATTCGATCTGTGTGGCTGTTAGTGTATTGGGGGAGATTAACAAGAGGCGGCATGATTTTAACGCCGATGACCGATCATCATATGATGCATCTTCCGCCGTGTTTGAATAATCTGCCTATATTAGACTGAAACTGTATTTGAGCGTACAGACAAAAAATAGTGCCCAGTTCCGGAATCGAACCAGAGACACGAGGATTTTCAGTCCTCTGCTCTACCAACTGAGCTAACTGGGCATCTACAATGGAATATTTTACATGAAATTGAAATTTCTGTCAAGACTTGAATAAACGGCTTTACACATTTTACTTAATTTGCTATGATTAAACTGTAACAATCAGTACCGATTATTAATGAAAGTAGGTGATTGTATGACTGAAGGTGAAATGCTAAAAATATCTGTGGAAGAGTTTTCCAGATTGCAAGGCTATATGCTTTTAGCTGAAAAAGATTCAGAAATATATAAAGCGATGAAAATACGGTATATCGAATTAAAAGTTATCTTATCCGCATCTGGTGTAAATCTAACTGAAATTGATAGGATTAAAGAGTAACAACTAAATATCGACCGATAAACTAAGGTGCAAAGTCTTTCATTATTAAGGACTTTGCACCTTTCTTTCGTATTTTTACAGATGCGGCAGAATATCCTCCGTGTATGCCCGCAGTACTTCGCCAACGCTCCATGCCTGTGCATAGCAGCCACGTGGATTGTGCGGTGCGTCACCGTCAAAAATTTCAGAGATCGCGCCGATGCAGCCGCTGCCTGTCAAATGCTCTTCGACCGGCGCAAGAAGGGAAAGCGCTTCTGCGATGCTCTCCGGAGAATGCCGGTGCACCTTCAAAAAGGCAGTGATAAACCCGCCCAACAAAAATCCCCACGCAGTGCCCTGATGGTAAGCGGCATCCCGCTTGGGCAGGGAACCGCAATAGATGCCGTGGTAGTCCTTATGATCTCTCGAGAGAGACCGAAGTCCGCAGCCGGCATAAAGTTCTCTGTGAACCACGGCTACAACACAGCGCTCCTGTTCCTCTGAAAGGATGGAATGTGGTAGGGATACTGCATAAATCTGATTCGGGCGAAGACTGTCATCCGGGGTGCCGTCATCCTCGATGACGTCATAGAGACAGCCCTTTTCGGGATTCCAGAACTTTTGACAATAGGATGCGCGGCATTTCTCCGCCAATATCCTGTAATCGGATGCCTGAAGAGTTCCGGAAGGGGCAGCCGCATTGCCGCCATAGAAACGTTCCGTAAGCTCCTCCATGATCTTTAAGGCGTTATACCACAGTGCATTGATCTCCACAGGTTTTCCGTGACGCGGTGTCACAACCCATTCGCCTACGCGGACGTCCATCCATGTGATCTGGTCGAGGCCGCTGCCGGCATGGATCAGACCGTCAGTGTCCATATAGATACAGAAATCCGTTCCGTCTCGATAAGCGGTAATGATCTCCTGCAGATGCGGATAGATTTCCGTGCGGACAAATTCATATGCTTCCGCAGTATTTACATAGCGCAGATACTGCCATACGGCATAGAAATACCAGAGAGATGCATCTGCGGTATTGTAGAGCGGCGGTGTGTCATCGTCAGGAAACATGTTCGGGACGATTCCGTTTCTGATATATCTGGAAAACGTCAGAAGGATTTCCTGCGCTTCCTGATAGCGGTGTGTGCAAAGTGTAAGACCGGTAAATGCGATCATGGTGTCCCTGCCCCAGTCTGTAAACCAGGGAAGCCCTGCAAGGACGGTTTTAAGACCGGTTGATGCGCGGTCGCAGAGGAATAAGTCCGCTGCAAGGGTAAGCGCTTTTGGAAGGTCAGTCGGTGCAGGAAAGACCGATGACTGATTCCGGACATAGAGGGGGACACCTTCACCGTAGCCGGCGGTCTGCAAAATATTTTGAATGTGAGCCGTCCGGGCATCTACCAGCGAAAATGCAGTCTCAGCGTCGATCGCAGACGGAGAAGAGCCGGAGGGAAGTACCGAGCAGAGCACGGAAATTTTTTTGCGGCAGCCAGCGGAAATTGCAATGGGAATCCGAACCGGGCAATAGTGACAGTTTAACCCCTCTGTCTCAAGCTCTACTTCAATCTGCAGCTGCTCATTAAGATCATAGGGCGCGGAATTTTCTTCGTAATTACCCTCGCTGATCTGGAAAAAGACAGAATGATCTTTCTGCGCTTCAGGAGTGAGGCGGAGTGTCTGCCCCTCTGTCTGAACCGAAAATTGCAGCTCCTCTCTGTGGCAGAGCGCACTGTGTTCACGGAAATCAAAAAGCGGCACCAAAGTCAGAACGGCATCCGCACCGTTATTTTCAATTTCGTAGGCGACGGCACAGACATTTTCTCCCTGCTTTAAGGTGATATGTTTTTGCAGTGAAATGTTTCCTGCCTGATAGCGGTAATGGGCGCTGCCGTCGTAGATAAATTCCTCCAGATACTTCTGACCTTCCGCATAGACGGTTCCGTCAGTTGTGAGGTGTTGGGCAGTTTCCAGCGAATAAATGTTGTCCGATCCTGAGCCGGTCGAAACCTGGAGGGTTTCATTAATCTTGGAAAGTGTGACATAGCGTGAGGTCGGTGCGTGCAGACTGGCGATCAGGTAGCCCTGATGCGTCCGGCTGTGTGCTCCGATCAAAGAGCTTCCGGCATAACCGCCGATGCCGTTCGTAATGGTCCACTCAAGACGGCGACCCTCTTCGAAGGTACGCCAGGAATCTTTTTGGTAATGGTATGAGATCATAATACTGTGCCTTCCTTTCATCCGATATCACTTTTCATGTAACTAAGATAGCATACAAAGCATGAAAATGATAGAATGTAAAATAAAGTTTTACGGAAAAATGAAGTTTCTCTAAATTCCTTGTGCGTGCATGGCATACGTGGTAAAATAAGAAAGATTTAAATTTGGTACTGTTTTTTTCAATGATTTTGTAATAAAATAAAAAGACATGATGAAAAAGCATAATGCAGCACAGTTGCACATGCAACACAGTTGCACATGTAGAAATGAGGTAGACATGCACGAGAAATTAGTGATTATTGCGAAACAGAAGACAGCCGGGATGAAGGTAATGGTTATTGTAAGCTTTCTGCTAACCTGCTTTTGCCTTATATTGTCGATGTTTAATCCGATTGCTTTTCTGGCTCCCACGGTGGTGCTTGCAATCTTATGGTTCTTTCTGAGCTTTCGTTCCAACGTGGAATTTGAATACACATATTACGACGGTGAAATTCGTTTTGCCAAGATCAGTAATAAGAGCAGACGCAGGAATCTTGCCAAAATCCTAATGGATGATGTGCTTGGAATCGCACCTAAGGGCGACAAGAGTGTTTACAAGTATGAGAATGACGCAGGCGTGCCGTGTAAAAAGCTGATTTCAGGTATTTCGGATGCAAAGGTGTATACGCTTGTCTGCAAGAGTGAAAGGGGCATTGTGCGTTATGAATTTGAACCGGATGAAGAAATGCTTGATGAGATCACGGTGAAATACCCACGTTCGGTTATCAAATAATTACTGGAGGAGCACATGTTAGAATTAAGAGACATTACCTACGAGGTAGATGACAATAACGACAACAAAGAAATCCTGAAGCATATCAATCTAACCATTGACGATCATTTTGTAGCGATCACAGGTCCAAACGGCGGAGGAAAATCTACGCTTGCCAAAATCATTGCGGGCATTATCCGGCCGACCAGCGGACAGATATTTCTTGACGGGGAGGATATCACGGGGCAGAATATCACGGAGCGCGCAAGAAAAGGCATCAGCTATGCATTTCAGCAGCCGGTTCATTTTAAGGGACTGACAGTCAAAGATCTGATCGCGCTTGCAGCCGGGAAAGATATGACCGTGTCGGAAATCTGCAATATTCTCTCAGAGGTCGGACTCTGTGCCAGAGAATACATTGACCGTGAGATCAACGGAAGCCTCTCAGGCGGAGAATTAAAGCGGATCGAGATTGCGACGATCGCGGCAAGAGGCACAAGGCTCTCGATATTTGACGAGCCGGAGGCAGGAATTGATCTGTGGAGCTTTCAAAGTCTGATCAAAGTATTTGAGAATATGAGAGACGAGATCAACGGAACGATATTGATCATTTCCCACCAGGAGCGGATTTTGGACATTGCGGATAAGATCGTGGTCATCGCAGATGGCAGTGTAAAGACGGTTGGAACCAGAGAAGAGGTATTGCCAGAGCTTTTGCACACGGCAGAGACCTGTCAGACGCTTGCAGATAAGATTTGAAAGGAGGCTGTGTGAGGGAAAGATGGATGCTATACAGAAAAATTTATTAGAACAGGTCGCCGGTCTTCATGAGATACCGGAAGGAGCATATAATATCCGCGCCAACGGGCAGAAGCTGAAGCGGAACACAACGGCGAATATTGATATTGTCTCCAAGGAGGATAAGGACGGGATCGACATTATCATTAAGCCTGGAACAGTGAACGAGAGTGTGCATATTCCGGTGATTTTAAGCCAAAGCGGACTGCAGGAATGTGTGTACAACGATTTTTATATTGGAGAAGGGGCAGACGTCACGATTGTGGCGGGCTGCGGCATTCATAATTGCGGTGTGGATACGTCAAAGCATGAGGGGATCCATACATTTCACCTCGAGAGAAACGCGAAAGTACGCTACGTGGAACGGCATTACGGAGAGGGCGACGGAAACGGAGAAAATGTCATGAATCCGCAGACGGTTGTCCACCTTGCGGAAGGTGCACATATGGAGATGGAGACGACACAGATCAAGGGTATTGACTCAACGGTGCGCGTGACCAAAGGCGATCTCGCGGAGAATGCCTCCTTAGAAATCCGTGAAAAGATTATGACTCACGGCAGGCAGTATGCCAAAACAGATTTCAATGTGGATATCAACGGAGATAATTCAAGCGTTAACCTGATCTCCAGATCGGTTGCAAAGGGAGAATCCAGACAGGAGTTCTTTTCTGTCATGAACGGAAACGCAGCATGCGCGGGGCACAGTGAATGTGACGCGATCATTATGGATCAGGCCTGTGTAACGGCAAGTCCGCAGCTCACAGCCAATAATCTGGATGCTAATTTGATCCATGAGGCTGCAATTGGGAAGATTGCGGGAGAGCAGTTGATCAAGCTGATGACTTTGGGCCTTACAGAGAAGGAGGCAGAGGAACAGATCATCAACGGATTCCTCAAATAAATAATAGAATCCACACTCTGTGAGGATTCTATTGCCATGAACTATGGGGCTGTCGGGGACAACCCCTATTTTTTCCGTTTTGAATCATTGTCCTCCAGGAAGCGGAACTGTCCATTATCAGCAGTGGGTATAGGCGCATGAACAGACATGCCGGACTGCTTTGCACATTTGGGACAAAGCGTGCCGAACGTGATTGACACACCGCACTTTTCACAATGAAGGGAATAGATAGCGTTGAGCCGTTTGTCTTTGTATTCAATACGCCCTTCCCGGATCCAACGCTTTACTCTTTGGAGCGGAATCTGAAAATGATCTGCCACATCATATTCGGTCACATCGTTGGCACGGATGTATTCTTTTACTTCATTGAAAAACATGTTCTCCTTGCATCCGGGACATAAATCCTCCTCAAAGGATAACGGGAGAGGCTTCCTGCAGACGGTACAGTATTTATAATTGTTGAATAAACCTTGATGTTCCATGATCTGTCACCTCCAATGTCTTGAGTTTATTATAACATGAATATGAAAAGATGGAAGAGATTTGTTTAATGTCAACATAATTTATTGCAGATTTTATAAAGGAGATATGAAAATGATGCATCGCCCGATCGGTGTTTTAGACTCCGGAGTCGGAGGAATCAGTGTCCTGCGGGAGCTGGTGGCATTGATGCCGAATGAAAATTACATTTTTTATGGGGACTCATACAATGCGCCCTATGGGACAAAATCGCTTGAGGAGGTGCAGCGGCTGACCTGTGCAGCGGCAGAACATCTGGTAAACAGAGGCGCCAAAGCACTTGTCGTGGCATGCAATACTGCCACGAGTGCGGCGATCAACATCCTGCGCGGGCGTTATCCGGATATTCCGGTCATTGGTATCGAGCCTGCACTAAAACCGGCAGTTTTGGCATCCGCCCATCCGAGAGTGCTCGTGATGGCGACCCCAATGACGCTTCGGGAAGAAAAATTTCACCAGTTGTTGGAGGCACACAGAACGGAAGCAGAAATCGTCTCTCTTCCCTGTCCGGGACTAATGGAATTTGTGGAGAGGGGCGAACTGCAGGGAGAGGCATTGGAGAATTTTCTCATGGATCTGCTTACGGAATATAGGGAGCATCCGGTCGATTGTGTGGTGCTTGGGTGTACGCATTATCCCTTTGTAAAAAATACAATTCGAAAGGTACTGGGGGAGCAGGTGCGGATTTTTGACGGCGGAGCGGGAACCGCAAGGGAAACAAGACGCCGTCTTGAGGAATGCGGTCTGCGCAATACATCGGCTGCGCAGGGGAAGATCTGGATCGAGAACAGTCTGCATGCGCCTAAAACGGTGGCTTTGTGCAGACAGCTTTTAGATTTTTCATAAATTATAAAAAAAATCTAAATCAATCGAAAGAGTTTTTTAGAAAGCTTTTCGAAAATTGACACATTCCGTACACATTTTTTGGATATACTAACATCATCGAAGGAAGAGACAGTGATTTACAGGAAGCAGGCTGTCAGATGGGGATATGGAGTAAAGGTCATATTTCCGGAAGTTCTTTCGGTAGCAATTTCCTTTATAGATTAAATTTTCATAACTAAACTCCTCAGAGACACCCCGGAAATGATGGATTTCCGGGGTGCTTCCGTATGGGGCATATGGAATAAAGACTTTACATCATGTTTACTGATTGTTATAATAAAGATACCAGATACATGTAACCGTGCTTATAGAAAGTAGGTGGATATATGACTGAAAAAGAAATGATTCAGAAAAATGTTGAAGAATTTGCAAGATTGCAAAAGTATATGATTTTAACACAAGATAAAGAGTCAGCAGCATACAAAGAGATGAAAGGGCGTTATATAGAATTAAAAGTAATACTTTCTTCATGCGGCGTTAATCTCACGGAATTAGACATAATAAAAGAATAATAGCTAAATAGCGACCACAGAACCAAGGTGTAAAGCTTTTGAATTATTAAGGCTTTGCGCCTTTTTAAATTGTTTTGAACGTACAGTGCAAAGGGGTAAGGAGATAATTTATGCACAAAAAGAGAAAGACATTTTTGTGATTTTTTGTGAGATTGTACAATGAATCTCTTTGTGGTAACATAGATATATAAAAGCATGTGCAATGT
This sequence comes from Roseburia sp., assembly GCA_014804775.1. Classification (GTDB taxonomy): domain Bacteria; phylum Bacillota; class Clostridia; order Lachnospirales; family Lachnospiraceae; genus Roseburia. The sequence goes on along the minus strand of JAAUZB010000014.1, from coordinate 45,836 downwards.
AGTTATGTAAACTATGTTTCGCTGGAAAGAGAGGCAGGGTAGAATGAAGAAAAAGAGATTTTGGACCCAAAGACGCGGAATGACAAACCGTGTGCTGAGTCTGGTGATGGTTTTTGCAATGGTAGCTGCACTATTGCAAACCGCATCGGGCTCGCTTCTGACGGTTTGGGCGACCGAGAGCGAGGCGCAACAGGAACGGTCGATCACAGTAAACGATGAGGTGACGATCAAGTTACATTTTAAGAATCTTTCTACGGCCTGGACAGATGTTCGCGGGTATACGTACTATACGAAGAACGGTACCGAAGAACGCCCTAATGGCGACTGGGGGGGAAGTCTACTAGAGAGCTGTGGCGAGCATTCGGGTTGCTATATGCTGCAAACCAAAAAAGAAGCACAAGGTGGACTTAATGTTATCTTTAATGGTAAAGAGGGTAACGAGGGTAAGCAGGCACAAACAATAGCGATTTCAGAAAGTGACCTGTTGAACACGGATGGTACATATGAGCGCTGGATAGAAGGTGGTCCAGATTGGGTAGAAGAAACTGAAGGTTGGAGACTGAAATCGACGGTTTATACTGCTGAACCGGTCAGTTGGATAACCATAATCAGTCCGGAGGTTGACACAGAGACGCGTGAAGTGACCTTCCGCTTCTATGCACCTGATGCATCCAAGGTCAGGCTGGCAGGCTCAATGACAGGTTGGCTAGATAATCCCATTACCATGAATAAGCAGGAGAACGGATTATGGACGTTGACTCAGAAGTTGTCTCCCGGTAAATATACATATAAATTTATAGTGGGTGAAAATGATTGGCAAGCTGACCCGAACAATGACAAAGATGATGGCACGAATGATAAAAACAGCCTGTTATGTATTTCGGGACTGGAAGATCATGATGCCGGGACAATAACAAAGGGAGGCGTAGTCGAACTTCCGCTTACATTAAACCTATGGGATTCGGCTGGAAATTCTAAGGAAGTTTCCGTTACATACTCACTGAAAGAGGCGAATGATGCCGTAACCTTGTCAGGCAATAAGGTTACGGTGGGAACGGGTTACGAAGGCGATAAGCTCACACTGACTGCAACCGCCACGGGGGCCGGAACTAACGCTGAGACGTCAACTGTAACGGTGAGTCTTGCTGATAAGAACTATACATATACAATTCATTACTATAATCCATCCGGCACGGGTACGCCGGATCTATGGGTCTGGAATAAGGACAATGCGGGTGATGCCGGGAAAGCGTATCCATTTGACGGCAATGAGAATGATATGGAGACTGGCGTTACATGGCGGACTGTTGAAATTGAAGTGCCGTATACCAGCCTTGGCATGATCGGAAGGACGACGGCCGGTAGCTGGGACGGTAAGGATTCTGTTGATCGGTTCTATGAATTGACGGAGGGCGATGGCGCTGAGCTCTGGTATATTCATGGAAAGGGTGTTTATGGCCAAAAACCGGGAGTAGTAAAATCGGTTGAGGCATCCTTACAATCGGCTTCCATGAATTATGAGCAGAATAATGTGTTATATCTTACCGTGAATGGAGATAAGGACAACTCTGTAGAAATAGCTGAGGCATATGTGGATGCTTCCAAGCTGGGCATTAGCAGCAAGCTGAATATTGCTCCGGAACTGATGGCAGTTTCTTTATCAGTCAAATATGATACGGAGGCAGGAACATATACGCTTCCGATCACGGTAAAGGATATCTATGATAAGACGCATAAAACGTCGATTGATGTTACAGTTGAGGAACGCGAGAAGGGTGAGAATGACTTCGACTGGGACGAGGCTGTAATTTATTTCATGGTAACAGACCGTTTTTATGACGGAAATACGAGTAATAATGCTGCAAATGGTGCAAATACCTATGGAGAGAATGCAGGACAATATCATGGTGGAGATTTTGCAGGTGTTACGCAAAAACTGGATTATCTGCAGGATTTGGGAATTAATACAATATGGATCACGCCGATTGTAGATAACGTTGCAGGAGTATCTGTAGACGGCAATACGGAGGTGCCATTCTACGCTTCTTATCATGGCTATTGGGCACAGGATTTTACAAAATTAGATCCGGCGCTTGGCACAGAAGACGAGTTTAAGGAATTAATTGCTGAGGCACATAGCCGGAATATGAAAATCATGGTTGACGTAGTGGTAAACCATGCCGGTTATGGTGCGGAAGAGAACTTTGCCGGAATGCTCAGAAGCTCTGGTGATGTGGATGAAAGCAGTTCAATCCTTGGCGGTATGCAGGCCGGTCTGCCTGACTTTCTAACGGAGAAACCGGAAGTCAGAAACCAGATCATTGCATGGCAGACAGCCTGGGTGGAAAAATATGGGATTGACTATTTCCGCGTGGATACAGTAAAGCATGTAGATGGCATAACATGGGCTGCCTTCAAGAATGCACTCACCGAGGCTGATCCTGAGTTTAAGATGATCGGCGAGTATTATGATGCAGGTTATTCGCCGGCATCCAGCAACGGTACACTGGGGAGTGGTCAGATGGATTCCCTTCTTGACTTTGACTTCAATAATCTGGCAACAGATTTTGTTTCCAGCAGGATATCAGCTGTTGAGAGTGCACTGTCAGCCAGAAATTCGGCAATCAACAATACATATTTAACAGGGCAGTTCTTAAGCAGCCATGATGAGGATGGTTTCAAACAGAATCTGATAAAAAATAACTGGGAGGATGCACCCGCAGCTTCACTCGTGGCCGCAACTTTACAGATTACAGCGAAGGGTCAGCCGGTCATTTACTATGGTGAAGAAATCGGCTTGACAGGATACAATGACTATCCTAATTATACGAACCGTTATGATTTTGACTGGTCGCTGGTACCGGATGGTACGAATGGCATAACGAATGCAACCTATGAGCATTACAAGAAAATGCTTGCAATCCGGAATGAATATTCGGAGGTCTTCGCAAGAGGAAACAGAATCTGTGTCGCTAGTTCAGATACAGAAGGATACGATGTGATTTCCAGAAGCTATGACGGAACAACGCTTTATGTCGGAATGAATATCACGTCTGATGCGAGGAAGTTAGACATTCAGGTAAAAGGGTCCGCAGGCGATACTTACAAGGATTTATATAGTGGTTCAACTTATACAATTGATACGAATGGTAAGATTAATGTAACCATTCCGGCAGCGAAAGACGGCGGCACCGTAGTATTGGTGAATACGGGTACGGTAGCGGCTAGTCCGGAAGTCAACGGTCGAACGGTGACATTCCGCTATCAGAATGCGTCCGCGACCGATGTATACGTGGTAGGTACCATGAATGGCTGGGACACAACAGCATGGAAAATGGAAAAGGATGAGACGACTGGTCTATATTCCTACACAACTACGTTGGAACCCGGAGAATACGCATATAAGTTCTATTATAAGATTGGCGAAACGGAAAAGTGGGAAGCTGATCCCAACAATACCAATGATACTGACAAGGACGGAAACAGTATTTTCTATGTGGCAGGTCTTGTCGATCCGGGAATTACCGTTGCAAAGGGAAAAACAACTTCACTTCCGGCGCAGTTGACCAAATTGTCGGAGAATGGAAAAGGGGTCCTGACAAATGTAACTTATACGATGGAAACTGTCGCAGGTGTGTCCCTTGACTCCGCAAGTGGGAAAATAACCGTAGCGGATACTTTTGCGGGAGATACCATAACGGTTACGGCAACGGCAGGAGAAGGTTCATCGGCTGTTAAATCGACGGTTGTGCTGAAGGTGGTGAACGATACCAATCAAATTACCGTCAAGGTGCATTATAACAGGCCGGGCAATGATTATGATGGCTGGAATGTCTGGGCATGGGCAGAAGGCAAGGGCGGCTCACAATATGATTATGTCGCAAGTGGAAACGAAATGATTGCCGAGATAGAGGCAAAGGGTCGTTCAATCAGCAGACTCGGATACCGTATCCGTAAAGGTGACTGGGAAGAAAAGGACGTTGACGAGGACCGGTATATTGATCTCTCCAATGTGCTTTCCGGTACAGTGCACTACTATGTGACACAGGGAGAATTAGCGGGCAGGATGGAGTTTGACGACGATGTCGTGACCGGTGTTAAGATCATTTCGGCAAACTATGATAAATCAAAGAATCAGATTGTGGTTGTCACCGGTATGCCTGTTGCAGTGGCAGCAGAAAGCGCTTTTGTGGTAAAACGCTCTGATGGAACAGAACTTTCTATTACAGGGGTAAGTGCAGACGGAAACAAGTATACGCTGAGTCTGCAGGAAAATCTGACCAGTATAGAGGCAATGGTAAAGAGCTATTTTGTTTCTTATACAGCGGATGCGGACTATGAATATCCGGTTGTCATGCCGGAGCTGTACTCCACAGAAGATTTTGAAAATCAGTATACCTATACAGGGGATGATCTGGGAGCAGTCTGGACCAAAGAGAAGACAACCTTTAAGGTATGGGCGCCTACAGCAGAGTCGGTAAAGGTGAAATTATATAAATCCGGCACAAAGGGCACGGATGATTGTACGGAAACACTTCCTATGACGATGAACGCACAGGGTGTATGGTTCGTTGAAAAATCAGGTGATTTAAACGGTACATATTATACCTATGAAGTGACTGTTCAAGGGAAGACGACGGAGGCGTGCGATCCGTATGCGAGGACAACAGGAGTAAACGGAAACCGTGCGATGGTCATTGATATGGATTCGACAAATCCAAAAGGCTGGGATGCGGATGTCAGCCCCAACAAAGACATGACCTATACGGATTCTATTATTTATGAATTGCATGTAAGAGATTTTTCAATCAATGAAAATTCGGGAATTACAAATAAAGGGAAATTTTTGGGCTTGACGGAAAAAGGAACGGTAAGTACCGGTGGGCAGACAACAGGACTTGATTATCTGGAAGATCTGGGAGTTACACATATTCATCTGCTGCCTTCCTATGATTACGGCTCCGTTGATGAGACAAAGCTGAATACGCCTCAGTATAACTGGGGGTATGATCCGGTGAATTACAATGTGCCAGAGGGCTCCTACTCGACAGATCCTTATAACGGTGAAGTCCGGGTGAAAGAGATGAAGGAGATGGTAAAGGCGCTGCATGACAGTAACATCAATGTCATCATGGATGTGGTATATAATCATGTATATGATGCGGATACATTCTCGTTCAACCAACTGGTGCCGAAATATTTCTCCAGAACGAACGCGGACGGCAGTTATTCGAACGGTTCCGGATGCGGAAACGATACGGCTTCCGAGCGTGCGATGGTAAGGAAATATATTGTGGATTCTGTCAACTACTGGGCAGATGAATATCATATTGACGGTTTCCGTTTTGATCTGGTAGGGTTGCTGGATGCTGAGACGATAAACGAGGTCGTAGCCACAGTTCATGAAAACCATCCGGATGTGGTATTTTACGGCGAAGGGTGGACGATGGATACTGCGGTAAGCAAGCCGGGAACCACAATGGCGACACAGCTGAATTCCGCTGCAACGCCGAATTTTGCTTATTTTAGTGATACGATCCGTGATCTGCTAAAGGGCAGCAACGATACAACGTCGCTGGGATTTGTGTCTGGACGAACCGGCCAGGAAGAGGCGATGGCAAATTGCTTCACTGCCACGACATCCTGGTGTCACAGTCCGACGCAGACAGTTAATTATGCGTCCTGTCATGATAACTATACGTTAAAGGATAAATTGAATGTTAGCAAAGCGGGTGACAGTGAGGAAAACCGTATCAAGATGAATAATCTTGCAGCTGCAATTTATCTGACGGCAGAAGGGATCCCGCTGATCCATGCCGGAGAAGAACTCTTAAGAACCAAAGTGGACGAGAGCGGAAATGTGATCCACAACAGCTATAATTCTTCGGATTATGTCAATAGTATCAAGTGGGCTGATCTGGATAAAACAGAGGTTCAGAATGTAAGAGACTACTATAAGGGACTGATTGAATTCAGGAAGAATCATGCTGCACTGCGTCTGACTACGGCGGCGGATGTAGCAGCCAATGTCAAATACAAATGGATTACCAATGAGGTTATCATGTTTGTGATTGACGGAACAAATGTTGCGGATGAAGTTTCGGACGGAATTGTCGTGATCTTTAATGCAACTACCTCGGCAAAGGAAATCGACTTATATGCATCCGGCAGGGAGGTTCCGGAAGGCGATTGGCAGATATGTGTGAATGATAAGAATGCAGGAATTGATGTGCTTGATACCGTAAAAGACGGTAAAGTAACGGTTGCGCCGATTTCTGCAATGGTTCTGGTAAAAGGTGAGACCGAGGATGAGGATTCCGTATATGTGCAGAACAGTATAAAACCTGTAACCGGAGTTTCTCTGGATAAGGAAACACTTGCATTAAAGACAGGTGCTGCAGCGACACTGACGGCGACCGTGACACCGGACAATGCGACAAATAAAGAGCTTGCATGGACGAGTGACGACGAAGAGGTCGCAACAGTAGACGAACATGGAGAAGTGACAGCAGTATCAGCTGGAACAGCAACGATCACGGCAACGGCGAAAGACGGAAGCGGAAAGAGCGCAAGCTGTGAGGTGACGGTAAGCGATCCGGACCCGGATGAAGTATTGGTCAGCAAGATTGAGCTGGATCAGACAACACTTGAGTTGGAGACAGGTGATACAGCAACAATCACAGCAACCGTGGAGCCGAAAGATGCGACCAACAAAGAGGTTACATGGACGAGCAGTAATACGGATGTCGTAACAGTAGATGCAAATGGAGAAGTGATGGCGGTATCGGCCGGAACGGCAACGATCACAGCGACGGCGGCAGACGGAAGCGGAAAGAGTGCAAGCTGTACAGTGACGGTAAGTGATCCTATAGTGTTAGTCAGCGAGATTGAATTGAGTAGACCAGAACTCACATTAAAGACGGGTACGACAACGACACTGACAGCAACCGTGAAGCCGGACAATGCGACCAACAAAGAGGTTACATGGACGAGTGATAACACAGATGTTGTAACAGTAGATGCTTCTGGAAACGTGACGGCGGTAGCAGCCGGAACGGCAACGATCACAGTGACTGCGAAAGACGGAAGCGGAGTGAGCGCAAGTTGTGCGGTAGCGGTAAGTGATCTGGAGATGAATAAAGTACCGGTGAGCAAGATTGAACTGGATCAGACAACACTTGCACTGGAGACGGGCGATACGGCAACGATCACGGCAACNGTGACACCGGACAATGCGACCAACAAAGAGGTTNCATGGGCGAGCAGNGACGAGACCGTTGTAACAGTNGATGCTTCTGGAAACGTGACGGCGGTAGCAGCCGGAACGGCAACGGTTACGGCGACGGCGAAAGATGGAAGCGGAAAGTATGCAAGCTGTGAGATCACTGTTACAGAGAAAGATGTGACAGATCCGGGGGATACCGAAGANCCNTCAGGTGGGGATGACACCGAAGANCCGTCAGGNGGAGATGACACTGAAGAGCCATCAGGTGGGGATGACACCGAAGAGCCATCAGGTGGAGATGACACCGAAGACCCATCAATCGGAGGAAATACCGGAAATAATACTCCGGGCACAGGAANTAATCCGCCAAGNACNGGAAGTAATACGCCAAGTACCGGAAATAACACAAATAATAACGGTAACAGCGGTTCTGGCAATCAGACANCTGCGGCAGCAGGCAACGTCATATTTGATGGGGTAGCTGCAGAAGAAAATTATCAGGTAAACGGAACAGCGATGAAGCGCTTTAGGAGCACAAACGGATCAAATATTTCCATTGTTGGAGAGGCATCTGTACTGCCGTCCGGTCTGAGGCTGCACGTAGAACTTTTGCAGGAAAGCGCGGAAAACTATAAGAAAGCCGCTGATGCAGTTACAAAGCTTTCNGGCATAGGAAATTACCGAACCTTTGATGTCAGCTTAAAAGACAGCAATGGAGTGGAGATACATCAGCTGAACGGATTTGTTGATGTGACGATGCCGATTCCGGAGGGAATCAACCGGACACGCGTAGTGGTTTACCGTATGGAGGATAACGGAAGCTTAACAAAATGCGATGCTGCGGTAAAAGACAATTACGTGACATTTAGGACCAATCACTTCAGCACTTATGTGATTGCAGAGGCTGCAAATGCGGCACCTCAGACTTCGGATGTGGGTGCGGCGAGAATAGGCTTTGGGGTTCTGCTGCTTTTGAGCGGAATAGCTGTNTTCTGTATAGCNAAGAGNCGGAAANTGTNTTAGAAAGTGCAAAGGAGCTGTCACAAAGTGACAGCTCCTTTTANAATTTTACAGAAACCATATTTTAGAATTTGTGGATGATATGCTGATGACGCCTGCCTGCAACAGTGCCATGACATCCTCTTTGTCGGAAACGAGACCGCCNGCNATGACAGGAATGGATGAAATGTTACAGACCTTAGCAACGATTTTGGGCATGAGAGCAGGAAGAACNTCGATCAGATCCGGTNTNGCACTTTTGANCTGACGGTCGATATTCTCATATGCCATTGAGTCGATCAGAAACAGCCGCAGTATAGTGTACAGACCAAGTTCTCTGGCACGCTTGACCATAACCGGTTTGGTAGTGATGATCCCGTCTGCTTTCGTATATTTTTTCAGGAAATCCACAGCGATTTCCTTGGAACTTAAGCCTGCGATGAGGTCTAAGTGTACCATGGCAATTTTGCCGGNGGATTTAACCGCATCGACAATATCTGAAATNCTGCAGATATCACCGTANAGNATAAAAATNACGCGGCTGTCACAGGTCAGNCATTTTTGCAGACCGTCATCATCTTTGATGGCGGCAATGATGGGAGAATCTTCTANTGCTTCTTTGAATGCTTTTTTCATAAGGTCTCCTTAGGTGTTCNCAGTATNTCNGTTANTTTGCGTCAACNTATCCCGCNGCAACGATATCCACACCGGTTCCGGCAACGTTGGANAGGATCACATCTCCAATCTTTACGGGAGCAGTGACGGTGACTGTCCGAATGGCATCCACGCANTCAAAGATTTTTCCTTTGGGAATNTCGGAAGCNGTNTTTACATTTACCATCGGTGAAGCGCCTCCTTCCACGCGGACGGTGGAGGTCACGATACGTGTCGGGTCAGTCATTTCTTTTCTGGCGTAGGCGTCGCCTTTCGGACAGGTATTGCCGGCAACACTTACAACAGCATCCCCATCCATGGTTACAGTGATAGCACAACCAAGCGGGCAGCCGATACAGGTCAATTCTCTTGTATTCATAATGTCACACCTCCATTTTACGCTTCTTCAATTCGGATTGTAATTTTGGTTAAGTNNGGATAGCTGCTGAGCTTTTTCTTGTCCAGAACTACCTGCTCCATTTCGCCGGGAGCCATGACAGGACGTTTCCGCTTACTGATGAGCTCATCGTCATAGTAGGTAGCGATCGCACAGTTTTTGTANACNGCACCGACACGGAAACGAACGGTTAAGGTATCGTCCATCTCCTGAGGGCGGATGAATTTNGGAACGGTATAGCGGACACCGTCTGTCGGGAAAATCTCNACAGTCTTTGCATCCGGTTTGCTGCCGTGCATGATATATGATGCAGCATTTTTTCCNGCGCTTGTCGCCTCCTGTGAAACATAGTCTACCAGATCGTGTACATGAAGGACATTTCCGCAGGCAAAGATGCCGTCCACATTTGTTTCAAGACTGTCGTTTACAATAGGACCGGATGTGATAGGATTGATGGNTACACCGGCANTNTTGCTGAGCTCATTTTCAGGGATCAGGCCGCAGGAAAGCAGCANNGTGTCACAGGTATACCGTTCTTCCGTGCCGGGGACCGGNTTGCGGTCAGGACCGACCTCTGCGATCGTGACNGCTTCGACACGCTCNTTTCCCTCAATGTCAANAACCGTGTGNCTCAATTTCAGAGGAATNCCGAAATCGTCCAGACACTGTACNATATTGCGNTTCAGNCCGCCGGAATANGGCATGAGCTCGGCAACGACCTTGACTTTGGCGCCTTCNAAGGTCATTCGCCTTGCCATGATAAGTCCAATATCACCGGAACCCANGATCACAACTTCTTTTCCGGGCATATAGCCTTCCATATTGACCAGACGCTGTGCGGTGCCGGCGGAAAAGATNCCTGCCGGACGGTATCCGGGGATGTTCAATGCGCCGCGGGAACGCTCACGGCATCCCATGGCGAGGATCACNGCTTTTGCCTGTATNTCAAACATGCCGTCCTCACGGTTCATCGCNNTTATTTTTTTTGNTGNAGAGGCATCATNGGCCGAGATGTCCATTACCATTGTGTTTAATTTATATTCAATGCCGCGCTCTAAGACCTGCTCGATAAAACGGTAGGCGTATTCCGGACCGGTCAGCTCTTCCTTGAAAGTGTGCAGCCCGAAACCGTTGTGGATGCACTGGTTTAAGATGCCGCCAAGNTCTTTGTCACGTTCCAAAATGATTAAATTGTCAATTCCGTGGTCTTTTGCGGATACAGCGGCTGCAAGCCCGGCAGGACCTCCGCCGACAATGACCAGATCATAATTTTTCATCTCAATTCCCCTCTTTCACCTATAGTTCTTTGTTTCTGCCGACCACAATCGCTCCGCCGACACCGCTTTTGGTAATATCAAACATATTCATCGGGACTTCGCGCTCTAAAATTTCCATGGTACGCGGAGAGCAGAANCCTGACTGNCAGCGTCCCATNCCGGCGCGGGTGCGTCGCTTCACTCCGTCGAGGGAACGGGCGCCNAATGGNCGGTGAATGGCATCCATGATCTCGCCCTCACTGATCATTTCACAGCGGCAGATNATGTTGCCGTATTCAGGATGNTCNTTNATGAGNTTATTGCGCTCTTCCATGGAAAGNGTTTCCGGTCTTANGATGCCTNTTCTGGTTGCGATAAAATCATCTTTTTCCGTTAGNNTNAGCATNTCCTTCACGAGATCTGCGACCATCTCACCGATCGCCGGAGCGGAGGAAAGTCCNGGAGATTCAATACCTGCAGCATTGATAAATCCTTTTGCTCCTTCTGCCTCGCCGATGATGAAATCATTTCCGTCCTCATGGGCACGCAAACCTGCAAAAGAGGTGATGACCTGNCGCATNGGGANNTCTTTNACGCTCAATGCAGAGGTTTTNGCNAGNTAGTCGAGACCTGACTGAGTGGTGTTAACTGCCTCCCTGTCCTCTACATCTGCTGCGGTTGGTCCNACAAGGAGNTTNCCGTGTACGGTGGGAGTGACAAGCACNCCCTTGCCCATCTTTGACGGGAGCTGGAAAACGGTGTGNGATACGTGTGTTCCGGCATCCTTATCCAACAGACANTATTCTCCNTTTCTCGCTGTAATGTGAAGCTTTTTGGANCTCACCNTGTTGTTCCANTCATCTGCGTAAACGCCAGCGGCATTGATGACGATTTTCGCCTCAAAACTTTCGGGCTTGTTGCTGTCCGTATGTATTGCTTGGAGAATATAGCCGCTGTCAGATTTTTCGATATCGGTCACTTTTGTATTTAAGAAAAATCTGACGCCGTTATCGCAGGCGTTTTCTGCGAAAGCCATTGTCATNTGGAACGGNCAGACAATAGCTCCGGTCGGGGCATACAGNGCGCAGGTCACATCGTCNCTTAAATTNGGTTCCATTTTGACCAGTTCATCNNGCTCTATGATTTTTAAATCCGGTACACCGTTTGCTTTTCCCTTTTCTAACAGTGTGTTTAAACCCTCGCGATCCTGGTCTTTTGTACAGACAACCAGAGAACCGTTTCGTTTAAAAGGGATGTCAAGGTCTTTTGCAAGCTGGTCCATCATTGCNTTCCCGCGGACATTTAGCTTTGCTTTTAAAGTGCCGGGAGTGGCATCAAATCCGGCATGGATGATGGCGCTGTTGGCTTTTGAAGTGCCGTCGCAGACATCTTCCTCACGTTCGATGACACAGACGGATGCCTGATATCTCGATAATTCTCTTGCAATTGCACTGCCGACAACGCCGGCACCGATAATGGCTACATCGTACATTGTGTTGTTCTCCTTCTTGTTTTTTTGTTGCAATAGGCGTGGCAAGGATTCTACGCTGGGGATAAAAAAAGCAAGATAAATAAAGCGACAGGAATCGCTTTCTTCACCTTGCTCACGTCTCTCGGTAGGTTTTTCATTTATTCTATTATAACACGGATTGCGAATAGTGCAAGAGGGATAAAAAATTTATTTGAATACTAGTTTCCAAACAGAATAAAGCAGGCATTGAAAAACAGTCAAATAAAGGCAGACTTTGCCGTAGCAGGCGTAGACACATACATAAGTGGCAATCATAGCCATGAGGACTATCAGTATACTTGCGATTCGGTCTCTCAAATGGTCGCGGAAAAACCAATCCCATATTTTTTTCTCATATACAAAGCCGTAACAGCACCAGAGAATACCGCCAAGAATCAGTGCGACCTGACTCATTCCTAAAAAATAGAATACTAAGATGATGATAGTGCAAATAACAGATACAAGCATGTCTTCCTCTTTTCACAGGTGATTATAGTTAATAAATTTTTACAAATTAAGTTATACTGATAATATCACGTTTGTGAGTGGGATGGAAGAAAAATTATATTACTTGAATTATAATTTTTAGTGTATTTTACATGCAAATATGATATTGTGGATGTGATATGAGGAAAAGGGAGATTTTTTATGGCAAAATCAGAAAAGCAAAAGCTCAAGCTCTTATATATTATGCAGTTCCTCTTAGACCGGACTGANGAGGAGCATGCGGTCACGACACAGGACATTATCGACCACCTTGCGAGGAACGGGATCACGGCAGAGCGGAAGAGCATTTATACTGATATTGATGCGCTGACGGATTACGGTATGGACATCATCAAGGTAAAGGAGCGCCCGGGCGGCTACTACCTTGCCAGCCGTCAGTTTGAGCTGGCGGAGCTGAAGCTTTTGGTTGACGCCGTACAGGCATCCAAATTTATCACATCAAAGAAATCAAATGAGCTGATCAAAAAGCTGGAAACCCTGTGCAGCGGGGCACAGGCACGGCAGCTGCACCGTCATGTCGTTGTCACGAACCGGAATAAGGCAGTCAATGAAAATATTTATTACAATGTGGATATGATACATAATGCCATCCGCGAGAATGCAAAAATCCGTTTTCAGTATTTTGACTGGAACGTGAACAAGGAGATGGAGCTTCGGAGGGATGGGAATTATTACATTGTCAGTCCGTGGCTGTTGACGTGGGACGATGAAAACTATTACCTGATCGCTTATGACGACAGAAGCAGCGAGATACGTCACTATCGCGTGGACAAGATGCTGCGCATTGCTTTGATGGATGAGCCGAGAGAGGGGAAAGGTCAGTTTGACGGCTTTGATATCGCAGACTTTTCGAAGAAGACATTTGCGATGTTTGCGGGGAAAGAGGAGACGGTCACACTGTGCTGTGACAGCAGTCTTACCGGAGTGATCATCGACCGTTTTGGAAAGGAAGTCGCGATGCGTCCCAAGGATGAGACACATATCTTGGTGAGGATCCACGTGGCAGTGAGCCGGCAGTTTTTCGGATGGCTGACAGGACTGGGACCGGCGGTAAAAATGGAAGGGCCGGGGAGCGTCGTGCAGGAGTATCAAAAGTATCTGGAAGAAATTTTGCAGGGGTACCAATCCGGCAGAAAGGCATCAGAGGGGCAATGAAGGAGAGAACATACCAGATTACCGTTGACGGTATCCCGATCACCGTGACAAAAAAGCGTATGAAAAATCTGTACCTCCGCGTCAAACAGGAGGATGGAAGCGTATTGATTTCTGCGCCGCATCAGTGCAGCGATGCCAGAATACGCCGGTTTGCCATGGAACGGATCGAGTGGATCAGGGATTATCGGGAAAAATATCTGGAAATGAGCAGGAGGCGGCAGGCGCGGCCCGTCTTATCCGAATCGGAGATAAAGCAAAGAAAAGCGTTGCTTTTGACGGCGGCAGAGAAGCTGGTCAGAAAATGGGAGCCGGTGATGGGAGTAGACGTATCCGGCATCACGATCCGTCAGATGAAGACACGCTGGGGCTCGTGCAATGTAAACACGCATCATATTAATCTAAATCTGGCACTCTATGACAAGGGACCGGAGTGTCTGGAATACGTGGTCGTACATGAGATGTGCCATATTTTGGAGGCCGGTCACAATCCGGTCTTCTGGGGATATGTGACAAAATACTATCCGGAGTGGCGGCAGATAAAAAAGAGACTGAATGAGGAGGGAACCTGATGAAACGGATCTTGGTGGTGGACGATGAAAAAGATATTCGGAAGCTGCTAAAAGAAGCCCTTACACTGGAAGGATATGAGACGGATCTCGCTAATGACGGTGCAGAGGCAGTCGAGCTGTTGAAAAAGCAGCCGGATCTGATCCTGTTGGATATCAATCTGCCGGATATGGACGGGTATCAGGTGTGTGCTGCGATCCGGTCTTTCGTCAGTGCACCGATCCTGTTTTTGTCTGCGAGAGTGGAAGAGGCGGACCGCGTCATGGGATTGAAGGCAGGTGGGGATGACTATATCGTAAAACCTTTCGGTATGGATGAACTGCTGGCGCGGATAGAAGCACATTTAAGACGTCAGGAGCGCACGGTGCAGCAGCTGCCGCCGGAAGGGATAGCAATGGACGGCAGCCTGGTCATAGACTTTAAAGGACATCGGATACTAAAAGACGGAGCCGATATCGGACTGACAAAGACAGAGTTTCTGATCGCAGAGCTTTTGTTTGTCAATCGGGGCCGGGTGTTCGGGAGAGAACAGATTTACGAGCGTGTGCGCGGATACGACAGTTCCGGTGATGCGGGGATCATCACAGAGCATATCCGGCGCATCAGAAAAAAACTCGGTCCCCGGCAGAGTGGGGAATGGATTGAGACAGTCTGGGGGATGGGATATAAATGGATTGGATAGAAAAGCAAACCGCGGCGGTAAGGCAGTATATCAGGAACGCTGACCTGGCAAGAAGCATGTTCTGCTATATGATGTTGGCGGCCTGTGGAGTGATGGCGATATGGGTCTTTACCAGAAACCTGTGTGAGAGCTGGATGGGAGTTTCCGTAGGAACTGTGATCCATATCTATGACGGACATGTGGATGAGGGCATTCTGCTGCAGATTTTCATGTCGACGGATACGCCGGTCTCATTTCGGATTGCTTACGGAATTTACCGCTACAGCCTGTACTTCTACATGGCGGCGGCATTTTTTTTGGTGAGTTATATGTTTTTAAAGCAAAAGATAGAACCGGCAATACAGGCAGTGCGGGAATGCGAAGGGTATATGGCGGCAGGTGATTACAGCCATGAGATGCCATACTTCAGTACGGACGAGATGGGAGAAATCTGTCGGGATTTTGAACATATGCGAAAGAGACTTGCGGAGGAGAAAAGACGCGGCTGGCAGAATGAGGAAGAGCAACGAAAACTCAATGCGGCATTTGCCCATGACGTGCGCACACCGCTCACCGTGATTCGCGGATATACGGAATTTTTGCAGCGTTATCTTCCGCAGGGGAAGGTGTCGGAGGAAATGCTCATGGAAAAGCTGTCCGCAATGCACTATCAGGAAGAAAGGCTCTTGGAATTTTCAAAGACAATGACGTTGCTTCTGCGGGAGGAGGCACGCGAGGTATGCGGTACATGGGTTGACAGCAGGCAGCTTGCACGGAATATGGAAGAAAGCGGAAAAGAGATGGCGAAGGAACGTGAGATGCCATGTGAGATCCGGCAGATCGGAGTGGCNGGAANTGTTTTTGCGGATTGNGGGATGATCGAGGAGGTGTTTGACAATCTTTTGGCAAATGCAGTCCGCTATGCAAAAACCAGAGTTTTGGTAGAGATTGTGCTGGAATATAACCAACTGTATCTGTTTGTGNCGGATGACGGNGCAGGATTTTCCGCGAAAGCGCTGCGCTGTGCATCAGATGCCTATTTTAGTGAAGAAAAAGAAAACGGTGAGCATTTTGGAATAGGACTGTCCATCGTAAAAATGCTCTGCGAAAAACACGGCGGATATCTGCGGCTTGTGAACAGTGTGGAGGGCGGCGCGATTGCGTGTGCAGCATTTTCTGTAGGAATAAAATAGAGTTTTTTCCGTTGTTTTTAAGGGTTTCTTTGGAAAATGTAGATAGTTTGTAGATTTTTTTCTCTTATGATATGAAACATAAAAAGAGAAAGGAAGAAAGCTATGGAGACACAGATTCAGATAAGCAACTTATCGAAGAATTTTGGACAAAAGCAGGCGCTAAAAAGTGTGGATCTGACGATCAGTCAGGGAATGTTCGGACTGTTGGGACCGAACGGAGCGGGAAAAACGACATTGATGAAGGTACTGACCACANTGCTGCAGAAGACAGCCGGTGAGGTTACGGTCTGCGGCGTGCCGATTGAGCGGTCTGCGGAGATAAGAAAGATCACAGGGTATCTTCCGCAGGATTTTTCTATGTACGGAAACATGTCTGCCGGCGAGGCGTTGGACTATCTGGCAGTGCTGTCAGGTATGTCAAAAGGGGAACGGAGGATAAAAGTTCCCGAAATGTTAGAGAAAGTCAATCTGTCGGAGCAGAAGCATCTGAAGGTCAAGGCTATGTCAGGTGGAATGAAGCGGCGCCTTGGGATCGCCCAGGCTATCATCCACGATCCGAAGGTGATCATTGTGGATGAACCGACAGCGGGACTAGATCCGGAGGAGCGCGTCCGTTTTCGTAATCTGCTCTGCGAAATAGCAAAGGACCGCATTGTACTCTTGTCTACACATATTGTAGGAGACATTGAGGCAACCTGTGAAAATATCGCGGTGTTAGATCAGGGAGAGGTGATCTTTCAGGGGACCGTGACACAGCTGCTGGACCAGGTGAAGGGAAAAGTATATGCGGCGGAGATCTCGGTTCGGGAATTGGAAAAGGTCAAAGAAAACTATCTGGTAACAGGAATGCTCAACACCGGAAGTGTGTCAAATGTCAAGATTATTGCAACAGAATCGCCGTTTGCGGGTGCAAAACCCTGCAGCGCGGATGTGGAGGACGCTTATATGTTCCTGATGCATGACAGACAGGAGGGACATAGAGTATGATGGGATCACTGTTCTTGAAAGAGTGCAGGCAGATTTTGAGAAGCCTCATCTATTATATTTATATTGTGATTTTTGTGCTGTTTATCACGAGCCAGATGGGAGATACCGGCTGGATTGGCGCGCTTGAGGAGCCACAGCCGGGAAGCGACTATTATGGATACGGGCACAGTGACGAACCGGATGACATTATGGAAGAAGCCATCGAAACTCTTTTTGAGGAGACTTACAGAGGGGTTTATAACACATATCCCTTCGGGTTTATCAAGAGAGTGACGCTGACTGAGGAAGAGCTGGCAGGAATAGAGAGTGAATTGGAGAGATGTACCGGAAAAAGCTTTGAAGAGTTAATAGAACTGTATATAGACTATCATCAGACTACGGATTTTGGCGGAAGCTTTGAACAGTACATGAGGGGTAAATTAGACTGGCATATCCCCATTGTGGAGGATTTCACTTACGAAGAGTTTGAAGAGCTGATGAAGCAGGTCAGCGGCATCGTAGGAAAAGGAAGTATGTATGAAGACAGTAATTATAAAGCATCTGCGATAAAAGAACTGAGTTATGAGGATGCCGTGGCAAATTATCTGGATCTGCGCGACCGTGACCGGGTGACAGGAGCCCAGATGCGTCTGTTCTGTGACTATGCGGGAATCATGCTTGCAATCCTGCCGATTTTTGTCGGGGTTTCTTCCTGCCTTCGGGATAAAAAAGCGAAGGCTGCGGATGTCATTTATTCAAAAAAAGTTTCAGGGACGGTATTGATCTTGAGCCGTTATTTTGCAAATGTTCTTTTACTGTTTGTGCCGGTCGCTGTATGTGCGGCGTTGCTGCAGATGCCGACTTATCATCAGGCAGTTAAGATGGGGATGACGCCGGACGGACTTGCGTTTCTGAAATATACGGTAATCTGGTTGCTGCCGATGATCATGATCACTCTTGCACTTGCTTTTCTGATCACGGAGTTTACGGACAAAATCCTGGCAATCCCGATCCAGCTTGTATGGGCATTTGGCTCTGAGTTCGCTGCATCCACTATCGTAGGAGACTTTCAGTGGAAACTTGTCGTGCGGTGGAATGAGTTTGGAGATTACAGCAGGTATGCGACGGAGCTGCATCAATTATATCTGAACAGGGGATACTATGTGATTTTGTCAATGATCTGTATTGCGGCGGCAGTGATCGTCTACGGGAAGAAGAGAAAAGAGGGGGTGACTGTCTTTGGAAAGATTTGGAAAAGTCACAGGTAGCTTCCTGCGGTATCATTATCTGCCTCATCTGGGGCTGACAGCGCTTTTTGTGCTGGCGGCCGGAGCGATTTTGAGCTTCCGCAATCTCGATGCCTTTGGTGCTGCGAAGGTGATGGAGATGTATGGCATCTTAAGCGGCACCCTGCTCTTGACGCCGCTGTTCATGCCGGAGGCAGACACGGAAATATGGCTGCTGGAAAAATCGAAGGCAACGTCCATGTGGATGCAGTATCTTGGACGCCTGATGATTGCAGCATTATTCCTTGCAGCGGTGACCGGAATTTTCATTTTACGTCTCTCACTGGGAAACTGCACATTTGATGCGGGAACTCTTTGGAAGGTATCTTTCTGTGAAGCGCTGTTCCTCGGGGGGATAGGGACGTTTGCCGGGGCAGTGACGAATCAGGTCGTCATCGGTTATATGCTCTCGTTCATCTATTTTGCTGCCAATATGGGCGCGGCAAAATATTTTGGAAAGCTTGGTCTGCTCGCGATGATGCGTGGAGATGCTTCAACATGGCTGTGGTATCTTTGCGCGGCGGTAATTCTTGTGGCGGCAGGGATTCTTTTGAGAGAGAGAAAACGGTGAGATCAGATAAACTGATTTGTCTCCTCATCGTATCTGTACTGGATGGAGCCNAGCTTTGCCTCGAGTTCTTCNCGGTCCAGTCCGAAGTTCTCACAGAAGCTGTCCAGACTCTGGAANAGAATCACGGAGNTTGGTGTTGGTAAAGCTTAAAAGCATGACNGGATCTTTGGGTAGATTTTCNTATATTGNCATAATGTATACCCTCCTTTTTTGATAAAGCGATATGCTTACAATGCCTTATAGTACACGCCTACGTTATTTTCAAATCATAGCATAAACTGTACGTGCATTACAATGGTTTTCACGAAACCATTGTAAATATAGCTTGATATTGCAAATATAGTTTGGTATATTATTGACAAAGGTAGANATAAGAATTATAATTAATAAATGAATTGTGTAGTCTGGANTGAAGGTGCGCTAAAANTAAGGCTGAAGATTCTCAAAGTTATTATAAAATAAAGCGGGAGGTATGAANATGAAAATTAAGAAATCATCAAATGTAACAAGGTCTGTTGAGGGGTATGCAGCTTGTGCATGTGTGCAGGCNAACATTTGCTCTTGCGTGTTAAATGGGTGCGAGTGTCAATGTTACGATATCAGCAANCTAAAGACAAGTGAACANTCTGGATTGAATATCAGAAATCAAGATTTGCTTAGAACNAATCTTATTTCTGCACTATCGACTAANGGGAAAGCTGTTTAGAACGTTCTNGGAAAAACNGAATGCACTTCATGTAGGTGTATTCTGTTTTTTTTATNAAAATAAACACTGCTTTGGGGAAGGTAAAATCATGAATCTGGTTGAGTTGTTTAGAACACCAAATCAGGCATACGCTTTTGACGCAGTCAGGGGCAGTCTGCTTGAAATTCAGGATAACACTCTTGAATATTTATTGACACATGAAAAAGTTGGAAAAAANGCACCTGCGGAGATTGNTGAATTNCAGAAAGCCGGTTATTTAAGTGGTAAAAGCGTGATTGAGCATATCGCACATCCTTATTCAGAAATTTTAGATGTACTTTTAATAAGAAAAATATCTCATATTACTTTACAGGTAACACAACAGTGTAATTTCCGATGCGATTATTGTGTCTATTCAGAAGANCACAGCGCCCGTCAAAGAAATCATTCTAATAGAAAAATGAATTTTGATACAGCTAAAAAAGCATTAGATTTATTGAGGAAATGTTCNNTAGATAGTGCCAGTGTTAATATAGGATTTTATGGAGGAGAGCCGTTNCTTGCATTTGATTTGGTGCAACAGGTGATAGAGTACNGTAAAGAAATATTTTTGGGGAAGCCGATAACTTACAGTATGACAACAAATGGNTCCTTGTTAAGCGATTCTGTCATAGAATATCTTGTGGANAATAAGGTTATGCTGACAGTAAGTTTAGATGGANCTAAGTCNATTCATGATAGGAACCGTCATTTAAAAAATGGCATGGGTACCTATGATATGGTAATGGAGAATGTTAACAAAATAAGAAAAAGANATCCGGATTATTGGAACCAAGTGCAGTATAGCATGGTAATGGATCCGCGTAATGATTATGACGAAATTTGTGAGATATGTCATAATGAGATNATTAAGTCNNAAAATATCCAAACTTCAGGATTGGATCTCGAATTTGATGGAATCACGGTTGAACCGACAGAGCAGTATTTGGAGAAATATCAGTATCAAATATTTCTGGCATTTTTGTCACACTGGANTCGTTATCCAGAGAAAAAANTCCCCTATGTTTCGGTAAAGGCAGTAGGGAATATTTTNTCCAGATTATATCGGTATGATATCATAAGNCCGCAAAGANCTGTTGATATACCNGCAGGTCCATGTATTCCGGGGCAAATGCGAATGTTTTGTGATATANACGGAAATCTCTATCCTTGCGAACGAGTAAGCGAGTGCTCNGAAGCNATGAAAATAGGTCATATAGATACAGGCATTGAGGTTGCAAAAGCGCGTAATCTTTTACAGGTTGGCAAGATAACAGAAGACACTTGCAAAAATTGCTGGTGCATTCGTTTNTGTACTCAATGTGCNAAAATGTCAGATATTGGAGAAAAAGACCTGTCGCCAGAGGCAAGNTTATGGCATTGCAAATATAGTAAGGCAGATGCATACAATAGAATGAGAGAATATATATTGATAAAAGAAGTGNATTTATACTATAAAGAAGAAATNAGAAACAGTAAAATAGAAGANGGGAGGAATGCTAATATATGAAAAAGGNAGCATTATTTCCATTTGGTGTAAATTTACTCCCTATTGTGAAATACTTTGANGAGATGCAGGATGAATATCAGCTGACNGANGTNATCGCTTTGCCGGGGATGGGNCTTGCAGGAAGGGATGCNGCTGATNTTTGTAATCAGCCTCCTATAGAGATAAAAGTTACAGATAAACTATGTTTTGATAATTCACAATGGAAATATTTGATATTGGTAATGGAATATTTACCAAGTGATTATGATACTAAGANNGTCATCCAAACGGCATTATCATATGGAAAAGAAATTATTGTAATGGAGCATAGCAGCTATTCCATGCANGAGTGGANTGCAAATATGTGTGCGAGTGAGGATGCAGTACACTTGCTTTCATTAGAAAGTTTTTTGCCGGANGATTTTATATATAGGTATTATAGCAGGATTAAAACACCGGTATTATTAGTGGGTGGGATTGTAGAACAGGCAGATGTTTTCGAAACAGTTGTAGCNGTTACGAAAAGNTTGAAAGAAATGGGATTGTCAGTGGCTNCTATAACGAATGAAGCGGCGGGAGGAATATTTGGTTTTTTTGATATTAAAGACTTATACTTCGGCATGCGAGATATCTCAGAGAATATNAGTCAAATAAATCAAAANCTTCAAGCAATCGAGNTAAAATATACACCCGATATTATCGTTATCCANGCACCGGATGCNGTAATACGCTACAATAACATTGTGCCAAACGGTTTTGGCATTTACACATATGCTTTATGTCAGGCNGTACAGCCNGATTATTTCGTCTGCTGTATGCCATATGATTTNATAAACAGAGAATTTGTAAATTTGTTAAATGAAGANTTCAAACAGNGTCTTGGNGTGGGAATTGATATGATTCANGCCAGTAATCTACTGATCGATTCNTTAGANCTTATTAATTCGAGNTNGATGTCTACCTTCTATATGAATTATCAAAATATGTGTGAGGCCATTATAGGCAAGACATATGATATGAATATTCCTGTGTTAAATGTAAGCATGCAGAAAGAGAACATGGGGGACTTATTAAAAAAGATTATTTCTGATGAGGGAGATTATGATGATAAGTAAGGAATGGNTAGACATNTGNGAAANCGTGGTATGGATTCTTGAAAAACGTTTNTATATTCCTAAAGAAAAACTGAAGGATGAAAGCTGGGATACTGCNTTTACATCAAATTATTTTGGGCTTGAAGGAATAGACTTGGTATATCTGCTATTTGAGTTAGAAAAAAAATANCATATTCGGATAGAGGAACGATATTTAGATAATTATCAATTTAATTCAATCAGAAGCGTGANAAATATACTGTATGAAATCATTTGTNAGGAAGGGAGACAAGCATGAGAAAAAATCCCTTTTGGAGACTTGTNGNNCGCCGCAGGCTGACACTGTGTTTTCTCATTTTATTTTTAGGNACGGCAGCATTTGGNTTTGCATTGCAGGCAGTACAATATCTGGCAATCTCTCAGGAAATTGATCGATTATCAAAAAACTATCAGGCAATCGGAACTCTGCGCAANGAAGGAATAGACGTGACACANGGGGCAGAGCTGGTAGAGCAGAGTCCGTACGTAGCATTTGTAGATGAGAGACGCTATTATAATGGTGTGTTGAATGACATTTACAATGCGGATATAAGCGGTGTAATGTCCTATGTTCCAACATCTGGCACACGGCACGGAGATGTGATGGTGTGGGCAAAACTTAAGGAGATATCATTTGAGGAAAGGAATCGCCAGTATGGAAGGCTATATGACAGGTATAAGTATCAGTTTGAAGTNTGTGAGCGTATCTTTGGATATCCGGAGTATGTTTGGGAAGGAAAAGACATTACGGTATACTGGGAGCTAAAGGNGGATGGGGAAACGGAATTGCCCATGCAGGTTGGCAAGACTTATCTTTGGAAAGGTACCTATGCACTTTCNGAAAATATTAGGGCAGAAGGACATGGAGATGTATTTTATTTAAAACAGATAGAGGATAATATATGGTACTATGAGGAAGAAGAAGGGAAAGCGGTTTTAGNGACACTGATAAACAGTGAGGAGAACCGNGT
Organism: Roseburia sp.; assembly: GCA_014804775.1. GTDB lineage: Bacteria > Bacillota > Clostridia > Lachnospirales > Lachnospiraceae > Roseburia. The sequence goes on along the minus strand of JAAUZB010000014.1, from coordinate 22,572 downwards.
GCAGGAACAGAANCGTCATGCAATCTGTGCCATTACTACAAAGGATATGACAGTTATGCCGTCAGTGCAGGAATCCAACAGAATGTTGTACTTGAGAGAGGGACGCTGGCTGGATGCCTCCGATCAGAGAGANGCNCGTCAGGTGTGTGTGATTCATAGGGGGNTGGCTGACATCAGAGGNCTGAGCTTGGGCGACAAAATATCTGTTACGATGCGGAACGACATAGATAGTGCATATGGATATGTATCGGACAGNGAGAGCGCTTCTACATGGGATGGCTGGGATAAAGTCGATACCGTACAATTAGAGCTGGAGATAGTAGGAATATTTTGTGACCGTCAAGATGAAAATGACGATTCTGGGCGATTGACNTTAGGCTATAATATGTTGTATATTCCAGATAGTTGCATGCCAGAGTATTTTTCAGTGAGAGAATATCTTGNGNCGGGAACATACAGNTTNGTGCTTACGTCGCCGGAGATGAAGGATANATTTATCAANGAGTTGANAGAACCCCTGTATAAGTGCGGTATTGAANTGTCTTTTGTGGAAAATAATTGGGATGCTTTTTATGCATCATCCAGACAGATTGAGCAGACAGTCAGGATGAATCTGNAGATNTTTTCTNCAATGCTGCTTCTCATGTTGGGAATTGTGGNTTTTTTATATCAGTGGCAGAGAAAAAAGGAATTTGCCATAGCACGGTCGCTGGGCATTCCTGCAGNAAGAGCAGTGAGATGGTGTGCTGTTCCCATGATGCCNATCGGTCTTNCCGGAATCTGCGTCGGNGTNGGACTGTCTTGGAATTATGCTCTGATGCAAGCTCAAAAGACGTTACAGGGACTTCCCGAGGAGGCGACGGCACAGATATCCATGTTTNGGTTCGCCGGGATNTGTGCTGTTGCGTGGATTGTGCTGATACTGCTCTGNATATGCAGNATGGCTGTCATGGCACACAGACCTGTGNTGGTGAGTCTTCAGGGAGGAACAGTTTCGAAAAAAAAATCNCGTTTTTCAGAGAANATAGGACATGAGATAGTTCTAAGACAAGATGCAAAAGCAGTGAAAGTGCGAAGAAAAGCTCCGGCAATTTCAAGAGAAATGCGTTCCGCGCCNCANTATGCATTTGCATCGTCAATTCGATTTGTGNNGAGAATGATGCGACGATCTGTCCTGCGNTCTTGTCTNGCNGTATCGTCAGCATTGGTGCTTCTTATAGGACTCGGTTGGTTCAGACAGGCAATCCGCAANAGTGAGATGGAAGTGGAANANATGTATCGGTCAGTTGTTGTGGAAGCAGAGATTACAAAAGAGTCATTGTCTACATATGTTGATGGAGAAGGATATATTGCAAAAAAGACGGTNCAGACCATACTGGATAGCGGATATGTTACCGANAGCTATCTTTCTGCTGCTACAATAGCCAAAAGTGTTCAACTGGAAGAGGAAGATTCCGGNGNAGTGAAAAGNGAGTTAAAGCCCTTGGTGCAGGGNGTTAGCGATTTGGAGATATATACCCGAGAGGGAGCTGTGTCGATNCAGTANGGAGAGACGTATGACGAGACCTTATTTGAATCCGATGATTCTGATATGCNGAATTCAATGCCGCCGGTGCTTCTTCCGGAAATGCTGATGCTTGTCTGGGATGCCAAACCTGGAGATGAGGTGGTCATATCAGGNGAAAAAGGAAAAGACAAGATACATGCGGTTGTGATAGGATCGTATNGCACGGCGAATGACAATATGGTAGAAACAAGAATTCTGGTTCCNCTGTCAGTAGTGGAGAAGATGGAAGAGGACGGCATCCTCTATACAAAAGCACGGTTCTGGTTGAACACAGATAGAAATCGGGAGTTGGACAGCTTTCGGCAACTGATGGAGGAAACTGTTTTGGCTCATAGGGCTGGAATACTAAAATTATCTTATCTGATATGGGACGGAGAACTGCGTCAGGTTGTTGAGCCTCTTGAGAAAAATATCCATTTTATGCAGACGCTTTATCCTGTGATGCTGGCAGTTGCAACGTTCATCGCTGCCGGATTTTCTTTTCTGCTGCTGTTTCAGAGAACGAGGGAAGCTGCCATACTGCGTGTATTGGGAAATACCAGAGGCCATGTATGCCTTATGTTGATCATGGAGCAGATGGTTTTATCGCTGACAGGACTTTTGGCCGGAATGCTTATGACGGGCGTATTATTTAAAGCGGATGGTAGTGCGACGCNGAATATGATTGTGGCAGGTTTGTATCTTGCAGGAAGCCTGATTGGTGTATTATGTGGAGCGGTGGTCGTCAGTGCAAAAAAACCGCTTGGAATGCTTCAAGTAAAAGAATAAACGGCTTCGTGTAATATCTAATGAAAAGAGGAATAGATATGTCAAAATCAAACTGTGATACCTGTGTATATAATGTGTACGATGAAGAGGATGAGGCTTACTACTGCGAAGCTTACATGGATGAGGACGATGCCGCCAGACTAATGCAGGGGCATTACAAAGAATGCCCCTGTTACCAGCCGGATGACGAATATGCCNTCGTCCGNCATCAGATGTAANATTATTTTTTTGCCGCTTCAATCGCTGCTTCCACAAATCCACGGAACAGNGGATGCGGCCGGTTCGGTCTTGATTTCAATTCCGGATGAGCCTGTGTNGCGATGAACCACGGATGACCGGGAATCTCAACCATNTCGACGATCCTGCCGTCGGGAGANGTTCCGCACAGNTTCAGNCCGTGTTCTGTCAGGGCAGCGCGGAAATCATTGTTGACTTCGTAGCGATGGCGGTGCCGTTCATCAATCTGCTCCGCACNGTACACNTCGTAAGCCTTGGAGGANTTGTCCAAAAGACAGGGATAAGAGCCAAGNCTTAAGGTTCCGCCGATATCTTCCACTCCGTTCTGATCAGGCATCAACGCGATCACGGGATGGGTCGTATTCGGATCAAGTTCTGCACTGTTGGCATCACGNTAGCCGCATACATGTCTTGCAAANTCAATGATGGCAACCTGCATNCCGAGACAAAGTCCNAGATAAGGAATATNGTGTTCTCTTGCATAGTTGGCNGCCAGNATCATNCCCTCNACNCCGCGGGANCCGAANCCGCCCGGAACAAGAACTCCGGACACGTCTGACANAATNTCGGAAATATTTTCTTCCGTCACATCTTCAGAATCNACCCANTTGATATGAACGGTGGCGCGCCCNGCNATACCGCCGTGNTTTANCGCTTCCACAACGGAGATATATGCGTCATGAAGCGCAGTATATTTGCCGACTAATGCGANCGTTACTTCTTTGTTGGGATGGCGNAGTGCGTCTACCATNGCTTCCCAGTCTTTTAAATCCGGTTCCGGGCATTCTAAATGGAGAGACTCGCAGGCAACCTTGGCAAGATTTTCCTTTTCCATGGCAAGCGGCGCTTCATACAGATATTCTACATCCAGATTCTGGAGCACATGTCCACANGGAACATTACAGAACAGAGCGATNTTATCCTTTATANTCTGGTCNANCTCATGCTCNGAACGGCAGACGATGATATCGGGCTGTAAACCCATTCCCTGCAGCTCTTTCACGCTTGACTGGGTGGGNTTCGTCTTTAATTCACCGGAAGCNTTNAGATAAGGGATGAGNGTTACATGNATCAGGATCGCGTTTTCATGNCCTACCTCATGNTGGAACTGCCGGATGGCTTCCAGAAACGGCTGACTTTCGATATCGCCGACCGTTCCNCCNACTTCGATGATCGCAATATGNGTCTCCTCGGAGGTGAAATTGCGNTAAAAGCGGCTTTTGATCTCATTTGTAATNTGAGGAATGACCTGAACGGTGCCCCCGCCGAAGTCACCGCGGCGCTCTTTCTGCAGGACTGTCCAGTATACTTTACCGGTAGTGACGTTGGAATTTTTTGTCAGACTCTCGTCAATGAAGCGCTCGTAATGCCCTAAGTCCAAATCAGTTTCNGCACCGTCATCGGTTACAAAAACTTCACCGTGCTGGATCGGATTCATGGTGCCGGGATCNATATTGATATAGGGGTCGAATTTCTGGATGGTTACTTTGTATCCGCGGGCCTTCAAAAGTCTTCCAAGAGAAGCTGCCGTGATACCCTTGCCAAGACCGGAAACAACACCGCCGGTGACAAAGACATACTTTACAGGCATAGNTTTTCCTCCTTCATATAGTATAAAGTAAAGTTGTTTGAATCTCATATCATAACTAGTTTAGTATACAACGATGCCCTGTTAAAATCCAGCAAAATTTTATAAAATATTTAGAATGGCAAAGAAAAGTTTACGAACTGCATATTGCTTTTGACGTATATTTTCAATATAATATAGTAGAAATTTGCAAAAATCCCCATAATTTGAGGAAGAAGAGATCAGCCGGCTGTAGACAGCNCGGCTGTCGAGAAAGGATTAGATTGAGCTANTATGGATAATCAGGGACCAAATAATAATTACAATAACGGNAATAATTCCGGCGGAGGCAATGGCGGCGGCAACGGAGGCAATAATGGAGGCAAAGANAACCGCAACGGTCAGATNGTCATGGCGTTCATCTTGATTTCCCTTGTGGCACTGTTTGTGATGACGCTGGTGACGAATCACTTNAGCCAGATGAGTTCCCAGGAGGTTTCCTACTCCGAATTTCTGCAGATGGTCAACGGAGAAGGGGAATGGAAGGGCAAGAGCGTGGAATCTGTCGAGATCAGCTCTTACGAGATAGAGATCACGTTAGCTTCCGAAAAGAAGACGCCCTACCAGCAGACGTCCTATTACTGCGGGCGCGTGGCAGATGAGGATTTGATCCCGCTGTTAAAGGAAAAGGGTGTGGAGATATACGGTGCCATACCGGACAATACCTCTACATGGATTTACAGTATTTTAAGCTATCTGATACCGCTTGTACTGCTCTGGATCGTCTTTGGCATTGTGATGCGCAGGATGGGCGGCGGTGCAATGGGAGTCGGTAAGAGCACTGCGAAAATATATGTTGAGAAACAGACCGGCGTAACCTTTAAAGACGTGGCGGGACAGGATGAGGCAAAGGAGTCCCTGCAGGAGGTTGTGGACTTTTTGCACAATCCGGCAAAGTATCGGGATATTGGCGCAAAGCTTCCGAAGGGCGCGCTTCTTGTCGGACCTCCGGGTACCGGAAAAACGCTTTTGGCAAAGGCGGTGGCGGGAGAAGCCAAGGTNCCGTTCTTCTCNCTTGCCGGNTCTGACTTTGTAGAGATGTTNGTGGGNGTCGGNGCNTCCCGTGTGCGTGANCTGTTCAAGGAAGCACAGAAGCAGGCACCGTGTATCATCTTTATCGACGAGATAGATGCCATCGGTAAAAGCAGNGACAGCAGATACGGCGGCAATGATGAGCGCGAGCAGACATTAAACCAGCTGTTGGCCGAGATGGACGGATTTGATACTTCCAAGGGGCTTCTGATCCTGGCGGCNACGAACCGCCCGGAGGTCTTAGACAAAGCGCTGCTGCGCCCGGGACGTTTTGACCGGAGGATCATTGTTGATAAGCCGGATCTGAAGGGACGTTTGGAGACTTTGANGGTGCACTCCAAGGANGTTATGATGGATGAGACNGTAGANCTGGACGCACTTGCANTGGCTGCGGCGGGGCTGGTAGGTTCGGACCTTGCAAATATGATCAACGAGGCAGCGATCAACGCAGTGAAGAACGGACGGAAGTTTGTCAACCAGTCNGANNTGTTTGANGCATTTGANCTTGTGGCNGTGGGAGGCAAAGAGAAAAAGGACCGCNTCATGAGCGANAAGGAGCGCAAGATCGTTTCTTATCATGAAGTGGGTCATGCGATCGTGACGGCGTTACAGAAAAATACCGAGCCGGTTCAGAAGATCACGATCGTTCCCCGTACGATGGGAGCTTTGGGATATACCCTGCAGACACCGGAGGAAGAGAAGTTTCTGCAGACCAAGGAGGAGCTTATTGCCAAGATCACAACCTATATGGCAGGACGCGCCGCTGAAATGCTTGTATTTGACTCTGCGACCAGCGGAGCTGCCAATGATATCGAAAATGCTACTGCGATTGCGCGGGCAATGGTGACACAGTACGGTATGTCGGACAGATTCGGTATGATGTGTCTGGCTACCACAGAGAATCAGTACTTAGATCACCGCGCGGGACTGATCTGCGGTGAGAAGACTGCGGCACAGATCGACCGGGAGGTTCTCTCCATTATCAATGCATGCTATGACGAAGCGAGAAAGCTTTTGATCGAAAACCGGGAGGTGCTCGATAAGATTGCGGATTATCTGTATGAGCATGAAACGATCACCGGCAAGGAATTTATGAAAATATTCCGTGAATTGAAGGGAATCCCGGAACCGGAGGAAGAGGAAGGAAAGAAAACTTTCTTTGAGCAGGCCGAGGAGGCGCGTCAGGGCTTGCAGGCGCAGGGGGAATCTGCCGCGGACCAGAGTGAAGATACCTCGAAGGGGAACTTTATAGACAGAACAATTGACGATAACACAGTGACATATCATGACGGTGAATAATGTTTGATATTGCAGAAGAATTGAAGAAGCTTCCGGATCAGCCGGGAGTATACATTATGCATGACAAGCGGGATGCGATCATCTATATCGGAAAGGCATTGNGNCTGNGCAAGCGGGTGCATNAGTACTTCCNGNCGAGNCACANTGAGGGGATCAAAAAAGCACAGATGGTAAAACAGATTGTGCGTTTTGAATATATCATTACGGANTCGGAACTGGAAGCNCTGGTGCTTGAATGTAATCTCATCAAAGAGCATTGCCCCAAATACAATACGATGCTGCGGGATGATAAGACATACCCTTACATCAGGGTGACTCTTGGAGAGGATTTTCCGAGAGTCCTTTTTTCGCGCCAGCAGAAGAAAGATAAAAGCCGGTACTTCGGACCCTACACCAGTGCCGGCGCGGTGAAGGATACGATCGAGCTGATCAATAAGCTCTATCATCTCCGCACCTGCAANCGGGCNNTGCCAAGGGATATCGGAAAAGAGCGCCCGTGTCTGAATTACCATATTCATCANTGNATGGGACCGTGTCAGGGATATATTGACAGAGANGCATACAGAAAACGTGTGGANGCGGCGGTCGAATTTNTGAACGGAAATTACGGNCCCGTGATNCGGTCTCTGGAAGAAAAAATGCAGGAGGCATCGGAACANCTGGAATTTGAAAANGCGATNGAATACCGTGAACTTCTTGGCAGTGTGAAGCAGATTGCCCAGAAACAGAAGATCACGCATGCGGACGGTGAGGACAAGGACATCATTGCNCTTGCAGCAGACGACAGGGATGCCGTGGTACAGGTTTTCTTTGTGAGGGACGGNAAACTGATCGGAAGAGACCATTTTTACGTGAGAATTGGCACGGAGGATACGCGGAGCCAGATATTATCCACATTTATCAAGCAATTCTATTCCGGGACGCCGTTCATACCGAAAGAGATCATGNTGCCGGAGGAGGTCGAGGAGCATGAGGTNCTGGCGGANTGGCTGGCGGCAAAGAGNGGGAGCAAAGTATATATCCGCATTCCGCAGAAGGGAATGAAGGAAAAGCTGGTGGANCTGGCGCAGAAGAACGCGGAGCTGGTGCTGTCCTCCGACAGGGAGAAGATCAAGCGNGAAGAGGGACGCACGATAGGAGCATTAAAGGAAATAGAAAAGCTTNTGAATATGGAAGGCTTACAGCGNGTGGAAGCNTACGATATTTCTAACATCAACGGCTTTGAGACAGTCGGTTCNATGATCGTGTACGAAAAGGGAAAACCCAAACGGAGCGATTACCGTAAATTTAAGCTGCGCACAGTGAANGGACCGGATGATTACGCCTCCATGCATGAGGTGCTGACCAGACGGTTTACACATGGAATGANAGAGCAGGCNGAGCTGAAGGAAAANGATCTGTCCGGAGANTANGGAAGCTTTACAAGGTTTCCNGATCTGATCATGATGGATGGNGGACGGGGACAGGTCAATATAGCATTAAAGGTNCTGGATGAACTGCATNTGAATATTCCGGTCTGCGGTATGGTAAAGGATGATAATCACCGCACACGCGGGTTATACTATGATAATGTAGAAATNCCNATTGACCGAAGCAGCGAAGGTTTTAAACTGATCACAAGAATTCAGGATGAGGCNCACCGTTTNGCGATNGAATATCACCGCTCTTTGAGNAGCAANGAGCAGGTNCATTCCGTNCTGGATGANATTCCNGGNATCGGACCTGCAAGGAGAAAGGCACTGATGAGAAAATATCAGTCGCTGGAAGCCATTAAGCTTGCNGGGGAGGAAGATCTGGCGGATACGGAGACGATGAATGCGCAGGCNGCACNGGNGGTGTANCNGTTTTTTCACGGNTAAGCTTCCGTGTTGAAGATTCTATACGTTTGTGATATATTNAACGTAAAATAAGTACGGGAAAGGNATGGGTANTATTATGAGTGGAGTGAGTGTGGCAAAGGTAGTTCAGATCATGGACCTGTACAGTTTTCTGCCGGACATGAACCTGAAAGGGCACCGGATNATGGTCAGCGACGTCAACAGNCCTGCCCTGCAGCTGAGNGGCTACTTTGAGCATTTTGACGGGACGCGGGTACAGATCATTGGAACGGTNGAATATACTTATCTTCAGCAGGCAGACGAGAAGAAGAAGGAAGAAGTTTACCGGGCTTTTNTGGCATATGATATTCCGTGTGTGATCTTCTGNCGNGATCTGCAGCCGGATGAACTGTTCTGCAGNCTTGCCGAGGAGAACGATGTGCCGGTGCTGGGGACAAAGCGCAGTACGTCCGAGTTTATGGCGGAACTGATCTACTGTCTGAGCGAGCAGCTTGCCCCCTGCATCACCATTCACGGTGTGTTGGTGGATGTCTACGGAGAGGGACTGCTTCTCATGGGNGAGAGCGGTATCGGAAAGAGCGAGGCTGCACTGGANNTNGTGCGCCGCGGACACCGTCTGGTCACGGATGATGTGGTGGAGATCCGCAAGATCAACGAGCATANGCTGATCGGNACGTCGCCGGATGTGACGCGGTATTTTATAGAGCTTCGCGGCATCGGNATCATCGATGTGAAGACACTGTTCGGTGTGGAGTGNGTCAAAGAGAAGCAGCAGATCGATCTGGTGGTTAAGCTGGAGGATTGGAAAAAGGACAATGAGTATGACCGNCTCGGATTAGAGGAGGAATACACGGAACTGCTTGGNAACAAAGTAGTCTGCCATTCTCTGCCGATTCGCCCGGGACGTAATCTGGCAGTGATCTGTGAGGCGGCAGCAGTCAATCACAGACAGAAAAAGATGGGTTACAATGCGGCACAGGAGCTCTATCGCCGTGTGCAGCGCAATTTGACAAAACCNTCTAATGAAGATGAAGAGTAAAGGAGCATAGATAACACAATGGAACGACAGAATGCATGGGAAAAATATCCACAGGGAAAAAAGAGAGACNCNGTATATAAGTTTGCGGAAGAATACCGCANGTTTATTTCGGAATGCAAGACGGAACGCGAATGCGTTGCANCTTTNATNCGNAAAGCCAGNAAAGCNGGATTTATCAGTCTGGACGAGGCAATCGANAAGGGAAGNAAACTGGAAGCGGGAGACAGGATCTACGCTGACANTATGGGAAAGAGCCTTGCNNTCTTTGTCATCGGCAAGAAGAGTATGGAGCAGGGAATGAANATTCTGGGCGCNCATATTGATTCNCCGCGNATGGATCTGAAACAGGANCCGCTGTATGAGGATACNGATTTTGCAATGCTGGATACACATTATTACGGCGGCATTAAGAAATATCAGTGGGTGGCGCTTCCCCTTGCGCTNCACGGAGTGATCGCCAANAAAGACGGCACACTNGTNCAGGTCAATATAGGCGNCAANCCGGGGGACCCNGTATTTGGCGTGAGCGACCTTCTGNTTCANCTTTCCGCAGAGCAGATGGAAAAGAAGGCATCCAAAGTCATTGANGGTGAGAATCTGGATCTGATNATCGGAAGCATCCCGGATNTNCCNAAGGANGGAGAAGAAAAGAATTCGGTCAAGGAAAAAGTAAAAGCCAATATCATGAAAATTCTGGAGCAGGAATATGGTATAGAGGAAGAGGATTTNCTTTCNGCNGAGATTGAAGTCGTGCCGGCGGGAGATGCAAGGGACTACGGTTTTGACCGGAGCATGATCATGGGTTACGGGCATGACGACAGGGTATGTGCCTATCCGTCTTTTGAGGCAATGCTGGAATTAAAGAAACCCAAATATACCTGTGTATGTCTCCTGGTTGACAAAGAGGAGATCGGAAGTGTGGGAGCAAGCGGCATGCAGTCACGTTTCTTTGAAAATACGGCTGCGGAGATAATGAATCTGACACAGGACTATTCGGAGCTTAAACTGAGACGGGCACTGTCAAATTCAAGAGTTCTTTCTTCTGATGTGTCGGCAGCCTATGACCCTAATTTCCCGTCAGTCATGACCAAGCGGAATGCCGCATATTTTGGAAGAGGGTTAGTGTTCAATAAATATACCGGTTCCAGAGGCAAGTCCGGTTCCAATGACGCCAATGCGGAGTATATCGGAACACTGCGCAGGATCATGGATGAGAATGAGGTGTGCTACCAGACCGCGGAGCTGGGCAAGGTTGACCAGGGCGGCGGCGGAACCATCGCATATATTCTTGCAAATTACGGGATGAGCGTTATCGACAGCGGTGTGGCAGTGCTGAATATGCATGCACCGTGGGAGATCATCAGCAAAGTGGATTTGTATGAGGCGTACCGGGGATATGTTGCATTCTTAAAGGAATAGTGTACGCTGTAGAAAATGCTTCGGCATGGAGGAATAGTGTGAGACGGGATTTTTTGGAAAAATTACGTGAAGTCGTGGGTGCAGAACGGATTTATGAGGCGGAACCCATGAGCAGACATACGACCTTTCGGGTAGGCGGTCCGGCAGATGTGCTCGTCTGCCCCGCGTACTCAGAGCTTCCGCAGTTGATACGGCTGTGCAGGGACTGTGAGATCCCTTACTGTGTTGTGGGGAATGGAAGCAATCTTCTTGTGGGTGACGGAGGAATCCGGGGAGTTGTCATTGAACTGTCAAAAGCCATGGAGACAGTCACTTTAGAGGGAGATTATATTCTCGCAGAAGCCGGAGCGCTTTTGTCCAGAGTTGCAAATTTCGCAGCAGATCACGGTCTGACCGGTATGGAGTTTGCAGCAGGAATTCCGGGAAGTATCGGCGGCGCTGTGGTGATGAACGCAGGCGCTTATGGCGGTGAGATGAAAGACATTGTGGAATCGGTCACGGTGCTTGACCGGGAGGGGACAAAAAAGGTGCTCACGGCAGAGCAGATGGAGTTCGGGTATCGCAGAAGCTGCATCCCGGAGCATGGATACACAGTAATACAGAGCCGTCTTAAGCTGGTCCCTGCGGATCGGAATAAGATCAGAGAACGCATGACGGAGCTTGGCGAGATGCGCCGTGAAAAGCAGCCGCTGGAATATCCCAGTGCAGGAAGCACGTTCAAAAGACCGGAAGGATATTACGCCGGGAAGCTCATCATGGATGCCGGACTTCGGGGATACCAGGTGGGCGGAGCGCAGGTTTCGGAAAAGCACTGCGGTTTTGTCATCAACAGAGGCAATGCCACAGCCGGCGATATCCGCCGCCTGATGAAGGATGTCTCCGATGAAGTGCAGCGGCAGTTTGGCGTAAGTCTGGAGCCGGAAGTAAAGTTCTTGGGAAGCTTTGAATGACGAGGTGAGCTGAATGAAGATTGTGATACTGACAGGAATGTCCGGAGCGGGCAAGAGCACAGCAATTAAGATGATGGAGGACATAGGGTTTTACTGTGTCGATAATCTGCCGATCCCGCTGTTAGAGAAATTTGTAGAGTTATCGGATATGCAGCAGAACGCGGAATTGCAGAAGGTGGCAGTAGGCATTGATATNCGAAGCGGACAGGCATTGGANGAGATGCGGAGTGTGCTTGAGCGGATCAAAAAGACAGGGGCTACATATGAGATCCTCTTTTTGGATGCNGACGATACGGTGTTGGTAAAGCGGTATAAGGAGACAAGAAGGAGCCATCCGCTTGCGTTGGACGAACGCGTGGACAAGGGAATCTGTGAGGAGAGAAAGCGGCTTTCATTCCTAAAAGAGCAGGCGAACTACATCATAGACACCAGCCAGCTATTGACCAGAGAGTTGAAAGCAGAGCTGGACAAAATCTTTTTAAAGAATCAGGATTATAAGAACTTGTTTATCACTGTTTTGTCTTTCGGGTTCAAGTACGGAATCCCGGCGGACTCGGATCTGGTCTTTGACGTCAGGTTTTTACCGAATCCGTATTATGTGGAGGGACTCCGGTCCAAGACNGGCAATGACAGTGAGATACGGGATTATGTGATGCAGTTTCCGGAGGCTTCCGAATTTTTGGAGAAGATGGATGCGCTCTTAAGTTTTTTGATACCCAATTATATTGCGGAGGGCAAGAATCAGCTGGTTATTTCCGTTGGCTGTACCGGCGGAAAGCACCGGTCTGTCACGCTCGCAAATGAAATATACCGAATGATGTCGGCGAATAAAGAGTACGGTCTGAAAATAGAACACAGAGATATCGGAAAAGATGCGTTGAGAGGGAAATAGGGATTAGGAAGAATGTCATTTTCAAGCGAAGTAAAGGAAGAACTGGCGAGACACCTGGGAAAGAGCAGACACTGCCAGATTGCAGAGCTGGCGGCGCTGATCGCGTTTGAAGGAAAGTCATTTGCAGACGAGTCGGACAATCATTTATTGACAGGAAAATATGAACTTTTGACGGAAAACATATTCCATATTCCGTATACTTCCGGGGCGAAACAGGAAAAATGGCTGCTAGAGGCAGTCAAGATGTGGGATCCGGTGTCTTGCCGGCGTGCTGTGACGGAGACAGTGAGCGGAATCCTGTTGCAGCAGAATTGCTGCAAACGTGCGTTTATCCGCGGTGCATTTTTGGCAGCGGGTTCCATCAGCGATCCGAATAAATCATATCATTTTGAAATTGTGTGTAGAAGCCATGCGCAGGCAAGGCAGCTGCAGGAAATCATAAACAGCTTTGAGATGGATGCCAAAATAGTGCTGAGAAAAAAGAACCGTGTTGTATATTTGAAAGAGGGGGCGCAGATCGTAGATATTCTCAATATCATGGGAGCGCATGTGGCGCTGATGAATTTGGAGAATGTCAGGATTTTAAAGGAGATGCGCAATTCGGTAAACCGCAAGGTGAACTGTGAGACGGCCAATATCAGCAAGACGGTAAACGCTGCGGTCAAACAGCTGAACGATATTGAGTATATCAGAGAGAATGCCGGACTGGACAGTCTGCCGGATAATCTCAAGGAGATTGCACTGCTGCGTCTGGAGCATCCCGATGCTCCGCTGGGGGAATTGGGCACATACCTCAACCCGCCGGTGGGAAAATCAGGGGTCAATCACAGGCTGCGCAAAATCGGTGAGATCGCAGAGAATCTGCGCGTCTAGCAAGTAAGGTGAATGTATTTTATGGACAGGAAGAAAAAACTATTATTTATTTTTAATCCTCATTCAGGAAAAGCTCAAATAAAAGGTTTGCTGGCAGATATCGTGGATGTCATGGTGAAAGCAGACTACGATGTTACCGTTTATTCGACGCAGGGACAGGAAGACGCCACACATAAGGTGGAAGTGTGTGACGGAGAATACGATCTTGTGGTGTGCAGCGGCGGTGACGGTACGCTCGACGAAGTGGTGACAGGCATGATGCACTGCACGAAAAAAGTACCGCTTGGTTATATTCCTGCGGGCAGCACAAACGATTTTGCCACATCCTTAGGAATTCCGAAAGACATGGTAAAAGCTGCAGTAAGTGCGGTTCATGGACTGCCCTTTGCCTGCGACATTGGAGCGTTCAATGAGGATTATTTTGTCTATGTCGCGGCATTCGGGCTGTTTACTGAGGTTTCCTATACGACCAGTCAGGAGTGGAAAAATGTTTTAGGACATGCCGCCTATATTCTGGAGGGAGTAAAACGTTTGCACGATATCCCTTCCTACCTGATACAGGTGGAATACGATAATATCAGGATACAGGATGAATTCATTTTCGGAATGATCACCAATTCCACTTCTGTCGGGGGATTTAAAGGNATGACGGGCAANGATGTCTTNNTNGATGACGGAGCGTTTGAAGTGACGCTGATCAANAAACCGCATAATCCGATAGAACTGAATGAAATNATCGCATCTTTGATTAAGCTGGTGGATGATACGGAAATGGTCTACTCCTTTAAAACCGCCAGGGTAAAGTTTAAATCAGAGACGGCTATCCCATGGACGCTGGACGGAGAATTCGGCGGCGAACACACGGAGACTGTGGTGGAGAATCTGTACCGATCCGTTGAGATCATGGTTGAGGAGCCACAACAGAACATCGAGGATACAACACAATAAAAAAATCTTTATTTTTTACACAAAGTAATATATAATACCGTTAGAGCAAAGATGTTGTCGTACCTGACAATCCAATATTATTCATGGAGGAATGAAGTATGTTAGTATCTGCAAAAGAAATGTTAGACAAAGCAAAAGCCGGTCATTACGCAGTGGGCCAGTTCAATATCAACAATCTTGAATGGACCAAATCAGTTCTTCTTACGGCAGAAGAGTTAAAATCTCCGGTCATCTTAGGCGTGTCGGAAGGCGCCGGGAAATACATGACGGGCTTCAAAACGGTTGCAGCCATGGTTAAGGCAATGGATGAGGAACTTGGAATCACTGTTCCGGTTGCGCTGCATCTGGATCACGGAACATATGAAGGATGCTATAAATGCATCAAAGCAGGATTTACATCGATTATGTTTGACGGTTCTCACTATCCGATCGAGGAGAACGTTGCCAAGACAAAAGAGCTGGTATCCGTTGCACATGCAATGGGAATGTCGATCGAGGCAGAGGTGGGCTCCATCGGCGGAGAGGAAGACGGCGTAGTAGGAATGGGCGAGTGTGCAGATCCGGACGAGTGCAAGAAGATTGCAGATCTTGGTGTTGACATGCTTGCAGCAGGAATCGGCAACATTCACGGTAAATATCCGGAAAACTGGGCAGGTCTTAGCTTTGAGACATTGGCAGCAGTTCAGGAGAAGACAGGAACCATGCCGTTGGTACTTCACGGTGGTACAGGTATTCCTGAGGATATGATCAAAAAAGCAATTTCTCTCGGAGTGGCTAAGATCAATGTAAACACAGAGTGCCAGTTATCTTTCGCAGATGCAACACGTAAATATGTTGAGGCAGGAAAAGATTTGGAAGGAAAGGGCTTTGACCCGCGTAAACTTTTGGCTCCGGGCGCAGATGCAATCAGAGCAACTGTAAAAGAGAAAATGGAGTTGTTCGGTTCCGTTGGCAAAGCTGAATAATATAAGAAGGCAACGCAAGAGACAATCAGGGTGTTCCAATGGCTTTGGAATGCCCTGATTTGATGCTAGGAAAGGATGTAAGAAAATAATGGAAACTGGATATTTTAATGTGGCGGATATTTTTGGCGAGAATGTATTTAACGATGCAGTCATGCAGGAGCGCTTGCCCAAAAAGGTTTATAAGAAGCTTCATGAGGTCATGGAGGCAGGGCGCGAGCTGGATCTCGAGACAGCAGATGTCGTTGCGCATGAGATGAAGGAGTGGGCGATCGAGAAGGGTGCAACGCACTATACGCACTGGTTTCAGCCGCTGACAGGAGTGACGGCAGAGAAACATGACTCCTTTATTACGGCTCCCATGTCTAACGGAAAGGTTTTGATGAGCTTCTCTGGAAAGGAATTGATCAAAGGTGAGCCGGATGCATCTTCTTTTCCCTCTGGAGGTCTGAGGGCGACTTTTGAGGCAAGAGGTTATACGGCATGGGATTGTACCTCGCCGGCATTTGTCAGACAGGATGCGGCAGGGGCTACACTCTGCATTCCGACGGCATTTTGTTCTTACACAGGCGAAGCGCTGGATCAGAAGACGCCGCTGCTTCGTTCTATGGAAGCGATCAACGAACAGTCGCTTCGTATTTTGAGGTTATTCGGCAACACGACCTCTAAGAAGGCAACACCTTCCGTCGGACCGGAGCAGGAGTATTTTCTGGTTGACAGAGAAAAATACCTTCAGAGAAAAGACCTGATCTTTACGGGACGTACACTGTTCGGTGCGATGCCTCCGAAGGGTCAGGAAATGGACGATCACTATTTTGGAGCGATCCGGGAGAGGATCGCGTCGTTTATGAAAGATGTCAACAAGGAGCTCTGGAAGCTTGGGGTGTCTGCAAAGACACAGCATAATGAGGTCGCTCCTGCACAGCACGAACTTGCTCCTATTTATGCGGAGGCAAATATTGCGGTTGACCATAATCAGCTTGTGATGGAAACCTTAAAGAAGGTGGCGGGACGTCACGGGTTACAGTGCCTGCTGCACGAAAAGCCGTTTGCGGGAGTCAACGGCTCCGGCAAGCATAATAACTGGTCTGTTACGACGGATGACGGTATCAATCTGCTCGACCCGGGCAAGACGCCGCATGAAAACATACAGTTCCTGCTGGTGCTGACCTGTGTTCTGAAAGCGGTGGATACACATGCCGATCTGCTGAGAGAAGCGGCTGCCGATGTGGGAAATGATCACAGATTAGGTGCAAACGAGGCGCCTCCGGCAATTATTTCTATCTTTCTTGGAGAACAGCTCGAAGATGTGCTGACGCAGTTGATCAGTACGGGTGAGGCAACTCACAGTATTGCAGGTACGAAATTGGAAACCGGCGTGAAGACGCTTCCCGATTTTATGAAAGATGCAACTGACCGAAACAGAACGTCACCGTTTGCATTTACCGGCAATAAATTTGAATTCCGTATGGTAGGTTCACAGGATTCCATTGCGCAGCCCAATATTGTGCTGAATACTATTGTTGCTGAGGCATTTGCTGAGGCATGCGATATTTTGGAGGCGGCAGAAGATTTTGATCTCGCAGTACATAATCTGATCAAGAAATATGCGACGGAACATCAGAGAATCGTATTTAACGGAGACGGATATTCTGATGAATGGGTCGCAGAAGCGGAGAAACGCGGATTGCCAAATATTAATTCTATGGTAGATGCGATCCCGGCGCTGAATACAGATAAAGCAGTTAAGCTGTTTGAGAAATTCGGAGTATTTACGAAAGCAGAATTGGATTCCCGCGTGGAAATCGAGTATGAAACATATGCGAAAGAGATCAATATTGAAGCAAAGGCAATGATCGATATCGCAACCAAACAGATCATTCCGGCTGTCATCAGATATACAACGGTATTGGCGGAGTCAATTTCTTCCGTAAGAACTGCATGTGATGCGGATGTGAGCGTGCAGACGGATATTTTAAAGGAAGTATCTACCCTGCTTGTCAAGACAAAGGAAGCGCTTGCGAAACTGGAAGAGGTTACTTGCGAAGGCCGCAAAATAAAAGAAGGCAGAGAACAGGCTGTATTTTATAGGGATGAAGTGACAACTGCTATGGGTGCTTTGAGAACGCCGGTTGACAGGCTGGAGATGCTTGTAGATAAATCTATGTGGCCAATGCCGTCATATGGGGATATGATTTTTGAAGTATAAAATTTTCGTAACTATTCAGTACCTTCACAGTTACGATGCAAAATCCATTGAAAATCGTCTATGACGATGGGATTTTGCACCCCTGAATCATGTTCTTACGGTCTCAGCAGCCAGTGCTTCGACCTGTACTGAATATTATAATCCTCCTTAAAAAGGAGGATTGCCAGGTGGATAAACCACCTGGCAGCTTATGAAAAAGTTTATGCAAATAGTAACGAATTACTGGAAACTATCTCTTGTACGTATTTAGTATATGACACAGAAATGAAGATTTCGTGTTTACAGAATGAAAGATTTTTAAAGCTTAAATGAATAAATTGTGAACACGTGATTTGACACAAGTCTGCCGATTCATTATAATAAAAAAAGGGGGAGGGGCAGAATATGGATCGAAATCTTTTATTTGTCAGCAGATACCCGGATATCTGCAGGGAGTTTTTGGACGCAACAAAGGATAAGGATATTGCAATTGACGTAGCACTGAATGGGACAGACGCAGCTTTGCTGCTGAAGAAGAAAAGATACGATGTTGTTGTGACGGGATTATCCTTGGACGGATACAATGGGGAGCAGCTGCTTACCTACATCAACAAGACTTTTCCGCACACGGTTTGTATTGTTTATACAACAACGATCAGTCCGGCACAGCTGCAGTTTGTGATGAATAAGCGGGATGTATTTCGGGTATTTCTGCGGCCGGTAGATTTCCAGACGGTGTTTTGGGAGGCGCTTGAGGAGGCCTATGAGTATCATGGAGTGCTCGTCAAGAATCAGGAAGATGAGCATGAACAGAGACTGCGCCCTATAAAGAAGGAAATTGCAACGATCAGTCAGAAAATGCAGGCACAGGAGACGGGACGCCGGGAAATGGCCGGATATATGCAGAGACTTTTGAAGCAATCGGTTAAAAATTATACCCATAAACTGGACGGGGAGGGCAAGAAAAGGCTCTGGGAGCTGGAGAGGGATGTAGTGATACTCTGCTGCGGAAAAGAGCAGGAATTGAGGACAAAGCTGCAGAGCGCGGAAAATGCAACGGCGAAGATCCGCGGGATGACAGTATAATAAAAAACGGACAACTCGCGAAGCGTGTTGTCCGTTTTTTGTTGCACACAAGATCATATGTTGCCAATATCAGGTTCCGCCGTCCTCGGGAAGGGGATCTGCCGGAGGCTGCACGGATTGCGCAGGATCTGTCGGAGGTGTTACAGTCTGATCTATGCCCGGATCCGACCATGTATAGGGGTCCGTGCTGACTCCCGGAACAACCGGAGCAGTGTAGTTGCCCTGATAGGTGGAGTTGGATGCATTATGGTAAGTACACGGATTTGCCAAAAATGCATCTGTCAGCAAATTCGTGTCTTCTGTACCTTCTGTTCCGCCGATGATATAAACACCGGACTGATAGGACTCGGACGGGCAATAGGAACCGACAATACAGCCAGACTGATTGCAGATATTGGCACGTATGTGATGATCGCAATACTCTGTCGGCTGTGACCCTTCGGCAAAGTATTCTGTGTACACACGGGAACCGCGGGGGTCGGAATCGCATACGCCTTCGATTGCCAGCTTTCCGGATTCACTGCAGACGGCGACGGTGGTGATGCCGCTGGGACGTACAAAATCCTTATAGGGAAGATCTTGATGAACCCGTCCCATGACTGCCTTCCAGATTTTTTTCGGATAGGAAGTTGTGCTGCCTGACTGGGGTGTGTTGTCGTCATATCCGCCCCATACGACGCAGGTATAATACGGAGTGTACCCGGCAAAAAGCGCATCGCGGTTGCTGGTCGTGGTGCCGGATTTGCCCGCCTGTGGCATTGAACTTCCGAAATATGCGGGTGTACCGGTTCCCTGGGTCATAACATCCTGCATCGCATCGGTGAGAAGCCATGCGGTGGTCTCCTTTAAAACCGTGTGGGATTCCGGCGTGGTATTGTCGATCAATACGTTGCCGTTGTGATCGAGAATCCTGTTGTAAAATTTGGGCCTGATGTATGTTCCGCCGTTTGCAATGCATGCATATGCCGCGGTAAGCTCCAAATTAGTGACACCGTTGGAGAGACCTCCCAGTGCGATACTTGAGTGACTGCGCTCTTCGGGATCTAACGTCGTGAATCCGAAGTTTATAACATAGTCATATCCGAGACCAGGACTGATCTCATCGATCGTCTTGACCGTTACGATATTGATAGAGTGCGTGATTGCTTCCCGCAGTGTGGTGAAGCCGCGGTATCTGTTATCGTAATTGTGAACCTGCTGCTGTTCACCGGTGATATAATTGTACGGAGCATCGTCTTGTACATCTGCAAGCGTCAGTCCGCCTGCATCCAGAGCAGCGGAATAGGCAGCAATAATCTTGAACGTGGAGCCAGGCTGCCGTGGCGTGTTGGTGGCACGGTTCAGGGTTTTGCTGGCTGTTTTTTCACCGCGTCCGCCTACCAGTGCCTTGACATCCCCGGTAGTCTGGTCGATCAGAGTCAATGCGACCTGCGGCTGAAGAGAGTAGGTTAAGACTTCGCTTCCCTCAACGATCGTGTCGCCCTCCACCATAATATCAGCCTTATACTGTTCAATTGCCTCGGCGGCAGCTTCTTCAGAAGCAAAGTTAATACTGTAGTTCCTATTGTTGGTCTTTTTCTGATAGTAGGTAAGCATGGTCTGCTGGCTGTAATTTGCAATGCTGCCATCTGCTGACTGGATGGAAACCCGATAATAAAAGGATATCTTCGGAGCAGTCGGATAATTATCCTGATTATTGACCTCTTCGTCGCAGATCGCTTGAAGAGCCGGATCCTGTGTGGATTCAATGGTCAGACCGCCCTGATAAAGAGCTATGTGAGCCTGAGTTTCGGTGTATCCCTTCAGCTCCACCAGATCATTGATCACCTGATCGGTAAGTTCATCTACAAAGTAAGAATTTATGTTGTCATCCTTGGACTCAATGTTGACTATCTGAATACGGTCGTAGACGTTGTCGGCCATCGCTTCGTCATATTCTGCCTGAGTGATATATCCCTGCTCAAGCATGTTGCTGAGCACGTTTTCGCGACGCTCCGCGTTTTTTTCCGGATGGCTGATCGGATTAAAACCGGTCGGACTCTTGGTGATCGCTGCAAGAACTGCACATTCAGAGAGTGTCAGGTCTGAGACATCTTTACCGAAGTACCGCTCTGAGGCAACTGCGACACCCAGGGTATTCTGCCCGAGATTAATGGTATTGAGATAATTTTCCAGAATCCAGTCCTTGTCTACTGCTTTCTCTAGTTGGATCGCAAGATACTGTTCCTGAAATTTACGCTCAAATTTGTCTGCTAAGGATTCCTCATAGACCCAGTCGGTAAACACGTTGTTCTTCAAAAGCTGCTGTGTGATCGTGCTGGCGCCCTCTTTGAATTTACCAGAGGCAACGCCTTTTACTCCGGCACGGATGATACCGGTTATGTCAATGCCGTTATGCTCATAAAATCTCTGATCCTCAATGGCAATAAAGGCATGCTGTAAATCCAGCGGAATCTCGTCGATTGTCACTGCTTTTCGGTTGGAACCGGAAGCGACGAGCGTCGCGATCTCATTGCCTTCGGAGTCCAGTACGGTAGTGAGAAAGCCGGTTGGAACAACATCAATATCTTTGATGGTGGGAGCAGAGTCAATAATGCCTTTGATCACTCCAAGGGCCGAACTGCCTCCTACGATGCAAACAGCGAAAAAGCATATAAGCAAAGCCTTGCAAAAGATTACAACAAACTTTTTGCGGATCATAGTACTTTTGGAAATCAGCTCCTGCTCACGCTTTCGGATACGTTTTTTTCCGTAATTCATGACAGGCCTCCTTTTAAATATATTATTAAAAAAACATCATTCATATATTATACCAAAGAAAGCGGTGAGAATAAAGAAAAAAATGAAAAGAGGCCGATTGACAGCTGTCAAAATAGCTTTTTCGGAAAAACTGTGATAAAATGTAATAGTGCAAAACAGACTGAGACATGAGAAAAAGGAGATCCGATGAAAACAGTATATTCCGGCGGTGAAGGGGAAATCATAGAAAAGAAATCACGTTTTATTGCGACGGTGCGTCCGGTTGCCTCGGAGGAGGAGGCAGTCAGCTTTATCAATGAGATGAAAAAGAAATACTGGGATGCCAGACACAACTGCTCTGCTTTCGTGTTAGGAGAGCGTCAGGAGATCAGCAGATGTTCGGATGACGGAGAACCGGCGCAGACTGCGGGAAGACCAATGTTAGACGTCCTGCTCGGAGAGGATATTCACGATGTCGCGGTTGTCGTGACGCGTTATTTTGGCGGTGTGCTTCTGGGGACCGGAGGTCTGGTGCGCGCGTATCAGAAGGCGACGCTGGCGGGACTGGCGTCAAGTGTCATCATTGACAAATGCCAGGGCAGGATATTGACGGTTGGGACAGACTACAGCGGACTTGGAAAGCTGCAATACCTGATCGCCCAAAGCGGGATCAGACTGATGGACACGAGATACACGGAAAAAGTAGAGCTGATTGCCATGGTCCCGGTGGAGGAACAGGAGAAAGTTGAGAAGGAAATTACGGAAGCGACGAACGGAACAGCTGATATTTCCTGGGGAGAAACGGTCATATTTGCTGAAATTGATAAAAAAATTCAAATTTTTGAAAAAAACACTTGAAATTTATAAGCTTATCCTATATAATATCATTTGTTGACAGCACATAGGGCTATCGCCAAACGGTAAGGCAACGGACTCTGACTCCGTCATTTCAAGGTTCGAATCCTTGTAGCCCTGTTCAGAAACTTCAGCGGAGAAATTCTGCTGAAGTTTTTTCGTATAAGGACGGTTCGCGAAGCATCCTTATATGGAAAGAAAATTCAGAAAGGAAATCGGATATTGCCATGTATAGCATTGAGAGCCGGGTGAG